>JAQGHR010000031.1 GCA_028291545.1 Planctomycetota bacterium | reverse complement strand
GCCCGTCCCTCGCCTTGAGGCCGTGCGCGAAGATCTCGGCCACGTGCTCGGCCGGCGCGTCGGCGGCCTGGGCACAGAGCGACGCCAGGGCGGCCAGCGCGGGCTGCCGGCGGGCGTGCGACAGGATCGAGAGGTCGGTGACGCCGGCTTCCGCAAGCCGGAGGAAGGGCGTGAATCCGGGGAAGCGATAGCGGTCGGGCACGGCGAGACTCCCTGGGATGGGGCTTGCGGACGGTGGGCAGGACGGACGGCGGCGGCGAGAGGGGAGGCGACGCGCGGCCCGGGCGATCCGAGCCCGGGCCGCGCGTCGGATCAGGTGGCGGAGAACGCGGTGATGCCCTCGACCCAGGCGTGATGCGCCTCGTTGTCGACCTCGACGGCGCCCTCCATGATGTAGTCGCCCTCCTCGGCGTCGCCGCGCGAGCCGCGGGGCTTCTCGAACAGCCGCCGCTTCATGCGGATCCGCACCTCGTCGCGGCTCATCGTGAACGAGGTGAACGGCAGCAGGAGCGGGTGGGGGATGATCGCCAGCCCGGGCAGGAACGACACCGCGAAGACGTCGATCGGGGTGCCGAAGACCGAGACCCCGGCGTCGATGCGCTGGGCGTAATTGCCCCAGACCGAGAGGCCGGTGAGGAAGTTCGTCGAGACGAAGATCACCGCCGGCTGGCCGCCGCGGTCGTAGCAGGGCTGGATCGCGTCGCGGATCCAGTCCGACGGCTTGTAGGCCGAGGCGTTCGTCGGCGAGGTCACCTTATTCGTGACGAGGAGGGTCTTGATGCCCTTCATCAGCGGGCGCGTGGAGTTGCTCGCACGCTTGAGCCCGGCCCCGTACAGGGCGCCGGTCTCGAAGTCGTCGACGCAGTGCTGGATCGCCATCATCTTGTCGCGATCGAGCGGCGAGTTGTACGCGGACACGTAATTGGTGCTGGCCTGCAGGCTGCCGCCGACCTGGTAGGCGTGCATCACCGTCTGGTTGTACTGCTCGACGGTGATCGGGACCTTGGACATCGCGTTGATGTCGATCTCGGCGCCGGTGCGGGTGTTGGTGATCAGGTAGCAGTTCACGGTGATCAGGTGGGTGGCGGGCGTCGAGGCGGCGTAACCCCGGGACACCGTCAGGGTGGTGGCCGAGGCGATCGCCGTCACGAGCAGGACCTCGGTGCCGATCAGGAGCACGTCGCCGACGTCGAAGCTCGAGGAATCGGCGACGGTCACGACCGTGCCGGTGGTGTCCGTCATCGCGGCCGTGGTGACGACCGAGCGGGGACGCCAGTTGTCGTTGGTCAAGAGGAAGCTGTCGCCGCCGGTGGGCAGCTTCGGCAGGCGCGAGAGCAGCGGCGTGCGGTTGACATACCAGTTGATCGCCACGCCGAACACGTCGGGCTGGATCACGCCGCCGGCGACGGAATTGTTGGGGGTCGTGACCCCCTGATCGTAGAGTGCCATGGGAGCCCTATCTCTTGAAAGAAGTGGTCAGAGGGGGGAGACGGTGGCCGTGAGGGAGGAGGAGGGGATGCTCCGCGGCCGCCGGCCGGTGGCGGGGACCGCGGAGCGCGTCAGCTCTTCGCGACGGGGCCGAGGCCCCAGCTCGCGTACTCGCCCTGCGACTTCTTGTAGCTCGCCGCGATCGCCTCGATCGAGCCGGGCTTCGGGCCCTGGCCGCCGTCGGGGGGCGGGTCGCCGCCGCCGCCGCCCGCGCCGCCCTGGGTCCTGGCGGGCTGGTAGTGCGCGAAGGCGGGCGAGTCGAGCAGTTCCTTGATCACGCCGGCGGCGGGCTTGCCCGTGAGCTTGTCGCGGACGATGACCGAGCCGTCGGCGCCGAGGACGGATTCGATCCGGTGGCCCAGGAGCTCGCGGGCCTGGGTGGCGGCGTCGGCGGAGACGAACGTGCGGCCGTTGAGGGCCTCGGCCACGACGAGGGACCGCTCGCGGTCGAGGAACTTCTGCTCGAGGGTCGTGTACTTCGCCCCAGCGTCGCCCTTGAACTTCTCGAACGCCTTGTCGACGTCGCCCTTCTGCGCGACCACCAGGAGCCGTTCCTGCTCCTTGGCCTCGAGGGCCTTCTGCTGGTTGACCTCGAAGTCCGAGAGCTTGCGCCGGGCGTCGTAGAGGCTGGCCAGCTCGTCGGCGGGCAGGGTGACCGTGGCCGGGGCGGGGGGCGGGGCCGGGGGCGTCGGGGCCGGGGGCGCCGGGGCCGGGGGCGTCGTGGTGGCGGCGCCGCCCTCGGTCGCCTTCGGATCAAGCAGCAGGCGTCGTAGCATCGCGGGTCAAGCTCCGGGGGGTTTCTGGGTCGTCGGTGGGACGGTGGGGTTGGCGGGCCCCGCGGCCAGGGCCGCCTTGGCGGCCTCGACCTCCTGGGCCAGGCCCGCGTCGATCTCCTGATCCCAGGCGGCGTACGTCGCGTCGTCGCGGCCGGGCAGGGCCTGGCGAATCATGTCCTTGAGGAACGCCGCGGTGATCTTGGGCGCCCGGATCGCCCCGGGGGTGACGATCGTTCGCAGGATGGCCCCGATGTACGATCCGAGGTCGGTGATGTCGGTGAGGTCGAACTGCTTCGAGTACTCGACCCGGACCGCGTCGAGGCCCGCGGGATCGGGCTCCCCGTCGCCGAGGACGACCAGCGCGAACTCCGCCAGGAGCTTCTCGGCGTGGGCGAGCACGTCGGCGACGCCGGCGAGCTTGTTGTTGAGGACCTCGTTGTCGAAGCCCTTCGAGATGCCCGACTGGCTGACGGTCCCGGCGCCCGTCATCCCCGCCGGCTTGGCCGTCCCGGCGTCCCGGTCGACCTCGTCGCGGAGGTCCTGCTTGTTGGTGCGGAGCGAATCCGCCCCGTCCTTGGGGAAGTTCACGACGTCGAAGCCCTCGTACGACGTCGTGCCGGCGTGGGTGCTCTTCTTCTTGGGCAGGAGCCAGCTCGGCCCGATCGGGATCGTGCCGTCGGCCTGCACGAAGTCCTCGGGGCCCTGCAGGAGCGGGTGGGCCTGCGTGGTGTCCGACAGGATCAATTCGGAGTCGCGGTTGTAATACTCGCGCTGCCGTTCCGCGATCCCCTCGTAGCTCGACTGCCCGACGTTGCGGCACCGCGCCTTGCGGCGGGTGAGCAGCCGGACGATCGGCACGCGATTGAACCGGTGCGGCAGGCGGGCGAGCTCGCGGCCGTCGCGATCGTAGAGGGCCGAATCCCGGGCCGTCCAGTGGCGGTAGCGTTCCGCGGGGGCGGCCGTCTCGACCACGCCCGAGGGGGCGTTCGGGGCCGACGCCGGCGTCGCGGCCGGGTCGGCATACTCGCGCACCAGGCACTCGACGTAACGCCCCTTGGCGTCCAGCCTCCACCACAGCATATTCTCCGGCAGGACGATGGTCGCGACGCAGGCCCCGAGGCCCAGGCGGATCACGTCGGCCTGGGTGAGCACCGCCTCGCCGTCGGGCCGCACCGGGTGGTCGAAGAGCACGTCGAGCGAGCCGCACGCCAGCAGGGCCGGCGCGGCCAGGTCGCGGAGCCAGCAGTCGATGTCGGCCCCCATGCCGTCGACGTCGGCCCACCAGGCCGCCAGGGCGTCGGGGCCCTCGCGCTTCACCTCGCGGGCGAAGACCCGGTCCAGGTGGTCGCCGATCTTCTCGGCGACGAAGGTCGGCACCGGCGTCCTGGCCCGGCGGAGCTCGTAATCGTCGTCGGTCGCCGCGAACGCCTGATCGGCGCCGGCCGGGGCGCCCGGGCCGTAGCCGCCGGCGTCGGCCTCGCGCGGCTCGGGATACTCGCGCTTGTGCCGGATCAGGTTGCGGACCGGCATGCCGCGGCGGTCGAAGCCGTAGACGGCCTGCCTGTACCGCTCGCCGCCCTCGAGGGAGTCGAGCAGCCAGCGCCATCGCATCTGATGCTCGCGCCATTCCGGATGCCGCCGGGCGACGAGCGTCTTGCTGGCGGGGGTGGTCGCGAGGGGTTCGCTGTTGAGCACGTCAGGATGCCTTCTCGATCGTGACCTTGACGCCGGGCGGCAGGTCCGCGAGCACGCGAGCGAGCGGGCTCTCGCCGGTCAGGAGGACGGTCGGGGCGTCGGGGGCGTCGAAATCGTTGGGCTCGCTGTAGAGATGGCTCGTGATCGCGAAGATGCCGTCCAGGACGGGCCTTGCATACACTTGTGCATAGGCGTTGTCGCCGGCCTCTTTGCTCGTCTTGTCGAACAACTTGCTGAGGCCGTCGAACACTTCGCGCTTCGTCATCGGACGCCCTCGTGGATCGGTTCGGAGCGGGTCAGAACACCCTGCGCCCCGGCGTGCGGATCAGCTTCGGCGGGGGCGGCGTGGCCACGTGCATCAGGCCGTACCGGGCGCCGTCGTAGTAGTCGTCGCCCCCGAAGCCGTCGTCGTCGCAATCGACCTTCTTGACGTCCTCGCCACGGGCGGGGTCGTGCATCAGGCCGGGGATGCAATCGATCAGCCCGGAGCAGTGGTCGGAGATGTACAGGCTGGGCCGCAGCGGCGGAGTGCGGTCCACGTCCCCGAGCCTGCGGAGGAACTCGGCCGCCCCGTCGACCCGACTCATGTTGGCCCGCTCGAGCTTGTAGCCGTGGCGCTCGTAATCGTCGGAGACTCGCTCGCCGTCGCTCTCACGCTTGAAGACGTCGCCGCCGGCGAGGATGGTCTCGACCCGATGGCGAGCGATCCGGTTCCGTTCGAGCATGGCCGTGATCGCCTCGCAGTGGGCGTCCACCAGCCAGCCCCGCTGGGCGTGCTCGTCCAGGCAATACGCGGTGCCGTCGCCATCGATGGCGAACAGGTACGCGGCCGTGTAGTGCGCGAACCCGTAATCGAGCGAGAGCCACACCCGCCAGTCGGGCTCGGCGAAGCCGTACCCGATGTCCGGCCGGACGTGGGTGTCGTGCCGCCAGGTCGTGAAATACTGCCCCGCCGCGATGTCCCAGTCGCCGTCGAGCCACGCCCTCCGCTTCCATCCGGTGAGCCGCTTGAGCTTGGCGTGATACCCGGTATCGACGTGGCGATTGTCGCGGACGGTGGCCTGGACGAACCGCGTCTCGGTCTCGGCCCCGCGCCGCCAGGGGTCGATGAACCTGGCCTTGAACCACGCGTGCCCGACGTTCCCGGGATTGGTCGTGAAGTAGGCCCGCGGCCGCCAGCCGGGCTTGCTCGTGCGGTTGCAGGTGAGGATGTCGTCGACCTTGGACTTGGTCAACGTGGTCGCTTCCTCGACCAAAATCACGTCATATTCGAGCCCGAGGTACGCATCGACATCGCTGGAATTCTGGAAATGTCCGGTCTTGATGACCGAGCCATTCGCGAAGGTGAGCGTCCCCTCGGTCTTGTTGTAGCTCGTGCGGATCCCGGGCAGGACCTTGCGCCGGAGGTCCTCGAAGTTCTCCCGGTTGGCCTTCCCCACCTTCCTGAGCAGCAGGCACTTGAGCCCCGGGTACCGCAGGCAGTCGTCCGCGAGCTGGGCGATCGCCCAGTGGCTCTTGCCGCCGCCGCGGGCGCCGCCGTAGCCGATCTCGGTGGGGCCCCACTCGAAATCGCAGAGCCGGGCCATCGCCGAGGCGGCGAGCTGTCGGGGCTGCAGGACGATCCCGGCGCCCACCAGGTTCAGGAGCTGGTCGATCGGGACGCCGGCGTCCCGGGCGGACGCGAAGTATCGCTCGTCGACGCACGAAGCCATGGGAGGGTGCCCGGCCGGTGGTTAGGACTCGGGTTCGCCGGCCTCCGCCGGCTCGGCCGGCCGCTCCCCGTAGACCTTCTCGATCGCGGCCTTGAACGTGAGGATCAGGGCGCCGCCGTCGGGGCCGGTGTGCTCGTGCTTCTCGGCCCACTGGCCCAGCTCCTGGGCCGCCTGCTTCTCCGTCTCGCGGAGCTCGCGGAGCAGGCCGGTGTCCACCTCGTAGACGTCGATCCGCTCGAAGTCCTCGCCGCGGCCGATGCCGCGGACCGTGTGGCACAGCAGGCCGGTGTCCCCGCCCGGGATCTCCTCCATCTCGGCCGCCCGCGCCTCGATGACGCGATGGAGGGCCTTCCAGCGGGTGTTCAGGGCCCGGACCCGGTTCTCCTTGACCGCGATGCCCTTCTTCCTGATCGACTCGCGGATCTCGGCCCGGAACTCGTCGACGCGGGCCGCGAACTCGGGATGGAGCTTCCACACCGACAAGGTCGACCGCGCGATATCCAGCTTCGCGGAGATCTGGCGATCGGTCAGGTTGTCGGCGGCCAGGTCGAGCGCGGCGGCCTCGGTCGTGGCGGTCCAGGCGAAGGGCGGTCGTTCGGGGTCGCTCATGGTGGGGACCTCAGCTCGATGCCCTGGCCTCGGCCTCGCCCGCCCGCCTCATCCGGCGGTTGGATCCGCCACGCCTGGCCGGCGCGAGCTTCTCCGGGGTGAGCACGTAGACCACCGACCGCTCGACGGGGATCCGCGCGGCGGTGAGATGCTCGGCCAGGCCGAGGGCGCGGCGGCGGCGATCTTCGCGGGTGAACTCCATCGGGAACCTCGTTGTTAGCTCGTTACCGGACCGGAAAGCGATAACACGGGGAAATGTGGGGGCGTCGTCGCCCCCGTGAGCGCCTCATCGCGCCGGCGCCTCGTCGCGCCCGTCGGCCCGACCGCCTCAGGCCGGCGTGGTCGCCGCGTCCGGGGTCGCCGCGTCCGGGGCGGCCTCAGCGGTCGCCGGCGGCGTGTTCTCGTCGAACTGGAGGATGGTCTGGAAGTACCAGGCCCCGGGCGGGACGTTGGGCACGGGGATGGCGAGGGCCTGGGCCGCGGTGTGGTCGCCGGCGACGTCGGCGAAGCCCACATACCGGGCGGGGCCGTCCAGGTAGCTCTGGGGCGTGTCGCTCGGCCCGGGTGGCTGCAGCGCGCACACGGCGAAGATCCGCGTCAGGGTGACCTCGCCGGGCGCGTGGGGCGGCACGGTGAGCTTCACGGTCTCGACGCCGTCCACGTCGAGGATCTCGTCGATGACGACCGGGACGGGGGCGTTCCCCTTGGCGGTGACGGTGTGGCCGCGGCCGGGTCCGAAACGATAGATCATGGCGGCGATCTCGATGAGGGTGGAGGAGGGGCGTCAGGACGGCTCGGCTCGACTCAGCTCAGATCAGCGGAAGGCGCGGCAGCTGCACCGCGGTAGCTCGCAGGCGCCGGCATCCCTGGCCGGCTCGACGGCCGGGGGACGACGGGGCGCCCGCCACGTGGCGGGGTCGGCGGCGAGCGATCCGACGGCCAGCGCCAGCAGGATGAGCAGGCACAGGGCGATCGCGGCGCGGTACAGGCCGGTGAGCAGGGCGTCGGCCGCGCGGACGAGCAGGGGGCGGTGGGGCATCGGATCGGGGTCTCGGTGTGGTCCGGGTGGTAAGGGCACGCAGGCCCGGTCCGTGCCGGCGACGGCGCGGAGACGTGGAGCGTGCGAGTCCGCCAGTAAGGGTTGTGGACGAGCTCGCCGCGGCGGATGTCGTCCATCGCCTGCAGGCCGATGACCGCGAGCGGCACGACGATCCCGATCAGCAGGGCGGGGAGGAGGCGCGTCAGGACGAAGCGCAACGGGGCCGGGAGCGTCATGGGACGGTGCTCTCGCTCTCAGGGGGTTTGGGCCTGCTCGGGACGATGCGCCAACGGCCCGCGCCCCAGGCCTCATTCAGGGCGCGGATCAGGCTTTTGGGTCCGGCGGAGGGGACGCCTCGGGCTTCGCGATCAGGGCGGCGATGCCCTTGAGCATCTCCTCGTTGGTCTTGTGGCGCGCCGAGGCCTCCTGGTCGGACCGGATCCGCCGGGCGATCTCCTCGGCCAGCTCGTGGGTCGTGTGCTCGCCGATGGAGCGGATCGCGCCGCCGACCAGCGAGGCGAAGCCGGCCGGCAGGCCCGGGGAGGCGCGGCGGGTGCGGATCCACCGGGCGGCGATGCAGGCGCACAGGAATACGGACGCGAGGATCGTTTTCACGGGATCGGCCCCGGGGTGCTGCGACGGGTGGGTGGCGACGCCGGCCACGCGGCCGGCCCGGGGACGGTCAGGCGGCGGCGGTGAACCGGCCGGGGGAGATCCGATAGGCTTCGACGGCGGTGTCGCGCCGGCGGTAGAACAGCGCGACGAGGCCGGCGCCGATCGCGAGCATGTGCGAGCCCTCCGGCAACGCCGCCTCGATCTCCGACAGGATCGCCTTCGGCGACATGCTCAACGAGGCCACGGAGGCCACGGCGGGGGCCGGGGCCGCCTGTGCCGTGCCGGGCGGGTCCGGGGCGGACTTCCCGGGCGTCGGGGGCATCGCGGGCGGGGGCGTCGCGGCCGCCCACTGGGGCGCACGATAGCCCGGCTCGGCCTGGGCGGGCCGCTGGGGCGACGGCGAGGTGGGGCAGCCCTGCGGCGGGCAGTTCGTGCGCGGCCAGCCCGTCATGGTCTGCAGCAGGCCGGCGCGCAACAGGACGTTGCGGATCGTCTCGGGCGAGGCGTACTGGCCGTAATCCTCACTGATCTCGGCGAAGTCGCAGACCCCCACCAGCACGCCGTCCGGGGTGAACAGGCCGCCCCCGGACCGGCCCTGCTTCGGCCGGCTGCGGCACCGGGTCCAGCCCGGGATGGCCTGGGCCAGCTCGGTCACCTCGGTCGACCATACGGTCGCGTCTTTCCCCTCGCCGCATCCCACGGCCGTGAGGGCCATGCCCGGGGACAGTTTGAACGATTCCGGCGCGATGGGCGAGCAGGCGAGCACGCGACCGGGCTGGAATTCGACCAGGGCCACGTCGCACCTGGGATCGCGGCCCAGGACCTTCGCGGGGTGCGTCTCCAGGAAGCGGAGCTGCAGATGGCCCTTCGGGGTCCGTTCGGCGTCGGGGTGGAAGAGGTCGACGGTGACCTTGTTCTTCGCCTCGAAGAGGTGGTTGCAGGTCAGGATGAGCGACCGTTCGGGCGTCGAGTAGACGACCGTGCCGGAGCCCGAATAGAACTCGGTCTTGCGCTGCAGGCCGACGAGCTTCGTGGCCTCGACGCGGATCCGCGCGGCGGTCACCCACGGCATCGGCGGCTTCGGGGCGGCCTCGGGCTCGTCGGCCCGGGCGAACGTCGGGAGCAGGTGGAGGGAGAGCAGGGCCAGCATCGGCACCGCCAGCCGGATCAACGTGCGCTTCATCGCGACCTCACTTTACTCTTTTGAAGAAACCCCAGTAACCGATGGCGACGATCGAGACGGTGGCCACGGCACCGCTGGCGGTGCCGATCCAGAGGCCGAGGGAGAGGCCGGTGTTGAAGCCGTCGACGAAGCCGAGCATGTACGCGGTCGTGTACAGCGCCTCGCCGATCTGCTTGAGCTTGGGCACCAGGCGAGCGGCGACCGGCCACACCACCAGCGGCATCACCGGCGGCACGATTTTCAGGAGGCTCAGGAGCCACGCGGCCATCACGAGATCCCCCCGGTGTCCGAGTCCGAGACCAGGCCCCGGAGGAACTCCAGGGCCTCCGCGTGCAGCTCCGAGACGCGCGATTGCGCCAGGTCGAGCTCGCGGCCGACCTGGTGCTGGCTCAGCCCCTCGAAGTAGATCAGCCGGATCACGGCGGCGTGGCGGGCCGGCAGGGCCGCCAGGAGGGCCGCCACGGCCTCGACGCGTTCGAGGTCGGCACCCACGGGCTCGTCGGGCGACGCGGTGTCGTAGGGCAACGGACGGACCTCCGGGCCGGATCGGCCGCAGTAGCGATAGCCGAGGGGCAACGTCTCGCGCTGGGCGTCGAGCAACGCCCCGCGGATCCTCCCCTTGGCGAAGGCGCCGAACTTCCGGCCGCGTCCCGGGTCGAACCTCCCGGCCGAATCGGCGACCGCCAGGAACGCGACCGACCGGTATTCCTCGCGCAGCCCGGGGCGGGTCGTCTGGAAGGGCCTGGCCATGGTCAGGGCGAGCGGGAGGTGGCTCTCCGCGAGCTGCAGACGCTCGGGCGTCAAGGGATTGCGGGGGCGGTGGGCGCTCATCCCTCGTCCTCGGCCAGTTCGAGCAGGAGGGCCTTGTTCGCGGCGCGCAGATAGCCCAGCTTGGCGTTGAGCCGTTCCATGTGGGCGATCCCCAGGGGGCTCTGCCCGCCGGTTCGATGCAGGTAGAGGCGCGCCTCCTCGACCTGGGCCTCGACCGAGGCATACCGGGCGCGGACGCGACGGAGCTGCCGCCTCACCCACTCGGGGCGGGCGGGCGGGGAATCGGAGATCGACATGGATCGCGATCCTGGCGACGGGGTTGGGCCGGCCCGTCCGGGCCGGTTCAGTTCATGATCGCGCGGACGTTCAGGGCCGCGAGCACCTTCTCCCACCTGACGGCCGCCATCAGGCCCTCGTCGGTCGCCGACTCCGGATATCGCTCGGAGCGGCGGTACCAGAGCTGCAGGGTCCGCCGCTCGATCTCGAAATGATTCGCGATCATCGCGTTGGGCCAGTCGAGGAACCGCTTGAGGGCCAGGGCCGTGAGGTGCTTGCGGCGCTGATCGGGGATCAGATCCGACGGGCGACGGCCCCGGGCCGGGGGCGGGGGCGAGGAGGCGCGAGGTGGGGCGAGGTGGGTCATCGTCGAGTTCACCGGTGCGTCCCGGGCGGGCGAATCGGCGCTGGCGACGCGCCGCAGGAATTTCGAGGCCGACAACCTATACGGGGGACGAGGCGCAAAGAATGCGCCGGGATCGGGGGCCGGAGGATGCGGCATCCAGCCTAACACAAGGCGAATCCGCGATGGGTCCAACCCACGCGAGGGGGCGCAATCAAATCGGTAGCACGCGCTCATAACTTCCCACGGCCATGGAAGCGACTTAGGATGATCCGGCCGGCGTCGTCGCCGGCAGGGAGGGCCGACGATGACGCAGAGGGACGCGGCGGCACAGATGTCGAAACTCCCCCCCGGGCGGGCGAGCGAGCTCGGCACCGCAGGCCGCAAGCAGGTGCTCGCGATCCTGACGGGGCAATGGACCTGGTCCGCGGTGGAGGGCCTCCCGGGCCGCCACCGCGTCGCCCGCCGGCTGGCGGCGCTGGGCTGGCTCGTGCTCTGGACCGGCCATCCCAGGGGGCTGCACGCGACCCTGAGCGACAAGGGCGCCGAGTGGCTCGACGTCGAGGTCGACGAATTCCCCGTGGTTTACTGGCGCACCGAGGGCGAGGGCGAGGAGGCAATCACCGTGGACGTGCTCCAGGATTACGACCGCTGGGTGATGAAGAAACGGGGGGAAACCCCCCAGGAGAGGAAGAAGCGGGAGAAGGACACGGGCTATCCCATGCCCCGGACCAGGGCCATCGCCGAGCTGCCCATCCGCGACCGGTTCCGCGCCGAGCCGGAGCCGGAGCTCGCGCCCATGGTCGACGAGGATCGCTTCCGCGCGCTGGCCCGGGCCTGCTCCGAGCGGGCCAAGGTCTCGGCCGAGCGGGCCGCGGCGATGCGGCCGGCCCGCGTCACCGTGCTGAAGCCGGGCGAGCGCCGCAAGATCCTGGGCGTGTTCGTCGGCACGATCGGGAGGGGGAAACGGGGCAAGAGGAAGGCCGGGAAGAAGGGGAAGGGCAGGCCGACTTTTCCGCCGACGCCGCGATCGCCCGACGCGCCGGCCTCGGCCGGGGCGGGGCCTCGCGCGTAAGTGTTTTTCCGGAACGGCCGGGGCGTGGGGCTTCCGGGGCGCCGAGGCCCCGATTTTGGTCCGATTTGGTCCGATCCGGGCCGGTGGACCGATCAGGCCGGCCGCCGATCGCGACCTATCAGATCGCACGCATCGTGATTTCTGCGTACCCCCACGCGCCTGAATCCCGAACATCATCATCGCAGAGGCGGCCATGTAACCGACCGGCGGACCGACCGCGAGCGAGCTGGACGCGATGCCGGGCGGACGCCGGCCGCGCAATCCCCGCGCGCCGGGGGGCCGGTGGTACACGAGGGGCCGATCGACCGAGGGATGTACCACCGCCGGTGCGCGTGGCCGGTACCCGTGCGCATTCGCCGATCGGGAGGGGCGGGAGTCGCGATTTACCACTGCGGGGTGCGCATAGCCGACCGGCTATGCGCACCCCCGGGATCGGGGGCCATCGCGGGGCCGATCGGCCCCGGAACGGCGTGCATCAGCCGGGGCCGATCGGCCCCGGAGGCGCGGCATACCATGCGGCCCATCGGCCCCACCCCGGGCCGATCGGCCCCGCCCGGGGATTCCGGGCGAGCCAGCGGGAGACTCGACTTGCGCGCGATCGGCTACATCCGGGTCAGCACCGACGAGCAGGCGCACGAGGGCGTCTCGCTCGGCGCGCAGGAGGCCCGCATCCGGGCCCGATGTGCGGCCGACGGGCTGGACCTGGTCGCCCTCTACTCCGACGCCGGCGTGAGCGCCAAGTCCCTGGACCGGCCGGGCCTGAGATTCGCCCTCGGGCGGCTCGACCGGGGCGAGGCGGAGACCCTGGTGATCACGAAACTCGACCGCCTCACCAGGTCGCTGCGGGACTGGACGGCCTTGATCGAGGGCTATTTCGGCGCGGGCGGGGGCGCCTCCCGGGCGTTGATCTCGCTCGGCGACTCGATCGACACGGGCACGGCCGGCGGCCGGATGGTGCTCAACATCCTGATGACCCTCGCGCAATGGGAGCGCGAGGCGATCGCCGAGCGGACCCGGGACGCCCTGAATCACAAACGCTCGAAGGGCGAGCGGGTCGGGTCGGTGCCGGTCGGCTGCAAGCTCGGGGCCGACGGCGTCTCCCTCGAGGCCGACGCCGGCGAGCTCCGGGCGATGGCCCGGATCGCGGAGCTGGCCGCCGAGGGCCTGCAGTCCCGGGCCATCGCCCGCGCCCTGGCCGCCGAGGAGATCCTCGGCAGGTCGGGCCGGCCGTGGAACGAATCGACCATCCGTCAGGTCCTCAAGAGGAGGCTCGCATCATGATCGACGCCCAGGTGGACGTCCCGACGATCCCCCCCCCCGTCCCGGCCGGTCCCCGGCCCCCGCGACGGCCGCCCGCCGCCCAGGCCGCCGGCCTGGGCGAGCAGCTCCGCCGCGCCATCGGCGAGACCGGCCTGTCGGCCCGGGCCGTCGCCGACGCCGCCGGCGTCGATCCCCGCGTGGTCAGCCGCTTCCTGGCCGGCCAGAGGGACCTGTACCTCGACACGGCCGCCAAGATCGCGGCCTACCTCAACCTCCGGCTCGTCGAGTCGGCCAGGCCCAGGAGGCGGTGATGCCCGAGGACGACTTCGCCTCACCCGCCGAGCGTGCCGACTCCGCGCGGCGCTCGGCGATCGCCAGGCGGGCGTCGGCCGCGCGGGCGGGCAAGCCCCGCGGCCTGGATCCGGCCGTCAACGATCGGATCTACGAGGCCGACGAGCTGGAGTTCCTGCGGGCCGTCGACGCCTATCGGCGGGCCACCGGGCGGAAGTTCCCCACCGGCAGCGAGCTCCTGGGCGTCCTCAAGTCCCTCGGGTACGCGAAGCCCGGGTAGGGGCGGAGAACCCATGGAGGTGTCGAGATGTCACCAAGGTTCGCGATGGTTCGCGATCGAGAGGCCATCCCGTCCCGACTTATTCAGGCACGATGGGGGCGCGTGGGTCGCGCCCCGCGATCGGCGGCGGAGAGCGGATCACATGGCGACGGGCCTGCGCGTCCTGGACCTGTTCAGCGGCATCGGCGGCTTCGCCCTCGGCCTGGAGCGGGCCGGGATGGAGACGGTCGCCTTCTGCGAGCGGGACGGGTACGCCTGCCGCGTCCTGCGCAAGGAGTGGCCCGCCGTCCCCATCTTCGAAGACGTGCGCACCCTCACGGCACGCCGGCTCAAGTCCCACGGGATCACACCCAATGTCATCTGCGGCGGATTCCCCTGCCAGGACGTCAGCAACGCGGGCAAGGGCCGCGGCCTCGACGGCGAGCGGTCCGGGCTCTGGCGCGAGTACGCGCGGCTCATTCGCGAGGTTCGACCGCGCTACGCGATCGTGGAGAACGTGGCCGCGCTCCGGTCGAGGGGCCTCGACCGCGTACTCGGGGACCTGGCCGCGCTCGGGTACGATGCGGAGTGGCATTGCATCCCGGCCGCCGACGTCGGCGCGCCCCATCTCCGGGACAGGATCTGGATTGTTGCCTACCCCCACGGCGATCGAGGGCGGGTCGAGCTTCGCCTGGAAGCTCCGCGCGGGGGAGACCTGGCGGACCGCGTCGAGCTTGGGGCCGAGGTTGTATCACTCCGTCCTCGGGCTCTGTGGGCGCCAGCCGGTGCCCTTCAAGGCGCGGCCTCACCCCGAATTTGTCGAGTGGATGATGGGCTACCCCACCATGTGGACCGATTGCGATGCCTCGGCAACTCGGTCGTTCCCCAGGTTGTGGAGCTGATCGGCCGGGCCGTCGCGGCACACCAGGCGGCCGGCGATGCCCGCGAGAAGACGGCCGCCTGAGCAGGCATCGACTGGAGATCCGGGGATGGACGTCGAACTCGACGGGTGCAGGCTGCTGCGCGGTGATTGCCTCGGCCGCCTGGCCGAGGTCGAGGACGGCTCGGTCTCGGCCGTGCTCTGCGACCTGCCCTACGGCACCACCGCGTGCCCCTGGGACGTGGTGATCCCGTTCGCGCCGCTCTGGGCGCACTACCTCCGCGTGCTCAAGCCCCGGGGCGTGGCCGTCCTGTCGGCGTGCCAGCCGTTCACCACGGACCTGATCAACTCCAACCGGAAATGGTTCCGGTACGAGCTCGTGTGGGACAAGGTCGTGTCCACCGGCTTCCTCGACGCCAATCGCAGGCCGCTGCGGGGCCACGAGAACATCCTGGTCTTCGCCCGGGGGCTGACCACGTATCACCCCCAGTTCGAACAGGGCAAGCCCTACCGGCAATTCCGCAGGGGCCACAAGTGCGCGACCATCGGCGACAAGAAGGTGCTGGCGGTCTCCTACGAGACGGTGAGCGACGGCAGGCGGTTCCCGCGGACGATCGTCCGGTTCGCCCGCGAAGGCCCGGGGCGCAACGGCAAGCACCCCACCCAGAAGCCCGTGGACCTGTTCCGCTGGCTGGTGCGCACCTACACCGACCCGGGCGACCTGGTGCTGGACAACACGATGGGCTCCGGGACGACCGGCGTGGCGGCGATCGCCGAGGGGCGGAGGTTCGTGGGCATCGAGCGCGACCCGGATTATTTCGCGACCGCCGAGGCGCGGATCCGCGAGGCCTCGGCGCGCTCGAGCACCGAAGACAGCTCGTCGCGCAGCATGGCCACGTAGCCCGCGCTCAGCCGGCCCGCGGCCATCGACTCGGCCAGCCTCGCCTTCAGGCCGTCGACCTGCAGGGAGCCGAGGACCATGCCCATCGCCAGGATGAGGGCGGAATAATGCTCGTCGTCCGTCCGTGCTTCGAACATGCGGGGATCTCCGGGTGAGGTTTTCAACTGCGTTCGGCGAGGCAGGCGGGGCAGAGCAGGCGAAGGATCGTGACGATGCTCCGGGGACGTTTCTCGGCCTCGACGCGCTGCGTCCAGCCCGCCCGCAGGGCCGCGGCGACCGCCGCGTTGAAGGGGGCAATCCCGCGCTTGCGGCCCGGGACCTTCGATTCCGGGCATTCCTCGCCGCACGCGTCGCACAGGGCGATCGTGTAGTTTTTCTCGGGGGACTTGTCGTCCAGCTGGCGGACCGTGGCGACCATGAATCAATACTCCGTGCTCGAAACCTGCATCGAACGCTTCAGCCCGTTGCGGAGGATCTCGCCGACCGTCGTGAAATTGATCGGCCCTAGCTCATCGACGTAAACGAGGCCCGTCGGATCGACTTCGCCCCCGCCTTCGGACTCGTCGTAGATCTCCTCGCGAGGGACTCCGGTCTCCCGGCATGCATTCCTGATCGCGTCCTCAAGGTTGACGCCGGCCCACACGTCGCAGTCATTGATTCGGAACGCTCGCAAGGTGCCGGGATCGGTTTCCAGCATGAAAGAATCTCCTCTTGATGGTCATCGCGGCGCGACGTTCAGGCAGTGGACGGCGTTGGTGAGCAGGGCGAGCGATGTCTGCATAAGCACGGGCCGGCCGTCGGGGAGGTCGAAGCGGAACGAGACGCTGTCCTTGCCGGAGGCCATGCCGCCGCGCAGGAGTGCCAAATGGAAGGACGTGCCTTCACCGATATGGATGACGTCTTTCTCGGCGAGGTCCGGATAGATCCCGGCGCCCTGGAGATGCAGCGTGATGCCAACCATTGACTAGCTCCTATCCTTGATGGGGTCCAACGCGTCTCTGAGGCTCATTCGAACATCCTCTTTTGCCCCGCCAGGTCCCGGCTCGCCGGGGCCGCGAACAGCACCTTCTGGCCCGGCAGTTGCTCGGCAACGCTCCGGCCCAGCTCCGTGAGATCGCCGTGATCGGTGATGAGATGTCGCGATCGCAGGGCACGCAGGACCTTGACCGTACCCCCGACGCCCGGCCATTTGCGGCACCCCTGATTGATGGGATCGCCGGCCAGGAGATTGGACAGCATGCGCTTCATGGGCCGGCTCAGTCTCAGTTGGGTGGCCGGCGTGTTTTCCCTCGGAGCCATTGGACGATCATCTCGATGAGAAATTTGAGGATAAAGTAGGCTTTCACGGTGAAGATCCCGAACGCGAGAATCGCGAGGGCTAGCCTGATCGGCCCCATCTCCGTCGCGTCGAAGGCCGACATGGTCGCTCTGGGCACGTCGCTCATTTCCCTTCCTTTATTGCTACTCAAGTTCGAAGTATGCCCGGTTGATCGGTAGCTGGCGCGGCTTCCGATTTCTTGCGGACCTTCGCGAGCGCGAGCGCCAGCAGGCCGCCGACCAGCCACCAGACGAGGTTTTCGCGGACGTCGAGGACGACGATCATGCCACCTCCGGATTCATGTATCGCGAGCACTCGCAATGGGCCGCAGTGCAACGGCCCGTGGCCCGGTCGTGATCGGTATACGGGCATTTGCATCGGGCACAGCGGCGCCTGGGCGGGTCCGGCGGGCCGGGCACCCGGGGGGTCTTCGACCTGGGGGGCATCCGCCAATCCCACCACGCCGCCGCGAGCACCCGGCCCACGCTCGTCCGCGAGCCCCTGGCCCCGCAGAGGAAGCACTCGCACCAATGGACGACGAGCGGCGGCGATCCGGCGACGTCCTCGGAGCGGGGCTCGATGTGGTCCGAGCCGCAGAAGGGGCAGGGCCTGAGCTGCTGGGGATGACTCATGGTTCCATCACCTCGTTCAGCGCCGCCCTGGCGATCATCGTCAGCGTCCGCTCCCCCTCGAAGAATGCCTTCGAGTTGCCGATGTCCCAGAGCGCATCGCGGAGGATCTTCTCGCGGATCTCGGCCAGGGCGAGCTTCGACAGCGCGGCCTGCTCCGCGTTGCGGGCCGCGTGCAGCTGCTGGCGGAGCTCCGCCGTCGCTTGGTCTACCCTCTCGGCGATCGCGGGTTCTATCTTGCCCCGGGGATACGCCCCGGTCGCGCCGAGGCCCTCGGCCTTGGCGATCAGATTCCGGTAGGCGGACTCGAAGGGTTGGCTGCCGTGGTGGGACATGGTTCCCTCGGTCGAGAGGTTCGAAAAAAGGGTTAAGACGTTCTCACTTCACTCCTGCGATCGACCGTCAGATGGCCCCGGGTCGCGCCCGCGGCCCCCGCCGAGCACGTGCTTCACGACCTTTCGCTTGAGTTTCTTCCGCATATCTTCGAGCGAGAATATCAACGAGGAATGCGCCCATCCGGGCTGGCCGTCGAGGGGCAGCCCGATGGCCAATGTGTTCGATTCCGAAAACGTGCGTTCGTCGTACTCCGCGCTGAGCCTCAGGAAGAGGAAGACCGGCCTGTCGTCTTCGGTGCGGACCACTTCGACGTCGACCTGGGCGTCGGGCGGCAGCTCGTCGGCGCGGAGCGTCGACTCCCACTGATCCCACCATTCGCCCAGGGCGCGTCGGTAGTCGCGCGGCACGCCTCGCAGCGGATCGGACTCGGGGAGATCCTCGCCCATGTGAGTACTCCGGTGTGTCAATTTTTCACGGGCTCGAACTTCCAGTCGCCGTCGCCGTCGAGCGTGACCGTGCCGGCCTGGCCGGCGAGCGGAGGGGTGTATTCCCCGTCGAAGCAGCAGGCATAGCCGGAGACCGGATTGCTCTCCTCGGTGCAGATCACGACCACCAGGCCGGCCCTGCAGATGATCCGCCGGACGCGCACGCGCTTGACCGTGCCGACGGGATGCAGGGGGTGGCGGTCGGGCTTTCGGGGCATATACGCGCCTTGGCGTGTGCGTCCGATAACGGAAGTTATGTATCCACAGGTCCTCCTGTGGCGGTCGCGAGGGTCGCGACGGCGCCCATGATACGGGACGCCCGCCGGGAAAAACGGTCACCTCGGAGCGTCGCGTCATCGGCCACGCTCCTTCCTCGGCCGCAGCCGATGGCGGGGGAACAGCGCAAGGAATCCCGACACGTTCTGCTCGCCCCACTCGACCTGGACCCGGACCCCGTCGACGTCGACCGACAGGACGCGGCAGATCGCGCCGTGGCAGACGTGGCCGGGCCAGTTGAGCCGCGCCGACTCGCCCGGCTCCAGCGTCCTCAGACGCGATCGCTTGGTTCGAGGTTGGGATGGACGTCGAGGCACCCGGGCGACGGCGATCACGGGCGCCTCCGATCTTTTTTTTCCGGGGCCAGGATCACCAGCTCGCCGGGCTTGAAGGTCCAGATCGTGGTCACCCGGGTCGCCGGGTTCTCGAGGCGGCACTCGACGCCGCCGGCGAATCCCGGCCCCTGGACGATACCGGTCCGGCCGTCGTGGGGATGGTTCCTCAAGGAGACCCTGACCTGCATGCCCTTCTTGAATCGCAGGCCGCCGGATTCCTCCTGCTCGAAATGCCCGGCCGCCGCGCGCAGCGCGTCGGCGATCATCTTGCGCGGCACGCCCGCCTTGAGCTCGACCGAGACCGACGCCGAATCGCCGAGCACGTCGCACCCCCAGAGGGTCGCCCGGGATGGCTCCGCCGCGGCCCCGGCCCTGGCACTCTGCGGACCGGCGAGGGCCGCGTCGGCCACGTCCGGTTCTTGCACGGTGCATGATCCAGGGATCGGAATGTTTCGATCATGCACCGTGCAAGAAATCGTGTCGGCCACGGGCGTCGGATCGGGCCGTTTCGAGGCCGACACGATCTTCGCCGCCTCGTCTCGCGACAGCTCCCCGTTCCTGGCGGCCCGGGTCAGCTTGACGCGCTCGGCGGGATCCTCGTGCCTCGCGATGACGAGGGCCGTGGACGGCGCGATCTCCTCGCGCTCGACGGCTTTTTTCAGGGGGGCCGGCATCTCGCCGAGCTCGAGTGCCCTGGACACCGCGCTCGGGTTCATGCCGAGCCTCTCGGCCAGCGCGGCCTGCGAGCACCGCCTCGCCTTCATCTGGCGTTCCAGGGCGCGGGCGAGGTCCATCGGCGCGAGGTCCTCGCGCTGCACGTTCTCGGCGATCTGGTCCGCCTCCACCTCCATCCGGTCGCGGCCGTCCTCGATCACACGGCAGAGCAGGGTTTCGAGGCCGGCGAGCTTCGCGGCCCGCCAGCGCCGCTCGCCGGCCAGGATCAGGTAGGCCCCGTCGACCTTCCGCACGGTGCAGGGCTGGAGCTGGCCCGAGGGCTGCTTGAGCGACGCCGCCAGCTCGGCGATCGACGCGTCGTCGAAGTGTCTGCGGGGCTGCGACGGGTCGCGATCGATCAGCCCCAGCGGGATCCGGAACGCCGCGTCGTCGGCCCGGACCCGCTCGCGGGCGCGCCCCGCCTCGGCGACGTCGGCCAGCCTCGGCCGCGGCCGGGGCGTCGCGCCGATGCTCTCGGCGATATTCTTGCCGACTTGCCTTTCCAGCTTCGCGGCCTTGCTCATGGGAGGTCCCCCCGGGTGCGGATCAGGAACTCGTCGGCCACGGCCCGCATCGCCTCGGCGGCGTTGCTCCTGGGGTCGTGGCGCGAGATCGGGAGCCGGAAGCTGATCGCCTCCACGTAGCTCACGAGCTGGGGGACGACGGCCGTGAAGACGTCCCCGGCGTAGAGCTTGCGGAGCCTGGCCTCGTAGGTCGCGTGGATCGCGAACCGGGCCTTGCGGTTGACGATGACGCCCGCGAGCTTCAAGAACGGGTTGTCCTCGTCGCGGGCGTCGGCGAAGAAGTCGAGCACGGGGCGCAGGCCCTGCGCCCCGTAGTCCTCGGGCTGGGTCGGGATCGCCAGGAACTCGGCCGCGGCCAGGGCCTGCGCCGCGCACATCGACAGGTTGGGAGGGCAGTCGACGAGGCAGTAATCGTACGCCGCCTCCGCCGCCGCCTCGGCCAGGAACCGGCGCAGGGCGGCCCGCTCCGAGCCCTGCAGGCGATAGGGGTTGGCGACGTTCCACTCCCCGGCCGCCGCCGAGCCCGGCACCAGCCGGGTCCGCTCGCCGACCTGGCGGATCACGTCCATGGGATCGGGCATCTGCCCCGCGACGATCGCCGCCGCCGTCAGCTCGATCGGCAGCGTCTCCGCCTCGTCCGGCCCGAGCAGCCCCTGCGTGAGCGAGGCCTGCGGGTCGTAATCCACCAGCAGCACCTGCCTGCCCAGGTCCGCCAGCGCGCCGGCCAGGTGGTGGCAGAGCGAGGTCTTGCCGACCCCGCCCTTCTGATTGAGGAAGGCGACGGAGATCACGGCGGGCCCCCTTTCCCCGGGAAGTCCGCCGTGTCCGCATCCTCCCGCGCGTCGGTCCCCTGCCAGTCCGGCCCCCGATCGTTGCGCGAGGCCTCCTGGGCGCGGAGCAGGGCCGGGTCCATCCGCCGCGCGACCAGCGCCAGGACGACGGCCGCGCCCAGCAGGGCGAGGGCGACCCCCTGGCGCGGGCTGAGCACGGACGCCGGGGGGGCGAGGATCAGGGAGCCGCCAGCCTGGGGCTCGATAGCGTCGTCGGCGGCAATCGGCGGCGGCGGGTCGAAGACGCTGGCGAGCCGAAATCGACGCACCTGACCAGCGCGCCGAGGTTCTCCAGGTCCTGGTGGCAGTACAGCTCCTGGGTGTACTGGTTCGAGTGACGCAAAATCATCTGGACCTGCTTGGGCGACAACCCGTAGAAGCCGCGCAGGTGGGTGGCCAGCGAATGCCGCAGCGTGTGCGGCCCGAGGCCTCGGATCCCCACCGAGGCGGCCACCGCCTTGAGCCGGTCGGCCGGCTTCTTCCCGACCATCCCCCCGACCCACGGCCCGCGCCGCCGCATCCCGGGGAATAGCCATTCCGACCCGCAGCGGCCCACCCACGCTTTCAGGATCGCGACCAGGGCCTTCGGCATCGGCACGGCCGCCTCGCTCGCCACCGTCTTCAGGGCCTTCCCATTCCTCCTCACGACCCGCAATATCCCCTGCCGGAAGTCCACGTCCTCGACCCGCAGCCGGAGGGCCTCGTTGCGCCTTAGACCGCAATACGTGTACACCGCACCTAACGCATACAACCGACCCCCATCCCACGTCGTCGCACCGGCCGCCAGGGCCGCCAAGAACCGCGCCAACTCGGCCCGGGAATGATGCCGGGATCGGAGCGCGGGCACGGACTTGAGCGACGGCCAGGGCGTCTCCGGGCTGAAGGGCACGCCGGCGAGCTGGCCCCGCGAGACGGCCAGGTTGCAGGCGGCCCGGAGCGAGCGCATCAGGCCATCCATCGTCGCCGGCCGGATCTCCGGCCGCGAGGCCGCGAACCGGGCCACCAGCTCCGGCGTCAGGGCCTCCGTCGTCGCGTCCGGGCCGGCCAGGCCGATCGCCATCCGCAGGGCCTGGGCGGCCTTCAGGCGGGTCGTCTGAGCCTTCCCCGCGTAGAACGCGGCCACCTCCTCGCTCCATTGCGGGAGGGGCACCGGGACGATGACGGCGGGCGGCAGCGCCGCCAGGATCCGGGTCAAGAGTTGCGACCAGGATTGGGCGCCGGAGAGATTCGAAGGATGCATCATCAGGGCGGACTCCGCGGGCGATATTGCCCGCAAAGCCTACCCTATTTACCCATCCTGCGATTTGCTTTTTGTGAAACAATCCCCCATAATTCGCCGTAACCCGTTGTGGGCACGGCTGATAAGGGCGAGGTCCGAAGTTCGAATCTTCGTGCGCCCACTTGAGTTAGAAAAAAAAGAGGCCGTCGCGAATTTTTTTTCGCGACGGCCTCTTTTTTTCAATTGATTGAGCCGCGGGACGCTTATTCTTCGTCGTCATCCTCAGATTCGGCATCCGCGTCAATATCGACATCAACGTCTTCGTCGTCATCAACCTCTTCATCGTCGGCCGGAACGGCGACGGCCTTGGCCTTGCCCTTGGCTGCGACGGGGGCGGCTTCGGGAATCGGTTCGGGACGGGGAAGGGCGGCGCCGAGACCGGGGGCGTTGTCCGGCATGGGCTCCTTCACCTTCTGGACGAAGTGCGTCCCCTTGCCCTTGGCGGTCAGCTCCAGGGCGCGTGCTTCGGCGGCCTCTTTCTGCGCGTATTCGAAGGTCCCGACGGTTTTGAATGCGTCGTTCACGACCGTCCAGACGATTCGCATCCGCGCGGCCGGCTTGGGGGCCTTGACGGCCTTGGGCTTGGCTTTGGAAGGCGCCTTGGCCTTCTTTTTTGGCTTCCGTTCGGCTTCTTCGTCATCGCCTCCATCATCCGCCGAGTCGTCGGCCTCGTCCTCCATGGGATCGACGGGCTCGGCCGCTTCGTACTGGCGGCGGAGTTCGAGACGATTTTGCGGTCTCCCAGCCATCGCGACGTCCTTCCCTCGTTCAACACTACGGATCTTGCCCCAAACGGTCGGCGCCGACGCATCGGACCGCTCCGAGGGAATGAATCATGTTATCTTACCCGAGATCGCCCCTGGCCGCCACGCCGAGCTGGTTTCCTGGCCGCCGCCAGGATGATTGCAGCGTCCGTGCGCGCCGAGATCGAGCCCTGCGACGAATTCCATGATTGAACCGCCGGCTCGGCCCGATGATGCTCATGGCGAAAGCCTATTGCCGGCGCCACCGATTACTGGACGTGCGAGAGAAAGAGTTTCGATCCCTCTCGGGGGATTTTATTCCATCCACAGTTTTCTCAGGAACATCCCGTGGGCGAGACCGCTCAAGAAACGGGCTCGAACAGGGCCTTCGCTCGATTCACGACGGAACCGTTGCCGTAGTCAAGCCAGATTCCACCGACCCAGCTCAGGGGTTCCGGTCGGCCTTGATCGGTGGCCCGTCCCGGCCGGTGCCGATGCCGCGAATCCGGGCGCGTTCGATCTCAGGTACGCGGGTCCCGCGAGGTCCAGTCCCGCGCACTGCGACGTGGCAACGGAGACCTCCGTTCCTGGATCGATTGGATTTCCCGACGCCGAAGAATTGAAATCGACAGAACCATTTGCACCCTCTCGGTTTCTGGCTCGATGCAGACGGGCTGATCACTTGCAGATCTGTACCTACCGCTGGCCCGGTCGGTGAATCAACGATCAGTTACGGCAACCGTGAACGATCAAGTTATCATCGACATTAATTATTAATTAGTATTTTTAATTGTTTTCTGCTATAAATAAAGCACGAGTTGGCCACTGGTCGCGGAGCCCAGTTGGGCTGATCTCGGCCCGACCCTGGAGGATGCGGACATGCGATGGACATCCAGGGGCGGCAACTCGTCTTGAAGGAGTGGCGATGATGAAGCGAACCGCCTTGATAATCGCGGCCATCGTGGCCTGCGTCGGTGTTCAGAGTGAGTCCCGTGCCGACTATCTAGGGTCGGCGGGGAGTTACGCGGTTCTCGGCGGTTCGACGGTGACAAACACCGGCCCGAGCATCCTCGAGGGAGACCTCGGCGTGAGCCAGGGGACCTCAATTACGGGGTTCCCTCCGGGCACCGTGACGGGGACGATTCACGCGAACGATGCGGCCGCCATCCTGGCGAATGCTGATGCCTCGGCAGCCTACGTCGTGTTGGCAAATCTGACCGGCGCCGTGGGACTGACGGGCCAGAACCTCGGCGGGCTCACGCTGACCCCGGGCGTCTATCATTTCAATTCGTCGGCCCAGTTGACGGGGACGCTCACCCTTGACGCTCAGGGCCAGGCCAGCCCGCTGTTCGTCTTTCAGATCGGGAGCACGCTCACGACCGCCTCGGCCTCGTCCATCCTCATGATCAACGGCACCGATGTCAGTAACGTCTATTTCCAGGTTGGAAGCTCGGCCACCCTCGGCGTGGCCACCGAATTCGTCGGGACCATCATTGCCTCCGAGAGCGACACCCTCACCACCGGCGCGAACGTGAACGGGCGGGTCATCGCCCTCAACGGGGCCGTGACGCTCGATTCCAACCACATCTTCCTGCGCCCGGTCCCCGAGCCCTCGGCGCTGATCTCTTTCGGACTCGGCGGCCTCGGACTGTTGGGCTATGGCCTGTGTCGCGGCAAAACCGCCAAGACTTGACGCCCCGTCCCCCTTGAGTTCGACCCGAGCCTCGCCCTGCCGCTCTTTCGCGGCAGGGCGAGGCCGTTGTCTTGAAGGTCCCATGGTTCCTGGTGTTGGGCGTCTCACCCTCCAGGTCCGGGCGGCGCGACCATCGCAGTGTTAAGGACTGGCGTTGCCGCGGAGTCTTCGCCTTGCCATACTTGAGCCATCACTCATTCACAACCAGACGGGAGTCTCCTGCCATTTCGAAACGCAAGCCACCTAGCCAACGACAAGAACTGAAAAAGGACGAAACGGCCGAGGCGATCGCTCGTCTGCGCGAGGGTGCCAAACCCGAGAAGCCGTCCAGGTCGGATCGTCTTGCCTCCGATGATGTCAAGTCACGGATGGGCCTCGCTCAGGACAGCAGCGGCGGACGGAAGCCCGGAGGCGTCGCCCCTTCGCCCGCGACCATTCGCCCGAAGACCTTTGGCAGTTGAGACATCAGGGTCTTTCCGGTCACCGTGACTGCCTCTCTGGACGGTATTCCGACGACCGGTGTAATGCACCGCGTCGTCCTCTCGCCGGTGTCAACGCCACGTCGCCCTGATCTCGCTGGCGCGGATATGGACCTCCGTTTGTCGAGGCTTACCGGGGCCGTCCGCAGACCGGTTTCGGTCGATCACGAAGCCTGCGAACCGACTGCACGCGCCACGAGAGATCGCGCCCTGAATCCTCCGACGATGCCCGGTAGCGACTTGACGCCGGGACAAACGGTCATTACATTTTGAGGCTTCACGATTTGCGACAGGAGCGCCCGAACGCGCGATTGCCCCATCACGGAGCTAGCCTGAGAATGTCCGATCAGCCCAAGTACGTTTACTCGTTCGGTGGCGGCAAGGCCGACGGCAAGGCCGACATGAAGAGCCTGCTCGGCGGCAAGGGGGCCAACCTCGCCGAGATGAGCGTGATCGGAATCCCCGTCCCGCCGGGTTTCACGATCACCACCGAGGTGTGCGCCGAATATTACGAGAACGGCAAAAAGCTGCCGGAGGCCTCCGTCCCGCAGATCCAGGCCGCCATCAAGACGATGGAAGACCTGTACGGGGCAAAGTTCGGCGACCCGGTCAATCCTCTGCTCGTCTCGGTCCGCTCGGGGGCGGCGCTCTCGATGCCCGGGATGATGAATACCATCCTGAACCTTGGCCTGACGGATGCCTCGGTCGAGGGTGTGGCCAAGAAGACGGGCAACACCCGGTTCGCGTACGACGGCTACCGCCGCTTGATCGACATGTTCGGCTCCACGGCGATGGGCGTGGAACATGAGTTGTTCGAACACGAGATGGCGGGCCTCAAGACCGAGAAGGGCGTCGAGCTCGACACCGAGCTCTCGGCCGCCGATCTCAAGGAACTCGTCAAGCGCTACAAGGCCGTCTACAAGCACCACGTGGGCGAGGACTTCCCGCAAGATCCGATCCGGCAGTTGATGCTGGCCATCAACGCCGTGTTCAACTCCTGGAACGGCAAGAAGGCGATCGAGTACCGCCGGATCGAGCGGATCTCGGGCCTCAAGGGGACGGCCGTAAACGTCCAGGCCATGGTCTTCGGCAACATGGGCGGGACCTCCGGCACGGGCGTCGCCTTCACCCGGGACCCGAATACCGGCGAGAACGTCTTCTACGGCGATTATCTCATCAACGCCCAAGGTGAGGACGTCGTCGCCGGCATCCGCACGCCCGAGCCGATCGCCCGGCTCGATCAGGACATGCCGGTCGTTTACAAGCAGTTGATGGGGATCCGCCAGAAGCTGGAAACCCATTACACGGATATGCAGGATATCGAATTCACGGTCCAAGAGGGCACCCTCTACATGCTCCAGACCCGCTCCGGCAAGCGGACCGGCAGCGCGGCGGTGAGCATCGCCGTCGAGATGGTGAAGGAAGGTTTGATCGACGAGACCACGGCCATCAAGCGGGTCAATCCCGATAGTCTCAACCACCTCTTGCTTCCGCAGCTCGACCCGAAGGCCAAGATCACGCCGGTGGCCCGGGGCATCGCCGCCAGTCCGGGCGCGGCGAGCGGGAAAGTTGTCCTCTCGGCCGACGCGGCCGTGCAGCATGCGAAGGATCATCCGGGTGAGCCGATCCTCCTGGTGAGGAAGGAAACCAGCCCGGAGGACGTGACCGGGATGGACCTGGCCAAGGGCATCCTCACCGCCACCGGCGGTAAGGCCAGCCATGCGGCCGTGGTCGCCCGAGGCTGGGGCAAGCCCTGCGTCGTCGGCTGCGCGGCGATCCATATCGATGAGAAGGCAGGGCAGATCACGATCTCGGGGAAGCCGGTGAAGGCCGGGGAGTTCCTCACGATCAACGGCACGACCGGCGACGTGATGATCGGCCAGGTGCCGACGATCGATGCCGAGATGTCGGGGGATTTCGCCATCCTCATGCGCTGGGCCGATAAGGTCCGCACCCTGAAGGTCCGAACGAACGCCGATTCCCCCAAGGATGCTCTCAAGGCCCGCGAATTCGGCGCCGAAGGGATCGGCCTTTGCCGTACCGAGCACATGTTCTTCGAAGGCCAGCGCATCGTCGACATGCGCAAGATGATCCTGGTCGACGAGAACGAAGAACGGCCCGGGGACGAGGAACTCAGCGAGGAGGAGCGACGCTCGGTTCGAGCCGAACGTGCGTTGGCGGCGCGCAAGAAGGCCCTTGACGCGCTTGAGCCCTACCAGCGCGAGGACTTCATCGGCATCTTCGAGGCCATGGCCGGTCTCCCCGTGACGATCCGCCTCCTGGACCCGCCCTTGCACGAGTTCTTGCCGCACGATGATAAGGGGCAGGCGGAAGTGGCGGCCCAACTCGGCATCGACGCCAAGAAGGTGAAGCGGCGGGTGGAGGAACTCCATGAGTCCAACCCGATGCTGGGCCTCCGAGGCTGCCGGTTGGCCATCAAGTTCCCCGAGATCGGCGACATGCAGGTCCGGGCGATCATCGAGGCCGCCATCGAAGTCAAGAAGCGCGGGCACGCCGTCTTGCCCGAGATCATGATCCCGCTCGTGGGCACGGTCGAGGAACTGGCCTTCCTCAAGAAGCGTGCCATCGCCGTGGCCGACGAGGTCCAGGAGAAGGCCGGAACCAAGGTGGACTACCTCATCGGCACCATGATCGAGGTCCCTCGCGCCGCGTTGACGGCCGACCGGATCGCCGAGGAAGCCGAGTTCTTCTCGTTCGGCACCAACGACCTGACGCAGATGACGTTCGGATTCAGCCGGGACGACGTGACCTCGTTCATGGGGACCTACATCGAGGCCAAGATCCTGCCCGTAGACCCGTTCCAGACGCTCGATGCCTCGGGCGTCGGCCAGTTGATCGAGATGGGCGTCCAGAAAGGCCGAGCAAGCCGCAAGGAAAAGACCGGCGAGCATCTCAAGGTCGGGATCTGCGGCGAGCATGGTGGCGATCCCGACAGCGTCGCGTTCTGCCACCGGGTGGGCATGGACTACGTCTCTTGCTCCCCGTTCCGCGTCCCCATCGCCCGCCTTGCCGCCGCGCAGGCCGCCCTGGCCGGTGGGCAAACGACGAGCCGGGATAAATAGTCCTCCCCGGGTGAATTGACCCGCCGAATACATGGCGCCCGAGGAGGGGGTGGAGCGGAGAAGGGATGAAAAATCCTCTCTCTATTCCATCCCCTCCTCGGGCGTGGTGCTTTCGGCATCCTGTCTTGGCCGCCGAATCCCGGGGTTCTTGTTCCCACGATGAAGCTATGCTAGCTTAGATGCTATCTTCTCCGTCATCTCCTCATCGTCGTTCGTCATCGTCGGTTCGGTTCGCAGAGGATCAGCCCCTTGGACCTGAGAGGCTCGCGGATCGGCTGCGTCCTCGACTTCACCCAGGAATATTGCCGGGTCCGAGGCTCGTCGCGTGACGGCCTTGCGTAACGTACGGTCTCGCTCCGTCCCCGGAGTTGAGGATCGTCCACCGCGCCCGCGTTTTCGGCTTCCCATCTCGCCCCGAGTGCCGTCAGAGCTGGAGCTTAACCCATGGCCAAGCAGAGCCGCGAGTGGACTGATATCATGATTCGGCGCGGGCTCATCGGGCCCGACCAGCTCAAGGAAGCCCAAGGGATGAAAGGGGTTTCCGTCGAGGATGCACTCGTCAAGCTGGGATATGGCACCCCGGAACAGGTCATCCAGGCCAAGGCCGAGCAGCACGGCATGGATTACGTCGACCTCAACGAGGTCGAAATTCCCGCGGGCGTCGTGGAGCTCATCCCGGAATCGCTCGCCCGCGAAAACATCGTGATGCCGATGGCCCAAGAGGGCGGGGCGATCAAGGTCATCATGCATGACCCGATGAACTTCGAGACGATTGATAAGCTCCGGTTCGTCCTGAACCGAGAGATCTCCATCGCCCTTGCCCCGAAGGAAGCGATCGTCGAAGCGATCAACCGCTACTACGGGTCGTCCACGCAGGAAACCGAGTCGGTCGACTCCATGCTTCAGGAGTTCACCGACACGGCCATCGACTTCGCTGAAGACGGCGGAGGTGGCCGTACCGGCGGCGGTAACAATGCACTGGAGGAAGGTGACGCGCCGGTCATTCGCCTCGTGCATCTCATCATCCAAGAGGCGGTCGCGATGCGGGCCTCCGATATTCACATCGAGCCCTTCGCCGACCGAGTTCGAATCCGCTACCGGATCGACGGCGTTTGCATGGAGCGCGATTCGCCGCCGCGTCGTCTCCTCGGCTCCATCGTCTCCCGTCTCAAAATCATGGGCCAGATCGATATCGCCGAGAAGCGACGGCCACAGGACGGACGGATCAAGATCCATGTCGCTGGCAAGGACATCGATCTCCGCGTCTCCATCATCCCAACCATCCACGGCCAGTCTGTCGTGATGCGGATCCTTGACCGCGAGAATATCAAGGTGGGGCTCCGCGACCTCGGATTCGGTGACGAGGACTGGAAAAAATTCTCCCAGCTGATCAAACGGCCCAATGGGATTTTGTTGGTGACGGGGCCGACGGGATCGGGAAAGACGACCACCCTTTACGCCGCTCTCAACGAATTGAACCGGCCGGACGTCAAGATCATTACCGCCGAGGACCCGGTGGAATACTACCTCCCCGGTGTCAACCAGTGCGAGGTTCGCGCCAAGATTGGCATGACGTTCGCGCGGATCATTCGAGCTATGCTCCGCCAAAATCCCAACATCCTCCTCGTGGGCGAAATCCGCGATGAAGAGACCGCCAACACCGCTATTCAGGCCTCCCTGACAGGACACTTGGTTTTCAGTACGTTGCATACGAACGATGCGCCCAGCGCTGTAACGAGACTGGTCGATATCGGCGTGCAGCCCTTCCTGGTTGCTTCCTCAGTCATGGGAATCATGGCACAACGGCTGGTTCGAAAGATTTGTCCAAAATGCCGCCAGAGGTACGAACCCCCGGCTCACACCCTTCAGTCCTTGGGCCTCCGTCCCGAACTCGCGAAGAAGGCCAACTTCATGAAAGGCAAGGGCTGTTCCTACTGCGGAAAGACGGGCTACCGGGGCCGCATGGGTATCTACGAACTGATGGCGATGACCAACACGATCCGCGAGATGACGTTCAAGGGTGAACCGACGCAGGTGATTCGTAAAGCCGCTCGGAAACAGGGGATGCGCACGCTGTTCGAAGATGGAATGATCAAGGCCATGAAGGGCCTCACCTCCATGGATGAAGTCTTGCGGATCACGCACCAGGACTCGCTGGCAGGAGCCGGTTAGAGCTAACTTTCCGGGTGGCGGGCCGGCTGCAAGACCATGCAGAGCGCCGTCCGCTCTTTCACGATGGTGCGATGGTGAGGTACGGAAGGTCACGGGCCGGATTCGGGGGTTGCAGGGGGAAATTGAGTGCGAATCCGGGCATTGCACGCTTGATCTTACGGTTGAAGTCCGAATAATCCGACCGAGGACGAGCCCTGACACCACTCGTCCTAACTCAAATCTCCCCCGCTTCGATAAGCTAGACACCTGGTTCTCGGGACGAAGTCAACCCTCCTGGTCGGTTGACCAGTAGGGGTACACCACGGGGCCCTCGCGGGGGATTGGGAGATTCATGGGCACGCTGCTGATCGACAAGCTGTTGCAGACCACGGTGACTCAGAAGGCCAGCGATCTCCACCTCACCGTGGGGAGCCAGCCGATCCTGCGACTTCATGGCCACATGCGACCGCTCGCCACGAAGATCCTCGAGCCGGCGGATACGTCGGCGCTCATGAAGAGCATCACTCCCGAACGATGCCAGCAAGAGCTTCAGGAAGTCGGTGGGTGCGACTTCGGGTTCGCGTTCGGCGACATGGCTCGATTCCGCGTGGCCATCTACAAGCAGCGCGGGAACATCGGCCTGGTCTTGCGGCGGATTCCCAACGAGTTCCTCACCTTCGAACAGCTCGGTCTGCCGGCCGTCGTCGAACAATTGATCACGCGCCCTCGGGGACTGATCCTCGTGACCGGCCCGACCGGCTCGGGCAAGACCACGTCTTTGGCGTCGATGATCAACTGGATCAACGACAACATGGACCGCCACATCATCACCATCGAAGACCCGATCGAATACTTTCACAAACACAAGAAGTCGCTGGTCAATCAGCGCGAGATCGGGATCGACGTTCCCGATTTCCCCGAGGCGATCCGGCGCGCCTTGCGGATGGACCCCGACATCATCCTCGTCGGTGAGATGCGAGACCTGGCAACAATTCAGGCCGCGATCACGGCGGCCGAGACCGGGCACATCGTGTTCGGCACCCTGCACACGAACTCGGCCGAGGGTACGGTCAACCGCATCATCGACGTGTTCCCGCAGGAGCAACAGGACCAGATCCGCACCCAGCTCTCGGTCGCCATCATCGGCATCCTCGCCCAGGCGCTGGTGCCCCGAAAGCCGAAGGGGTTGGTGGCGGCGTACGAGATGCTCGTCGTCACCCCGGCCATCTCCAACCTGATCCGCGAGAACAAGACATACCGGATTGACTCGTCGATTCAGACCGGGCGCAAGCACGGGATGATCCTGCTGGATGACTCGCTGTTCAACCTCTGGCGGCAGGGCCTGGTGGAAGAGGAAGAAGTCCTCTACAAGGCCCGAAAGGTCAACGAACTGAAGGAACGGATCGAGTTGGCCAAGAAGGGGATCTTCGACGACAAGGATGAGGATGAAGATGAAGAATAAACGTCCGTTCGCGCGTCACGGCGGCCCGGTCATTCCGTAAAGTATCGGCAGCGTTATCGTTTCAACTTGCGATCCCTGGGCACGTCCACCCGTCCTGTTCAAGTAATCTTGCTCCCAGAGCTCACGACGGAAAAGGGTCCCCGAATCATGGCGCGCCGGCTCGGAACCATCCTGGTGGACATGGGATACCTCGACGAGGACGGGCTTTGGGCCGTCCTGGAAGAGCAGAAGAAGTCCAGCGGCGAGCTCATCGGCAAGGTTGCCGTCCGGCTCGGGCGGGTGAACGAGGATCAGGTGCTGAAGGCGCTGGGTGAGCAGCTCGGCATGAAGGTGATCAAGCTCAACGAGCTCACGATCTCGGCCGACGTCATCGACGCAGTAAACGAGACGATGGCGCAGGCCTTCAAGGTGGTGCCCGTCGCGATCGGCAAGAAGGACAAGTCGGTCACAGTGGCCATGGCCGAGCCCCAGAACCCGGCGACGCTGGACAGCCTGCGGTCGTTCCTGGGGGTCGAAGTCAAGGGTGTGATCGCGCCCGAGAAGGACGTCCTGGCGAAGATCGAATCGACCTACGCGGGCAAGGCGGAATCGATTCAGAGCGTGGTGGACGAGATCGTCAAGGACAAGGGGCTCCAGGCCTTCGCCGGCCGCAACGAGAATACGATCGACCTGGAAGCCATCGAGGAAATGGCCGAGGCCGCGCCGGTGCGGAAGCTCCTGAACATGGTGCTCCTGCTGGCGATCAAGGATAAGGCCTCGGACATCCACTTCGAGCCGTTCGAGGACGAGTACAAGATGCGGTATCGCGTCGACGGCGTGCTCTATGAGCTCGTCCCGCCGCCCCGCCACCTGGCCCCGGCGATCGCCAGCCGCATCAAGGTCATGTCAAACCTGGACATCGCCGAGCGCCGGCTGCCCCAGGACGGCCGCATCCAGCTCGGCATCGGCGGCAACTCGGTGGACATCCGGGTCTCGACGCTGCCGACCCTGTTCGGCGAGAGCGTCGTGCTGCGAATTCTCGACCGCACCGTGGTGAACCTTGACCTGAACAAGATCGGCATGCCCGACAACGTGCTGACCCCCTGGCGGTCGATCATCCACAAGCCCAACGGCATCATCCTGGTGACCGGGCCGACCTCGTCGGGCAAGACGACCACGCTCTACGCGACGCTCAACCAGCTCAACGTCATCGCCGACAAGATCATCACCACCGAGGAGCCGGTCGAGTACGAGATCGAGGGGCTGGTCCAGATCCCGGTCAACCCCGACATCGGCGTGACCTTCGCCCTTTGCTTGCGGGCCATCTTGCGGCAAGACCCGGACAAGATTTTGGTGGGGGAGACCCGCGACCTGGAGACGGCCGAGATCGCGATCCAGGCCTCCCTGACCGGCCACATCGTTTTCACGACGCTGCACACCAACGACGCCCCCTCGGCCGTGACCCGTCTCCGCGATATGGGAGTGCCCACGTTCCTCATCACGGCGACGGTTGAGGCTGTGCTCGCGCAACGACTCGTGCGAAAGATTTGCCAGTTCTGCAAGACGGAGTTCACGCCGACGGCCGAAGTGGCCATGGAACTGGGCTACACCTACGAACAGGCCCAGCAGAAGAAATTCTACTACGGCCGAGGCTGCGAGAAGTGCAACAACACCGGCTACAAGGGTCGCCAGGGGATCTTTGAGCTGATCATCATGACCGAGAAGCTCCGCGAGATGGTCGTCGCCGAGGCCTCCCTCGACGAGTTCCGCGAGGCCTGCCGCAAGTCCGGCATGCAGACCCTCCGCGAGTCCGGCCTCCAGGCCATCCACGAGGGACGGACGTCGATCGAGGAAGTCATCCGCGAGACCATGCTGGACGACGCCTGAGCCAACCACGTAGGGCAGGCCTCGGCCTGCCGTCCCGAATCCCGGCAGGTCGAGGCCTGCCCTACGCGATCGAGCGACCGAAGGGGGCGACACTCATGCCGACGTTCCAGTTCGAGGCGATGGACCAGACGGGCAAGGAAGTCAAGGATACGATCGACGCCGCCACGCAGGAAGAGGCCCAGCAGCTCATCCGGCAGAAGGGCTTCTTCGTCACCAAGATTGCCGAGCGCGCCAAGAACCAGAAGGGCAAGAAGAATCCGGCGGCGGCCAAGAAGGGCGGCGGCGGCCGCAAGAAGAAGAAGGCGTTCACGATCGGCAAGATCTCCAACAAGCAGCTCTGCTTGTTCACCCGCCAGCTCTCGACCTTGCAGGACGCCGGCTTGCCGATCCTTCGGAGCCTCAAGATCCTCGAAGGCCAGTGCAAGCCGGGCGTCCTCAAGAACGCCCTGGGCGACGTGGTCGAGGACATCGAGAGCGGCTCGACCCTCTCCGAGGCCTTCGCCAAGCACCCGAAAGCGTTCGACAAACTCTATTGCAACATGATCAAGGCCGGCGAGGCCGGCGGTGCCCTGGAAGCCATCCTCCAGAGGCTCGCCGACTTCAAGGAAAAGTCCCAGACGCTCAAGCGTCGCGTCAAGGGGGCCATGGTCTACCCGATCGTGGTCATCCTGGTCGCGGTCGTGATCGTCGGGTTCATCCTCTACTTCATCATCCCGAAGTTCGAGACGATCTTCGCCGACTTCGGCGTCGATCTGCCCGACATGACCAAGTTCCTGATCTGGGCCAGTCACATCGTCGTCCAGAAGTTCTGGCTCGTCCTGCTGATTCCGTTCTTGTTCTGGGTCTTCATCAAGCTGATGTACCGCAACAAGACGGGCGCCTACATCCTCGACAAGCTGTGGCTCTACATCCCCGTCATGGGCACGATCGTGGAGAAGTCCACCGTCGCGCGAACCATGCGGACGCTCGGCACCCTCGTCCAGTCGGGCGTGCCGATCCTCGAGTCGCTCAACATCGTGAAGGATACGGCCGGCAACGCCGTGTTCGAGAGGGCGTTCGGACGGATCTATGACAGCATCCGCGAGGGCGAGACCATCGCCCAGCCGCTCCGCGAGTCGCGGATCGTGGACGACATCGTCGTCAACATGATCGACGTCGGCGAGGAGACGGGCGACCTCGACACGATGCTCAACAAGATCGCCGACAACTACGAGGAAGAAGTCGAGGTCCTCGTCGACTCGCTCGTGAGCTTGCTGGAACCGATCATGATCGTCGTCCTGGGCGGCATCATCGGCTTCATCGTCATCGCCCTGTTCTTACCTTTGATTCAGCTCATCACCAAGCTGTCCGGCTGAGTTCCTCAGTCCGGCATCCGGCGGCCCCTCGCCCAGCCAGGGAAGGGGCCCGGCCGACCCGGTCGTCTCCAGGAGGAATCTTCCTCCTCAATCTCGGTGAGATCGCCGCGGAACGGCCAAGAGGGTCGAAATCCTCCGGGGTAATCGGCCCAGGCTCGCGGTGCGCCTTCAACCGACCGTCATGTCAAACCGAGTTCCGATCGCGACCCGAATTGACGCGGATAATCGCCTGCACTTGTTCATGCTCACGGAGACCGGACCGATGACCCGCCGCACCCCGAAACGCCACCGGATTGGCTTCACGCTGGTCGAGCTCATGATCGTCATCGTGATCATCGGCATCCTCGTCGGACTCCTGCTGCCGGTGATCATCGCCGCCGTCCGCCGGGCCAACGATGCCCGCGTCGCGGCCGAGATCCAGACGATCGCCGCCGGGCTCGGCAAGTTCAAGGACAGGCACGGCGAATACCCGCCCAGCCGGGTGGTGTTGAGCGAGTCCGGCGTCTACTCGGCGCAAGGGACGTTTTCCACCCCTCAAACGGCCGATTATGCACTCGCGCTTTCCGACTCCTCCATCACCTGGATGAAGGATGTCAACGGCAATTCCACTGTGAGATTTGTCTCGACTCCATCGAATAAGCACGATATTTCCCTGGGCGAACTGGCGCAGCGCTCCCTGAGGTCGCTGAGGAAGTTCTTTCCGAAGGCGATCCTACGGCCAGTTGACTTGACACTTCCTCCCGATGGCAAAATCGACTATTGGCCGGACTTCAACGGCAACAACACTCAGGACGCCGGGTTCATCTACCTTGAGGGCCACGAGTGCCTCGTGTTCTTTCTCGGCGGGATTCCCACGGCGACGACGAACTCCAACGGCGCGATCAGCTTCGGCATGTCGGGGTTCGGGAAGGAGCCGTTATTTCCATTCAAGAACGCAGGCGTCGTGGCCGGTCCTGTTTCGACATCCAATCGCGAACCGCAGTTCTACGAATTCAAGGGCGATCGCCTCGTGGATGAGGACGGCGATGGGATTCCCGGGTATATGGATCCCTTGGGAGCGGCTCCCGCAGGCCAGTTTTATGCGTACTTCTCGGCCCATGGCGCGGCCGGGTACGACCCGAACGACTTCGATTCGACGACCGAACCCCAGGACGATGCTGGCCTCGTCGTGGGCAACGACTTCCGCGTGGGCGTGCCGATCCTCGGGGCCACGGTGCCCAACACCACGTTTTCGCCCGCTCCCAATCCGTACACCGTGAGTGCTCCGGCACCCGCCACCAGCGGTACCGCGATACCGCCCGCGGCCTATGTCAACGCGAACAGTTTCCAGATCATCTCGGCTGGCGGCGATCAAATGTACGGCCCCGGAGGACAGTACTCCACCAGCGGCGATAAGCTGCCGCCCCCTCCGCTCCCCGGCCTCCGGATCCGCGAGAACGACAACGTCGGCAACTTCACCGCGGGCCGGCTGAATTGAGTTGCTCCCCCGTCTCGGGGAAGTCGAGATCGGATCCCGCTCGACGTCTCGAAGCATGAATCCGTCCCAATCTCGAATCTCTGCTCTCGGATCTCGAATCGTCGTTCCGAATCTTGAATCCCGCACGCTTCCGAGGATGCCATGAGACCCATCACGAACGTGAAACGACCGACGGGGTTCACGCTGATCGAGCTGGCGATCGTGATCCTGATCATCGGGCTGCTGATGGCGTTCGTGCTGGCCGCCGCGGCGGCGGGGCTGGAATCGGCCCGCGTCCGGGCCACGCAGGCGCTCATCACCAAGCTGAACGTGGGGCTGGAGGAGCGGCTGGAGGCCCTCCTCTCCACACAGGTCCCTCCCAATGGGGCGCACCGATGGCTGGCCGCGATTCCGACGACCAATCTCAGGGACGCTAGTGGCAATCTTGTCGATAGCTACACGCCTAATCCGCTTCCCTGGGGACTGCAGAGCGATCAACGGGCGCAGGTTCTGGCGCGGATCGACCAGATCAAGGCCGAGTTCCCCGACATCTTCTTCATCGATCCGAACTTTGCCAGCGACGGTCTTTACCCGATCAAGTTCGGCGGGACTCCATACAACCCGAATAACGAAGCACTCGCACCAAACGACCGGCATTATATTCTGCCGATGGGTAATTCGGTCTTCCCGCCGTACATCCCTGATGGTCGTGACGCGATGGGAAACGCGCTAAATGGCCGCGGCGGTTTCATCGTCGGGATCACGAACCCCCAGGGAACAGGGATCAACGGAGCGTCTTATTCCGCCGCTGCCTCGCTTTACAAGCTGATCGGCTACACGCCTCGCGGCTACGACGGAGTCGACAACAACGGCGATGGCTTCGTGGACGACGTGACCGAGGGGCAACAGAACGCCGACGGCTCGACGAACGTCGAGGCTGGGTACAAGATCGGGACCGCGAACGATCCCTCGGGCGTGATCCCCACCGGGGGGTTCCTCGGCAACCACCAGCACAAGACGGCCCGGTCGGAAATGCTCTACGCGCTCCTGGTCGAAGGGCTCGGGCCGCTCGGTAGCGTATTCAGCCGCGAGGATTTCCGGGACACAGAGCTGAGAGATACCGACAACGATGGCGTCCTGGAGTTCGTCGACGGCTGGGGCGAGCCCTTGCAATTCTACCGCTGGCCGGTCTGGCATCGGTCGGGTGGTGAGGCGAGGTCTTCCGGTTCAGTCGTGAATCAGCCTGTACTTCAGAAGGGTGACTCCGCCTACGGGGCGTTCGAGACCCGGCAACAGAACGCGCTCGACCCCAACGGACAACTCGTGGCCCTGTCGTGGTGGTGCGACAATGCATCATTCACGACGCCGAGCCTCAATTGCACGATCACTCAAACCTTATTCGGGCCGTTGTCTGACCGTTTCTGGCAGTCGTCCCCCCCGCAGCCACCACCTACGTGGGACCGATCGGGGGCCTCGCCGCGACGTGCCTATTTCACCAAGTTCCTGATCCTCTCGTCGGGTCCGGATCGACGCCCGGGCGTTCCCATGCTGACGGACTCGCAGATCAGGGGTCAAACGGCGGCGGTCACGACCCTCGCCATCCTGGGGTCGCCTAACGGCCCCGGCGAGAACTGGGCCATGTTGCTCGACTCAAGCGATGCTCTCCCCTCGTGGAGAGATCCGAACAATGACCCGCCGCCGGATTCTGACTTTTCGTTTGACGACATCACGAATCAGGATCTGCAGAACCGAGCGGGAGGTTTCCAATGAGGCCGTCGCCACGAACCGAGATCGGTCACAGGCAGGTCAAGCTCAGGCACGCTCACGGCGGGTTCACGCTGACGGAACTGCTCGTCGTGATCCTGATCATTGTGCTGCTCTCGGCCGCCACCTTACCGGCAATTTTACCCGCACTCAACTCGCGGCGGGTGAGCGAAGGATCTCGACTCCTTCAGTCTGAATTTGCCAGGGCGCGAGACGCCGCCGTCCGAGCGAACGCTCCCCGCGGGTTCCGTCTGATCCCCGATCCGATCCAACTCATCCCGGATCCGAACAATCCCACGGGTCCGCTCATTTTTGAGCGAAAACGGACATCCAGCCGGTTAGTACCCATCGAGCCGGCACCCGACTACAGCGAGGGAGCGGCAGTGCGGCTGGGGAGAATTCCCGCCGAGTACCCAAATCCGCCCGGAACAGCCCCCCCTAGCAGTGACCCCAACCCCCCTGCCAACCTTGCGGTTCTGAGCGCGCTAGCCGGTACCTCAGCGGGCTCCTCACCTGCCTATCTTCCGGGTCCAACCTTTTCCGACTACTTGAACCAGGCCAACCAGTTGCTGATCGTCCACGAGGTCAAATTCGAGGTGACAACGCTAACAGGTGTCAGGTTACCTTCGCCGCCGACATCTTGGTTCTGGAATATCCGTCAAGGCGACAAGATGCAACTCAATGGCACCGGGCCTTACTACACAGTCGTCGGCCCGATGCGTATTGGACCGAATCCGAACCCGGGACTTGCCGCCCCGGATAATACGATGACCAACCCTGAGCGATATATCAATTTCGGCAGTTCGGCAACCTACCAGACCGGCCCAGCGAGCCAGAATTACGAGTTCCTGATCCTGGCCAATGGGACGGACGACGACAAAGACGGTTTCACCGATGAAATGTTTGATGGTGTCGATAACGATGGCGACGGAGTGGTCGATCCCGGTTTCAACGGCATTGATGACGACAGCAATGGCGTGATTGATGACTTCGGAGAAATCTTCCTGCATGTGAATTCAAATGGGAGTTTCTCGTACCCCGGCGTGAAGGATCCGACGACAGGGGCCTTGACCTTTGGCGGGCCGTTCCTGAGTGAGTTCGAGCCCGAACAATACTCGCCTATACCGGGTCGGGGTAGGGGCGGCGCCTACACGATCTCCCGCCGGCCCGTTCCGAGCGAAGGGGCGAGAGAAGTCGCGTTGCCAACCAACGTGGTCATCGACCTGACGACCTCCGCCAATCCCTTGTCGGAGCGCTCGCGCGTGCCAACCGATCTGACGACGACTTTCGTCGACGTCCTCATCGCTCCCAACGGGCAGGTCATGAATGGGGCGGCTGGCACGAATCTGGCTCCGCCCGTGAATTTCCCGTTCTATCACTTCTGGCTTAGCGAAAGGGAAGACGCCGCTGAGCCCTTTCCAGTGGCATTGAAACTCGGATTCCAGTTGCCCATGCCGAGAGGGACCAGGGGCGACCCTCGGATTGATCCGAATCCGACGTATCCAGCCAATCTGCCCGGACTCAAGGGCGAGCGGCGGTTGCTCTCCGTCAACACGCGGACCGGCGCGATCACGTCCACGGCTATCGAGACGTTCTACCTCAATAACCCGAGCTACCCCTTTGAGGCCGCCGAAGCCGGGGTGAAGGACGCTCTGCCATGACGCGACCCACGCCGCGCGGACATCGCGCGGGCATCACGCTCACGGAGATCCTGATCTCGATCCTCATCATGGGGATCGGCATGCTCTCCCTGGCCACGCTGTTCCCCCTGGGTCTCCAGCGCCTGCGAGACGCAGCCCGTTCCTCGCGCTCCGCCTTGCTGACCGAGACGGCCGCAAGCGAGATCGCGTCGCGAGACCTGCTCTACAAGCAAAGCTTTCTCGCCAGCGGCTACGCTCACGACCCCTTCACCGAGGACCCGGCAACCGCCGCCGAGGCGACCGCGATTGTGACGGGAATCGACCGCATCACGAGCGATCCGGCCTATACCAGCTCGCTGCGGGGCGGCACCGGCCTGCCGGTCTGTTACGACCCGCTGTGGTGGTATCAGGTCTACGCGGCCAGCGGAGGTGTGACCCAGCCCACGCTGACGGCCGGTTCCGAGTTCCGGTTCGCCTCGGGGATCGGGCTCATCCGCAACGATGGGAAATCGGGCGTGCCGAGTGCTCACGGGCTACAGAGGCTCACGAACTTCCCGCTCGGCTCCAACGCCGGCGCAGCACCGTTCTACATCGACCCGAGTTCCGTGTTCGCCTCGCAAGACGACATCGTGATGCAGACCGATGGGTCGAGCAGCACGCCCGGCAGCGGTAGCCCGATCGTCCCCGACGGCTCCGCGGGCGGGATTATGCGGGACCTCTCGTATACCTGGATGTTCACGGGCCAGCAGACGGATACCTCGAACGGAACGATCTTCGACGGCGACCTCGTCATCTTCCACAATCGCCCCTTCGCGACCGAGATCCGAGGTGGCCAGAACGCGGCGGCCGGAGAGACCGTGGTCGAAGCGATCTGGGGATACGGACCGCCCAGCGCCAGCGTCGCCTTCGCCCCTTACAGCATCAACGATCGCTCGGTCCTGCTGCGATGGCCCAACACCCAGCCCGATCCCGACGTCCGCGTCGGCGGCTATATCGCGGACGTGACCTACGAGCGGTTCAACGCGACCGAACTCTCCCGCTGGTATGGCACGCTCTGGTCGGCGAATTATCCCGCCCAGCGCTGCTACTGGTATCGCGTGGCCAAGAAAACCGACCCGACGTCCGACCATGACGCGAACCTCGCCAAGCTCGGTTACCGGGAGATGATCGTGACCCTGAGTAGCCCCGTCCGGGCCAAGACGCCTCTGGACGTCACGCAAACGACCACTGTGACTCCCCTGCACATCAATGCGGCGTTCGTCTCGCCGCATGTCGTCAACGTCGTCTCGCGAGTTTTCTATACCAGGTAGTACCGGTTCCAACCGGCCGTTTGATTGCGACCGGCCGCGTTCGGTCGAGACCCATGCCGGCCGGTAAGAACCGGCCCTACGAGGACTTCCCATGCGACCCGCACACCACATGACGAACGCTCGCTCGCGGCGACGCGGCGTGACGCTGTTGGAAATGCTCGTCACCGTGGCGCTGCTGCTTTTGATGATGATCACGATCGTCGCGATCTTCCAGGCGGCGACCGGGGCCGTGTCCGTCTCCCGCGCTTATACCTTGCTGGATCAGGATCTCCGCCGTCTTGACGTGACGCTCCGCCAGGATCTCGACGGCGTGACGTGCAAGATGACCCCGCCGAACAACCCGGCGAACGGCCTGGGATACTTCGAGTACTCCGAGAATGCCCTGTCGGACGCGCAGGATGAGGACTCGGACGACACCCTCCGCTTCACCGCCAAGGCCCCGGATGGCAGGCCCTTCACCGGGCGGATGTGGGTGCCGAAGCGCGTGCCGCCGCCCAATCCTCCGACGACTCCCGGCGATCCGGCATATAACACGACCCGAGCCGTCACGTTCGATCCGGTTCCGGTGACGAGCCAGTATGCGGAGATCATCTACTTCCTGCGCGGCGACAAACTCTACCGCCGCGTGCGATTGATTCTGCCCGCGAAGTTCCAGGCCATTGGCAATACGCCCAGTGATCCACCGATGCCGGGCGATCCCGCCGTGGCAGGCGATCCCCCGATTCGTCCTGGTGCCGGACGGATCGGGTTCGCCACGAACCTGTTCGAGCCGTTCGCACTGTTTATCCAGCCACCACCGCCAGCTCCTCAAAAACCGGCTCTCGTCACCGTCGGCGGCTTTCCGTTCGTCAGTTGGCAGGGCCTGAATGACGTCTCGGCCCGCCCCAGCGAGTATCCGGCGAATGTCCTGCCGGCGAACCTCACGGCCAATGGCTATGTCCCCATCCCCAATACGCTGGGTGACCTCACCGAACGTCATTACCGCTTCGCCAGCCCGCGTTTCGCCGACGATTTTCGCAACAACGCCGCCCCCGGCACCGTGAATCCCGACGGCGTTGCCGATGATGTCGATGGCAACGGCGTGGTGGATTATTATCCGACCATGTATTCCAATTCCAAGGCCGCCGGGCTGCTGAATGACGGGTTCGCGGCGGATGGCTCGTTCGGGATGCTGACCTCGGCCCGTCCCCTGACCCAGGATCTGACCGCCTTTCCTTACCTCTATCGCAACGCCTACTCGAAAGGCATCCAGGGTACGGTCGGTACGATCCACACGCTCGACCCGACGGGGACCACCCACAATCATAATCCGCTGCTGGTTGGCGATAGCATCGCAGTCCCTGCTTTGCCCGCCGGAGCCCAAACGTGGTGGGGATTCCCGACCTGGCGCGAGACCATGGCCCCGACCTGGCTCGACCCGATCAAGAGAATCAACGATCCGGCCGGCGCCCCATTCTTCAGCGACTCGATCGCCTCGACGCTCGGCGAGACGGCATATCAGCAATTCAAGGGTCTCTCATTCATGGGAACCTCCTATGCGTTGCCGCCGCAGCCGGATCAGCCCTTTTCCGACGGCTTGCCCTCAGGCGCCGCCACCTCGCCCAACGCCTTCGACCTGGGCCAGGCCCCGGTCTTCGAGGATGACCTGATCGCCACGAACGTGCGATCGTTCAACATCAAGGCATTCGACGGCAACCCGCGATACATCAGCACGGCCACGAAAACGCCGTCGATCGTTCCGCTCTTGCCCGGCTATTACGACCTCGGTTACATCGCCGGGATCGACCCCGCGACCGGGAGCTTCTCCCCGCTTTATGCTTCGGGGAACTCGCTCGCACCAACGATCTCGGCGACCAACCCCTATCTCCTCGATACACTCGGCCACGAAGGCCGGATGCCGCCGCTGACGACGGACAATCGCTTCGACGTCCAGTACCCGACCTACGTGAATGCCGCGGGAACCCTGGTCCCCACCAACCTGGGCGACAACACCACCACGGTCACGCGGATGAGGCGGATCTGGGATTCCTGGTCGACGACCTACTCGGCGGCCCCTGCGCTCCCGATCGACCCGACGCAGGGTCCGCTCAACGGCTTGCAGCCCGTCGTTCCCTCGTATCCCGCCCCCTACACGGCGCCGTTGCGGGGGATCGAGATCCAGATCCGGCTGACCGACCCCGAGAGCAAACATGTGAAGACCCTGACGATTCATCAGGACTTCTCGGACAAGCTTTGAGACACGGCCCAGATTGAACAACCGCCGCCCCGACAGCATACCCGTGGGGCGGGCCGAACGAACGAACCGAACGAACCGAGGGAGACCGCCCATGTACGCCAGACGACCGGAAGGAGCGGGGAGACGGAGAGGCGTTGTCCTCATCCTGATCCTGGCCATGCTCGGCTTGCTCGCCCTGATCGGCGTGACCTTCGCCACCTTCAGCGGCCAGGCCCAGATCGGCGCCCGACACGCCGCCGAGGCGGTCCACACGCCGCCCCCCGAGCAGGTCATCGACTTCGCCCTCGACCAGCTCATCAACGACACGGGCAACCCGGCTTCGGCGCTCCGCGGCCACAGTCTCAAGCGGGACATGTACGGGCTGGACTTCTACACCGATACCACGGTCGTGGCCGCCGGCGTCACCACGCCGTTCCAGAACTGGTATCTGAACCGGATTCCCGAGCCGATCGGCCAGCCTCTCATCATCACCGGCGCGAAACAGATCGCCTCGGCCGGGGGCCCGATCAGCTACCAGGTCACCACGAACATCCCGACGAACTCCAATCGCGACCCGGTCTACGGCATCCAGAATGTCCCCCAGCTCTACAACGCAAATTTCACGGGCTGCGTCCTCCGTTTACAGCAGTGGATCGTCGACTCCAGCACCCTCGCCCCGATTCGCCCGATCACCGGCCCCGATAAGCTGACTCAGACGTTTGAAATCGTGGCCGATGATCGTACGTCCGGCAACTCCCACGTCTTCCAGTTGACGGTCGCCGACCGTAGCACCACCGCGACCACCAGCACTGGGGCGCCCTCGACGACGCTCGCCTTCGTCCAGCCCGATACCGCAACGAACGCCTCGATCAAGAATCTGTTCGAGATCGACGGCCGTTACATGCGGGCCTTCAACGGGCTCGGCCTGGATCGCGTCATCGCATCGGACGATTTCGGCAACGCTCGCCCCTTCTCGGCCTACCCGAATTTCCTCTACAACCGCCTCAACGCCGCGAACTATCCCTCGGGCTACAACGACCCGAACTCGATGGCGTACCAGATGGATGAAGACTTCGACGCGGTAGATAACGATAACTGGTTCCTCGCGCTCCGCACCGCCGACGGCCAGGTCACGATCCCCTCGTTCCATCGCCCGGGCAACCTCATCCTCAACCCGAGCGACGCCACTCAGAACGACTGGAAGAGCAAGACGGCGGCCTCTCGCTCCAAGTTCCTCCGTGTCCGCAAGATTGACCATCCGCAGTCCGGGGACACCTTCGCCGACCTGCTCCCCGACGCCATCACGGGCAAGATCACCAAGCAAACGTCCCCACCCACCCCCGGATTCGACGTCGATAACGACGGTGACGGCGTCTCCGACTCGGTCTGGATCGACCTGGGCTATCCCGTCCAGCGCGACTCGACCGGGAAGTTGTTCAAGCCCCTCTTCGCCTTCATGATCTTGGGCCTGAACGGTCGGCTGCCGCTGAATACGGCGGGAAACCTGAATGCGAGGGCGCTGGACGGCTCGGTGCTTGCTGCGCCCGATCACGCCTCCCACATCGGCTACTCGGTCAACGAGATCAACCCGGAATACGCCCTGTCGGCCGGACAGGTGGGACCGGCGGGGGGAGCCGGGGAGCTTCGGCACTTGCTGCAGGGTAACCCGGGCAATCCGAGCGCGACACCGCCGATTCCGCCGACCGAGGGTCGATTCGGCGAGGTGGACATCATCCGAGCGTCGGGAGGAGCCGCCTTTCCCCGAGCAGGGCGGTCGTACCTGCCGAATCAGACTTATTCCGCAACCGTCTTTCCCAAGGTCGATGCCTTCGACAGCGACTTCACCGGCACCGACTTTTTTCCCGCATACAAGTACGACACCATGTCGTCGACCTATACGTCCCATCCGGAAGTCGGTGACAAGCTCGATGCGGCCAATCGCGTGCTGCTCCCCTCCGAGCGGTATCGGCGGTTCGTCTCGCCGATCGATCTCGCGGGCATTGGTCGGCTGATGCACTTCGACAATATTCCCGCCGGCCCGCTCGATTGGGGTCTCGGCAGCGACATTCGCGGCCGGTCAAGCCCCTATCTCTACTTCCGACCGCCCGGGATCTCCAACTGGCCGGGTGATCTCCCCGACCCGGCTGACGCCACGAAGACTCTCGCGAACAACGCGCTCAACATTTATCACGGCTACGAGTCGTTCCGCAACCCGCCCGGCAACTGGCGGAACCTCATGGCCCCGGCGCCGTATGACATGAACGCCGGGATGAAGCTGCCGACGTTCAGCAACCTGGTCAATTCCAACTCGCCCGCGGATTACGCGGTGGGCTCGGCCATCAACGGCATCTACGTGGGCGGCGGCCTGGGTCTGCAAGAGGCCGCGCAGATGAACGTGTACGACAAGACCGCGTACGACGCGAACTTCGGGGTGAGCGACCAGGAGTATATCGATCGCAAGGGCGACGTGGACGCGGCGATCCTGTCGACGAGGCTCAGGAATCTCGTCCCCGCCCTCGACATCAACGCGACCATGCGCAATATGTTCGCAACCGATAGCTGGGAGATCGGTACCTCCGCCGCGCCGACGGCCACGATGGGCAGCACGTTCGGTTTTCCTCGTGCGAATACCGCGCTTTCCGATGGCTCCTTGCCGAAGTTTGAAGGCGTTGCCAACCTACCCTCCTTGATGCACGGCGGACGACGGATCAACCTCAACCTCCCGCTGCCGGTCTCCGACGATCCCTACGAGCCGGTGCGTCAGAAGTTCTGCCGCGACGTGTATCAGATGATGAAGTCCGTCCTCTATCCGCCCGACGGCATGACGATGCTCGACTCCACCGGGACGCGGGTTCCCGTCCCAGCCGAGACGCTCGCGGCGATCGGCCAGTACGCAGTCAACATCTGCGACTTCCGCGACCCGGACGGGACGATGACGGCGTTCTCGAACTACGACCTGGTCCTCACCGACATCCAGACGGCGTCGGTTCCCTCGACTCTGGCCGGCTTCCAGTCCACCACCACGACCATCAAACTCCCGGCCGGCGTGGCCAAGTTCTCCGGCGCCGGGGCCAACGGCACGCCGCTCGTCCAGTGGGGGATGGAGTACAACCCGATCGCGATCACCGAGATCGTCGGCTATCAGTACATCCGCAAGGACCCGGCGTCAAAGGCCGACATGACGACGCCCCGGCTCTTCATCGAGCTGGTGAACACCCTTTCGAAAGACTATGGAACGGGTGGTTCGGGCACGGCCTCGGATCTCGACCTGAACGGCTGGGGATTCGTGATCACGCAGGACAACCCGGCCTCGACCGACGAGACCACGAGCCTGATCGAACGCCCCAACCGCATCACTGGCCAGCTCCGCCAGTCCACGATCAACACCCACTTCGTCCCATTGTATATCGACCCAGCGACCAGCAAGCCGGCGGGGCTGCCCAAACCTGTCCCGGCGATGAATAGCACGGGCGGCCAGCCCGAGGATTACTACATCTTCGGCAATTACATCAACAACACGGCACCCACGACCATCACCGCGGGCCCGCCCAAGGTCGTTGGCTATCCGCAGGTCGAGCTCAATACGCCACCGATCGATGCGCAGCTCAGCGATACGCTCGTGAACCAGATTACCGAGACCGCCCTGACTCCGGCGACCATGGCGACCCTGGCTGACAACAAGCGGAGCCAGTTCTACTGGCTCCACCTGTTGCGTCCTGTCAATGCCAAGGACCCAACGTCGCAGAAGGTCGTGGTCGACTCGTTCCGGTTCCCCTACTTCGTCGACAACGGCATCGCCAAGGCGAAGGATGCCAACAACGACACCGTGACGCAGGGCACGAACGCGATCTACTCGACGCGACGGCTCCAGCCCTACCGTGGCGGACACTTCGTCCCGTACTCCGAGACGTTGACCAACGCCCCGAATCCCTACGGCTATTCGGAGCAGACCTTCCCCACTCAGGCGCAGACGCCTCCCGCCAGTGCGGACGCGACCAAGGCGCAGCCGCTGACGGCCGTTTACGGCATGAACGTCCAGGGAACGATCACCCCGACCCAGATCAGCGGTAACATCTACCACACGATCGACAGGACGAACAGCAACGGTGAGAACTGGGATATCTTCCCGTTCCACGATCGCGACTTCCAGAGCGTGGCCGAGTTGCTCCTGGTGCCCGCCTGCCCGCCGGGGTTGTTCACGAAGCAATTCGTGGAATATCCCGGGGTACCGGCCCCAATCGCCCCCCAGACACCTGCTCCAATGGCCTTCGGCGTTAACACGGGCGCGACGCCCCCGACCGCCAGGGGTATCCTGCCTCCGACCGCGGCGCAGCTCGCGCGAGCCGGGGCGGACAACATGATGTACTACTACCCGCCGCCCTGGAAGGCGACGAACCCGATCGGGCCGTCGGGCGACGCTCTCACGATCCCGGCGGTGACCCTCCCGCTCACCGGCTACTCACGACCGAGCGCCGCGCCGACCGCAAACCCGATTCCCGACCCCCCGCAGCCTCAAGGCGTTCCGCCGACGGCCAGTCAGTTCACCATGAGCGGTGTGGGTGCGCCGAATGATGCGCCCATGCAGCCCAATCCCAACATCAACATGCCCGACCCGGCCGCCTTCCCCTACCTGCCCGAGGCGTTCTTCTACTCGTCGGGTGTCAAGAATGGCTGGTACAAGGCGCTGGAGTTCTTCGAAGTCCCGAGCACCTCGTTCGGCTACATCGGTCCCGTGGCGGCCGGTCAGAACGCGGACTGGGCTCGTCGTGACCTCAGACCGGGCCTGTTGAACTTGAACCTGATCTTCGATGAGGAGATCTTCTTCGCCCTCATGGATGATCTGAGGTTGAACGGGGCGGCCGTTGGTGCCGGTGGGGCGAATTATCTCGGCTCACCCACCTACGATTCCACGTTGCCCGCCGGCGTCAAAGGCCTCCCGCACGTGGCAACGGCCATCCTTCCCAACGGTGCGCCGTCCTACTCGTACCCGATGCCGAACCGCGGCTATAACAACGGCACCACCGCGGGCATGAAGGCCGCGTTCTCCGACTTCCTCAAGCTTCGCGACGGCGGCTCGGGTGTGGTGTTCTCACCGATGTCCACCTCGCCGTTCAACCAGATCTGGGGATATCCCGATCCCTGGACCAAGAACTATGCCGCGATGCCAAGCCGGCCGTTCCGATCGCTGGCAAACCAGTATTTCGGCGTCTCGACCGATTTCAACATCGACATCAACGACACCGTGATGCGTCCCGCCAGGCTACCGGCCTACCAGCTCAACACGATGACTGCCGACCCGAAAGTCGACCTGAAGCACGCGGATCAGGCCCGGCGGTTCGACCTGATCACCAACCCACTTTACGATTCGACCGCGATGAACCCTCAGGTCAAGTTCCTGGCCGCGACGCCGCGCATCGCTCCCCGCGCCCTGTTCCAGATCCCGGACGCGGACTTCTCGACCGTGTCGACGAATTTCGCAAACGCCGGGTTTATCGATCCGACGAAATACTCCAATACCACCTGGAGCCCGGCGACTCAGGTCGTTTCCCCCATTTTCGATCCCACTGCCCAGGCCGCCGTCGCCGCCTCGGCCGCCGATACCACCATCACCCCGGTCCCGCCGCCGACGATGGGCTGGACCGATGCCGACGGAATCTTCCTCACCAAGCAGAACAGTTCACTATTCTCCAACACGAGCTACCAGGTTCCACCGGTCCCGCCCGCGACGACTTCAGGTCCGCCGGTCCAGGGCTATCTTGGCGGATCGACCTATCAGGGAGTCGCCACCGACCATCGCGCCCACCCGGCGTACCGCACGGAGATGCTCTCCAAGGTGATGAACCAGACTACGGTCCGGACGCATCAGTACGCGGTGTGGCTGACGGTCGGGTTCTTCGAGGTCGTCAAGGAGGGCAACAAGCAGATGTACAACCAGTACGACCCGGTCACCGGTTCCTCCATGGCCATGGATCAGCTCGGACGAGAGCTGAACGCGGATGCGGGAAAGAACATCCGCTACCGGTCCTACTTCCTTCTCGACCGCACGCGAGCCACGGGCTTCAATCCCCAGGAGCCGGGTGACTACCGCGACCTGATCGTCTTCCGCCGCAGGATCGAGTAGGTCTTCCGCGTACGGGTGGCAATGGCAGCTTGTCGCGTAAGCCGCCATAGCCGCCCGAAGCGGTGACTTGCAAGATCGGGTTTGTTGAACACCGTTCATCTCTTGTCAATGCGTGGTAGCTAGGGTTACGATGAAGTCCACATCCCTCTCCGTCTGAGAAAGGACGTGCCATGATCGCTCGCCGTCGAATGAAGAGTCTGCCTCGAGGATTTACGCTTATCGAGCTGCTGGTGGTCATCGCGATCATCGGCATCCTGATGGGGCTGATCTTGCCGGCGGTGATCTCCGCAAGGCGGACGGCACGCCGGATGGAGTGCGCTAGCAACATGCGCCAGGTCGGCCTGGGCTTAATCCAGGTCCTCAACACCAAGAACAGCTTCCCGAATGCCGGGACGTTCCAGGAAAATTCGGGTGCGCTGAACCCGCCGACTCCGGCGTCATCCGCCATCAACAACTGCTTCAACGGCACCTTCGTGACGACGGGCAGCGGCAATAACTACGGCCCGCTTTATAGCTGGGTCGTGGATATCCTGCCCTATATCGACGCCAACGACTTGTACAACGGCTACAACCGCAACGTGCCGTTCTTCGACACCACGATCGGTGCAAGCTCGACGAACAATTTCACGATCGGGAACAAGTTCGTCAAGATCCTGACCTGCCCCGAGGACGACACGGTCCAGCCGGGTCAGGGGAACCTCTCCTTCGTCGTCAACGGGGGATTTTCCCGCTGGCATGGTTACACCGTGACGGGTAGCACCGGCACGCTCACCGGCCTCTTCCCGATCGGTTGGAGCGGCCCGACCGCCGCGAATGGTGCCTCCCTCGACTGGGGCTCGCAGGTCGCAAAAAAGACCGGCGTGATGTTCCTCGGCACCAACGCCGGCAATGCCCCCTGGGACACGCGAACAACGTCCAGCTCGATCACCGACGGTTCGAGCAATACCATTCTGGTTTCGGAGAACATCCAGGCAGGTTACACGCCGAACGATAGTGCGGGCGTCGGTCTCGTCAACAGCACCTGGCCCAATCTTCCGCCCGCGATCGTTTTGAACTGGTCGGCCCCGCACCCGAACTTCATGATGTTCATCGGATCGGACAACATTTGTGGCGGAGCGAGCCATGCCACCCCCGGGAATGGCGGATGCGTGGCGGATACCGGTGCTACGCAGCCGAGCCTCAGCCCCTACACGCTGAATGGCACGGTGACCGACGGACAGTCGTGGGTCTCGGCGAACACGCCCGGCAGCCTCGAGAACATCAACGCCGGCCTGGCGGTGGGTGCCGAGGGCACCGCCCCCTATCCGTCCAGCCGTCACCCTGGCGGCGTGAACGTCGTCATGTGCGACGGTTCGGCCCACTTCGTCACGGAGACGATCAATGGGATCGTCTGGTCGAAGATCCTCACCCCGGCCGGCAGCCAGCTCCCGTCCACCTTCCGCCAGATGCCGCTGAACCAGGACGACGTGCTCAAGTGATCTGAGCGTGACGTTCGCTTCATTCGCATCCACGACCAAGAGCGGGAACGCGATATTGCGTCCCCGCTCTTGGTCGTTTTACGTCCAGGAGGTTTGAGGTCCGTCTTGCCCCAAATCTCGTCCTCCCGTATGGTTTGCCGGCGCTCGGCACGAGCCAAGGATGGTTCGGGCAACGATCACCGCAAAATTTCTGACCGGTCGGATGCCGCATGGACGCCAAGCCACGACAGGCTTTCAACGCGCGAAATGCCACGAGCCAGGTCCCGGCCCCGCTCGTCGGCCTACGTGTCGCCTTGGTCCACGATTGGCTGACGGGTCTCCGGGGCGGCGAGAAGTGCCTGGAAGTGCTCTGCCGGGCGTTCCCCGGCGCGACGCTGCATACCTTGATCCATAAGAAAGGCTCGGTCGGCCCGACCATCGGCGCGATGATGATTCGCACGTCGCCGTTGCAAAGACTACCGGGCGTTGAGCGGCATTATCGCAAGCTGCTGCCGATCATGCCGGCGGCGGCGCGATTCTGGAACGTGGGCGAGGTGGACCTGGTCGTTAGCCTGAGCCACTGCGTCGCCAAGGCGGTACGGGTCCCGAAGGGCGTCCCCCACGTCTGCTATTGCTTCACTCCGATGCGTTACGCGTGGGATGGTCGCGCAGCCTATCTGGAGAGCTGGACGGGTCGTCCTGTCCGTCGTGCCGCCGCCGGATTCATGCTCGACCGGCTGCGCGCCTGGGACAAAGCAACATCGTCGAGCGTCTCCCACTTCGTCGCCATCTCCGAGACCGTGCGCGGCCGGATCGATCGATGCTACGGCCGTGACGGACGAGTGATCGAGCCGCCGGTCGATACCTCGTTCTACTCACCCGCGCCGGTCGATCGCGACGGGCCGTACCTCTGCGTCTCGGCGCTCGTGCCGTACAAGAGGATCGACCAGGCCATCCAGGTGTGTTCCTCGACCGGCCGACCTCTCGTGGTCATCGGCGCTGGCCCGGACCGCGACCGTCTCCAGCGCCTTGCCGGGCCTGGCGTCACGTTTCTCGGCTGGCAAACCGACGAATCCATCCGCGATCACTATCGACGATGCCGCGCGTTGCTCTTCCCCGGCGAGGAGGATTTCGGGATCGTCCCCGCCGAGGCGATGGCGTGTGGGGCCCCGGTCATCGCGCTGGCTCGGGGCGGGGCGGCCGAGACGGTGGACGAGCGAGCCGGCGTCCTCTATCAAGAGCCGACGGCGGACGGATTGCGAGACGCCATCGAGTCCTGGGAGCATCGCGGCCGCCCCCACGATCCAGCCTGGGCTCGCCAGCGGGCGGAGGTTTACGCACTGCCCCGATTTCGGGAGCGGCTCCTTAATTATCTGGCGGACGTCGTGGGCGGATCGGCCGCGCACAAGGCTCCTCCCGCACCCCACGTCCTGTCCGGTTCCCTCGCTCCTCGGGGACGCGGGGACCAGAAAGCCCGGTAACCGCTCCACCACCCCTTTGAATCCCGCCGCGCAACGCCCTAACATGTGGCCCTTGCCCGTGTCGTGCCTCGGGCGAGACCTCCTCCCCCGGCGAGCGATCGGCGCATCCCATGAACGACCCCAGTGACGACATGATCGTCGTGTCCGACCAGGAAGGGTCGGCACACATCGATCTCTACGCGCTCACCCATAAAGACATTCAAGATCCGCCCACATCCCTCGTGCAGGCGCTCTCGCAGATCGGCCCGGGGCTGATCCTGGCGGCGTCGATCGTCGGCACGGGCGAGTTGATCAACACCACGGCTCTCGGTGCGAAGCAGGGCTTCGTCCTCCTGTGGCTGATCCTGATTTCCTGCGTGATCAAGGTCTTTGTCCAGGTCGAGATGGGACGCTATGCCATCACCCAGGGAAAGACCTCGCTGGCGGCGCTTCATACCCTGCCCGGTCCCCGGTTCGGCACCTCGTGGCTGGGCTGGCTCTGGCTGATCATGATGCTCGCGACCAACGGGCAACTGGCGGCGATGGAAGGGCTCGTCGGCGAGGCGGCCGTCATGGTCTTTCACGGTGACGACGGAGTCCGATCCGGCGTCGGGCTGACGGCGAGCGTCCCATTCTGGGCGGCGCTGACTTGCTTCGCGGCGATTGCGCTTCTGCTCTCGGGCGGGTACAAGCGGCTGGAGAAGATCACGACCATCCTGGTCGCGCTCGTCACGTTCGTCACGGTGCTCGGTGCTCTTCGTCTTCCGATGAGCCTGGGTGACGTCGCCGGAGGGCTCAAATTCGGCCTGCCGGACTCCAAGGACGGGCTGATCCTGGCGTTCTCGGCGTTCGGCATCACGGGCGTCGGCGCGAGCGAGCTATTCGCGTATCCGTACTGGTGTATCGAAAAGGGATACGCCCGCGCGACCGGACCACGAACGCAGGACGACGACTGGGCGCGTCGGGCCAAGGGATGGCTCCGGGTCATGCAGCTTGACGCCTGGTTCAGCATGGTGGTCTTCACGCTCGCGACCGTCGCATTCTACTTTATGGGCGCGGCCGCGTTGCACGGGAAGGGGCTCGGCGACGCCGACTTGAAGGGCGCGGGCATGATTCGAACCCTGGCAAATATGTATGTCCAGGTGCTTGGTCCCTGGGCTCGGCCGTTCTTCCTCCTCGGGGCCTGGGCCGTGCTGTTCAAGACGCTCTACGTGGCCACGGCGGGCAATAGCCGGCTCACTGCCGATTTCCTGAACCTCAGCGGATTCTGGCCGCAGAAAACCCCGGTCGACCGTGAGCGCATCGTCAAGGTCTTTTGCGTGGTCTACCCTCTGCTCTCGCTCGGGATCTTTCTGGCGTACAGCAATCCCCTCAAACTGATCACCATCGGCGGGGCCGCGCAGGCCCTGATGCTTCCCCTCATCGCCGGGGCCACGCTCTACCTTCGCTATCGCGACACCGATCCCCGCGTTGCGCCGAGCAAGGTGGCGGATCTGCTGAGCTGGACCGCGTTCCTGGGGATGACCGCCGTGTCAGTCTATTATCTGGGTGAGCTGGCCTTGAAATTGACCCGGTGAGAGAGCGGGGCCCTGGCCGATCTCAACGTCAAATCAGATCAAGTCCAGTCGTCGCCTCGGGCTGCTCCTGGCCCGGCTACATGCGGGACACACGCCCGTGATGAGGAAGCGGTGCCCCGAGGCGCGGAAACCATGTTGGAGGCTGACGGCCTCGCGAAGGCGGCGGACTTCCTCATTATTGAACTCGATTACTTTATTGCACTCGGTGCAATGCAGATGGTCGTGCGAAGGGTAGCCGTAGTCGTGCTCGTAAGCCGTGCGATTGGTGAGACGAAGCTCGCGGAGCAATCCCGCCTCGACCAGTAACCTCAGGGTGCGATACACGGTCGCCCGGCTCACGCGACGACCGGCTTCATGCAGGTCGGCGACCAGCTCATCGGCGTCGAAGTGCTTGTGAGAGTCGAAGATGTGGCGGATCAGGACGCGACGGGGCTCCGTCAGCTTCTCGCCGCGGATCTCCAGGAACTCGCGGAACTTCTCCACCGGCGGCTGCTCGGCAGAGCGAACCGGGCTGAGGGGCGCGGGGTCGGCCACGACCGGAATCCTTCGCGAAGTGTGGGGGAACAGGGCGGAATCGGGCGGCGAATGCCGAATTCGAATCAAGAATGATTCTTGATTGTAGCCCAACTCGCGAAGGATTTCCAGCGGGACCCTGGATCCGCCCGATTCTCACTTCGATGGTGTCAGCGGCGTCAATTTGACGTTGCGGAAATAGACCTCCGCCCCCTCGGACTGGAGGAGGATGCGGCCCCTGGTCACGCTCGCGTCGGTGCCTTCATTGACGACAACGCCGTTGACGATGTTCGTGATCTTGCCTCCCTCGCAAATCACCTCGACAGTGTTCCATTGACCCGTCGGTTTTTCGGCATCGCGAGACTTCTTGCGCATGCTTTTCTCGCGTGTTCCGTCGATCGTGATCTCCGTGCCGCTGACCAGCCAGAAATCGCCGCAATCCCCTTCCTGGATCTGGCACTCGATGGACTTGGTCCAGACCTTGTCAGGCCCGACGCAATGCACCAGGATTCCGGAGTCACGCTTGGCCGTTTCGCGAGGCGGATATCGTTTGTCTCCCCACTTGAAGTCGACCTGGAGACGATAGTTCTCGAATTCTCGCTCCGTCGTGAGACAGCCGAATTCCTCGCCCGAGATGTGAATCGCCCCGTTCTCGACCTGGAAAACTCCCCTGGGGTCGGTCTTCGGATCGGACTTGTCCTTGTGCGGGATGTACGTCGTCCAGCCCGACAGATCCTTACCGTTGAACAGGACTACCGGCTTGGTGTCGGCCTGGTCAGGGATCGTGAAAGGCATCAGGACGAGAGCGATGGCGAGGAGACGGGGCATGGCGGGCCTCGGGCAGGCGGGTGCGAGGGAAGTACCGAGGCGGGGACGGACCCCTCCGCCGTGCGCCGCAGTCACGATCTCGGATCGTAACCTTGGCGCGGGGGAGGCTCAAGCAAGTCGCGGGAATTTCAGGTGTGGGACAGTCGGACGGGAGATGCGATTCGGGCGGAGTGGGATCACTCTGCCGAGGTGAGGCGGCGTGCCTGGGCGTTGCGGAGCGCGGCGATCAATTCCAGCGTCGGCCCGAGGTAGGGGGCAAGCGCGGGCTGCGATGCGGCCCAGGATTCGGCGTCCGGTGCGGCCTCATACACGATCCGGCCTCGCCAGGAGACTCGGGCCGCCGCGCCGCGGTCGATCAGGAACAGGAGCACGGCCACTCGCCGGGCCAGGGGGGACTGGGACCAGTAGGCCGATGTACCGAGATCCGATTCGAGCTGAAATCCGGCGAACCGGAGCGCCTCCTCGATGAGGGCCTCACGATGCTCGTCGTTTCGGTGATGACGATAGGCCGCGAGACGGCCGTTCCACTGGCGTGACAGGGCACGAGGCGATCGGGCGGGGTGTGTAGACATTCGGGGTCTCAACAAGGGCGCGTCCAACGCCGGACGCTGGCGTAGGTTCGTCAATGCAATCATTCTAACGGGCGAGGCAAGGCCCCGCCACGAATTCCCGCGCCGGGACAAAAGATCAGCACGGGCGAGCCGGGTCGAGGCTCACTTTCCCTTCGAATCCAGCGCCTTTTCCAGGTCGTCCAGCGGCATGGCGCTCAGTTCGCCGCCCAGGAGAGCACTCAACTGGAGGCCGACCAGGGCCTCGCTCGGACCCTTGTGCTGCTGGGTCAGCTCCAGAAACGGCTCGGCACCGATCAATACCGCGCGGGGCTTCCCATGTACCGTCAGCACGTATCGAACGTCGGATCGTTCGAGCTCGCGCAGAATCGCTGGGAGGTTCTGGTGCAGCTCACGGCTCCCGATGATCCGGACCGGCGAGTCTGCCGATTTATCCGCCATGATTGCCGGCCCCCCGCGAGGTGCAAACGCACGGAATCCCACGCTCGTCCCGAGCGCGAATCCGAAATGTTGGGGAATCTGATCGAGCGATCAAAGACAGGACGACCGGATTTGCGATCCGAACCCACGAGACGGGAACGGCGAGCGGCGGTCAGACCTGACCGCCGTTCGCGAGTGGAGGATAGGGGACTTGAACCCCTGACCTCTTGCATGCCATGCAAGCGCTCTCCCAGCTGAGCTAATCCCCCGTCTGGTGCTCGAAGTTTATCGGCACGATCGATGGATGTCAACACACACAGTCGACTGATTCACCGCCGATTACCGCCAATTACCGGAGTTCGTCGGCTCGACCGGACGCCCTCCGCGCCCGGAGTGGCTATGATGACGATCGATCATCCCGAGTTCAGCAACCACGAGCGAGCGTCTCTCTCGACGAGCACCGATGCGGCTGATCCTGACCAACGATGATGGAATCGACGCCCCGGGCCTGGCGGCCCTGGTCGAGGCGGCGCGGGGACTGGGAGATCTCCGCCTGATCGCTCCGGATGGACCCCAGTCCGGCTGTGGGCATGCGGTCACGACCCACAGGTCCGTGACGATGTCGCGGAGGATGGACGGCGGAATCGCGGTGGCAGGCACCCCGGCGGACTGCGTGCGGCTGGGTCTTCACCACCTGGCCGAAGGGGCTCACTGGGTCCTCTCCGGCATCAACGCCGGTGGAAATCTCGGTGCCGACGTCTTCCATTCGGGTACGGTCGCCGCAGCCCGCGAGGCCGTACTCCATGGCACGCCCGCGATCGCCGTGTCCCATTATCTGGCCCGACGACGACCCGTCGACTGGGATCTCGCCGCTGTCCGGGCGTCAAAGGTCCTCCGCCTCCTCATTGCCCGCCCGTGGTCGCCCGGCACGTTCTGGAATGTGAACCTGCCTCACCCCGAACCTGGGTCTCCCGAGCCGGGCATCGTCTTCTGCCCACTCGACACCTCGCCGCTTCCCCTGGCCTATCGGGTCGAGGGCGACGAGGCCCACTACTCCGGCGACTATCAGGCCCGCGCGAGGCGGCCCGGCAGCGATGTCGACGTCTGCTTCAAGGGCTCGATTGCGGTAAGCCTGGTCTCACTCGCAGCAACATTTCATCAGGAAGAAAGCCCTATGGCCGAACCGGACGTCGATGCTCCATAATGGTTTCATCCTCGTTTTTTTCTTCCTCATCCCCTCTTCCGTACGATCGACGAACCGGAGGCAGCCATGCGGCGGCGACTGGGAGCCTTGAGCCTGCTGAGCGTCCTGGGATTGGCAATCTGGGGTTGCGGCCCCCCCCAGGTCGTGCCGATGACGCCGCCTGGCATCGTGTATCAGAAGCCCCCCGCGTCCGAGGAGATGGGTGCGATGGGCGAAGTCCAGAGCCGTGCGACGGTGCAGCCGGCCAACACGGCCCCGATCAGCCCGAGCCCGTCCGGCACGGCGCCCGCATCGGGACCAGGCGAGAAGCTCGGCCCGCTCAAGTGATGACGGCCTGGCGCGGCTGCCTCGACCGGAGTCGCCAGCCACAGGGGTCGAAGTCGCGACCCAAAACGGGAAAGTTTGCTCGGGGTCCGGCACCGCCAGGAAGTTCCGGGGTTGCCAAGTCCGTATAACTCCGGTAAAAGTCCGCCACCCATCACCGGGACCTCCCGGCAGCCGCGTTCCAAGGACGGGACCGGGGCCGGATGTCAGCCGCATCCTGAGCGGGACACGGATAATGATCGACGGGACCTCGGCCGGATTGGCCGAGGTGCCGCGGTCGCGGTCCGGCCCATCCTAATCTCGTCTCACGGATGACCATTTCGGGATCGATCGCCCATGCCACGATCAGGACTGGACACGCCGAAGGCGGCCAGGACGGCCCCCCCGGCCCAATCGCCCGCCCGTGCTCGTGGGAAGGCCCTCCTCGCGGCCCTCGCCCTCGCGATCGGACTGGCGCCCCTCGCCAGCCGGGCGGATGTGCCCAAGGGCACCATCACCGAGATTGTTATCGAAGGAAACGAGTCGATCGCTCGAGAAAGAATCCTCCCCAAGCTCGAATCTCGGGTCGGGCGGGAGTTCGACGACAAGACGATCGAACATGACATGGACACGCTCACCAAGACCGGATGGTTCTCGGGTGAGATCAAGGTCTGGACCAAGCCTGACCCCGAGCGGGGCGGACATAAACTGATCTTCGGCGTGCAGGAGATGCCCATCCTCCAGAAGGTCGAGTTTCGGGGGATGACCAAGCTCAAGGTCAAGGACGTCGAATCGAATACCCGCCTGAAAGTCGGCGCTCGCGCCGACCAGTCCACGACCACTCAGGCCGTCCGTTCGATCAAGAGCATGTACCGGGAAAAAGGCTACGATTATGCCGAGGTCGTGCTCCTGGAAGGCGGGAAGCACGGCGACAGGAAGGCGATCTTCGAGATCTTCGAAGGCCCCAAGTGCCAGATCCGCAAGGTCTCTTTCGAAGGGAACAAGTTCACGCCCGACGGGGTGCTGGATACGAAGATCAGCAACAAGCCCAAGCTCCTGGGAGCATGGCCTGTCAAGTACACTCGCGAGGATCTGGAGGAGGATGCCAAGAAGCTCAATGACTACTACCAGAGCCTCGGCTTCTTCGAGGTCGAGGTCACGCCCGTGACACGGCCCGGGTCGGATGTGGGCCAGATCCACGTGACGTACGTGATCAAGGAAGGCGTCCAGTTCAAGGTGCGTGCCATCCGCTTCGAAGGCAACGAGAAGATCCCGACGGCGAAGCTGATGGAGGGTATGAAGCTCCAGAAGGGCCAGCCGTTCTCGGATGCACTCAAGACGGTCGACGAGAAGACCCTGCGCTCGAAATACGGGGCGATCGGCTGCATCAACGCTCAGATCCTCTACAAGACCGCCTACACCGACGAGCCCGGCGTCGTCGATCTCGTCTACGAGATCGAGGAAGGGGCGGAGTACAACCTGGGCCGGATCGAGATCAAGGGGAACGCGAGGACCCAGAGCCGCGTCATCCTTCGCGAGTTCAACCAGGCGGGCATCGTGCCGAACGAGCCGCTGGATGCGAACCGGATCGAACTGGCCAAGAAGCGGCTGGGCAATCTCCGATACTTCGCGATGTCGCCCGAGATGGGAAAGCCGCTGGAGATCAAGATCTCCAACCCGCGCCGCGCCGATCAACCTTACGGCAGCGGCGTCTTGCCCACGCTCAGCCAGAACGAAGGCGTCCGCGCCCGCTTGCAGAGCGCCGGCCCCGAGGACTCGCGGCCCGTCGCTCGCCTGGCACGTCGGCAGGATGCGCCTCCCGCACCGGGAGACGGTCCCGCGTCGCTAGCGCCGATCAGCGAGCCGCCGCCCGGATTCACGGCGCCTCCGATCGACGCCCCCGGGCCGATCGTCGGGCCCAGAGCCGACCCGGCGGCTCCCCCCGCGGGAGGACCCCCGGGCCCATTTTCGCGGGGAGGACCGCCCGGCACCCCGACGCCGCCGGTCGGAAACGGAGAGCCCCCGGGGACCATGCCGAGCATTCCCGGCATGAATCAGACCGACGTCGGGCCCGGCCGCAATGAGCCCTTCGCCAATCGCGATTACGCCGACATCGTCACCTCGCTGGATGAAACCTCCACGGGCCGCCTGATGTTGGGCGTCGGGGCCACCAGCTACGGCGGGATCTTCGGCAACCTGATCGTTCATGAGAGCAATTTCGACTACAAGGCCATTCCTCGATCGGGGCGCGAGCTATTCAGCGGCAACGCGTTTCGAGGGGCCGGTCAGGACTTGCGCATCGAGCTCTCGCCCGGTACCCAGGTCAATCGGGCTCAGATCAGCTTCCGCAACCCCTACGTCTTCGACCTCCCGATCGGGTTCGGGACCAGTGCGTATACCTTCCGACGATTCTATTCGTCGTACACCGAGGACCGGACCGGCGGCCGTTTTTCGCTCGGGCGTCAGTTCGGGGTGAAGACCTACGCCGACGTCGCATTTCGCATCGAGGACGTGAACTTCCACGGCTTCTCGTATCCGGCCCCGGCCGACTACCTGGCGGCGTCGGGGCATACGACGCTCGCCACCCTCCGACCGACGCTGCGGTTCGACAACCGCAACGATCCGTTCGCGACGACGGCCGGCCAGTACCTGGAATTCGCCTTCGAGCAAGGCTGGGGCAACTTCACGTTCCCCAAGTTCACCGTCGAAGGTCGCCAGTATTTCACACTCGGTAGCCGCCCTGACGGGTCGGGTAAGCGGTTCGTCTCGCTCCGCGGGTTTTACGGGATCTCGGGGCGCGACACCCCGGTCTACGAGCGGTTCTATGCGGGCGACTTCCGCAGCATGAGAGGCTTCGCCTACCGCGGCGTCGGCCCCTACGAGCTGGGCGTGAATGTCGGCGGCATCATGACGGCCGTGGGCTCGGTCGAGTACCAGTTCCCCTGGACGGCCAACGACAAGCTCCAGCAGGTCGTCTTCTGCGACTTCGGCACCGTCGAGGCCGGCTACAATATCACCCAGTTCCGCGCCGCGGTCGGGACCGGGGTACGAATCTACCTGCCTCAGCAGATGTTCGGCCCGCTTCCCCTGGCCTTCGACATCGCCTTCCCCGTCGTCAAGTCGCCCGAAGACCATACCCGCGTCTTCACGTTCTTCATCGGGGCGTTCTGGTGATGTCGGGAAGGACGGCGGGTTACCGCCCATCCTACGGATAGCGAATCAGGCTGAAGACCTCGTACGGCTCGAGCCGCTCGCGGCCTTTCAGGAAGTCCAGCTCCAGGATGAAGGCACACGCGGCGACTTCGGCGCCGGTCTGCTGGATGAGGTCGCAGCAGGCCCGCATCGTGCCACCCGTCGCAAGCACGTCGTCCAGCAGAAGCACGCGATTGCCGGGCTTCAGGGCGTCGGAGTGGACTTCGAGGCGGTCGTGGCCATATTCGAGCTGGTACTCCATCGCGATCGTCGCGTATGGCAGTTTGCCCGGCTTGCGAATCGGGATGAATCCCACGTTGAGCGCGAGCGCGAGCGGGGCACCGAAGATGAACCCACGCGCCTCGGCCGCGGCGATCGCGTCGAGCTTCTGGTCCGAGAACGCCTGCGCCAGACGGTCGATGGAGGCTCTGAACGCCTCGGGATGGCCGAGTAGCGGCGTGATATCCTTGAACATGATGCCCGGTTTTGGGAAGTCCGGGATGTCGCGGATGTGTTCGCGCAAGTCAATCGAGGCGGGGGACATGCCTGGCTCCGTGGCCTGTTGCAAATCGTGGGGTGAGGTCCGGGGCGGGCAGCGGGGACGGCAAATACTCTAGCAGAATCTCTCTACAAATGCCCGATCCCTCCGGACAACGGAGATTCGAGCTCCGCCGATATCAGGCTCGCCCGAGGTTCGGGGTGCCGAGTTCAGGGCGCGAACGATCCCAGGTCGCTCGCCGAGCCGGGCAGCCCCATCGTGGGCGGGGCGAAGCTCGGGGCGAGATCCATGCCGACCTTTCCTCCGCGACCAACGATGCCGGGAGCATTCAGCGGCTCGGGGTCGGAGAGCATCGGGATATTCACGCCGATCCGCTTGTTCCGCTTGCGGATCGAGCCCGACTGGATCGGTCCGATGCCGCCGATGTAAACGTCCTTGGCGCTCGCCGTGGAGAGCATCGTGCCCGAGTTCCAGACCATCTGGCCGCTCGACCGGTCGTAGGCGAAGAGGGCCATCTTGGCGACGGCCCATTGATCGGATTTCTTGACGACCGGGATCTCGGGGATCGTGCCACCGGGGATTCCGGGCACGACCGTCGGGATCGTCGTCTGCTGGACGCCGATGAGCCAGTTATATTCATCCGTGCCATAGGCGCCGACGCGGGCCTCGACGACCCATTGAGCCTGCTCGGCCTTGGATTTGAGCAATACCCCTTGCGAGAGCATGGTCTGGCGGAGGCTGGAGACGACCCAGCCCTGATCGACGGCCGTGACGTTCGCCGTATCGAGGAAAACCGGCACGCCCGCCAGAGGGCGGAAATCGACCTTGCGAAGGGCGTCGTCCCAGGCGTTGGTCAGCAGGAGCTGCTCGGTCCCGGTCCTGGCGGTCCCAGTGGTTTTCGTCGTCCCACAGCCGCAGCATGCCCCGAGCGCGATCGCGAGCCCAAGCCTCCGTGTCGCGCCTCGCCACATCGTGCGATCCCTCCTTGACCCCGGCTGATCCCGACGATCGCCCGAGAGGGTAGCCGCCTCATGGCGATTGGTCAATCGCGATCGGGGAGGCAGCCCACCCGGGGTGCGCCTACAGATTCCGGTACCGGAGGATTTCTGTGTGGCTGGGTCTGAGGTTTCCCGAAGGCCCGGCCTTCGGGGTATCTCAGACCCGGCTATGCAGATGGGAGCCTCGCGTCCCCAGCCACCCCAGCGCCCGAATCCGCGAGAGCGCCCGTCGGGGCGAGCCTTCTGAGGGAGCGAGCGGCAGGCGACCCAACTTTCCATGTGGCATTGACCACAACAGATCTGTTAGAAATGTAGCGAGGGGCCAGGTGACGCAAGTCGACGAATCGTCTCGAAGAGGCCGCCCTCCCTGCCATGGATCAATCGCGAATTTTCGCTCGAACAACTCTCGGTTGCGGCGCCCTGAGCGCAATCCTGGGAGTCATGACGCTTGTGGGCTGGGCAACACGGCAAGCGTTGCTGCTGGGGCTCCGCGCCAGCTACATCCCGATGGCCCCCAACTCGGCCCTGGCGTTCATCGCTCTCGGTCTCGGGTTGATGGCGATCGCGGCACATCGGCACAGCATCGCGGTGGTTGCCGCGGGCGTGGTGGGCACGATCGCCGCGATCCGGTTGATGGAGTTCACTACCGATCTCGATATCGCCGTGGATGGCGCGTTCCTTCACGTACCCGCCGCGAGGTTCGGCCTCGCGCCGGTGGGAAAGATGGCGCTCTTCACGGCCCTGGGCTTCCTCACGGCGAGCGTCTCGGTGACGATGCGTGCCGTGGGCGAGCGATCGTCAATCGCGAGGGATCTTGGAGGCGGCGCGGCGCTGATGGTCGCGGGCACAGGGCTGGTGTTCGGCCTGGGTTATCTTTTCAGCCCGAACGCGCCCCTGATGTATGGGACCCACTCGATTCCCATGGCCTTGAACACCGCGATCGGGTTCCTATCGCTGGGTACCGGCCTGATCGCCGCCTCGGGTTCCTCAAGCTTCCCGCTGAAACGACTCTGCGGCCCCTCGACTCGGGCTCGCTTGCTCCGCGTCTTCCTGCCCCTGGTGGTGGCGACGGTGGGGCTCGTGGCGTGGCTCACGCATCTTGTCAGCACGACGGCCGGGGCATCCTCGGCGGCGATCACCTCGGCGGCGCTGGCCATGGCCGCGATCCTTCTCTTCGGGTTCATTTGTGAACGGATCGCGGGTCGAGTCGGCGAGGATCTCGAGCGCGTCGAGGCGGCATTGAAACGCGCGAACGACATGCTGGAACTCAAGGTCGAGGATCGGACGACTGAGCTGCTCAGGGCGTTTTGCGAACTTCAACGAGCCCATGAATCCCTGCAGAACGCGCATCACGACCTGAAGGACGCCCAGGGACGAATGCTCCAGCAGGCCAAGATGGCCAGCCTCGGCCAGACTGCCGCCGGGGTCGCTCACGAGATCAACAACCCGCTGGCGTTCGTCACGAATAACATCGCCGTGCTCAAGCGCGAGGTCGCGGGCGTTCACGACATCGTCTGCCTCTACCAGCAGGCCGAGCACACGCTCGAAGAGTATGAGGGCGACCTGCTCGATCGCATCCGCATCCTCTCCGCGGAGCTCGACCTGCCCTACGTGCTCGGCAATCTGGCCGGACTCATGGATCGATCTCGCGAAGGGCTGAAGCGGATCCAGAAGATCGTTTCCGATCTCCGCGATTTCGCGCACCTGGACGACTCCGACGAGAGAGAGATCGACCTCAACCCGGGAATTGCAACCACGGTCAACCTGATGCGTAGTCTGGCCGCTTCGCAGGGCGTTTCCCTGGTGACGGACCTGGCAGAGACCCCTCCGCTTCGGTGCTACGGGGCGAAGATCAATCTCGTCATTCAGAACCTACTCTCAAACGCAATCGACGCGTGTTCGGAGGGCGGCAAGGTCGTCGTGTCGACCCACTCCGACGGCGATGGGGTGAGGATCGAAGTACAGGACGACGGGAGCGGCATCGACCCGGCGATTCTCGACAAGATTTTCGACCCGTTCTTCACGACCAAGCCGATCGGGCAGGGGACCGGCCTTGGCCTCGCCATGAGCTTCGGGATCGTCCGCGACCACGGAGGGACGATTGAGGTCGAATCCACCCCGGGCGTGGGGACGCGGTTCGAAGTCCGCCTGCCGTCGGCGTCGCGTCGACGACTCCTGTCGATGGCCCGCAGCCCCGCAACCGCGGCCCAGGGCTCCCGTTAGTCCCGCCGCAAGATTGTCGTTGCTCCGGCGGTCCGGCGCTTGCATCCTGAAGCCCGTCGAGCCAACTCCTCCTCCGGGCGGAGTGATGAGGAGGCGAGGCGGATCTTAACTGTAGGGAGGGCAAAGCGATGAGGACGAGGGACCGGAAAGGGCTGGCCTTGGTCGAGTTCGTGACGCTGATCGGCGTCGGGTTCGTGGCTCTGGGCGTGATCTTGCCGCAGATCCAGTCGCTGCGCGAGGCCGCCAAGCGTGCCCAATGCACGAACAATCTCAAGCAAATGGGCCTGGCGATGCACAATTATGCCGCGTCAAATGGCACGCTCCCGATGAGCGCCACCCAGGGCCCGGGACATGGCAACGGGCACAGCGGGTTCACGGCGATCCTGCCTTACCTGGAGCAGCCCCCCCTTTACAACTCCTATAACTTCGACCTGGAGAACTGGCATGCGGCCAACGCCACGACGGTGGCCGCGCGAGTGATGACCTACCTATGCCCGTCAAATAAGATTGGCGACCCGGTGCCCGCCTCCGACGTGAGGACGGCTCACGACAAGCCCTATGCCGGCAAGAACAAGTTCGAACGGGGCCATTACGGAATGAACTGGGGCGGGGTGCGTAAGGCCTCGGGGGCCGAGCAGGAGAAAGCGTACGGCGACTCATGGCGGGGTGTGTTGCTGACCGTGGTCGATCCCGACTCCAAGGTGCCGACCAAGAACGTGAAGTTCATCGACATCGTTGACGGCATGAGCTTCACCATCGCCATCGTCGAGAAGCGCGACAGCTTCGGCTGGGGCGTGGGCGGCTGGGGCGGGAGCGAGTTCGACGTGAACACCGACCCCATCGAACCCGGCAAAGACCCGATGGCCCGCCGCGTCTTCACCGGCTCCGAACACCCGACCGGGATCAATGTCCTCTTCTGCGATGGCTCCGTCCGCCTCCTCACCAGCAAGATCGACCGCGATGTCTGGTACGCCCTCACCACCCGCGCCGGGGGCGAAGAGATCAAGCCCGGCTCGATCAAGTGAAGCAATCTCCTCGGCCTAGGCAGGGTGAGGTGCGAGAGGTCCACCAACCCGCCGGGCCGGGGAACATCCAGCTCGGTGCGGTCCCGAGTGGCTCGTAGGGAATGTGAAGCTTGACCCTTTACTGCGTCGCTACCTTCTTCGGTCGATGCGCGCCGACGACGAGGCGGCCATGCGGGTAGGAGGCACTCCAGTCGCTCCAGGCCGAGGGGCTCAAGCGAGCGAGACGATTCAGGACCGTGCCCTTGAGGGGTCCCGCGACGGCGAGGAGGCCCGGGGTCGCGGAGACCCAGAGGCTTTCGCCCTCGCGATCGTAGAGCAGCGGCTTGCGGTCCCAGAGGTAACCGCTGTTGCCCATGGTCAGGCGTTTCTTTCCCGCCGGTCGGGCGTCGAAGATCTCCACCGCGAAGCCGTCGGTTACAAAGGGCATGTAGACAACGAGAAAGGGCTGGTCGGACACCGAATCGTTGATCGCGACGACCTTGTCCAGCAGCATCACCGGGTAGGCCGTGGGCAGGCCGGAAATCTCGGCGGAGACGACCAGGTTTTGCGGCGGGATCGACTCCCAGATCTCACTTCCCTTCATCTCAACGCGGGGATGATCGATCGCGCGGAGTGTGTCCCGGCCCATGGGATGAGACAGATGACGGGCGTCGATTTCCCCCTTGGGGAAGGTGAACCAGAGGTGCGTGTTGGCCTGGCGGTCCCACCCGGCCCAGAGGTAACTGTGCTTGCCCTCGTCCCGGACCCACTTGCCGGGCGGGGACGCGTAACTAAAGTCTGGGGTAACGTCGTGATAGCCAATCGCGCGGCTGTGAACGTCTTCGTGTTGAGCGACGCGGAGCGCCCCCCACTCGTGCCAGAGGGTTTTCGCGTTCATCCCCGCGAAGCCAAGCAACAGGGCGATCGAGGGAAGCATCACGGCGCGACGAACGACCGCGCGCGCCGGCGAGGCGAGCGGTGGCCCGCCGCGTCGTCCGTCTTCTGTCTTGGATTCCGGTGGCGGCGGATCGGCGAGGGGTTCCATCAACGGGCTACCCTCCCAGTTTCTTGGAGGAGTGAGACGCCGGACGGGTCGGTTCGCTGGTTATGACGCGCGCGGTCCCAGGGTGTCAACTGGTGGCCCTTCGTGCTTGCAACTGATGCGCCGGAATCTCGGGCCGGTGACCGCGACGGCACGGGTCGGACCACGTAGCAATCCCGTATCGCGCGGAGTGCGGCGTCTTGATGTTGGGCACGCGCTGACCGATGATAGGCCGCGATGCCGGTGACCCTGAATCGACGACACGAACTGGACCTTCAGCCATGAGAACGGCGCTCGCGACCCTGGGCGTGATGCTCGCTGCGGCTCTGCTTGGTGGCGGTCATGCCGCGCAGACCGCTCCCGAGCGATCGACCCAGGCCCCGGCCAACTCGGTCGAATCCGAAATTCGGAAGAGCATCGAGGTCTTCCGCGAGGCCTTCGACAAGGGGGATGCCGCGGCCGTCGCGGCGACATTCACCGAGGACGGCGAACTCACCGATGCGTCCGGCCTGACGATCCGAGGACGGAAGGCGATTGCCGCCTGGTATACGGAAACCTTCGAAGAATCGCCGGGCGCCAAGCTCGCCATCCTCCCGGATTCCATCCGGTCACTCTCGCCCGAAACGGTGATCGAGGAAGGCGTCGCGACCGTCACGCCCGCCGGGGGAAGCGGGGTCGAAACCACCCGCTACGAGGTCATCCACATCAAGCAGAACGGCCGCTGGTTGCAGGGCCGTGTCCACGACTCCGACGAGGTCAACGTCTCTCCCCACGACCGGCTCAAGCCGCTGGAATGGCTGGTCGGCGATTGGGTGGACGAAGGGGATGACGGCGTCGTCCACACCACCTGTGCCTGGTCGCAGGACGGGAATTTCCTGCTTCGGGACTTCCGTCTCCAGATCCGCGGACGGGCGTCAAGCAGCGGCACGCAACGCCTCGGCTGGGACCCGGCGACCCGACGGATCAAGTCCTGGATCTTCGACACGACCGGGACGCACGGCGAGCAGTTCTGGGCCCAGGAAGACGACGGACGCTGGATCATCAAGTCCACGCATACCCTGGCGGATGGTCGGCTCTCGACGGCGACGAATATCCTGGAACGGACGGGCAAAGACGCCCTGCACTGGACGTCTCGGGATCGGACGCTCGCCGCGAGCGGATTGCCCGACACCGAGGAATACCACCTCGTCCGTCGCCCTCCCGCGCCCAAGTAAGTTCGCATAGATCACCGACACCGCGACACGTTGCAACCAGGCGAGGCCACGATGACACGACGACATTGGAAGACGATCCTGGCCTCGGCCATGGTGATCGCCACACTCGCTGAATCGGCGTTCGCGGGTCGCGGGGGCGGTGGCGGAGGTCGCGGAGGCGGAGGAGGAGGTCGCGCCGGCGGTATGTCCCGTCCCGGGGGCGGCGCGGGCGGCGGCGGTGGAATGAACCGCCCCGGCGGAGGCATGGCACGTCCCGGGGGGGGCAACCCTGGCGCGGGGATGTCGCGGCCCGGCGGTGGAAACTCGCCTGGCGCCGGGTCGGTCAACCGAAATCCGGCGGGGAACGCGCCGAGGGGGAACAATTTTCAGCCCCAGAACAACAATCGCACGCCGGCGAATGGCGCGGGAAACCGGCAGGTCAATCAGCAAAACAACCTGAATCCGGCCAACCGCAACCCGAATGTCCAGGCCGGAAATCGGGCCGGGAACACCAACATCAACAACGGGAACCGGACCCAGGTCAACAACACGACGAACCGGACCAACGTCGGCAATAGCCTCAATTCGGGCAACCGGGTCACACAGAACAATATCAACAGAACTAACAACAACTACAACATCACCAACGTGAATTCGGGCTACCGAGGTAATGGAGCCGGGAATTACGGCGGCTACCGGAATTACGGCGGCTACGGCGGCTGGAACAACTCGTATCAGGGCTACCATTCGAACTGGGTCCATGGGTCCTGGAACAACCACTACGGCGGATGGGGCAACAACGCCGCCTGGTTCGGGGCCGGGCTGGGACTCGGGGCGGTCGCGGGCTGGGGTCTGTCCTCGTGGGCGTACAGTCCGTCCGTCTACAACTGGGGCTATTCCAGCTACTCGAATCCGTATTACGTGCCGCAGCAACCGATCGTGATCCAGCAGCAGCCGGTCGTGATCCAGCAGGCGGCGCCGGTCTACAACTACGCTCAGCCGATCAACACGCAGGCGGCGCCGCCCGAGCAAACGTCGTCCGATGCGGCCCTGGCCTCCTTCGACCAGGCCCGAGACGCCTTCAAGGCCGGCGACTACCCCACGGCCCTGGCGCTCACCGATCAGGCTCTCGCGAGGATGCCCGGCGACCCGGCGATGCACGAGTTCCGCGCCCTCTGCCTGTTCGCCCAGGGACGGTATGACGCCGCGGCTTCGGTCCTCTATGGCGTGCTCTCGGCGGGTCCCGGATGGGACTGGACCACGCTGGCGAGCCTGTATCCGGAGATTGGCGTCTACACGAACCAGCTTCGCAACCTCGAAACCTTCACCCGCGCGAACCCCAATTCCGCCGCCGCCCACTTCGTGCTCGGCTATCAATATCTGACCGAGGGATACACGGAGAACGCGGACCGGGAATTCTCCGCAGTCACCCGGCTGAAGCCGACCGACAAGCTCTCGGCCCAACTCGCGACCCAGCTCATCAAGGTCGATGAGACCAAGGCCCCGGAGGTCACTCCCGCCGAGCCCCAACCCGAGCCAGCTCCGAGCCCGGTGCCAGCGGGGGCCACGCTCGTGGGATCATGGACCGCCTCGCCCGCCTCGGGCGTGACGATCGCCCTGAATGTCGCGGCGGACAAGGCGTTCACCTGGACGGTCAAGGCACCCGGGCAAACCACGAATCTCGGGGGCGCGTCCAGCTACGAGGACGGTATCCTGACCCTGGCCCAGAAGTCTGGCCAACCCCTGGTCGGCAGGGTCACGTGGAGAGACCCGACCCATATGGTCTTCAAGATCGTCGACGGCCCCCCCGAAGATCCGGGCCTTTCCTTCGCGAAGTGACCGGTCACCCAGAAACGACCCGCCGGCCGAGGTTCGTGAGGATCACGCCTCCGGCCGGTCCCCGTTCACTGCCGCAGTCGCCACCCGATCAGAATCCGCAACCAGACGAGCCTCCGACTGTCTGTCCTCGTCCGTGTCTCGGGAATAAAAATCCCCCGAGAGGAATCGAAACTCTTTCCCGACCGTGTGTCACGGCCAATCCGACTGCTAGACCGGTCCTGCAGAAAGATCATCGGGAGCCGCCCGAGTTTCAATCACGCAATCGGTTGCGTCGGCGTGCTTTCCGGCGGATGGGGCCAGCACCCCGGGGCCGGGCTCATCCGCCCATCTGTCCCGCCTCGATCTCGCCGGTCGCGAACTGGTTGAACTCGACGTACTGGATGTGACGGTAGAGCTTGCTCTGGATATGAACGTCGCGGGGCGGGCCGAAGGCGTCGAGCTTGCCGTTCTGGAGGACGAGAACGCGGTCGCACTTTCGGATCGTCGAGAGGCGATGGGGCAGGAAGATCACGGTCCGATTCAAGGCGAGACGGTCAATCGTGTCATCGATCAGGCTCTTCGTATCATCGTCGAGAGCGGTCGTCGGCTCCTCGATCACCACGAGCGAGGGGTCGTGCAGGAACGCCCGCGCCAGGGCGATCCGGTACTGCTCGTCGGGCCGGAGGTAATGGCCCAGCGAGCCGATCGGCGTGTCATAGCCGTGGGGGAGATCCTGGATCAGATGATGAGCATGGGCCACCTTGGCCGCTTCGATGATCTTGGGGAGGGCATAGCTCGGGTCGCCCAGGCCGATATTGGCGAAGACGGTGTCGTTGAAGACGAGGTCGGCTTGAAGCACCAGGCCGACCTGGGCGCGAAGCGATTCCAGCGTCACATCGCGCAGGTCCAGGCCATCCATCCGCACCCGACCCTGCTTGGGATCGATCAGGCGAGGGATGAGACAGGCGACGGCGTACTTCGAGGCCTCGTCGAGACTCAGGACGGCCGTTCGCGTCTTGGCGGGGATCTCGATCGAGACGCCCGATAAGAGGGCGCGTCCGGTCGGCCCATCCAGCGAGACGTTCTCGAAAACGATCCTCTCCTTGACCGGGGCGAGGAACTGGGCGCCAACGTTCTGTTGCAGCTCGGGCTTGCGTTCGAGGAATCGGAATATCGCCTCGGCCGAGCGGTCCGCCTGGCGGAGGATGCCGCGGAATTCCAGCCATTGGAGGATCGGGCGCGACAGCGACGCGGCCACGACCGCCAGGACCGCGGCGCTGGCCGGAGAGAGGCGACCGATCAGGACGAGATAGACCAGTAAGCCGATCGCCAGAGCCGCCGCGATCCCGTTGACCAGCATCAGGGCCGGACCGGTGCGGGCGTCGGCACGGATTCGCCGCGCCTCGTCCGCCTGGAACCGCTTGAGGTGATCCTCGAATCGATGCCGGTCGACCTCCTCCATGCCGTACACGCGAACCGTCCGGAGCATGCTGAGGTCTTCCTGGAGCAGCAGGAGCCGCACGGCCGAATCCCGTGCGGCCGCCTCGGCCTCCTCGCGAATGCCCCGAGTCAAGGGCCGATCCACGAGCAACGCCAGCCCGGCGAGGGCAACCAGGAAAATCGTCACCTGCCACGATGTGAACAGGCCGAGTAGGAGTAAACCGATCGCCAAGACGGGCGCCCTGGTCGCGTGGTCGAGCTCGGCGATCAGGCCATCGCGGACGTCATTGGCCTCGCGGGTGAACAGGTCCACCGCGGGGCCGGACCCCTCGCTCGGCAACGCCGATTGACCGAGCCGGTAGGTTTGTCGGTGGATCTGATGCCGCAACGCCGAGGCCGCGGCCCCCGCGACGTCCGCGGCGAGGGACCGTCGCCAGAAGCCGGCATACGAGGCGCCCAGTAAAAGGGCCAGTCCGAGTGCCAGGAGAACTTTGAGCGCGCCGACGTTGTCTCGCAGGATCGGTGAACGCCGTAGCAGTTGGTCGAGCTGGTTCGCCGCATACCTCTGGACGATGTTTCCACTCGTGCGGCCGGCCTCGACGAGAGGATAGAGACCGGTATTCGGAAGGGCGATGTCGCCTTCGGAATACGCCGGGAGTCGGTCGAACACCCACTTCGGCGTCTTGGTCTGCTGGATCGCCTCAACCTGCCTTGCACTGAGCCGCGCCACGCCGGCCCGCTCGGCGAGCGAGAGGAGGAGTCCACCCACCGCCACCAGGAGGACGAACAGGACAGCCTGGGTCACGGCCAGGAAATGACCGAGCCAGATCGAGCCGATCCGGGAGTCGGTCAGATGACGGGCGCGGCGATAGGCGGCCGGGAACATGTCGGGGCCTCGCGAAGATGATGCCCTCGCCCCCAAACGACGAAGGTCTCACCAAGTTTACACAAAGCGCCCGCCTTGTGCATCCTTCGCGAGACCATGCTGCGGATCGATTGCCGCCGTCGACGTCTGGTTCAGGCCACGTCGCGATTCTCGAACAAGAGGAACGCGAACAACAGGGCCGCTCCACTATACAACATGCAGTAGCCCAAGGCGGGAAGCACGTAGGTGACCCAGGGAATCACGGTGCCGGTCGAGATCGACGGGCCGGCGTTGAAGAACTCCAGCGATGGGAGCGCCCAGGCGAACAGGCGGGCCATGAACTTCACCAGCTCGTTGATGCCCGAACCGGCCTGAGAGGTCACGTCCACGAGCACTTGCGACAGGTGCCCGAGGAAGAAGATGGCGATGCACACGACGAGATTGACGAGCATCGGCATCCGGGTCGAGATCGCCAGGCTGATGCTCGCCAGGATCGTGACTTCCATGAAGCCCAGCACCAGACCCGGCATGATCTGCCAGACGTGCGATGACCGTTTGATCAGTTCTTCGGCGGTACCACCGGCCTCCGAAAGGTCGTAACCGGTCTTGTAGTACGTCCCGGCGGCCATGAAAAATCCGAGGACCACGTACATGGCCAGGACCCCGGCCTCGATCCCCAAAAATTTGCCGAGGATGAACTGCCGACGGTTGATCGGCTTGGAGAGCAGGGTGACGGCCGTCTTGCCCTCGATCTCCTCGGCCACCGTCGAACTCGCCGTCAACAGGGCCAGGAGCAGGGCGATGAACGAGATCGTCGTCAGCCCCGTGTCCTTGTACATCTTGATGTCTTCGTTGAACGTGAAGTACGGCAAGAAGATCGATAGCAAGAGCGAGACGAAGGCCAGAAACGCCAGCACGAAGAATGCCGGCTGTCGGATCGCTTCCAGCGCCGTCGCCCGCGCGATGGTCAGGGTCTTCATGGGTCGGTCTTTCGTCTCACGTCGGATCGAGGAAGTATGAGGACCGTCTGCGCGCGGAGCATGCGCCCGTGTTGATTGGCTAGTAACGAATCGCGAAGCCGGAAAGTTCGACCGATTCCGGAAAAATTGGGGAAATCGATCGATCGCGGACCTTGCCGGCAAATTCGCGGTCGATCGCATCCAGGAAGCCGTCGAGTTCGCCGGCCTCCCCCGATGCGATCACCTCGACGGTGCCATCGGGCAGGTTTCGGACATAACCCGAGACGGCAAACCCTGTTGCCAATCGCCTGGTAGTCGCCCGAAATCCGACGCCCTGGACCCGTCCCCGATAGACCGCGCGGCGATGTTCGGTGGCCATCATCGTAGTTTAACTCGCGATTACGAGGATTCACAACCGCCCCTCTCAGCCGACCCGTTTTTTTGCGTCGTCCGGCATCCGCGAGACCGTCCCGGAACCCGACTGAGACAAGAATCGCGTGGGCGCACGCCGCCGGTGTCGGTAGGATGCGACCCGGCCAACTTGAGGGAGGGCCTCCGCGATGGACCGACTCGCTAAGATACTTCTGGTCGAGGATGAGCACTCGCTCCGGGCGCTGGTCGCCGAGTTCCTTCGGGGGTCCCACTATCACGTCGTCGAGGCCCAGGACGGCCCGGACGGCGTCGGAAAATTCGGCGAGAGCGGCCCGTTCCACCTCGCGATCCTCGACCTCAACCTGCCCGGCTTTTCCGGCGTCGAGGTTTGCCGGAGGATTCTTGAGATCGAGCCCCGCCAGAACGTCATGATTTGCAGCGCGGCCATCATGCCCGATTCCGAATCCGCGCTTCGAGCGATGGGTGTCGATCATTTCCTGACCAAGCCGTACCATCCCGAGGTTCTGCTGGCTCATATCGCCCGAGTGCTCCGCCCCGAATCGCCTCCACGACTCTCGGTGACCCCGAGCCAGCCATCGAGGGCCTGAACGGGAGGAGAGCCATCTTCAACCCCGGAACACGCGATGGGCTACGAAGTCGAAATCAAGTTCCGCGTCGCCGATGTGGCCGCCCTGGCCGAGATCCTCGCCCGTCTCGGCGCCGAGGGAGGTCCGGAGGTCGAAAATGCCGACCTGTATCTGGCCCACCCCAGTCGCGACTTCGCCGTGACCGACGAGGCCCTCCGTCTGCGCCGCGTCGGACAGGAGAACCGCATCACATACAAGGGCCCCAAACACGGCGGTCCGACCAAGACCCGCGAGGAAATCGAGATTCCCTTCGCCTCGGACGGCGAGGATCTGGCGCAGATGACGACGCTCTTTGAACGCCTCGGCTTTCGCCCGGTCGCACGGGTGGTGAAGCATCGTCGCACGTTCGCGGTCGAGCACATGGGGCGGCATCTGGAGGTCTTGCTCGATCACGCGGGAGAGCTCGGCGACTTTGTGGAGGTAGAAACGCTGGCCCAGTCGCTCGCCGATCTGCCCGACGCCCAGGCCGCCGTGATGGGGCTGGCCACAACTCTGGGTCTGACCGAAGTCGAGCCACGATCCTATCTTCGGATGACGCTGGAAAGAGCCCGTCCCTGATCACGTCGGCCCGGCTTTCCGGAACACGACGAAGAGCCCCGGCTTGCGATTCGCTCTGGCCACGATCGGCGATTTCTGATACATCGACGGCCCCAGTCACGACACGTCCCCGGAGGTTCGCGCGATGGATCGCCGCCGGTTCACTCCCTCGGCCGAGAGGCTGGACGCTCGCCTTTTGCTAAGCTCGGCCAAGCGCCCCACGAATGTCCCGGCCGCCAATCTTCAGCAGAAGACGCTCCGGATCGAGCGCCTGCCGGCCTACCTCGAATCTCTTCAGCCGGGGCGAACGCTGCCCATGGATACGGTCACGGCGATACAAAACGACCTCCGCGCCATCGTCGGCAAGCTCAATCGCCCGCCGGAAGAGACGCTCGTCGCCGTTAACCTCCAGTATCGCAGCACGATCTCGCATGCGTCCCTGACCGTCGAGGATGCCGCCGCTCTGAACGCCACGTTCGTTCGGGTCATCACCGATACGGGCATGGACCCGGTGACCGTCCAGCACTTCAAGGCGAACATGACCACGCTCGCGCAGGCCGACTCCTTCGGGCCGAACCCGGCGCTGGTCGCGACGAACGACTACGCGCTCATCCTCCAGACCGTTCTCGGAGTGGGCCGGCCCATTCGAACCCCCGCCGCCCCCAGGCTTTCGCCAAGCGACGATTCGGCACCCAAGGGGGACCACAAGACGACAGTGACCCAACCTCACCTGATCGGCACGTACGACTCGGCTACGACTATGCAACTGATCGACGAGAACAACCAGGTGCTCGGCCAGGTCGCGGTGACGTCGACCGGCCAGTACAGCGTGGCCCCGTCGTCTCCGCTGAGCGTGGGCACGCACACCCTGCGGGTCCGGGCGTTCGACGCCAATAACGATTTCAGCGCACCGAGCAACTCGATTACCATCACGATCAAGGCCCCACCCATACCGAGGCAGCGGGCCCATTAAGGCAATTCTCTTCTCGGCGTCCGGCGATGCCGGTGGGGCGGGCCGGGACGCCCGCCTCACTTCCTGAAGAATCCCCCGTCACGCCCCGGGCTTCCTGGCGAAGACGATCCAACCGCCGGCTCTCAAGCCGGGAAGGACACCGGGCAGGGCGATCGGACGTGCCGTGACGGCGTCGAGAGACAGGACCTCCTCGATGGAAAAGCCCGCCCCACGAAGCTCGCCGCGGAGTTCGCTCCAACGGTAGAGGTGGACCTCCATCCCGGGCACGCCACGGTAGGTCATCCGCCGGTCACCGAAGCCGGGGTATCCTCGGAGCGACCGCCAGGCCTGAACGATGAGCCATTTGCGGCCCTGGGGGTCGTGGAGATTCAGCCAGACGTTGTGCGCGTGAAGCGCAAGGCATCCTCCCGGCCGGAGGATTCGAAACGCTTCGGCCATGGCCTTCCGGCGAGGCCCCGCGCCGCGAATCATGCCGATCGTGCTGAACATTGCGAGGGCGTAGTCGAACGAGTTCTCGGGGAACGCCCCGAGTCGGCAGAGATTGGCCTGAACGGTCGAGATGGCGAGGCCCTCGGCCTCGGCCTTTCGGCGAACTGCGGCGAGCATGGGCCGGGAGAGTTCGACGGCGACGACCGGGAATCCCATCCGGGCGAAATGAAGCGACAACCGGCCCGCCCCGCTGCCAAGATCGACGAGAGGCCCGGGGACGGTGAATCGTTCGTCCAGGGCTCGAACATCCGCCTCGAACAGGGGATGGCCCTGGAAATAGGCGTCTTCGTCCTCGGCCAGACGAGTCGATTGGGCGTATTGCCAGAGGGCCGCGTTGACGCCCTCGGGCAATCGCCAGGCAGGAGGCGTACCGCCGTCGGCCGTCATCGCCCGCTCGTGGCGAAGATCCGCCCGGATCGCGGAGCCAGAGACAGGTCGCGCAGATAGCCCCCATCGACGCGAACGACGTCCTTGGCCCGGACCTCCTCCAGCACCTCCCCGTCGGGGACGAGACCCTGAACAGGGACGTCGATGCGCCTCGTCGTGTCCGCCACATTCAGGGCGACGATCACCGATTCTGAGCCAAGCTGCCGCAAGTGGACATGCACGTCATTCTCGGCCAGGAGCGACCGATACGATCCCCTCCGCAATGCGGGGAACGCTTTACGCAGGGCGATCAGGCGCTGGAACTCGTGCAGGAGTTCCATGTCCCAGGCCGCGGTGTCCCAGGGGAAGGCGGCGCGATTGAATGGATCGTGCCCGCCGGACAGGCCGATCTCATCGCCGTAGTAGACGGACGGGGCGCCCGGATAGGTCATCTGGAACGTCGTGGCCAGCCGGAGGGCCGATCGATCGCCCTTGGCCAGCGTGAGGAACCGGGCCATGTCGTGGCTATCCAGCAGGTTCAGCATCGCGAACGAGACATTGGGGTGATAGAGCCCCAGGAGCGACTCGATCTCCTTGGCGAAGGCCCCGGCACTCGGCTCTCCGGCCGGGAAGAGGGAGGTGCGCTTCAACTCGCTCTCATCGACTCCGCGACCGATGAAGAACGAGATGCAGGCATGGGTGAACCGGTAGTTCATCACGGCGTCCCACATGTCGCCCTGAAGCCATCGCCGCGACTCGTGCCAGACCTCGCCGACGATGTACGCCTCGGGATTGCCTTCACGCACCCGCCCGCGGAACTCTCGCCAGAACCCGTCGTCGTCGATCTCATTGGCCACATCGAGCCGCCAGCCGTCGATCCCGAAGTCGATCCAGTGTCGGGCGACGCCGAAGAGATAGTCACGAACGGCGGGCGTCTGGACGTTGAACTTGGGCAGCGCTGGCAGACCCCACCACGCGCCATAGTTGGGCGTACGGTCGGGATCGTACGCGTAGAGCGGGAAGTCCTTGACCGTGAACCAGTCGAGATACGCGGAGTTCTTGCCGTTTTCGAGGATGTCGTGGAACGGGAAGAAGCCCCGGCTGGCGTGGTTGAAGACGCCATCCAGGACGACCTTCATGCCCCGGGCGTGCGCGGCATCGAGCAGGAGGCGGAGCGCCTTGTCGCCGCCGAGCATGGGGTCGACGCGAAGGTAATCGTGGGTGTGATAACGATGGTTCGACGCCGACTGGAACACGGGCGTGAAGTAAACGGCCGTGACGCCCAGGTCGCCCAGATAATCGAGCTTCTCCGCCACACCGACGAGATCGCCTCCCTGATAACCGTGCGGCGTCGGCACCGCGCCCCAGGCGTCGATGCCCGAGGGCTTGGGGACGCTCAGGCTCCTCGCGAATCGATCGGGGAAGATCTGGTAGAAGATTGCGTCGCGCACCCATTCGGGCGTCTGCGGTTCGAGCACGAGTCGTCGCTCCCTCGGTCCTTCGGAAGGGGTCTCTTCCCCGTACGACAAATTCCTTCAATTTCGCCCATTTCCCAGCGTAGCCTGCACCCTCATCCAGAACACCTGCGACCGATCCCCGCGAATCCGCAGGTCTTCCAGGAGTGATTCCAGGTCGGCATTCGGCATGCCCTTGAAGACGGTCTTGTTGTTGATGCGAATCTCCATCCGCTTCTCAAAATCGGTGAACTTGGGCGAGACCCAGACGTCCAGTTTCACGACGCCTGACGTGGTGAGGTTCAGCAGGTTTGCTCCCTTGGCCTGGAAGCCGATCTTGGCGGGATTATTGAGGTTCTTTCCCAGGTTGTCCACGGCGGCCGGGTCCTTGGTGCGGCCCTTGGCAAACTCCTTCACCACGATTCCGTAATAGCGATCGTCGCAGTTGCGGTTGGCCACGACGTCGAACGACTTGGGGTAAGTCTCGCGACGTCGAGCGCTCATCCAGTCGAACACGGAGGACGCCTCTTCGGGGAGGTCTTCCAGGCCGCGGCGATAGTACTCGACGTAGGTCATGTCCTTGTTGCCGGCGATCAGAGGCTTGGCGAAGATGCCAAAGATCACGTCCGTCTCGGCCGGGGCGAGGTCGCCCATCGCGACGTAGAACGGCACCCGTGGCGCGTTCGCCTTGTTCGACCAGACGTACTTGGCCGGGAGGCCGGAGATGACCGCCACGCCCGCGAACAGGTCGGGGTGGGCCAGGCCGAAGTCCCAGGCCATGTTGCCACCGAAAAGCGAGCCGCCGAGGAAGACGCGGTCGGAATCCACCGCGAACCGCCGCAAGGCGTCGCGCAGGACCAGCTCGACGGCCGCGTGCTCGCTCTCCGAGTAGCGGTAATCGCGCCTCTGATCGCGCAGATTGTACTCGGGCGCGATCACGATGAATCCCCGCAGAGCGGCCTGGGCAGACCACCAGGAGAGGGCTTCCGACGGGGTCTCGCTGGAGTGGAGCGCCACGACCATCGGGTAGGACCGGAGCGGCGAGTACTCGGGTGGGAGGATCACGGCATACTCGCTCGGCTGCTCGGGGTTCGGGTCGTCGCGGACCCGCAAGAGCGTCGGCTTTCCCGGGGCCTCAGCCTGAGCGTCTCGCAACGGCGGCGGCATCCTCCGGATAATTTCGCACAGCGTCGCGAGCGTGATCGCCTTCCCGTCAACCTGGATCTCCCGCAGCTTCGAGAGGCTCTCGGCGCGGACCTCGGGGGCCGTCCCCAAGCTCGACAGATACTTCCTGGCCAGGTCGCGGGCCTGGAACATCGACTCGGCCGACTTCAGGTCGGGGATCGCCGCATCTCCCCCCGCGACGAACCCGGAAAGCGCCAGCGCGTAAAGGGCATCGGGCTTGGCCCCTTCGGCCAGACCTTTTTCAAAGGCATCGAGCCTGCCCCGGACGGCGTCCGGGGCCTCGGCCAGGCCGTCGAGGATCTCGATCAGTCGGGCTTTGTCCTCGATCTTCGCTCCCTCGGCCGCGCGTCGCACGGACTCGGCCAGGGCCTTGTCGGCCGCCGCTTGCCGCTCGTCCTTGCGGATCTGATCGCGGACGGAGGCAATGATGTCGGCGGGCACCCCGTCGCTCGGGAAGGTCTTGAGCTTCGAAAGCACCGCCCGGGGCTGCGGGGCCTTGCGGCGAGTCTCGATCTCGACCAGCAGGTCGCGGGCCTCGGAGTCCTGGATCAGCGCGAGGGCGTTCTTGGCCTTGTCGGCGACATCCGGGTCGGCGCGGAAGTCCTTGCCGAGCCGCACGACCTCGGCGCGAGCCTCGGGGTACATCTCCGCCTGGATCAGGAACCGGCAGACGCGGAACCGCTCGTTGAGGTTCTTCTGCTCAACCTTGCCGAGGATGTCAAGCACGACGGATTTCGGCACGGTGCTGGTCGCGACCTGGCTGACCCAGAAGCCGTCGATCCCGCGGATCTTGCAGACGCGGGGGCCGAGGTCGATGATCGCCTGCGACATCTCGATGACCGCCTGGGACAACTCGTTCGACTTGCTGCGCCGAGGAAAGCTATAGCGAAACGACCGCCGACCGGCCTTGTCCCAGGCCCCAGCCTTGATGTCGGTGGCCGCCGTGGGCATCTCGCCCGCGTGCTTGGTGAGGGGCTGCACGATCTGGAAGTGCTCGGCCTTCGCCGTGCCCTCGTCGCTCGCGGACTTGAGAATCTTCGTATCGCGGAGGATCACGCGTTTGATCCCATCGGGATCGAAGATCGAGACCAGCGTATTGTCTCGATCCACGGAGCCCCGGTAAACGATGCCGTTCTTGAGCGTGACCGTGTCGGCCATCACCGCCGAGATCAGGACCGACACCGTGACCAGGCCGAGACTCACGGCGAGCTGGTGGGTGCGCGGAAAACTCTTCATCACTTGGGTTTCCCCACGCCGTGGAAGGTGACCGAGGCCAGAAAGATCAGGACGCGGCTCGCAGGATCAGACCGGAATTCGGTCGGTATTATTCACTCGAAGCGCCAATCCCTCGCGCGCAGGCGGGCCCAAATCCACGATCGTACCGATCATTTTGACGCGCCAGATCCCCCGGTCAAGGTGGAGGACTGGCGGGCGGGTCGGGCGGGGCGTAATCTGGACGGGTCGTTACGAGGCTTGGAGATCGATTCCGGGGAGACTGCCTCGCCATGACGTCGGCTGCTCCGATCAAATTTCGCTGCTTTCAGTGCAACAAGCTCCTGGGGGTCTCCCGCTCGAAAGTCGGGGCGGTCGTCGCCTGTCCTCAGTGCGGAACCGAGCTGATCGTGCCGGAACCGTTGGACGAAGCCCCAGCGCCCGAACCGAAGAAACCCGACCCCCCGGTCCCGACACCGGTGGCCCCCTCGCCGCGCACGTCCCTCTCCGGGAGCCGGATCGAGCCCGCGGTTGTCCTGTGGGACAATCCGCCCGAGCCGGGATCCACGGAGCAACCCGCGTTTCCCACGATCCAGACCGAGCCGTTATCCCTCCGACCCGATCCTCCGGTCCCCTTCAAGGGTGCCTCACGATCACGCTCGGAAACCCAGGAAATCCCCCGGCCCGAGCCATCGAAGCCGGCGACACCCTCGCCGGAACCGCGTCCCACGGCGTCCGCCCCGCCCAGGATCGTGCCGGAAGCGGTCCCGATGCCCCTGGTGAACCTCGATCTGACCGCGATCCGCGAGCGGGACGCGGACGAACCGCGGTCAGCGAGTCCGATCGGGCCTCTCCGCGAGACCTCGGCGCGTCGCAACGACGTTGTCCTGCCCCGGGCCGCGGTCATGCTCTGGTCCTTCCTGGTGCTCCTGGGGGTCGTCTCCGCCTTCGCCGCCGGACTGCTCGCGGGCCGATTCCTCTGGGCGCCCGGAGTCCCGCTCTCCATGCCGACAGGACCGGTCGCAGCCCCGGCCCGGAGGTGACGCCGGACTCGACGTCCTGCGGAATCGAGAAAACCGTGGCGGCGCCCCATTCTCACGATCATCGAGATAAACGGATTGCATCGACCGGGTCGTGGAAGGTATAAGGGATTAAGTCGATCCTCGGAAACTCCGCTCGCGAATTTTCCCCGCGTCATACCTCCGCGATCGCTCTCCCCGACCAGTCGGGGCCGCGGGCGCCCATCGTCCGAAGGCATGACCGGGCGGAACGATCCAGCACGGTTATTTTTTTCGGCGAAATTCCGGGCCACAGCGTCATTCGCCTCTCACTCCGATCCGCCCGATCCCAATTCACAACCCAATCGCACACCTTCGGCTAATCCCGTCCGTCCTCGCGGCACCCCACGATGAGAACTCCTTTGGGCAGACCTTCGACTCGCCGTCCTGACCGGTCGCGCCCGCGGCCCTCCCCGCCTCCGAAGCGGCCTCGCGGCCCGTGGAAGAGCGGCCCGCTGCCGGTCATCGGTCTGGTCGGGGGGATCGGATCGGGCAAGAGCCGGGCCGCGGCCCTGATGGCCGAGAAGGGCGCCCAGGTCCTCGAGGCCGACGCGGTCGGCCACGCATTGCTCGATCAACCGCCGACGCGAGAGCCGCTCATCGAGCGCTTCGGCGAGCAGATCCTGGATTTCTCCGGGTTGCCCGAGAAGCCGCCGACCATCGACCGCAGGAAGCTCGCCGCCATCGTGTTCTCGGACGACGCCGCGCTCAAGGCTCTGGAGGGGCTCCTCCACCCCCGGATGCGACAGACGTTCGAGAAGGCGATCTCCCGCGCCGCGAGGAAACGCCAGGCCACGGCCGTGGTCCTCGACGCGGCCGTGTTGTTCGAGGCCAAATGGCACGACCTCTGTGACGTGATTGTCTTCGTCGACGCGCCGGCTGATGTCCGCCTGGCGAGGCTGGTCGCCTCGCGAGACTGGACGGCCGAGAACCTCGCGACCCGCGAACGCGTCCAGATGTCCCTGGACACCAAGCGCGGCAGGGCGGATTTCGTCCTTGAGAATCACGACGACGACGCGGCCCTGTCCGCCGCGGTCGATTCGCTCTGGGACAAGCTCGTCCGCCGCCCGAAAACCGATCCGCCCCGACCGTCTCGCCTGCCACGGATCGAGCCCGATCCGGCCCCGGACAAGCCGAAAAAACGCTGACTTCTTCGTCCATTTCCCCTTCGACCCGCCAGCCCCCCATCCCGATCGGCTTCGCATCGTCCCTACGACCTCCGCGCGACGATCGCGATCCCCTCGCTGACCTCCTGCTCGACCCGACGAGGAGAACCAACCGCCATGCCGCACGAGACTCGCCCACGCCGGGAGCCCGCATCGACGTCTCGCACCCGCAAGACGCCGCTCGCTCCCGACTCCCTCGACCCCGTCGGCGGCGATGTGAACGGATTGCCCGCGACTCGCCCCGAAAACGGGAACGACGATATGCCCGAATACCGTGAGAGAGACGCCTACCGCGAGGATCGCCCCGCCGATCGTGAGCCGGCTCGTCCTCGCGAGCCCGGACCGGTCGCTCGCGATCGCGAACCCGGCCCCACGCTCCGCGATCGCCTGAATCGCGACCGCGCCGAGCGCCAGGCCGCGGCCGCCGCGCCGGCCGCTCCTCCGGTCCCCGCGCCGGTAACGAATGGGTTCACCTCGCGTGAACGCGTTCGCGATTCCCGTCCGCCGGAACGAGAGCCGGCGTTTGCCCCGCGCCTTGAGCGCGAGCCCGTACTCGATCCGTCCGAGCCCGCCGAGGAGTTAGCTCCTGTCGCCGTCGAGATCGAGAACGACGACGATGAGTTCGGCGATAACGCGATTCACGACCGTTATGAAGACATCAAGCGCGGCGAGATCCACCTCACCGAGCTGCAAAAAATGACGATGCCCCAGCTCATTCGCACCGCGAAGAGCGAAGGGGTGATCGAGTACACCGGGCTGAAGAAGCAGGATCTGATCTTCAAGATCCTCAAGGAACGGGTCAAGCAAAACGGCCTCATGTTCGGCGAGGGCACCCTGGAAGTGCTCCCCGACGGGTTCGGCTTCCTCCGTTCGCCCGACTACAATTACCTTCCCTGCCCGGATGACATTTACGTTTCCCCGAGCCAGATCCGCCGCTTCGGCCTCAAGACCGGGGCCATCGTCGCCGGCCAGATCCGGCCTCCGAAGGAGAATGAGCGCTACTTCGCCCTCCTGCGCGTCGAGGCGATCAATTACGAAGACCCCGACAAGCTCAGCGAAAAGGTCGGCTTCGACGACCTGACCGCCATGCATCCCTCCGGCCGGATCATCCTGGAAAACGGCCCGGACGAGATCAACATGCGCGTGGTGGACATGGTCACGCCCATCGGCAAAGGCCAACGCGGCCTGATCGTCGCCCCTCCGCGCACCGGCAAGACCATTCTTCTGCAGAAGATTGCCAACTCGGTGCTGGCCAATCATCCCGACGCGTACGTGATGGTCCTCCTCATCGACGAGCGCCCCGAAGAGGTGACCGACATGGAGCGCTCGGTCAAGGGCGCGACCGCCGAGGTGATCTCCTCCACGTTCGACGAGCCCGCCTCGCGCCATATCCAGGTCGCCGAGATGGTTATCGAGAAGGCCAAGCGGATGGTCGAGTACGGCCGCGACGTGGTGATCCTGTTGGATTCCATCACCCGCCTGGCCCGCGCCTACAACACCGAGGCCCCGCACTCGGGCAAGATCCTCACCGGCGGTATTGACGCCTCCGCCCTCCAGAAGCCCAAGCGGTTCTTCGGCGCCGCTCGCAAGATCGAGGAGGCCGGCTCGCTCACGATCCTGGCCACCGCGCTGGTCGAGACCGGCAGCCGCATGGACGACGTGATCTTCGAGGAGTTCAAAGGCACCGGCAACATGGAGCTTCATCTCGACCGCCGCCTCGTCGACAAGCGGGTCTGGCCCGCCATCGACGTCAACCGCTCCGGGACCCGCCGCGAGGAGCTGCTGTTCGATGCCGAGGAGATGCGCCGCGTCTGGATCCTGCGCCGCGTCCTGAACGACATGAACCCCGTCGAGGCGATGGAACTCCTCACCGGCCGCATGAAGAAGACCAAGACCAACGCGGAGTTCTTGATGAGCATGAACCTGTCGTGAGGCCGCGCCGGAGACGATCTCATGGCAACAAAGACGCGGACAAGCCTGCCCGAGCCGATGGTCCTGACGGACATCCCGTATGACGTCTACGTGGCCCTCCGCGACGTGTTCGCCAATCGTCACAAGCGGATGACCTACTACGACGGGACGCTGGAGATCATGTCACCGGAATATGCCCACGAAAAGCCGTCGCGACGCATCGCCTGTCTTGTTTCCGTGATCTGTGAGGAGCTAAACATCGAGTACGAGGGCACGTCCTCGACGACGATGCGACTGCCGGGAGATGCTCCGCGCAAGGGGAAGGGCAAGGAGCCCGATCAGGGATTCTATTTCGCGAACGCGCACCGGATTCTCGGCAAAGCCTCGATCAAGGTCGCCGAGGGCGACCCGCCGCCCGACCTCTGGATCGAAGTGGATAACCGTGGCAGTTCCAAGGGTCGCCTACCGGTCTATTCTGCCCTCGGCGTGCCGGAGGTCTGGCAGTATCGCGCCCGGTCCCGACGGCTCCGCTTCCTGTCCCTGGGCGAGGATGGAACCTACCAGCCGATCGACCATAGCCTGAGCCTGCCCATGCTCACGCCGGCCCTCGTTCTTGAGGCTCTCGCCCTCGGCCGTGACGTCCTGGAAGGAACCTGGACAAAACGGCTTCGGGCATGGGTTCGTGAAACGCTCGGGCCGCACCTCGGGCTTCCGCGATGAGCCGTGAGAGGCCGGACGATCCGGACGACGTGTACGGCGTCATGGCGGACTTCGTGCGAGCGAACCGTGAGCCCTTGGCGGGGTTCGTGCGCCAGAAGCTCACTGAGGCCGGGGCGAAGCCCTATCTGGATGGCCTGGGTCGATCGGGAATCGAAGCGTTGAGGGCCGAGGCCGCCGGGGTTCTCCTGGATCTGGCCTGCGGCCTGATTTACAGGCTACGTCCCGACCGAGTGTGGGACGCGCAGGAGATTCTGGATCACTTTCCGGACGACTTGAGACGGGACGTTTGCCTTCCACGGAGCGAGGGCTATCACCGCGTCCTGGATGAGCTCCAGAAGATGTTGGAGCGACGATCGGCCTCGGGCGGGGCGTCGGGTCCCCTACCTCCGGTGTGAGACGACGCGGAATGGAAGACCACAATGACAGGGGCGTCCGCGATGGCCTTCAGCGACTTCTCGATCGACCAGATGATTCGCACGCTCGGCGTGACGACCCGGGAGGCCGACCTCTTCCCGGCCGTCGCACCCCTCGCCATTCCTGCCTGGCTGACCGACATCCTGGGCAAGCGGACCCAGCTTGCCCTCATCAGCGAGAAGGCCCGGAGCGAGTTCATCGTCGTCCCGATCCTCATGGCGAGCCGCGAGCTCAGCCCCGTTCCTCTCGCGATCTTCTCGGGCCAGAGGCTCGACGTGGACCCGACCCGAGGCCTGGTCGGCGAGTGCGACTTCATCCTGGCGACGGCCCCGCCGGTCCCGCCCCTGCGATCGCCGATCATCACCGTCGTTGAGGCGAAGAAGAACGATATTGAGGGCGGGATCGGCCAGTGCGCGGCCGAGATGGTCGCCGCCCAGCTCTTCAACCGGGCGGAGGGGCGCGGCCCCTTCCCGATGCACGGCTGCATCACGACCGGCGAGGTCTGGCAGTTCCTCCGCCTCACCGAGGCCGCCGACATCGTCGAGATCGACGCCCGACGATATTATCTGGACGATGTCGGCGCCATCCTCGCCGCGATTCAGGCCATCATCGCTCGGGCCGTCGAGGCAGCATGACCCCCGATCGGCTTGCCGCCGATGAGGGGATCGATGAGGATGGAACGATCGAAACTGCTGAGGAGGGCCAGGTCATGACGGAACGCCTCACCTACCCCGAGATCGTCGCCCGTTATGCCCCCGAATGGGTATTGATTGGCGACCCGGAGACGGACGAACACCTGGAGATCCTCTCCGGCGAGGTGCTGATCCACAGCCCGGACCGCGACGAACTGGGACGGCGCATGCTCGCACTCCAGCCACGCCCGGCCCGTTGCGCCGTCGAGTTCCTGGGCAAGATGCCCGACGACTTGGCGCTCGTTCTGTGAGCCATCCCTTCGACCCGAGGCAAGGACCAATCCGTCTGCGGGGGGAGCTCTCGGGGCCGACCGGCGCGGTCGAGTTGAGGCTCGTCCTCGACACCGGGGCGACTAACAGCCTTGTACGCGAGGATCTCATGGCCTTCGTCGGATACGACCCGTCGGCTTCGATCGACCGGGTCCGAGTCGCGATGGGCAACGGAGTGGAGATCGTCCCCCGCGTCGTGGTGAATCGGTTCACGGCTCTCGGCATCCATCGAATCGGCTTCCCCTTACTCGCACATGCATTGCCGGCGGACGCAGGTATCGATGGCCTCCTCGGCCTGGACTTCCTGCGCGGGCACATCCTGACCCTGGACTTTCGAGGCGGTGTGCTCACGCTCGTTTGAACGCCTTTGGCCGGTTGGAACTGGTCCCTGGTTGGCGCATAATGGTGCAATCTCCGTGCGCTCCCGGCCCATAGCCCAGACTGAGCCCTCGATGCCCATCTTCTCCGGCGACTTCTCCACCCCTCCCGGCCGCTTCGCCGTGGTTGCGAGCCGTTTCAATAATCTGGTGACGGACGCCCTGCTCTCGGGCTGCCGGGATGCCTTCACACGGCATGGCGTGGCGGACGAGAAGCTCGACGTGGCCTGGGTGCCGGGCTCGTTCGAGGTGCCGCTGGTGGCCCGGGCGCTGGCCGAGTCGGGAAAGTATTCGGCCGTGATTTGCCTGGGATGCATCATCCGGGGCGAGACGGGGCATTACGATCACGTCGCCGGTCAGACGGCCGCCGGGATCATGTCGGCCAGCCTGACAACCGGCGTGCCGGTGATCTTCGGGGTGTTGACGACCGACACGGTCGAGCAGGCGCTGAACCGGTCGGGCCTCAAGGCCGGCAACAAGGGGGCGGAGGCGGCGATGGCGGCCATCGAGATGGTCAACCTCCTCAAGGCCATCCAGGGCGGGACGCAGGCGTCGGGTTCAGGATTCGGATTTCCGGGAACGACCTGAGATCATGGAATTGGCCATCGTCGCCAGCATGGTCGTCGTCCTCGCCGTCTTGCTTGTCGGATACTCGCTGGCCCTGGCCCGCGAGGACGACGGCGAGCCCTGACCGGAATTCTCCGGTAATATCGCGACCTCGGTCGCGAACGCATTCGGGGATGAGATGGCGGCGACGGCGATCCGGGGGAGACGACGATGGCGATGTCGGACGAACGGGCAGGGGAGGTCACAGGCGGGATCTGGCTGATCGGCCTTGGAATCCTCTTCTATACGGGGATGTGGTGGCCGGGGATCATGTTCGTGATCGGGGTCTCGGCGGTCGCCCAGGGATTGGTGGAAGGCCGAGGTTGGTACTCCTTTCAGGGCGGCCTGTGGTCGATCGCCATCGGGATCTGGGCGTATTACAAATTCAACATGGCAATTTTCTTCGTTGCCCTGGGTGTGAGCATGGTCGTCATGGCCCTCGTTCGCCCGCCGATGTTTGAAAAGCCGAAGCCGTTCACGGATAATACACTGGAGTAACCGTGGTTCGGACCTCGCGGCGATGGAGCGATCTTGAATGAGCAGCGCCGGACTCATCCCCCAGGCCTTCTGGTTCCGACTGGCCGTGCCGTGTCGTCGAATCGACAAGATGCCGATCGAGGGCGACTCGGGCCGGTTGCTCGACCTGCCCGAATCCTGCCGATTGATCCGCACGCCGATGCTGGAGGGCAAGGTTCCCTGGTCCGAGGTTCGCGCGGCGTGGAATCCCCAGGGACTCGCATTCCAGGTCGAGGTGACCGGCAAGATCAGCCCGATCTATCATGATCGCTACATGGCCGACGCCTCGGACGGCCTCCAACTGTGGATCGACACCCGCGACACGCGCGATGTCCATCGAGCGACTCGGTTCTGCCACCGGTTCTCCGCCGTCCTCGTGCCGGACAAGGCGAAGCGGACCGTGGGCGTCCAGTTCGAACAGAAGCCGATCCATCGCGGCCTCGCCGACGCTCCGCTGGCCAAGCCCGAATCCGTTCAAGCTCGCGCCGAGAAGACGCGCGGAGGGTGGCGGCTCGAACTGTTCCTCGGCGCATCGGCCCTGAACGGCTTCGACCCGGACACGAATCGCCGCATGGGCCTGGCGTATCAGGTGACCGACCCGGACCGAGGCGACGAGTTCCTGACCGTGGGACGGGATTTCCCGATTGGGGAAGACCCGAGTTTGTGGGCGACGCTGGAGTTGCAGGACTGAATTCGTGCGCCGAGCATCCCGCATGGCCCCGGGACGGCGTGTCGGGGTAGAATGAGACTTGCGAGGCGTCGCCATCGTGCATGATGCGTGAAGGCGTGAGCCGTCGCGCCCCCGATACCCAACCATATTCCTCCGTCCTCCGGTTGCCGACCATGAGCGAATCCCCGATCCCTCGCGTCCGGTCCTTGTCCGAGCCGCCCGCCGCACCCGAGGCCCCGACGCCGACGGCGACACCGGCTCCCGCGGCGGCCTTCGCCGCCCCGCCAGCCGCCCCGAAGCCCGCCGAGCGGTCGGCGGCCCCCATCCGTCAGGTCCGACCTCGCGATGACGACGACGGGCCGCAATTCCGTCGCACCGAGGACATCGATCGGGAACTTGACGCCGCCACGACCCGAGGCGCGGACAAACCACGCGCTCCCGAGGTCCCCCTGAAACGGCTCTGGGATGACGACCTGGAGGCCGAGCTCGAGTCCGCGATGGCCGGATTCGACACGGCCGCGTTCGACGTGGAGAAGCAGGGCCGCACCCGCGCCGGCGATCGCGCGCATGCCGACAAGGCGGACGTGGGCAGCGAAGGCGGGCGCGGCGTCAAGAAGGGCAAGGTCATCGGCATCCGGGGCAAGAGCGTCTTCATCGACCTCGCGGCCAAGAGCGAGGGCGTCATCCCGGTCGAGCAGTTCGGCGAGAACCCGTTGCCGAATCCGGGCGACATCATTGATGTCGTGGTCGATCACTTCGACACCGAGGAAGGCCTGCTCATCCTCTCGCTCAAGGGCGCGGCCGTCGAGGCCGATTGGACGAACCTGCGCAAGGGGCTCATCGTCGAGGCCCGGCCCACGAAGGTCAATAAGGGCGGGCTTGAAGTCCTCGTCGATGGGATTCGCGGATTCCTTCCCATCGGGCAGATCGAGATCAATCGGGTCGAGGATGCGTCGATCTACCTCAATCAGAAGCTCCGCGTGGTGGTCACCGAGGCCAACCAGCGCGAGAAGAACCTGGTCGTCTCCCGCCGCGATCTGCTCGAAAAAGAGCGCGAGGAGATGAAGGAACAGACCTGGAAGGCTCTCGAAGAGGGCCAGATTCGTCAGGGCGTGATTCGCTCGGTCAAGGACTTCGGCGCATTCGTGGATCTCGGCGGAGTGGACGGCCTGATCCATGTCTCCGACCTGGCCTGGACGCGGGTTTCCGACGTGGGAAGCGTCGTCCGCGTGGGCCAGGAGGTTCAGGTCAAGGTTCTCAAGATTGACCGCACGACGTCCAAGATCAGCCTCGGCCTGAAACAGCTCATGCCCAGCCCGTGGGACGACATCGAGGACCGGTTCGCCCGGGGCGAGACTGTCCGGGGCAAGGTCACGCGATTGATGGACTTCGGCGCGTTTGTCGAGATCGAGCCGGGCGTTGAGGGCCTGATCCACATCTCCGAACTTGGCCCGAAGAAGGTCTTCCGGGTCAAGGACGTGGTCGAGCCGGGTCAAGAGGTCGACGTTCGCGTCCTCAAGATCGAGCCCGAATCGAAGAAGATCAGCCTCTCGCTCCGCCCCTTGCCCGTGACCGCCGTGGCCGAACCGGATGAGGACGAAGAGGATGTTCCGGTCGTGAAAGTCGAGCGCAAGGTGCCGCTGAAGGGCGGGCTGGGCGACACGGATCCGGACCCGTTCAAGCAAATGCCGAAATGACGTTCCGGGCGTGCTATTCGTCGCCGTCCCCGGCTTGAACGGGACGGCGATTGACGGCCGTGCGTATCGCCTCCACCGCCTCGCCATGAACACGCCCGTTCGTGGCGAGGACCTCATTCCTGTACAGGTCGTGGGGAGAGCCGTCCATCAACGTGACCGTGCCGCCCGCCTCGCGAACCAGGACGACCCCGGCCGCGGCATCCCAGGGATAAAGCGAGCTGCCGTAGCAGACCTCGAACCCCCCGGCCGCGGTCATCGCGAGGTTCCACGCCGAGTTCCCCGTCCGGCGCACCGAATGAGTCCCGGTCGAGAATCGGTCAAAGATCGCGAGCTGCCTGGGGGCGTCGGCGACGTAATTCGTGGGCATCCCGCAGACGATCAGGGATCGCTGCAGACGATCGGTGCCGCTGACGTGCATCGGCTCGCCATTGCGCGTGGCCCCGGCTCCCTTGGACGCGCTGAAGAGGTCGCGGAGGAGCGGCTGGAAGACGACCCCGACGACCAGCTCGCCCGCGTGCTCCAGGGCGATCGAGATGCACCAGAGCGGGACACCGTGAGCGAAGTTGATGGTACCGTCGAGCGGATCGACGATCCAGCGAAACGCGGCGTCTGGGTCCGGCATCACGCCATCTTCCTCGGCCAGGAGGGTGTGATCGGGGAACGCGTCCTTGAGGATCGCGGCGATCGCCCTCTGACTCGCGAGATCGGCGTCCGTCACGAGGTCGCCCGGGGCTTTCTCGCGCGCCGAGACGCGACCGTAGGCGGACAGCAGGATTTCCCCGGCCGCTCTCGCCGCGGTCTCCGCCACGATCCTGGCTTCGGCGTACGTCTCCATCGCGAGCCTTATCCCCCGTCCCAGGAATCCGCCTCACTGCCCACTGCGATTACGCCGATTCCGCCCTGGCCCCGGCCTCATCGGGAACGATCGGTGATTCCAGCGGTCCGCCGGCCGGTAGCCGTAGACGGCCCCGAGGGCGATGAATCAGAACGACAAACGCCGGCACCAGGATCGGGCGGACGACGAACGTATCGAGGAGCACGCCCAATCCCAGGGCGAAGCCGAGTTCTTTCAGCGTCGTGAGGCTGCCAAAAAGCATCGATCCGAACGTGCCGGCCATGATCACGCCGCACGAGCTGATGATGCCTCCGGTGTGGGCCACGGCGCGGCGCGTCCCCTCGACGGCGCCGTGCTTTCGTTCCTCTTCGATGACGCGGGCCATGAGGAAGATGTTGTAGTCCTCGCCCACGGCCACGAGGATCACGAACAGGAAGAAGCCCACCTTCCAGTCCAGCCCGGACCAGGGCTCGGGACCCTTGTGCAGCGACTTGAAGACCAGCTCCGTGATCCCCAGCGAGGCGAGGTAACCGAGGATCACCGTGGCGATCAGATAGAGGCAGATCCACGGGCGGCGCAACAGGAGGACGAGGATCAGGTACACGCCCGACGTGACCAGGATGTACATCCGACGCTCATCTTCGGTCGTGACGCTCCGCAAGTCGTGGATCAGGACGGTCGTACCGGTATACCCGACGTCTCCGGGGGCAACGCCTTCGAGCGGGCCGCCCTTGCCGATCGCCGTGGTCACGACCGAGCGGACGCGATCCAGGCTCTCCAGGCTAGTGGCGGCGAAGGGGCTGGTCTTGAAGACGACGTCGACCCGGGTGATATGGTTGCGATCGGCGGGGTCTTTCGCCTTGACCGAGACGTAGTTCCCGAAGATCTCCGGTTCGATCTTGGAGTCGGCGCGAAGCAGGAACTGCCGCAGGAGCCCTTCCAGCGGGATCGGCACCCCCACCGGTCGGGACACGGCACGGACCTCATTGACGTTCGGGACCTTCAGGATCAAGGTGGCGAGTTGCTCGACGGCCTTCTGTCCGGCCACGGAGCGGAAGTCGAGCTGCGGATGGCGGATCAGGATCGTCGAAGGGCCGAGGTCGCCGACGGCGAAGTAGCGCTTGAACATCTCCGCGCCGATGATCGACGGTTGCTCGGGTCCGAGGTCGCCGAGGAGGTCGTAGCTCGACTGGGTGCGGGCACCCACGATGGCGAACGGCGTCAGAGTCACGATGCTCACGGCGAGGATCAGGACAGGATGACGGACGACCCGGTCGGAGACCTTGGACCAGAATCCGAAGAGCGGGGTTTCCTCCTGGCTCTCGGCTTCGGGGTCGCGTCCCGCGGTGTGGTGGGGCGGCTTGAAAGGCCAGAAGACCAGGCCGCGAAGCCAGTGCAGCATGACGGGGGCGAGGGTCAGCGAGCCCACCAGCGCGACGACCAGGCTGAGCGCAATCGCCGGTCCCGTGTACTGGATCTTCGCGAAGGTCGAGAACCAGAGCATCCCCAGCCCGAGGATCACCGTCCCGGCGCTGGCCACCACCGCGCCGCCGACCTGGCGGATCGCCTCGGACAGCGCCTCCTCGCCGCCCCGGCCGCGCGCCAGCTCTTCGCGATAGCGCGCGATCAGGAAGAGGCAGTAATCCGTGCCCGCGCCGAAGAGGACGACGACGACGAAGACGTCGGTGATGTTGATGACCTGGAAGTTCAGGCCCGGCACCTTCGTCAAGAGCGCGATCGACCAGAGCGAAACGGCCACCGAGAGCGCGATCGTCGCCATCGGGATCAATGCGAGCAAGGGGGAGCGATAGACCACCAGCAGGATCACGATCACCAGCGCGATCGTGGCGTTCGTCGTATCCTTCACGCTCCGGGTGGAGGCCCGATTGGTGTCATTGCCCACCGCCGCCGAGCCGGTCATGCCAACCCGCAATCCCTCCGGCGGTGGCGGCAAGTTCTTCAGCTCGGCGTCGATCCGGTCGACCGCCAGCCTCGCCTCTCGCGAGACGTAGGTGCCCCGCAACGCGACCACGACCAGTGCCGCCTGCCCCTGGGGGGAAGGACGGCTCACCATCCGCGACCCGATGCCGCGCAGGTTGCGGTGCAGCACCTTCCTGATGCCGAGCGTCTTTTCGGTCCTGGACAGATCCTCCATCGCCTTCGCGACGCGATCGACGTGCGCCAGGTCGGCAGCCTGGAGCGGCCCGCCTCGCCGCTCGGCCACGATGACGGCCGAGGAACTGGCGACATCATCGGGGAACCCACGCGACAGCAACGCCTGACCGACGACGCTGGGGTAGTTCGGCGGAAAGAAGCTGACGTCGTCGTCCTTCGTCACCGAGTGCCAATCGGGTGCAAAGTACCAGAATATCGTCGCCACGACCAACCAGGCCAGGACAATGAAGGCGCCCCAGCGGTTGACCAGTCTGCCGAGCAATTCAAACATGATGACGTGCTGTGCTCACTCCAGGGCCTGTTGCCGTCGGGGCGACCTCCCTGCCCGATCCGAACCACATCCGCGTCCGCCCCGGAACTCAGGCCCTACGCTCGCGGCAGATTCCGCCGCACGATACGGGATGGAGACCGGCCCTGTCAAAGTCATTTGCCGAGGGTACGAATTCTGGGGGGTGGCTCGCCCATCCTGGCACCGGTCAGGTGCGGACGATCGGGCATTCTGTCCGAGGGGTCCGGAGGATCGGTCCCGTCGGATCTTCGATCGAAACTCGAATCCAGTCCCCAAGGTCGACGCACGATCCGCAACCGAGAGATTCGTATCTTGTAGGGTGGATCCCCGCCGGAGGCGGCGCGACCCACCGTTCTGTGGCCAGCCGGATCGTGGTGAGTCGGGCCGCCTCCGGCGACTGACCCACCCTACAAAACGTCCGCGCCCAGGTGCTTGGGCCTGGTCCAACCGCACCGGATCTCCGTGAGCAGAACCCGATTCCCTGAGAGGTACCGAGAGCCATTCCCTGGCCGCCGTTCGGCAACCGCACCGCTAGACCTCATAAAGAATCATCGCGGCAGACCCGAGATTTGATCGCGCAATCCGTGGCACCGGGGACGACCATGGAAATCGACCCCGCCGAGAGAAAGTCCTTGACACCACGCCGGAAAAATGTAACCTTTTGGTTACATGATGCCTGACGACCTGGATGCGGTGTTTTCGGCCCTGGCCCATCGCGACCGGCGGCGGATTCTGGACCTGGTCCGGAACAATCCGGGCTGCCGCGTCGAGGATCTCGGTCCGCACTTCGCGACGAGTCGGGTGGCGATCCTGAAGCATTTGAAGGTGCTGACGAAGGCCGAGCTGATCGTCTCCGAGAAGGTGGGGCGGGAGCGATTGCTCTACTTCAATATCATGCCGATCCAGATCATTTACGACCGCTGGGCGACGGAGTTCAGCGCACTCTGGGCCGGCCCCATCGCCCAGATCAAGTACCGCGTCGAGGCGGAAGCAAAGGCCAAGGCCGAGGCCAAACCCCGGAGGAAACGCGATGGCTGAGTCGGATCGGGCGGTGTTCAAGGTGTTCATCCGGGGGTCAGCCGACGCCGTCTGGCGCGAGATCACGAAGACGGACGCGCTTCAGGGCTGCATGTTCAACATGCGGCTGGTGACGCCGGGGCTCGCGCCGGGTGCCCCGATGCAGATGAGGACCAAGAGCGACAAGTTCGTCGGGGTCGTCGGCGAGGTGCTGGAATACGACCCGCCTCGCAAATACTCGCACACCTTCAAGTTCACCCAGTTCGACGACCCGCCTTGCACCGTCACCTACGAGCTGAATCCCGTGGCGACCGGCGTCGAATTCACGATGACGCTCTCGAACCTCCCGCTCGGCACCAAGACGGCCAAGCAGATGGTCTCGGGCGGCAAGCTGATCGTGAACACGCTCAAGGCCATCGTGGAGACCGGGAGACCGAAGTTCGGCATCCGGCTTCTTTACAAGTTTATCGGCATGATGGAATCGAAGACGCCAGCGCAATGCAAGGTCGAGAATTGGCCTCTTGAGCGCGCCGTGAAGAAGTAAGCGTGCCCCGCAGTCTCCAGCTCGCCTGTTCTTGATGCGATCGTCCTGGAGCGATTTGACTTCCGCTGGGTGGCACCGGCAGCTCGCCTGCCGGTGTTTTCCATCCAACTCGAAAACACCGGCAGGCGAGCCGCCGGTGGCACCCGGAATATGCGAGTCCCAAACTCCGACGCTTCCGAAAGGAGCCTTTTCATGGCTTTCCGACGCATCCTCTCCGCGCTGTTCGTGGTGGTAACGGCCGTCCCGCACTTCGACATGGGCCGCGAGCTGGTCGCGGACGATCGGGCGAATCCCCTGCAACCCCTCGCCTGGGCGGTCGGCGGCAAGTGGGTCGCCGACATCAAGAATCCCGACGGCAGCCCGATGCGCGTCGAGGCGAGCTTCCGGTGGTCCAACCACAAGAAGGCCATCACGTATGATGTCGTGTTCAAGACCAAGGACGCGTCATGGTCTCAGTACGAGGGCACCTACTTCTGGCACCCGGGCAAGAAGGCGATCACGCTCGTCGAGGTGAACGCCCACGGTGGGGTGACCGAGGGCGTCCTGAAGCCGGAAGGTGCCATGCTCGTCCAGACGAACCTCAACACCCAGGCCGACGGCACGCCTCAGGAGCAGCGAGTCGAGCTGGTCCGCAAGGGCGAGGACGTGTTCGCGTTCGAGGCCTTCGTCAAGAAGGATGGAAAGTTCGTGAAGGCCGTGGGATTCACGTACAGCCGGGAGAAGTCATCGTGATTCCCACGCTTTGGCGAGGGCGCGAGGCTCGAAATCGAAATTACGCTTCCGGCGTATATCCGAGCACGATATCGAATTTCGCCGCCAGTTCACCGATCTTGGAATCCTTGAGCGGGGCGAAGTCGATCGTGACGGAATCGCGGGCCTTGGGATCGCGGAGGCCGCGGTAGACGCCGTCGCGGGCGTTGCCGGGATCGCCCTTCACGTAGCACTGGGTCGTGAGGAGTTCCTTGCCGGACTTGCCGATCTTGTAGTGAATGTGCGGCGAGCGGCCCGGGTAGGCGACGGGCTTGACGGTGCGGAAGTAGTACTCGCCGGTCGAGCCGGTGAGGAAACGGCCGTAGCCCTGGAAGTTCTTGTCGCGCTTGTCCTTGTTGTCGGTCCCGCTGTGCAGGTAGGCGCCGTGATTGTCCACCTGCCAGATCTCGACGACGGCATTGCGCAGCGGGTTGCCCTTGGCGTCGAGGATGCGGCCGGAAAGGTGGGTGATCTCGCCCACGGCGGGCGTGAGGGAGTCGTTCAGGATGATCAGGTCGTTGTCGGTGTCGAGCGGAAGTTTATCGGGGTAAAACGGCCCCTCGGTTTGCTTCGGCGTGCGTACGAGTTCGTCGGCGAACGCGCCCCTTGCGGTGAAGGCGGCCGCTCCGAGGGTGAGCGTGCTGAGGAAGCGACGACGATTCGGGCCGGGGATGGGGTTGTGCATGGCAGCGGCCACCTGGTGAGAAAGGTAGGGATCGCACGTCCGTCCAGCATACTCGGACGGTGCGGGCAAGACACCTCGATCTGGAGGAAATCGAAGAGTTTCACGCAGAGACGCGGAGGGGACGCAGAGGTCGCGGAGATGCGGATGTTATCGATTCGGGCTGGTCGGGTTTTCCCTCCGATCGCCCTCCCATTTTCACGTCTCCTCTCTCTTTCTCTGCGCACTCTGCGACCCCTCCGCGCCTCTGCGTGAAACGCTTCGGGTTCCCCTACGCGGGACGCGTCCCGGTCAGCACGCCGCAATGAATCAGGGTCGGCACGAGTGCGTCGACGACAAGACCGGCCACTTCAAGCCATCCACGATACTCGGCGGCGCTGTAGGCGCGGCCCTCGGTCAGGGTGAATAGTGCGGCCGAGTAGAGGGCGATCGGCAAGGGGCCGGAGAGGTCGTCATCGAGGAAGACATCGTGGACCATGAGGCGCCCGCCGGGGCGCAGGGTTGCCGCGAGACGCCCGACCAGGGTGCGGCACTCGGGCACGTCCCAGTCGTGGAGGATATTGGAAAGGAGGATCGCGTCGGCCCCCTCGGGCACGGGATCGGCGAACATGTCGCCCGGGATCAGCTCCACGCGGTCGAGCACGCCATGAGACTCGGCCATCTCGCGGGCCACCTTGAGCACCTCGGGCCGGTCCCAGATCTTCGCGCGGAGCGAGGGATGAGCCTGGACGCATGCGATGGCGTAGATGCCCGTCCCGCCGCCGACGTCCAGCAGGACGCGCGCCGTTTCGAGCTGGGCCACCCTGGCGAGATGCGGCGCCACATTCCTGGCGCGTCCGGCCAGCGCGAGCGTGAGCGATCGGGCCGACGCCTCGCGTTCCATGGCGGACTCGAGCCCCTCGCGGAAGATGAACGCGGCGCCTTGCTCCTCGGCGCTGGCTCCGGCGGGCCGGTTTGTCCGCAGCCGCTCCACCATCTCCAGCACCCCGGGGGCGTTGGCCGCGAGGCCGATGTAGCCGCTCACGTCGAAGTCCGCGCCGGGTACGAGATGCTCGCGCGCCAGGTCGGTCAGGACCAATCGGTTCGCGGAATCGTGGGCGAGCAGCCCCATCGCTCGCAATGCCGTGATGAGCACGTTCGCGGGACGATCGGCCAGGCCGAGCGAATCGCGCAGGGATTCGAACGACTTTGGCGACGCGAGCTTTCCGAAGACATCCAGGTGCGCGACGGCCGCCGTGAGCAGTTCGGTGCCATAACTGCCGCGGAATTGTTCGAAGATCGGCGTGGGGTCGGTCATCGGGGGGACGAGGGCGGAGCGGGGCATCACGATCATTCCTCGGCTTGAAGCCAACCAAACAGCTCGGCCAGCGGGAGGGTGAATCCGGGGATCACGTCGTCGCCGGAGAGCGTGTCGCCGATCTCCAGGACGAGTCGCGGCTCTCCCGGCCGGAACACGAAGACGCGAGAGCGTCTCGGCTGGATCAGCCAGCCCAGGCGGACGCCCTTGGCCAGGCACCGCGTGATTCGCGCGGAGAGATTTGCGACCGTCTGCCCGGGGGACAGGATCTCGATGCTGAGGTCGGGGGGGATGAGCACTTTCTCGGCATACCGCCCCCTTTCGTCCTTTGGAATGCGTTCCTTGCGGAAGAACGAGACGTCGGGGACGTAAGACTCACCGCCGAAGCTGCAACGCAGCTCCACGAAGGATCGGCCGATCTTTGGTCGGGCGAAACGGTTGATCGCGTTCAGAAGCCCATCGTCGATGACGCTGTGATGCAGATTCGGCGACACCTTCTGAGCCATCCTCCCCCGGATAAACTCCAGCGCGGGCTTGACTTCCGGCATCTGGAGGAATTGCTTTAGCGTCAAGACTTCCTGGGCCGGATTTGGCATGGCTATGACCCTCGTCCCGGACGGTCGATCGGTGTGCCTCATACTATAGCGAATCTTCTTCGGCGAAAACCCGTCATCGTCGAAGCCCAAACGCACAGGGACGACAGAAGTTGCTCGACGTGATCCCTTCTGTTGGCCTAGAATCCCCTCCAGGGATCACCCGAGAGCTTCTCGATGAGGAGGCAGCCATGAGGCGTACGATCGCGATTCTCGGACTCGCTGTGTCCGTCTCGGCCAGCCAGGCTCCAGCGCAGCAACTCAATCCGGTCACGATCAATCCCGGTGCGGGCGGCGGGTTCAACGGCGGCGGTATCAATCTCACCGTGCCCCAATATGGGCCGATCATCATCTACGGCTCGCCGTACGGCTACAACGGTTATGGCAATTACGGGGCGTTCGGCGTGGTCTCGCCGGGCTGGACGGCGCCGATCCCGGGGTATGGCGGCTACGGGTTCGCTCCCGGGGGCTACAACATCCCACCGACGTATGACGATCCGCTGTATCGCCAGCAACAATACGCCATGAACGCCAGCCGCTACAATCTCCAGAACGCCCAGGCGACGAAGGCCTATCAGGAAGCGAATTTCTTCCAGCAGCAGGCGATCGCGACGGCCATGAACAACGCGCAGCAGGCGCCGGCGGTTCGCGAGCAGTTCAACGTGCGGTCGGCGGCGCCCCGGTCAAGAAGCCGCGCACCGCGCCAGACCTCGACGGTGCCGCTCGACCAGCTGATCACCAAGGACGGGGCCGTCCTCTGGCCGCAGAGTTCGCCCGTCGATCCGTCGAGGGAACGTGTGGACACGGCCATCGCGGCCATCGCGAAGCAATATCAGGACGACGGCAAGGCGACCGTCCAGAGCGTGAATGAAGCCCGCAATGCGCTCTCGGCTTATGGCCACCCCGCGCTGACCGAAGTCCGGAAGGAACGGCCTCAGTCGGCGGCGGTCTTCAAAAGCTTCCTCAACAATCTGGATGTTAGCCTGGCGGGGATGGCGAAGTAAGTGACGGCCCTGAAACCCCGGCGGAATCGAACGTCGCCATGTTGCGGAGGAGATCGGCCGAGGCCGCGAGGATCGGGATCGCCAGCGCGGCGCCGCTGCCTTCGCCAAGCCGCAGGCCGAGATCCAGGATCGGCTCCAGGCCGAGCGCATCGAGCGCCACCCGATGCCCCGGCTCGGTGCCGACGTGCGCCGCGATCACGGAGCCCATCGCGGCCGGACAGAGCCGCGCCGCGATCAGGCCGGCGGCCGTGCTGATGAGGCCATCGAGGACGACGAGGCTGCGATTTTTCGCGGCCCCGATCGCCAGGCCGGCGAGGCCGAGGATCTCGAAGCCGCCGACGCGAGCAAGCCAGTCCCAGAGGTCTCGAATCTCGGGCGCATGGAGCGCGATCGCCCGGGAGACGGCCGCGCGCTTGCGGGCCAGTCCGGCATCATCGACCCCGGTGCCCCGGCCGACGACGGCCTCGGGGGACGAATCCGTCAATGCGGCGATCAGGGTCGAGGCGGTGGTCGAATTCCCGATGCCCATCTCGCCGAGGGCGATGACGCGGAATCCGCCGTCCCGTGTCCAGCGATCGGCGAGCCGCAGTCCGGCTTCGACCGCACGGAAGGCCTGTGATCGAGACATGGCCGGTCGTTCGAGAAAATTCGCCGTCCCGGGACCGATGCGCTCGATGTGGAGTGCGAGATCGTCCACGTCTTCGGGAGGGAACGCGACGCCAAAATCCACCACGCGAACCTGGGCGCCGACTCGCGCGGCGAGGACGTTGATGGCCGCGCCGCCGGACAAGAAATTGCGGACCATCTGGCCCGTCACTTCCTGGGGATACGCGCTCACGCCGGCCATCGCGATCCCGTGATCGGCGGCGAACACGGCGATCAGCGCGGGATCGGCGACCGGCTGGTCAGTCCTCTGGATCGACGCGAGCTGGCGGCCGATTTCGAGGAGACGGCCGAGGCTGCCCGGAGGCATGGTCAGCCGCGCCTGCCTCTCGGCGGCGCGGGCGGACCAGGCGGCATCCGGGGCCTCAACCTCGGCGATCGCTCTCAGGATGGAGGCGGGAACATCTCCGACTTCGTCCACGTCAGATCACGACCGGCTTGCCCAGCGTGCGGCGGACCGCCACGTACTGGCCGACGTGCATGAGCGTGTGGGAGGCCAGGAAGTTGATGGTCAGCCCATTCGTGGGAACCATCCTGCGGAACGATTCGGGGGCGGGGGCGTCGAGCTGCTCCTCGGTGAGCTTCGCCACAACGGCCTTCGTCGCGGCGTGCTGGGCGTCCCAGACGGCCAGGTATTCGGCCTTGGTGTAGAATTTCGAGGGGTCGTCGGAGGTCGTGGTCTCCTTGGTGTGCTTCGCGTCGAACCCTTCGGGCAAGGCCGGGGACGAGCCGGGAGCGAGCTCCTCCATGACCTTATGCTCGACCGAGATCAGGTGGCCAAGCTGCCAGGCAATATGGTTCATGCCCGGGACCGGGCGGGCCATCAGGTCCGCGTCGGACAGATCGCCGACGTAAGCCTTGGTGATCATGTCGCTCGAACCGAGTGAGTTCAGGATGACGTCTTTGGCGTGCATGTTCGCTTCCTGTTGGGGGAGGGGGGATGTTACCGGGCCGCACTCGTCTTTGAACCCGGTTCCATCACGAAATCCGCGATGAAAAGCTGACTCTTCTTGTCGTCGGTGCGGCCGCTGGAGGTCCACATCAGCCGCTTGCCGTCGGGGCTAAACACGGGGAGGCCGTCGAACCCGTCGTGGAACGTGATCCGCTCCTCGCGGCCGGTCTCGACGTCCATCAGGTACAGCTCGTAATTCTGATGGCCGTGCTTGCTGGTGGCATAGATGATGTGGCGGCTATCGGGGGAGAACGACGGGCCCCAGTTGACGAATTCGTTGCTCGTCAGTTGACGCTCGGCGGTGCCTTCCAGGTTATTGATGAAGACCTGCAACAGGTCGTTGTCCTTGCGATCGCTGCGGTAGATCAGCTTCTTCCCGTCGGGAGAGAAGAACGGGCCGCCGTCGTAACCGGGCTTGTTGGTGATCCGCCGGGGATTCTTGCCGTCGGCGTCCATGATGTAGATCTCTGCGTTGCCGTCGCGGAACGACGTGAAGACGATCTGCTTGCCATCGGGCGAGTACGAGCCTTCCGCGTCGTAGCCGGGCGTGTCGGTCAACCGCACGAGATTCTTGCCGTCGAGATCGGCCTTGAAGATGTCCGTGCCGACCGGAAAAACCCACTTGTATCGCTCGGATCGGCTATAGGCTGGACCTTTCTGGCCGGACGGCGTGGGGTTCAGGTGCGACGAGGCGAACAGGATCGATTTCCCATCGGGATGGTAGTAAGCGCAGGTGCAGGCGCCCTTGCCGGTGGAGACCATCCTGGGCGTCGCGTTGGGGGCGAGGTCGGCGGTGAAGATCTGGTAATCGGTCTCGTTGTCGGACGGTGTGTGATAGATCGAGGGGGGCGTGTTGGGGACGGCCTGGAAGATGATGGCCTTGCCGTCGGGTCGGAAATAGCCCTCACCGGCCTTCGCGAAGCCGAACGTCACCTGCCGCACGTTCTTGAGGTGGCGTGCTTCGCTCGCCGCGTCGTCGGCGGATTGCGCCGGGGCCGCGGCCGGACGCTGGCCCAGGAGGGCGGTCAAAAGCATGAGGCTGAGCATCGGGAGACGACCTCCGTGGCGAGGAATCGAATCAAGACGGGACGCGGCGGTCCCGAGGGGTGTCGGTGTGCCACAGTATAGGACCGACCGGCCCCGTCGCCAACGGGCGAGTCCGGGGATAAGAATCGAAGCGTTTCACGCAGGGGCGCAGAGGGAACGCAGAGAACGCAGAGGATAGAAGGCGAGAAAGAGGAGGAAGAAAACGCAGATACCAAGGGAAGCAGATCGAGCGAAGCCCTGCAAATTCCAGATCCTTGATTCGCTCATCTCTGCGTCCCCTCTGCGTGAAACTCTTCGATCCTCTCCGTTCCCGAATCGACGTGATCGACTTGACCTGTATCCTTTCCGGCGCTAAAGTGCTTGTCGTGGGTTATCGGCCCACGGTGCGATCTCCGAGCGGATGGAACGTCCCATCCCTCTGGGCTCGCAACCTCGCCCGGCGCCGCCTTGATGGGCAGAAAACGGCGCACCTTTCTCCATGGCCGACGAACGCGTCCGGCGGCAGATTGCCTTTCTTGCCGCCCAGATGATGTACCAGCGGCTCGAGACCGAGTACTTCACCGCCAAGCGCAAGGCCGCCAAGAGCCTGGGCGTCGATTATCGACACCGGCCCGGCGACCTCCCCGCCAACCGCGAGATCCGCGACCAGATCCAGGCCTTCGCCCGCATGCACGAGGGGCCGAAGCGGCTGGACAACCTCCGCGAGATGCGGCTCGCCGCCCTCCGCATGATGCGGCTCCTGGCGCGGTTCCGGCCCCGATTGATCGGGAGCGTGCTGACCGGCCACGTGCGCAAGGGGTCGGACATCGACCTGCACGTCTTCACCGACAGTCTCGCCCTCGTCACCGACGCCCTCGATGAACTGGCCCTGCCCCACGAGGTCCAGCAGAAGCGCGTCGTGAAGCACGGCGAGGCCCGCGTGTTCACCCACGTTCAGGTCGAGGATAAATTCCACTACGAACTGACGGTGTATCCCGAGGACAAACTTTCCTACGTCTTCAAGAGCTCGATCACCGGCAAGGCCATCGAGCGCGCCTCGATCGCCGAGCTGGAGGATCTCTTGAAGGCCGAGGACCCGGACTTCGACCCCGACACCGTCCTTGAGGTCGAGTTCGAGATGCTCGATCGATTCGAGCTGTTCCGCATGCTCTTGCAGCCCCTGGAGGGGGTCAAGCAGAGCGCGAAATGGCATCCCGAGGGAGACGCGCTTTACCATAGCCTTCAGGTCTTCGAGCTGGCTCGCGAAGAGCGGCCGTACGACGAGGAATTCTTGATTGCGGCCCTGCTTCACGACGTCGGCAAGGCGATCGACCCGTCGAATCACGTCGAGGCCGCACTCCAGGCGCTCGAAGGGACCATCACGGAGCGGACGGAATTCCTGATCGCGCATCATATGGACGCGCACGCCTACCAGGACGGGACGCTGGGGGCCCGGGCCAGGACACGGCTCCAAAATCATGAGGATTTCGAGGACCTGATGCTCCTGCGAGAACTCGATCGCCGAGGGCGCGTGTCGGGTGCGCTCGTGGGAGAATTGTCGGAGGCGCTGGCGTTCATCCGGGACCTGGAGGACACGGATGGCGATTGAGTGGCGTTCGTGATCTGGGCAAAGTCGAATTGCGAAGAGTTTCACGCAGAGGCGGGGAGGCGCGGAGAACCCGGAAAAGAGCGGCGTCGATCAGGTTGAACCATTTCCGGTCCTCTGCGTGAAACATTTATCTTTACGACCGACTTGACAGAGACCGAATTCGCAGCTACTTTACATCGCAAAGCACACGTCTCCGGGGGCCGATGATGGATCTGCACGAGGCATTGACGCAGATCGCGGAGATCCGCCATCAGATGGCGAGGACGGAGGTCTTCCGTGGCTATCGGGCGTTTCCCGTGGCGGTTTCCGGGGCGCTGGCGCTGCTGGCCGCCGTCGTTCAGAGGACGTGGATCGAGGTCCCGGCCGAGGCGATCGGAGCCTATCTGACGCTCTGGATCGGCGCGGCGGCCGTGAGTGCGGTGGCCTCGGGCGTGGGCATCGCGGCCCGGAGGCGGATGGACCCGTCGTCGTGGAGCCGGGAGATCACACGCCTGGCACTCGAACAATTCGCGCCCTGCCTCATGGCGGGCAGCTTGCTCACCGTGGTGCTCGCGCGGTGCCGGCCCGAGTCGCTGTCGATCCTGCCCGGCCTGTGGCAGATCCTGTTCAGCCTGGGCGTGTTCGCGTCGTGTCGCCTCCTGCCCCGAGCGACCTGGGCGGTGGCGGCCTTTTACCTGGCCTCGGGTCTGGTGTGTCTGGCCCTGGGCGAGGCGGCCCTGTCGCCCTGGGCGATGGGCATACCGTTCGCGATCGGCCAGACGCTCGCGGCGGCCGTTCTCTACTGGAATTTGGAGCGTGGCGATGTCGAAACCGAATGACCACGCCGGCGCCCCGTCTGGGTCCGACTCGCCGGCCGCTCCCCCGGCCTCCGGCTCCGGCCGGTTCGCCTACGGGGGGCTGGAGCGTGCCATCCACGAGAAGGCGCGCCTGGGGATCATGTCGTCCCTGGTCTCTCACCCCAAGGGTCTGCTCTTCGGCGACCTGAAAGACCTTTGCGCCCTGACCGACGGCAATCTCAGCCGTCACCTCCAGGTCCTTCACGACGAAGGGCTCGTCGAGGTCTGGAAAGGTTATCACCTCAAGCGTCCCCAGACCCTCTGCCGCCTCACCGAGGAAGGCCGACGCCGGTTCCTCGGCTACATCACCGAACTCGAGAATGTGATCGCCGACGCCCTCTCCGCGGCCCGTGCCGAAGTGGTGAAGTCGCCCATCGCGGTCGAGGGCTGGTCGCCGGCCTGATGACCCTCCGGCCTCGATCGCTCGTTCTCGAATCGACTCCTCCGCGTCTCTCGTCGCTCCGTGTTTTTCCCCGGGGCGTTTTTTTGCCTTATACGCTTTGTTCGGCAAAGCGTTCTATGCTCCAAAGCAACAACAGGAGGCTCGCCATGCGAATCGTCCGCTCGGAGGTGATGGGGATGTGCTTCGGCGTGCGTGATGCGTTGAAGATCCTCGACGACATCGATCAGCCGGAGCAGGTCACGATCCACGGCGAGCTGGTGCATAACGAGGTCGTGCTCTTCCAGTTGGATGCGCGAGGGTTTCGCCAGGTGGACGAGCGACAGCGGTCCGGCCTACCGGAGACGGAAACCGTCCTCGTCACGGCTCACGGGATCAGCGATCTCGAACGATCCCGGCTCGAAGCGGCGGGCAAGACTTTGGTGGACACGACCTGTCCGCTCGTGACGAGGGTGCATCGCGCGGCCAAGGCCTTGCACGATCAGGGCTACCACGTGCTCGTGATCGGCAAGCCGGGCCACGTTGAGGTACGCGGGATCGTCGATGACCTGGACCGCTTCGACGTGGTGGGGAGCCGGGACGAGGCCCGTGATTTCGGAAAAAAACGCCTGGGCATCGTCTGTCAGACGACGACCCCGCCTCGTCGTGCGCGCTCGATCCGCGAGGCGATCGAAGCGAGGAATCCGAACGCCGAGATCCGCTTCGTGGACACGGTCTGCCGTCCAACCAAGGACCATCAGCGGGCCCTGGATCGGCTCCTGGAAGAGGTGGACGCGGTGGTCGTCGTGGGGGGCGCGAATTCGAACAACACGCGAGAACTGGCGGCGACCTGCCGTTCCCGGGGTGTTTCGGCCTACCACGTTCAGGGGCCCGAGGATCTCGATCCGTCCTGGTTCGCCTGCGTCGAGGTCGTCGGCCTCACGGCCGGGACGTCCACGCTCGATGAGACGATCGAGGAAGTCGAGCATGCACTCGCGAGTCTGCCCTCGTATTACGAATCGGGGGTTCTGGCATGAGCCTCGGCGACACCCGACGCCCCTGGACCTCCTCCCAGTGGACAACCTACTTCCGGGCCAACGCCGCATCCCTCCTGCCGATCCCCTGGGATCAGGGTGTGATGCTTTCCGACGAGGAGAAGGCGGCCGTCGCCAGCTCGATCGCGGAGTTCCAGATCGGGGAAAGCTCGGAGGGCCGTCATTTCCTGGGACGGTCTCGCGACTACGCCATCGCATCGGGCGATGAAGTCTACGCGGAGGCCGCCCGCCTCTTCATCGCCGAGGAACATCGCCACGCGAGAGATCTGGCGCGAGTGCTGGACCTCGCCGGAATGGCGAGGATTTCGCGGAGCCTGTCCGATAGCGTCTTCCGCTTTCTCCGACGCATCCTCGGCCTTGAGGTCTCGATCTCGGTCCTGATCACGGCCGAGATCCTGGCGCAGGTTTACTACGAGGCGCTGCGGGAAGCGACGGGGTCCGCGGTCTTGCGCGTACTCTGCGAACAGATCCTCAACGACGAGGCCGAGCACGTGCGGTTTCAGGCCGAGAGGCTGGCCATTCTGCGGTCCGGTCGGCGTCCAGAGACGCTGGTGATCCTCCGCCTGATTCATCGGCTCTTTTTCGCCGCGACGTGCCTGGTCGTCTGGCGCGGCCATCGCCGGGTCTTTCGGAGGGGGGGATACGGATTTCATCGATTCCTGGCCGAATCCGCACGATGCCTGCAGGTGGCCCTACACCGCATGGACCCCGCCCACTATGCCTCGAAGACTCCGATGTTGGCCCCGATCCCCATGCCCTTGCCAGAGGAGGCGTTCCCGTGACCAAGACCGCCGAACCGCATCGCTGGCGTCGGGCCTTGATCGGACTGATCCTGGTCGTCCTGGTCCTGGGCGTGCTCCGGGTCTGGCGTTCCCCCGAGATTCCCGTCCCGACGAACACCCCGATCCGGTTCGATGACTTTACCTTCGCCGTGGTCGGCGCCCGGGAGGCGAGCCTGGGGTCGGGCGCGGAGACCAGGCGCTATCAAATGGTCCGTCTGAAGGTCCAGAATGACGCCAAGCGGGTGACCTATCAGTTCCATCCCCGTATCGCGGTCATGGTCGACGATGATGGACGTCAGTACGGGGTCTCGGCTCTGGGACAAGTCGCCCTGGATCGTTTGCGAGGCGCGCCCGATCCCCTGGCCACGCCCCTGCCCGCCGGTGCCAGCGGGACGACGGAGCTTGCGTTCGACCTGCCGGAGACGGCCAGGAATCCTCGGCTCAAGATCTCTCACGGCGGGCCGGTCCTCGACGTCGTCGACGATCTGCTGGGCGGACGAAGGCGGCTCCTGCTCAAGTGATGGCTGCTCGGCCTTCGCCCTCACAGACCCAGCCATGGGATATCGCTCACGCCGGCCCGATGATTGACGGCGCGGGCGAGGACGAACAGAAAATCGCTCAGCCGATTCAGGTAGATCAGCAAGGAATCGGGCACGTCTTCGTCCGGATGATGGCCGAGAGCGACGATCAGGCGCTCGGCACGCCGACAGACCGTCCTGGCGAGATGGATCTGAGCGGCGGCCGGACAACCGCCGGGTAGGATAAAATTCCTGAGCGGGGCGAGCTCCGTTTCGAGCGCATCGATCGCCCGTTCCAGCCGCTCCGCGCGATCGAGCTTGACCGCATGGTGAAATCGTCCCGACGGGTCGGGGTCGGCCAGCGCCGCTCCGACCGCGAAGAGGTCGTCTTGGATGATCTCCAGGAGCGTATCCGCTCCATGATCAGGCCCGGCGGCCCTCGCCACGCCGATCACGGCATTGAGCTCGTCGACCGTGCCATAGGCCTCGATTCTCGGGCTATCCTTGCCGACCCGGCCGGGGCCGATCAGGCCCGTCGTTCCGTCGTCGCCGGTCTTCGTATAAATTTTCACGAGTCGATGCCTCCGTAGAGATGCACCATCCTACCACGTGCCAGCGCATCGACCGCTTGACAAACCCTGTGGGTCGTGCGACGGTTATGCGTGCGAACCTGCCGGAGATGATCCCCAGCGACCCGCCTGGTACGACCTGCCCGCCCCGGATTGTGATGAAAGCCCGCGAGGCCATCGCGATCACTGGAGTTTCTCCCATGACCGAACGACCTTGCGCGCTCGTCGCCGCGATTGCGCTCGCCTTGACCCTCGGTACGAAGGCCATGGCCGATCCCCCGAAGATCAACGATATCCGTCCCCTGGGCGTTCAACGCGGTGCGCCGATCGATTTGACGATCAACGGGTCGGGCCTCGCGATCGGATCGCCGTCCCTGATCGCTCCATTCCCGTTCACGGCCACGACCGATCCGAAGAGCGATGGCGGCAACTTCCGGCTCAAGGTCGAGGTGTCCCCAAGCGTCGCCGCCGGTGTCTATCCCGTCCGGGTCAAGACGGACGAAGGCCTCTCGAACCCCTTCCTGCTCGCCGTTGGCCAGGTCCCGCAGGTCACGGAGAGCGAGGATAACAGCACGTTCGAGCAGGCCCAGGCCGTCGCCTCTCCGGTCGTCGTCGAAGGGCAATGCGCGGGCAGCGATGTGGATTTCTTCAAGTTCCCGGGCAAGAAGGGCCAGCGCATCGTCGTGGATGCCCAATGCGCCCGGATCGGCTCGGGCGTCGATCCCCAGATCCGTCTGACGACCGCAGGCCGCAAGTTCTTGGAAGCCGCCGACGATACCCCGGGACTGCTGACCGACGCGAGATTGTCGGCCGTCCTGCCCGAGGATGGCGAGTACGTGGTCGAGATTTCCGACTCGAAATACCAGGGCGGAGGCCGCCCCATCTATCGCCTCCTGATCGGCCCCGTGCCCGTCGCCGCCGAGGTCTTCCCGATCGGAGCACGACGGGGCGAGACGGTGGGATTCGAGGTTCGCGGGGGGACGCTTCCCGAGGTGAAGGCGATCGCCTCGACGATCGCCCCCGGTCTCTACGCGGATCAATTCCACCCCAAGTTGCCGAATGGTGACGGGCTGGATGTCGAGATTCCGGCCGCGCTGAACGTCTCCGACGTCCCCGAATTGCGGGAACCGGCCGACCCCGCGGCGCCACCGACCAAGGGCGTGGCCCCGATGGTGTTCAACGGCCGGATCGATCCGGCCGGCGACGAGGACCGCTTCGTGCTGGCGGTCACACCGGGTCAAACGCTGCGGATTCGGGTTGATGCGTCCGAGCAAGGCTCCGCCCTGGACGGGACGCTTCAAATTCTCGGGCCGACCGGGGCCGTACTGGCCACGGCCGAGGATACCGTAGTTCCCGCCGTCGCGCCGAAGGGTCAGAAGAAGCCGCCCGGCGTGACTTCGCCGGACCCGTCGATCGACTTCGCGGTCCCGGCCGGCGTGACGGAGATCACGCTGGCGCTTCGGGACCTGATCGGCCGGGGCGGCGTGGGTTTCCCCTACCGGATCAACGTCGAGCCGGCTTCGGCGGCCTTCGAGGTAATGTTGAACGAGGCTCAGCTGAATGTCCCGAAAGGCGGGACCGCCGCCGTGGGCGTGACGATCCAGCGCCAGGGTTACGCCGGTCCGGTCATCCTGTCGATCGCCGACATGCCGGCCGGTCTCTCCATGCGACCGCTGACGATCGCGGCGGGCCAGGCGGCGGGCGTTTTCACCGTCTCGGCGACGAAAGAAGCAAGCTTCGGGCCAATTGACCTGAAGGTATTGGGGACCGGCCAGGGGCCAGGCGGGCCGGTAACGGATCTGGCCTCCAAGCTCATCATTTTCGCCCAGCAGGGCGTTGCCCCGGCCATCCTGCCGACGAATACCTTCAACCAGAAGGGCCTGCCCGCCGCGACGGCTCTGGCACTCCCGGGCGTGATCGAATCGCCGACGACACCCGTCGAGGTCGTTCACGGTTTCGGCGGATCGGTGCCCGTGAAGCTGATTCGCGCGGAGAAGGCGGACGGCGTGCTCACGTTTGCCTTGTTGCCGCTTCCCGCGGGCATGACCGTCGGTGGGACGATCGCCGAGAAGGCCGCCGAAGGCGCGGCGACGATCAACGCCGCGCCCGAGGTGCCGCTCGGCCCGGCCGTCGTGGTCCTGACCGCGAAGGGCAAGCTCGGCGGGAAAGACGTCACGCTGGTCGTCCCCGCCGTCAACATCGAGGTCGTGCGTCCCGCGTCCGTCACCCTGGCCGCGCCCGCGATCGAAATCAAGGCCGGTGCCACGGTCGAGGTGAAGGGGACGATCGTCCGAAAGGCGGCCTTCAAGGAGCCCGTGAAGGTCTCCCTGACCGCCCTGCCCGCCGGCCTCAAGGCCGAGCCGGTGACCGTCGCCCCCGAGGCCGTCGAGTTCACGATCAAGGTCCAGGCCGACGCCGGTGCTGCCGCCGCCATGGCGAACGCCCAGGTGACCATCGCGTTCCAGATCAACAAGAAAGATTACCCCACTCCGCCCACAGGGCTGGCCGTGAAGGTCGTGAAGTGATCGAGACAGGATGAAGAGAAAGAGTCATCCGCAGATTTCGCAGATGAACGCAGATAAAATTGAATCTGATTTCCGCAATCTGCGTTCATCTGCGAAATCTGCGGACGACCCTCCCTCTTCCCAGGACCTTGCTCATTCCACTAAACTATTAAGAGATTCGCCGCCGTGATGGAGGACTGCTGGATGCGCCGCGTACTCGCCTTGATCTGTGCCCTTGCCCCGTCCGCCGCATTTGGCGACACCCCCAAGCCGGCCGCCGCGCCTCCGGCGCCGGTCAGCTTCATGAAGGATGTCGCTCCGATCCTGGTGAAGAATTGCATCGCCTGCCACAACGCGAGGAAGGCGGAGAGCAAGTACAACATGGTCAACTTCGCGGCCCTCGCGAAGGGCGGAGCGCAAGGCGCGGACCTCACGCTGGAACCCGGCAAGCCGGACGAGAGCCGGTTCGTGGAGTTGCTCCACAAGGACGCCAAGCCCCGCATGCCCTACAAGCAAGACGCCTTGCCCAAAGATCAGGTCGCGGTGATCGAGCAGTGGGTGACCCAAGGCGCGAAGTACGACGGGACCGATCCCAAGGAAGACTGGCCCGCGCTTCTGCACAAGCTTTCGCCGGTCGTCGTGCCCGAGGTCTACCCGATCGCCGTGCCGATCACCGCCGTCGCGTTCAGCCCCGACAACACGGAGGTGGCTTCCGCCGGGTATCACGAGGTCAACCTGTGGAAGAGCGCCGACGCCTCCATCGGCCGTCGCCTGCGCGGGCTTTCCGAGCGGGTCTACGACGTCGCCTACAGCCCCGACGGCAAGTGGCTCGCGACCGCCAGCGGCGACCCCGGCCAGTACGGCGCGGCGAAGCTCTGGATCGCCGAGCCCGATGGTGGCGGCAAGCCCGTCCGTGACCTGGTGGAAACCAGCGACAGCGTCTTCGCCGTCGCCTTCAGCCCCGACAGCAAGCTCGTCGCCGCCGCCGGCGCCGATCGTGCGATCCGCATCTGGGAAGTGGAGACCGGCAAGCTCGTCTCGACGATCGAAGACCACGCCGATTGGGTCCTCGACATCGCCTTCAGCCCCGACGGCAAGCGTCTGGCCAGCGCCAGCCGCGACAAGACGGCCAAGGTGTTCGACGTCGCCAAGAAAGAATCCCTCGTCACCTTCCCCGGCCACGCCGAGACGGTTTACACCGTCAGCTTCTCCCCCGACGGCAAGCTCGTCGCCACCGGTGGCGGCGACTCCCAGATCCGCTTCTGGAATCCCGACGAGGACGGCAAGCAGGTCTCCAACCTAGGCGGCTTCGGTGGCGCCGTCTTCCGCCTCCTCTACCACCCCGACGGCAAGCGCCTCCTCGCCTGCTCCGCCGACAAGACCGTCCGCATCTTCGAAGGTGCCGCCCAGAAGTTCTCCCTCGCCGGCCACAACGACTGGATCTACGCCCTCGCCGTCTCCCGCGACGGCAATACCATTGCTTCAGGTAGCTGGGATGGGGAAGTCCGGCTCTGGAATGCGGCGGATGGGAAGGCGATCAAGACAATTCTGGCGGCGCCGGGGTTGAAGAAGTAAGCCGGATCGGATGACTCTGCCATCCGCTGCTGATTGAGCGAAGTTCGATCGCGCGGGGTGTGATTGAGAGCATAAACAATATCGCTACACCTTGACCGATCAATCAAGGTGTAGCGATATTGTTTATGCTGTATTTATCCCCGGAATGCCCCCTTTCCCTCCCTGGATTCGGCTTCGGTCTGGCAGCCACTCGGGACCGAATGTCCATTATTTCCCCGAACTTCAGCCGGATTAATTACGGTCCACCGTCACAGCGACTGGCCCGCATCGCGGGCTTGATGCATTGGGAACCACGCGCCACGGCTTTTCCAAAAAGGTTGCAACCGACGGCCCGACCCGCGACATTACACTCTGTCGGCAAGCGAAAATAACGGACCGAGGATCAGATCCGTGGCGACAAGGACGGACCGGACACTCCGACGACAGCTGCATTCGCTGTTCAATCTCGGGGTGATCCAGGGGCTTACGGACGGGCAATTATTGGAACGGTTCGCCACGGACTCGGGCGAGGCGGCCGAATTGGCGTTCGCGGCCCTGGTCGAGCGGCACGGCGCGATGGTCCTGCGGGTTTGCCGCGGCCAGCTCCGCGACACCCACGACGCGCAGGATGCGTACCAGGCCACGTTCCTGATCCTGATCAAACGAGCGCGATCGTTGTGGGTTCACGACTCCCTCGGGCCGTGGCTCCACCAGGTCGCCTTCCGCACGGCGACCTGCGCCAGGTCGTCCATCGCCAGACGGCGGCGGCTCGACGGGCGATCCGCGCGATGTGACCACTATGAGGCACGCTCCGACTGTGAATGGGAGCACGTCCTCCACGAGGAGATCAACCGCCTGCCCGAGCGTTACCGCGTCCCGATCGTACTTTGCGACCTCGAAGGTCACTCGTGCGAGGAGGCCGCTCGCAAGATGGGCCGGCCGGTCGGCACCGTCAAGAGCTTGCGTTCGCGAGGTCGTGATCGCTTGCGAAATCGCCTGATCCGGCTGGGTCTTGCGCCTTCGGCCGCCCTCGCGGCCGTGACCCCGGCGATCGCGGCCCAGGCCGGTCTTCAAAGCCCCGCGGTCCCCCGCGCGGTGGGGACTCTGATGGATCAGCTCATCGCCGGGACGGTCTCGGCGTCGGTGCATTCTCTCGTCAACGGAGTGCTCAAGATCATGTTGCTCAGCAAGCTAAGGATGGCTGCCGTCTCGATCCTCGGGCTGCTTGCCCTGGCCGCCGGAATCGGGGCGGTCTCGCGGGCCTGGGCGCAGGATGCGAAGCCCAAGGAGCCCGCGATCCCGGCCGCGCAAATCGCCGAAAAGAAATCCGCGCTGCCGTCCGCCATCGCGGACCAGGGCGACGTCTGGCCGTTGGGCCTGCCCGAAGCGATCCGCGTGTCCTTGACGAACTCCGGAACCGTGCGGGTGGTCAAATCGGCCGTGGGCGAGGAGTTCACGGTCGCCCCGCAAGATGTCAAAGCTAGTAAATACAAGTTCACTTCCGAGATCATGGCCCATGTTCGCTCCATCGAGCAGCAATACTGGGCCCTCGGCCTGTCGTTGGTGGAATTCGGGGCGGCGGAGACGGCCGTCGATCTGACCGCGCAGATCGTCAAGCGGGAAGAGGCCAAGCTCCTGGCGGGACACGGAAGCAAGCTCAACTTGCAGGAAGCCGAGGAGCAGCTCAAGCGGTTCAAATTCAACATGGTCGACAAGACGTCGCAATTGATCACGACCGAGCGGCAGCTTCGCCATATCCTGGGGCTGCCGGTGGCCGACGGACGCCGGATCGTGCCATCGACGCGGCCTCTCGAAGCCGAATTCAAGCCGGACTGGGACGAGTCGATCGAGGTGATGCGAAAGAACCAGCCCGACATCGTTTCTTCCGTGTCCATCCTGAACGCGATCGATCCGACGAAGTTCGCCCCGGCCCAGATCCAGCGTCAGAAGGACTTCAATCAACAGGTCGTCCATCAATCGACGCATGGGCTGGCCCGCTTCTTCCTGGAAGTGGACAGCAATTATCAACAGTTCAAGACCGCCGGCCGGCTCAAGGCCGCGGCCCAGCAGCGGCTCGACGCCCACGCCGCCCTCTTCGAGAACGGCACGATCACGATCGACCGGTATCTCGACGCCGTGAATCGTTGGTCGGTGAGCGTGGCTCAGGAGGCCGATTATCGGGCCCGATACAACACCGCCATCGCGGCCTTCGAGGAAGTCAAGGGAACCCTCCTGGCTCACGAACACATCCTCGTCGCCGAGCCGTCCAAGACGGAGCAGGTCAAGGACAGCCGAGACGAATCGGTTCAGCCGGCCTCGCTCGAACCCCGGCCGCAGGCGAAGCCCACGATGCCGCCAGCGCTCGACGCGCCCAAGGCCGACCCCGCCGGCAAGACCTACTCGTTCCAACTCCGATTCGGCGTCGGCCCCAAGCCCCTGGAGATCCGCGGATCGTTCACCGTGGCGCCGACCCGAGCGCCTGACACGTCGATCGCGCGTTGATCGGGACGGGCTACGCGGCTTTCGGAAGTCGGCCGGGGCGAGACCCCCAAACGGTGTCGGCTCATCTCAATCGACCGATTTAGATGAGCCGACACTGTTTATGATTCAATTCTTGCGTTACTCCGCGATTTGTGGAGTCAAGAGAGCGCAACGTTACCCGCGAGATCTAATCGAAAATCCCTACTTCAAGGCCGCCTTGATCGCCTTGTCCAGCTCCGACCCACTCAGTTCGATGTGAACGACCTTGCCGGTGCGGTCGATCAGGAAACTCGCGGGGATCTCGTCGACGCCGAACAGGGCGGCGGGGTCGGCGTCGGAGGCGGGTCCGACCAGGAGGCTGGGCCAGGAGGCGCGGGAGTCGAGGAGGAACTGGCGGACGACGGGGGTGGCCTTGGCGATGCTGCCGACGTCCTCGCGGCGGGCGTCGAGGTTGACGCCGAGGATGACGAAGCCGTCCTTGCCGTACCTGGTCTGGAGGGCTTGAAGCTCGGGAATCATCGCCACGCAGGGAGGGCACCAGGTGGCCCAGAAATCGACGAGGACGACCTTGCCTTTGAAGTCGGATAGGCGGATCGTCTTGCCGTCCACGTCCTTGCCCACGATCTGGGGCGCGGGCTTGTCGAGCATGTTGATCCTCGCCATGCGGGCGGCGAAGTGAGATCGAATGTTGGGCTCGGAACGTCGGGCGAGGGCGAGTTCGCAGACCTTCTTGGCGATATCGTAACGTCCACCGCGAATCAGGCGCTGGAGGTAGGCTTCGCCGATGGGGATGACCATATCGGGATCGAGCCGGGGCTTCCCATCGTCCTTCACGGGTGCGCGCTGGAAGAAGGCGGTGAGGTCCGCGAGCGACTCGTCATACTGGCCCCGATTGGCCTTCTCGATCACGTTGATGAACACGGCCATGGCCCGGTTGCCCGGATCGGCGGATTCGGTCTTCAGGTACGCATCCGCGGCGGGGTCGGCCTCGGTGTAGAGGTCGCGAACGACGGCGATATGGAACAGCTCGCGATAGGTCGTCTCGGCGTCCTCTCCCTTTTGCTTCGCCGCGAGGCCCGCCATATCGGCGATCCGGTGACGGTCGAGATCGAGGAGTTGTTTGGCGTAGGAGGCCTTTAACTCCTCCAGCGACGCGTAAGACGGCCTCGCCACGTCCTGGGCTCGGGCACTCGGGCCGAGGAGGGAACTGAGAAGGCACAGCGATATCGCGGTTGGTCGAAATCTCATGGTCCGTCTCCCCGAGGCGAGATCTGGCGGCAAGTCCTCAGGTCTGAGGGTACCGAGCACAGGACGGGGCCTCAAGCGCCTTCCCGCGAATGAACCGGCTCAACCGGCGTGACCTCTCGAACCGATAAGATCGGAGAGCATGCGGCCTGAGACAAAGAACAGAGAGTTTCACGCAGAGGCGGGAAGGCGCGGAGAAGACAAGACCTGGGAAGGAAAAAAATTTCGCTTTGATTTGTCTTCTCCGCGCCTCCCCGCCTCTGCGTGAAACTATTCGATTCACAGCGCCATCGCGATTTGACCCTGCCCGCCAGCTTCCCCTACAATCGACGGATTCGATAAAGCCTCCGGAATGAGGCGTGATTCGACCCGGCGAGACGAGGACCTCCCGCAATGGCCACCGACATCCGGCTCAAGGAAATGCTGCCGGCGCTGACCGATCGGATTGTCGAGACCTACGAGGAATGTGGCGGGATCAACCATCTCGGCCATTCGCCGCTGCCAAGCTATCGAGAAGTGGTCCAGATCCTCGAAGACTTGCGCGAAATCCTCTATCCCGGCTACGGCCGCCGGCAAAACCTCCATTTCGGCAACGTCGAGTACCACGTCGGCGACCTGATCGACGGCCTGCACGATCGCCTCACCCAGCAGGTCGCCCGCGCACTCCGGCACGATTGCCGCACGCTGGACCTGGAGCGCGATTTCGAGGGGGATGCGCAGCAATTGGCGATCCGCCTCCTCGAATCGATCCCCGATCTGCGACGCATCCTGGCGGAGGACGCCAGGGCCGCGTTCGATGGGGATCCTGCGGCCAAAAACCTGGACGAGATCCTGTTTTGCTATCCTGGGCTCTCGGCGATCACCGTGTTTCGCGTGGCCCATGAACTCTACGAGATGGACGTGCCGTTGATCCCCCGGATGATGACCGAGTATGCCCACGGAAAGACGGGCATCGACATCCATCCCGGCGCGACGATCGGCCGGCGCTTCTTCATCGACCACGGCACCGGCGTCGTCATCGGCGAGACCACCCGGATCGGCGACGGGGTCAAGGTTTACCAGGGCGTGACCCTGGGCGCCCTCAGCTTTCCCCGGGACGAGACGACGGGCGAGCTTCGGCGTGATACGAAACGGCACCCGACGATCGAAGACGACGTGGTCATTTATGCCAATGCCACAATCCTCGGCGGCGAGACGACGATCGGCCACCATGCCGTGATCGGCTCGTCCGCATGGCTGACCCGGAGCGTCGAGCCCTACACCGTCGTCACGATCGAGAACCCGAAGCTGCGCTATCGTGGCACGGTCACGCCGAGCGGGATGGATTACCAGATCTGAGACTGCGCGAATTGCCGTCGACGTCTCACCGGCGGAGATGGCCCCGGTTCACGCTCCGGGATCGAGCTCAGGATTCCTCGCCACGACGCCGACTGAGGGCGCCGGCAAAATAGGAGTGCAAGCCGAGGTCGATGAGTTCCTCCTCAATGTTCGCCAACGTGGGAGCGTCCAGGGTTCGTCCGACCTCGTGCATGACGGCATCCTGGAGCAAGCGGCGCGCCTGGTGGAGGATTCTGCGGACCCAGCCGTCGCTGATCTCGGTCCCGAACCGCGCGGAGTACATCGCGGCGACCTGAGCCGAGCGGACCTCGGGATGCTGCGTAAAATAGCGAAGAATGGATGACAGCGGCCGTGCCGTCCGTCTCTCGTGTTCATCCAGCGCGGCCCAGGCTCGTGCCAGCAGATCGGCCCGCCAGCAGGCCAAGAATCTGGCATCGTCCTCGGCCGAGGGCGGGGCATCCACGCAGGGTTCCGGGGCATTCGGCGGAAGCGACCCGGGGAACCGGCGTGCCGCGCGGCGATGGTCGTCTACCAGATGGAACAGGGCCGACTTGAGATAATCGCGGAACCGACCTCGCATCGGATCGGCCCGATGGAAGTCGCCCTGGACGAATCGCACGGCGAACTTCTGGAACAACTCGTCGGCCTGTTCGGGGTCGCGCACCGCGGCGGTCATGTAGCGCTTGATCGCACCCTGATAGCGTTTCAGGAGCCGTTCTTGCGCTTCTCGGCGCCCGGCGGGTGACTCGGGCTCGTGGGATCCATGCACATCCGGCCAGAAAGTTGAGATCTCGTTGAGATCCCGATTGGAAGCATCCGCGCTCATGAGACCGTGCTCCGCTCTTCGGAGTTTGGCCCGGGATTCCGGGGGGAATGGGGATTATCGCACGAAGCACGAAGAAAACGAGAAAAAATTCTTAAGACTTCGGAACAACGGATCTGACGCGACGTAAATGATACGGAATCGGGGAGAAACGAGGCTCCGCGACTACCGGCGACGAGACCTGCGGTGCAGCACGTAGTAAGTGCCCCCCTCAGAGCACTCGGTAACTAACTAAATGAGGCTCGACCCAGACCTCTGGGCCGAGCCTCTTCTACTTTCCGGCCGGAGTCTGAGACTCGCATCTCGGTTCCCTGGCGTTCCAGGCTCCGGGGCCATTGCCCCGACTCGCCGTCCCAAATCCCCTGTTCATCCACCGGGCCATGGGGTAGATTCGTCGGTATCGTCCGTCGCGCGGGCTGTTTAGGTGCCGGGAGCGTACGGGACTTCTCTCAAGATCACCACGAGTCCAACTGAATCCGGGGGCTTCGCAGATCGCCATGAACATCAAGGCGTCCGACATTCGTCGCGGCATGATCATCCACATGGAGGGTGTGAATTACGTCGTCACCGACTTCGCCCACCGCACCCCCGGCAACCTTCGCGCGTTCGTACAGGCCAAGCTCAAGAACATGAACAGCGGCTCCACGAACGAGAAGCGGTTCCGTTCCGACGAGCAGATCGAAGTCCCGTTCGTCGAGTCCCGCGAGTTCGAGTACATCTACTCCTCGGGAGACGAGCACGTCTTCATGGACTCCGAGACCTTCGACCAGATCACATTCCCCGCGGACATGGTCGGCTCGTCGATGGAGTACCTCCTGCCCAACACCAAGGTGCTCGTCAAGTTCATCGACGACAAGGCCGCATCGATCGAAGTCCCCGCCTCCGTGGATTTGATCGTGACCGACACGCCCCCGTCCCTCAAGGGTGCCACCGCGACCAACCAGTACAAGGACGCCACCCTTGAAACCGGCCTCAAGGTCCAGGTCCCTCCGTTCATCGGCCCGGGGGAGAAGATCCGGATTGATACGAGGACCGGGGAGTATGTCGAAAGGGTGAAGTGAGCCTCGGATCACCGACCTGTTCGCGCGGGCCGACCTTCGGCGACTGGCTCGTTGCCACGGAGACATCGTGAAGAATCCAACTCGATTCATTCGCTTCATGATCTCGCTAATCGTCGGGTGCGGGAGCCGGCAACAACCGGTCGGTGTGCAGGCGGCAAATCAAAGCTCGCCGCGACAGGGAGAGGCTCAACCTGTAGTGGACCCCGAGGAGCGAGCCCTCGCCGAGGCCAAGTCGGCCCTCGGACGCGGCGGGTCGCCCCACGACGTGATCGAGCCGGTTTACGGGCTGACACGGATGCACGTGGCGGCACGGAACGGGCATGTCAGGCTACTCCGATACCTCATCGACCGTGGCGGCGACGTCGAGATACCGAACACGGGCGGCCGAGGTGTCGGCGGCGAGACGCCGCTGCATTGGGCCTCGACAGGGGACGTCGTCGACCTCCTCCTTGGGAACGGCGCAGATCCAGTGGCGCTCGGTCCGGCCGGGCAGGAACCGCTGGCCTCAATGGCTCTTCGGAATCGCCAATCGGCCGTGATTCGGATGGTCGCCCACGGGACCGATGTCGACGCGCAAGACTCGGTCTTCGGCAATTCCGTGGTCATCACCGCCTGTTCGGGACTGACCGTCGAGTATGGCGACCCGGCCCTGGATCGCTACGAGGATCGGATGGCCATCATCGAGCATCTCGTGCTTCACGGCGCGAATGTGAACGCTCAGAACCACGACGCCGCGACCGCGCTACACGTGGCCGCTCAATACGATGCCCGGTTCGTTGCCCTACTTCTTCGCCTGGGCGCCAACCCCACGGTCAAAGATAAGAACGGAAAATTGCCGATCGATCTGAGCCGCGAATCGAGACTTGCGGAAGCCGTCAAGCTTCTCGAAGGCGCGATGAAGCGTTGAGGATGGTGATGCGACTTGCGGCCGTCCGATTTCCGGGGTGGCAGGCGGTGGTTGCAATCATAGAGGTAACTATCGCAGACGCCGCCAGTGCCCGCTCGGCCCGCCGAAGAGCTGTGATGGACTGAGTTCGCTTGACGGGCGCAAAGGCCTCGAGAAATACGTCGAGTGGATCACCGGCTTCGAGGTAATCGAGCATGGTCCGCAGAGGAACGCGCGTGCCGATAAGTACGAACCCTCCTCCACTGATGCCCGGGTCGGAATGGACGGCGGGCGCCGATTGGGTCATGGCAGCCACCTTACGATGATATCCTCCCTGGGCCGATGTCGCAAAGTTGTCCGACTCGCCTCACCGCCTCCGCTTCTTCCTCCTTCCTAATGCCCCCGCGCAGAACCCCGTGAGAAGCGCCGCCGCGTTACGCCCAAGAGAGCGGATGTTGTAACCGCCCTCCTGCACGAGAAGCGTGGGCAGCTTGAGGGCACCGATCCGCCGGCCGACTTCCGACAAACCGGTCGGCGTGAGGCTCCACGTCCCGGTGGGATCGGCCTTCGCGATATCGAGGCCGAGGGAGACGACCAGCGCTTCGGGCTTGAACTTGGCGACGATCTCGAGGGCTTCGTCAAGCTCTTCAAGGTAGCGGGCGTCGTTGACGTGTTCGGGCAGGGGGAGATTGACGTTGAACCCCTTGCCCTCGCCTTCGCCGCGCTCGTCGGCGAATCCGGAGAAATAGGGATAGGCGAAGCTCGGATGGCCGTGGATCGAGACGGTGAGGATGTCGGAACGCTCGTAAAATATGTCCTGGGTGCCGTTGCCGTGGTGATAGTCCACGTCGAGGACGGCGACCTTGCCGAGAGACTTCGCGAGGTACTGGGCGGCGATCGCCCCGTTGCAGAAGTAGCAGAATCCGCCGTAGGTGTCGCGCTCCGCGTGATGCCCGGGAGGCCGGCACAGGCTGTAGACCAGAGGCTCGCCCCCGAGCACGGCGGACGCGCCGGAGAGGGCGACATTCACGGCCGCGCGGGCCGCCTTGTAGGCATCCTGACTCAGGGGCGTGAACGTATCGATGCAATAATAGCCCGCGCGCATGCTTCGATCGTGGGGAGGTCGATCGGTGCGGCGGATCGGGAACACGTAAGGATAGACCATCTCGCCCTTGGTCAATTCCTGACAGAAATTACGCAGGTAATTGACGAAATCGGCGTCATGAACCGCACGGATCGGCCCTTCGCCGAAGTTCCGGACCGGCAATCGCTCGACATCGGGCAGGGCGTCCAGCGCCTTGAGGATCACGTCCACCCGGGCCGGTCGTTCGACATATCCTCGCTCCTTCACATGGTGAAGTGCGTGATGAGCCGAGCAGAAGACTTTCAGCGGCTGCAACCGCCTTGGCAGCTTGGGGGTCGTGCTGGTCTTTGGATATCTCGGCGCCCGGAGCTTGACCGGCGAGTCGTGGACCGAGGCGAGGACCTGCTTCACGTACGGATCTTGCGGATCGTAGTTGTAGCGCAGCGTGAGGATGGCCGCGATCACACGCTTGAGCTCGTCGGGTTCGAGGGGCTCCTTGTTCTCGAGCGGGTCGTAGAGCAGTCGCGGTTCCGGCGGATTTCCCGGACGGATCGGCTGGTCGTAGAGCGTGCCCAGGACGGGCAGCGCGCCATAACGCTCGTAGAACCGCAAGCGGGCCTGGTTGGACTTCAGGTCCGCCGCGTTGGCGACCTGCGCCGGATCGTCGGTCGGAACCTCGAAGAACAGGCCGAGAACTCCTCGCGCGGTCAATTCTTCGCGAAGGGCTTCGAAGAGTGCGCCGCCCAGTCCGAGGCCGCGCTGCTCGGCGGCGGTCACGATGAAGTCGAGATATGCGTAGCCGATGTTCTCGAAGACGTCCGCCAGCGCGAATCCGAGGACCTGGTCTCCGGGACCGTGTGCGGCGAGGAGGATGCAGGGATAGCCGCGAGCGCTCTGCTCGACGAGCTTGCGAGGGATGTAGTCGGGATCTCCCGCGAGGTCGGGGAACGCAGCCTCGAACAACTGCTGGATTTCGGCCAGGCAGCGCCGGTCATAATCGCGCGTCGTACCGATCACATGGCTGATGCGGAACATGCATTGGTCTCGATGGCCGGACGGTCCGTGCCGTCCCTACACGCGCTTGCCGAACGTCACCCGGTCATCGCCGTCGCGATAAAAATCGGGGATGCGTTCGACCAGGCAATACCCTCGTTTTGCGTAGAACCGGCGAGCTGCCGCGTACGGTTCGGTCGAGGACGTCTCGGCCAGGACCCAGCGTCCGCCACGCTTGCGAACCGCCTCGGTGACCGCCTCGTCGAGTCGCGTCGCGACATTCGACCCACGGGCCTCGGGAACGACAGCGATCCAATACAGGTCGAACGTCCCTTCGGTCATCGGCACAAGGCCGTAGCAGGCGAATCCCAGGAGATCGCCGCCTCTGTCGGCCAGGACCCAGAGATAATCGGTGTCCGGGCGGGGGTTCAGCGTCTCGTCCGCGAGCTCCAGTCCGACGGAGACCTCTTCCTCGCGAAAGGCCCCGGAGGCGCGGAGGATGCGTTCGAGATGAGATCGATCCTCGGGACGAAGCGCGTCGCGCAAGATCAATTCAGTCATGGACCGCGCCTCGTTGGAGCGCCTGCCGGGCGAGGGCCGAGATGGTCTCGCTCCAATCGAGGCCGCCGGCGGCGATCGCGCGGGCCAGGCCGGCGGAGGGGTCGAGGTCGGGGTTCGGATTGACTTCCAGGATCATCGGCTCACCGTGCTCATCGAGGCGGAAATCCACCCGAGCATAATCGCGGCAACCACACGCACGGAAGGCGGACTCGGCGAGACCTCGCAGTCGAACCTCCATTTCGGGCGAGATTTCGGCCGGACATCGCGGCCGACTCGCGAGATCCTCCGCCGAGCCGACGTGCCATTTCGCCTCGTAGGTGAGTATCGGCCAACGGCCCGGCGGCGTCGTGTAGAGAATCTCCGCGACGGGCAGGGCCTTTGGCGTGGGCAAGGCGAGGACGCCGACGTTGTACTCGGGGCCGGGGAGATAGGACTCGATCAAGACGTTGGGCCCGTGCTTCTCGCGGACCTGGCGGACGCGGATCGACAGATCAAGATGGGTCGTGACGATGCTGTCCTGATCGATGCCGAGGCTGGCATCCTCGCTCTCGGGCTTGACGATCACGTTCCCGGGCCACGGGTCGATCGGCATCGAATCACCGGCCGCCACGACCCAGAACCGGGCGGTGGGTAGGCCGGAACCGAGCAACAGGGCCTTCGTTCGCCCCTTGTGGCGCGCCAACGACTGCGCCTCGGGGGGGCAGCCGGTGTAGGGAATGCCCATCATCTCCAGCAACGACGTGACGTGCGCCTCGCCTCCGCTATGCCCGCCGAAGCCTTCGATAAGATTGAAAACCAGATCGGGGTGCTTGCGTTCGAGGCTTCGAACCAGGCGCTGAGCCGGGGGCCGCGCGGACATCAAAAAAGGGCGGAATCCGTGCGATTTCAATGCGGCCAGGATCGATCTCGCGGCGGCGACCACACCGGCCTCGGAGGCGTAATCGTGATGATCGGACGGCAGCACCGGGGCGTTGTACAGCACGGCAACGCGAGGACGAGAGCGGGTCATCGCGGGTCTCCGCTGGTGAGCCGCACGTCATGATTTCCGTTGGATCGTCGCCTTGCCAGCATGGCGAGCGGGCCAATCGGCCGAATCCATGATATCGCTTGAGTCGAAGGACAGGAACGCCCGCGAAAAAAAAAGTCGCCCCTCATTGCGTCTCCGCTCGCTTGCCCGCCAGCCCTACCCGATCAAGGGCCGTGCGCAGGATGCGCTGGACCAGCTCGGTGTGACCGATCCCGTAACCCTGGGCCAGGATCACCAGGTCGCTCGACACCGGGGCGAGGCCGGGCAGGGGGTTGGCTTCGATGAAATAGGGGATGCCTCGGTCGATGCGGAAGTCGATCCTCGCCACGTCGCGGCATCCCAGCGCCTCGTACGCGTTGGTAGCGGCCAGCGCGAGGAGGCCGGGCTCCTGCTCGTCCACGATCGCGGGGACTTCATAGCGAATGCACCGCCTCCAGTCCCGTTTCATTTCGAGACTGTAGACGAAGCGTTCGGTCGGCTCGACGGGGATGATCCGCATCGTGCCCAGGACGCGCACGCTTCGACCATTGCCGATCACGCCGACGGTCACCTCGTCGCCGCCGATGAACTCCTCGACCAGGATCGGCTGACAATAAATGCGCGACAGCCTCGTGCAGAGCTCGACCGCCTCATCGACCGAATCGGCCAGCGACTTCCCGCGAATCCCCTTGCTCGAACCCTCGAAGATCGGCTTGGCGATCACGGTCGGAAATTGCGGGAAGGCGACCTCCAGGGCAGTGCGGATCTGGTCGTCGGGCCAGCCCACGGGAATCACGGCCTCATCGGGGGTCAGGACCGAGTCGCGGATCAGACGCTTCGCCATCGTCTTATCCAGCGCCGCCGCCATCGTCAGCGGGTCCGACCCCGAATAGGGGACCCCGAGCATCTCGCACACCGCCGGTATCCGCGCCTCGCGGTCGCGGCCGATCCCCTGGCCCTCGGCGAAATTGAAGACGAAATCGGGCGGATTGCCCAGCATGCTGGCCAGGAATTCGCGGCCATCGCCGAGCAGGGAGACGTCGTGCCCGTCGCCGCGGATCGCCTCGGCGAGGGCGTCGATCGTCTCGGGCTTATCAAACTCCTCGTACCGGTCGTCGGGTCCGTCGTCGTCCCGATCGACCGGCTTGAGGCTGTACGCGATGCCGATCCTGAGCACGTCGGACCTCAATGTCCGTTGCCGTTGGAGTAACCGTTCCCATTCGAATGGCCGTTGCCGTTCGCGTGGCCGTTGCCATTGCCGTTGCCGTTGCGCCCGATCTTCGCCTCCAGCAGAGGCGGCACGGCCTTGCGGCGGCCCATTCGGGGATTGTCTCGGGGGATCAGGGCCTCGGCTTGGCCTTCGAGCAGGGCGCTGACGCCCTGAGTCACGACCGGAGGACGAACGTCCGCCGGCGCCCCGGTCGCATTGTAGCGAATCATCATGCCTTCATAATTCCGCAGAACCACCGCGTCATCGGCGGCGGAGATGAGGTAGTTCGGCATGAGCGGGATCTTGCCGCCGCCCCGCGGGGCGTCGACCACGTAAGTCGGGATGCCGAGGCCGGACATATGTCCGCGCAGGCCTTCGATGATCTCGATCCCCTTCCAGACGCTGGTCCGGAAGTGCCCCGCGCCGGTGACGGGATCGCAATGGAAGAGATAGTAGGGGCGAACCTTGATGCGTAAGAGGGCCCGGCAGAGGTCGCGCTGGGCGGCCACGCTGTCGTTGACGCCCTTCATGAGCACGCAGTGGTTGTTCATCGGCAGCCCGGCCATGCGGAGGCGCTTCGCCGCGCGGGCGGCCTCGGGCGTGACCTCGCGGGCGTGGTTAAAATGGGTCTGAATCCAGACCTTGTCGCTGGCGGACAGGACCTTGATCAGGTCGTCCTCGTCGAGCTTCTGCGGCAACGTGACCGGGACGCGGGTGCCGACGCGGATCACGTCGACATGCTCGATCTCGGCCAGGTTCGTCAGGAAGAATTCGAGTTTTTCCAGGGGCAGGGTCAAGGGATCGCCGCCGGAGACGATCACGTCGCGGATCTCGGGATGATCGCGGACATATTCGATCATTCGTTCATCGTCGCGAGAGACGGCGTCCCAACCGCCCTTCTTCATCGTGGCGCGTTTGCGGGTGCAGAACCGGCAGTACATGGTGCAGACATGCGTCGTGACCAGCAGCACGCGATCCGGGTAGCGGTGAGTCAGACCGGGTACGGGCGAGTCCTTGTCCTCGTCCAGGGGATCGTCCTCGGAGACGGTCGCCTCGCCCTCGAGCTCTTCGATCGACGGCACCGACTGCAACCGGATCGGGTCGCGCAGGTCGTGCGGATCGATCAAGGAGAAATAATAGGGCGGGATGGCGGTCTTGTACTGGGTGGAGAGGCTCTCGATGGCGCGTCGCTCGTCGTCGGTCACGGGGAGCAGCTCGATGATTTGTTTCGGGCTGCGGATGGCGTGCTGCGACTGCCATCGCCAGTCGTTCCAGTCTTCGTCGGGCACGTCGGCCCAGAGCGGATGTCTCGCCGAGCTGGCCTGGCCGGGAGTCGTTCCGTGAGGGGAACTGGGAGGCTCGTCGCCATCCGTCTGCTCTTCGAGCGGGATGACGACGAGGTGGGTTGAGGCGGAGGATGACTCGCCCATCGTCTTCTTGACCCTCGAATCGAGGTGAGGGGGGATCGCGCGAAAGCGCGAGTCCCGAAGGTCTGTCGGATTCTAAGTGTCTGATCGGCCTTGGCAAGCCCAATTAGCCTGGAAATCTGAGCAATTTTCGGACCAAGCGAAAATCGGTGGCGACACCCGTTACATACGCATGAGCATGTGACGCGCTGCATCCTCGGTGAGTCCCGTGATTACCGGCCATCTTCGTCGAACACAGGAGATCGGCGGCGAGAACCGGTCCTTCGATCCCGATCATTTCCTCGCTGGCTCGCTCGCCGTCTTTCGCAAGTCCTCAACCTCTCTCCAGAGCGTTTGTAACGTCGCCCGCTCCGACGCCGGAAGCGCCGCGAGAGCGGCCTCGTCGCGGATGCCGCCGAGGTCGGGGTCGGACTTCCGGTGGGCCAGAGTCCTGGCGATCTCGGCTCGCTCCGGCGGCGACGGGCTCTTCAGCAGCGATCCCCAGGCCGCCAGGTCGGCGCGGAGCCAGTCGAGGGCGCTGAGTCGGAGACGGTCTCGTGTCGGGCCATCGACCGGCGGATCGTCCTTGCCCTGACCCGCGGCGGCCATGACCGCGACACACGCCGCGTTGTAGCGAATGCCGGACTGCGGGGGCGAGCTCCGTCCTTCGGGCAAATCGAGGGCCTGGCCGAAGAACCGCGCGGAGGCCGCGTTGAGCGACTTCAGGCGGCAGACGTCCGCCATCATGAGCATCCCTCGAAAATCCGCCGCTTTCGCCTCGCCTTTGATGTAGGCGGGCAGTCGTGTCTCGACCTCGATCATGCGCTCGCAAATCTTCACCCATTGGTCCGAAGGATATCGCCAGTCTCCACGCCTTGATCCCAGGTCATGCCCCTTGCGGAGTTGATCCAGGGCCTCGGCGAAGGCTCCTTGGTTCTGGAGAGCGAGCCCGAGGTTGCAGTGCGGCTCGGCGTAATCGGGCTTCAGTTTGATCGCCTGTCGGAAGGCCTCGATCGCCCCGCTGAAATTCCCCATGCCCGATTGGTAGGTGCCGAGGTTGTAGTAGGCCTCCGGGAAATCGGGCTTCAATTCGATGGCCCTGCGAAGCGCGGCGATCGCTTTCGGCATGTCGCCGAGTCCGGCCAGCGCGTTACCGAGGTTCATCTGCCCGCGGGCGTGATCGGGCTTGATGGCAAGCAGCCTGCGGAATGTGTCGATGGCTTCCCGGTGATCTCCCCTGCCGTTGAAGATACATCCCAGGTTGTAGAACGCCTCGGCATTCTCGGGGTCCGTGGCGATCGCCCTGCGATAGGCGTCGATCGCCCCCGCGAGATCTCTCGTTTCTTCAAGGACGATCCCGAGATTCAAGAGTGCCTTGGTCAGATCGGGCTGGACCGCGAGGGCCTTGTGGAAGGCGCCGATCGCCCCGGCGGTGTCACCACGGAGGCGGAGTGTGACACCGAGATTCGTGAGCACCTCGGGTTGGCCGGGATTCAGGAGGAGGGCACGGTTGTAGGCGTCGATCGCGCCGGCAAGGTCACCTTTGTCGTGGAGGGCAATGCCGAGATTGGCGTGAGCGGCGGCCAGGTTCGGTTCAAGGGCGGTGGCGCGACGGTACATCTCGATCGCCCCGTCGATGTCATTCGCCGTACGTAGGGCGGCCCCGAGGTCCGTCATGGCCTCGACATAGTCGGGCTTCAGCGCGAGCGCCCTGCGGAAGGAATCGAGGGCTTCTGAGGACTTCCCCGCAGCATCCAGGGCGACGCCCAGGTTGACGTAGACGCCGGGGCTGTTCGGCCGGAGCACCAGTGCGGCGGTAAAGTAGCGTACCGAGGACTCGTTTTGTGGCGGCTTGGTGGTCAAATAGACCCGGCCGAGTTCGTGGTTCACCCAGAAGTTGGAGGGATTGGCGCGGTGCGTCGCCTCGAGCAATGCCAGGGCGGCGGCCGGATCGAGGAACGAGAGAGGTCGGGCGAGGAGCAGCGTCCTCGCGACGGGCGCTCGGCCCGGGTCCATCTCGCCGGCCAGACGACTCAGGGTCGCGAGGTCACGGCGGGAGACGGCTTCACGCAGTTGGGGGTCTCGTGAGCCGGGGTCCGCGGCGACCGCGATGGCATCCAGCCGCGCGGCGGAAACATTCTTGGGCTCGCCGATCGACCATTCGTCGATCGCCGCCAGCAGAGCCTCTCGAATCGGGCTCGATCGGATCCGGGCGGCGGCGGTCTGAGGCGAAAGCGACGCCAGGTCGATTCCGTACCCGCGGAATGCGAGCAGGAAGGCACTGTGCGTCGAGTCGAGATCGAACCGGCCGTCCTTGACGCTGGCACCCTGGAGGCGGCATTCTTCCAGGGTGGTCACCATTCGGCGGTCCTGCTCCCTCGCGAGTAGAGCGGCCAGCTTTGCATCAACGCGCCGTCTCAATTCGGCGGAGCCACCGGCCGAATCGATCAGCGCCTCGGCCCGGCGGACGGCGGCAATCGCCTCGCCCCACAGGGCCAGGTCGGATGTGGCGCCGGCCTCGATCTCGCGGCGGTCGGCGAACTCCAGCGCCTCCCTCGCGCCGGCCTCGGCGCGGAGTCTCTGGGCACGGAGCATGAGCCCGCCTCCGCCGAGCAGGACGATCGCCACGCAGGCCGCCGCCGAGGCCGTGGCCACGAGCGTCTTGTTCTTCCGCACCCAGCGGCGGAACCGGAGGGAGATCGGTTCTCGCCAGGCGGAGACCGGCTCGTCCGCCAGCCATCGCTCCAGGTCGTCCGCCAGCGCGTGGGGCGAGACGTACCGCGCTTCGGGCTTCAGCGCCATGGCCTTCAGGCAGATCGCCTCCAGCGCCGGGGGAATCCAGCGAGCGAGGGTGCGAGGGCTGCGAAATTCGCCGATCTGCACCTTCCGCAACGTCTCCATGACGTGCTGATCGGCAAACGGCGACTTGCCGGTGAGGACCGCGAACAGCGTCGCGCCCAGGCTGTAAACATCGCTCGCCGGCCCGAGCAGATCCAGTCGCCCGGCCGCCTGCTCGGGGCTCATGTACTGGGGCGTGCCGAGCACGGAGCCCGGGACCGTCTCGTCGCTCTCGCCGGAGCCGGTCGGACGCAGGCTCGCCTCGGCCGGCAGGTCGTGGGCGTCCGGGCGGCCGACGGCCTTGGCGAGTCCCCAATCGACGACCAGGGTCTCGCCGTACTGGCCGACCAGGATATTGCCGGGCTTCAGGTCTCGGTGCAGGATGCCCCGCGAGTGGGCATACGAGATCGCGTTACAGACGTCGAGGAATCGCCTCAGGAGCTTCTGGAGCGCCAGGGTTCGTTCGCCGGGGTCGCGTCCGATGGCCTCGGAGGCGTGGAACTTCCCGATCGCCTCCTTGAGGCTGTCACCGCGAATGAACCTCATGGCGTAATACGGCCGCCCATCATCGTACTTTCCCAAGCCGTAAACCGGCACGATCCCCGGATGCTCCAGCCCTCCGGTAATCTCCGCCTCGGTCACGAAGCGCGCGCGGCTCTTGAGATTGTCGGCCGCGTCCTGGCGAATTTCCTTGAGCGCGACCTCGCGGTTGAGCTCGGCATCGTGCGCGACATAGACGACCCCCAGGCCGCCCCGGGCGTGATCACGAAGACGGCGGAATCGACCGCCGGAGCCGGTCGCGGGGGCGCGATGGAACGACTCCGTCGACTCGTCCGCGCTGTTGGACGCCAGGATCGTGACCGTGGCGTCGACGTCGGGATCGCCGATCGAACGGAGGTGATCGACGACGCCGTCGGTCGAGGAGAGCGACGCCAGGCTGGTCGCCGGGTCGTTCCCATGCCTCGCGACATGGCGGGCGACCATCGGCTCGAGCGCCGCAAGGTCGGCGGGATCGATCGCGTGTTGGTCCAGGAGGAGGGCGCCCAACGTCTTCGTCTTGTCGAAGACCCAGGCGTACATGGCGGCGATCAGGGCGTCTCGCGTGATGAAGTCCATCTGGAGTGCGAGCACGCCGAGCAATAGATTGCGATCGGCCTCGGGGCGAGGCATGGCATCTCTCCTCGCGGACGGAGGGACGCGGGACGAGGCGGCCTCTCCTTCGACGCAGTTATCGTAGCGGAGCCGACCTGTGACATCGAGAGGGCCGCGCGGGTATGATCGGGCCGTCGAAAACGCATCCGCCGCCCGGAGCCGCATCGTGGACGCCGTGACTCGCCTGCTGTCGGACCTCGTCGCGATCCCAAGTGTCAACCCGATGGGACGTGCGCTCTCGGGTCCGACGGTCCTCGAAACGAGGATGAGCGACTACCTCGAACGGTACTTCCGGGACCTCGGCGTCCCCTATCGTCGCCACGAAGTCCGGTCCGGTCGGGATAACGTGATTGCGAAATACGAGGCACCGGGCGGCCGACGGACAATCCTCTTCGACGTCCATCAGGATACCGTCCCGACGGACGGGATGACGATCGACCCGTTCCTGCCGAAAATCGAGGGCGGCAAGCTCTTTGGCCGTGGCTCGTGCGACGTGAAGGGGGGCATGGCCGCGATGCTCGCCGCGTTCGCGAGATTGGTCGCCGAAAAGCCCTCCGGCTCGGCGTCCGTGATCCTGGCCTGCACCGTGGACGAGGAGTTCACCCATGTGGGCAGCAGTCGCCTGGCCGAGGAACGGCCGGACGTGGATCTGGCCATCGTCGCCGAGCCGACCAGGCTCGACCTGGTGACGACGCATAAGGGCGCCGTGCGCTGGAAGATCCGCAGTCACGGCGTCGCCTGTCACAGCTCCACGCCCCACCTCGGGGACAACGCGATCTATCGCATGGCCAGGGTGGTCACCGCCCTGTCCGATTATGCGCTGGTCCTTTCTCGCGCGACGCCCGACCCGATCCTCGGGCCGCCGAGCCTCTCGGTGGGGAGGATCGACGGCGGGGTGAGCGTGAACGTCGTACCCGATTGGTGCGAGATCGAGGTCGATCGTCGGGTGATACCGGGCGAAATGCCCGAATCCGTACCGGGCGAGGCGGCCGCGTTCCTGCGGGAACGGCTGGGGAGCCTCGACGGGCTGGAATTCCTGCCGCCGTGGGTCAACATGCCCGCGCTATCGCCGAACATGCGAGAGACGGACCTCGCCGCGATGTCCGACGTGATCGCCTCGGCCACGGGCCGAACGCCCAGCCGGATCGGCGTGCCGTACGGAACCGACGCGGGACCTCTCGGACAAGCGGGCATCCCGTGCGTCGTCTTCGGCCCCGGAGACATCGCCCAGGCCCACACGAAAGACGAGTGGATCGAGCTGGACGAAGTGCGCGTGGCGGCGGAGTTGTATTATCGAATGGCCGTCGCGCTGGGGTGACCGGACGGGCGTGCGAAGCCATCTGGGCCTCGCACGCCCGGAGTTCTCAGAAGACGTCGAGGGCGAAGTGATTGCCCTCATAGAACTTCTTCTTGTAATCCCAGTCGTAGAGGCTGAGCTTGCGGCGAATGCCCATGGTCCGCTTGCCGCCGTAGAAATTGCGGTAGTAGGGACCCTGAATTTGGGGCACAATCCGCTGCTCGCGGGGGTAGCGGTAGAACCCGTCGTGCAGGGATTGGTATTCGAACCCGTTGCCGGGGACCTGGGGCGGGGTGTAGGGCCAGTGGAGGTAGTCGCTCCAATCCTGGGCCTTGACCGAAGAACCCCCTGCAAATCCGAGCAGAACCCCCGCCAGCGCGAGGGCCTTCACCATCGAGCGTCCGCGCACGATCCACCTCCGTGTTCTCGGGCTATCCGAACCTGAGGTATCATGGCACGTGATTCCGAGAGGTGCGTCCGGTCGATCCGTTTTTTTCCGAGCCGCGTCACGATTGCACGGGGATCGCCAGATCCCCACAACAGGAGGGCGGCGAGGATCGCCGCGACCGCGATGGATATCCGCAAGATCGCGATTGTGGCGACCCTGACGATCGCCTGGGCCGTGCCGGCGCTCGCCGCCGCGCCTGCGCCCGAGATGGGCCGATACAAGGGCCACGTCGCCACGCTCGCCTCCGCGGAGTTCGGCGGCCGTCGCGGGGCCGGAGCGGTGAAGGCCGCCGCCTATGTTGAGCGCGAGCTGAAACAACTGGGGCTTCAGCCGGTCTTCGGGACGAGCTACGTCCAGGAGATCCCCAACTCCAACACGGGCGGCGTGCTCGGCCGGAATATCGGAGCGAAGATCGTCGGGACCGACCCCAAATTACGAGACGAGTGGATCCTCGTCGGCGCCCATTTCGATCACCTCGGCCGCGCGGGGACGACGTACTTTCCGGGGGCCGATGACAACGCATCGGGCGTGGGCATGATGCTGGAGGTCGCGCGTTGCCTGGCCCAGTCCGACGTGAAGCCGAGGCGATCGATCCTGTTCCTCGGGTTCGACCTCGAAGAAGACGGCCTCTGGGGCTCGCGTTACTTTGTCGAGCACTCCCCGATCGCGCTCGACCGCGTAAAGTTGTTCGTCACGGCCGACATGATCGGCCGAGCCCTGGGCGGAGTGTGCAAGGACTTCGTCTTCGCCTTCGGCGCGGAGACCTCGCCCGGGATGAAGGTCATCATTGACCAGGCTTCCCAGGGGCAGCCCGTGAATCTCGGCCTCATCGGCAATGACCTGCTGATGGTCGATCGCAGCGACTACGGCCCGTTTCGCAGGCTCTCGATTCCCTACCTCTTCTTCAGCACGGGAGAGAATCCCCACTACCACCGCCCGAGCGATCGGTCGGACACGCTCGATTATGACAAGGCGCTGGCCGTCACGCGGATCATTCACGGAATCATCCGCCGCGCGGCGGATAGCGATCATCTGCCTCCGTGGAACGGCAAGACCGAGCCGAGCCTGGACGAAGCGATCGCGGTGCGTGACGTGATGAAGGTGCTGCTGGCCAACCGCGAACAACTGGAAATCGGGCCGGCCGTGACACTCGTCCTCCGGAGCACCCTCGCCAAGCTCGAAGGGATCGTGATTCGCGGCATGGTCACTCCCGCGGAACGATCCCAGCTCGTCCGCGCCGCGCGGGTGCTGATGATGACGGTCTTGTGAGCGATCGCGGGTCCAGTTCACTCCCCGAGCGGTTTCGCCCGCCAGACGATCTGGAGCCGGTTGCCCTGAGGATCATCGAAGAATCCGGTCTTGATCGTCTCGGAGACGACTTCGCTGTCCGTCTCGAACCGGGCACCACGCGCTTCCAGGTCACGTTTGGAGCGATCGTAGTCCTCGACCCAGAACGCGGCGTGCGAGCCGTAACGGGTATCGGGTGCTGGCGTTCCCGGAGGGCGAGCGATGATTTCCAGCACCGATCCGCCGTCGTCGGTGAGGAAGTACCCACGCACCGGGGCCTTGCTGTTATCGACGATCACGCGGAGCCCGAGGGCCTGCGTGTAGAAGTCGCGGAGTGCGTCCAGGTCCTCACAAAATAGCGCGAAATGCTCGATGCGGGCCATCGTGGCCTCCGTCGTCTCGGTGTGGGCGGATTTATCGTTTCTTCGAAGGTGAGGCCGGACCCGCGAGGTCCAGGATCACCGCCCATTCCTCGGGCCGGACCGGCTGGATCGAGAGCCGGCTGCCTTTGCGGAGAAGCTCCATGGACGCGAGGGCCGGGACGGTTCGGAGGCCGGGCAAGGTCAGGGGCGGGTCGATCGGACGCACAGCCCGGATGGAAACCTGGAACCAGGTGGGCGATTCCGGCCGGCTCTTGGGGTCGTGATGCATTTCGGTCGGGTCGAACGCGGTCGGGTCGGGGTGCGCCTCTTTCACGACCTCGGCGATGCCGGCGATCGCGGGCGGGTCGCCGTTCGAGTGGTAGAACAGGATGCCATCACCGATCTTGATGTCGTCCCTCAAGAAGTTGCGCGCCTGGAAGTTCCGCACCCCGTCCCAGCCCGCGGTTTTCCTGGGCAGTGCCATCAGGTGGGCGAACGAGAAACATTCGGGCTCGGACTTGAACAGCCAGTAGGCCATGCCTGGTCTCGATCCTCGCTCAGTCTTTATGAACGACCATGGTGCCGGAGAACATGTCGTGGAGGGCCTGGTTGCGACCGGACGACGCGACCGTGAAGGCCGAGATCAAGGAGGGAATCCCGAACAGGCCGCTCACGGCTCTCAGGCCAACGCGGGCGGCCGCTCGCATCGGCGAGGCCGGTCGGCCGTCCGTATCGACAACCCGGAGGCCCATCGCGAGCTTGCCCAGCGTGGCATGAAGCGGGGAGGCTTCCATCCCCAGATAATACAAGCCGACCCCCACGGCATAATAGACGTTTCGGACATCGAGCAATCGGCTGAGGTCGCCTTCCCCTAGCGGTGCGGGTTTCACCTGGACTAACACATAGAGGCTGAACGGCAAGAGGACGCACCCATCAATGAACAAGGCGGAGAACCTCTTACCAAACCCCGCGGTGTTCGTCATCCGGCGGACTTTTTTCTTCTTGTTCTCAATCGCACGCCCAGGTCGCCTCGTGGCCGCCGGAAGTTCGTCATCCTCTTCCTCGTCGGAGGAGTACGGCTTCGCGACCGCCGCGACCCGGTCGTCGAATCCATAAGGATCGTCTGCGTCGTCCACCTCCTCGAAATCGTCCAGCGGCTCGTCCACCGGCCGCGAAGCCGGCGGCGCGGGCTTCCGGGGAGTAGCCGATGACCGGGGCGTGCCGAAGGACTGAATCGCCGGCTTGGCCCGAGGTGGTGGCGGGGTCCCGAACGATTGGAGAACGGGCTTCGCCGGCGCCGGAGGCGGAGATGGAGACGCGAGCGGAAGCGAGGTCGAGGGGATCGTCATGAGAATCCCGCAGGCCTTGCATTTCGCCTTCTTGCCGGCCAGGGCGGCGGGCAGGCGATACTTCTGGCCACATCCCTCACACGCCATGTCAAGCGTCATGATCGTCCCCTTTCCACCTCGAAAGGTCCCCGCTGCGATGCGACTTCCGACCCCCGAACGAATTCTGACCGGACGGATAGGGGGATGCAACCCGGTGATGCGGATTCGGGCGAACGGTCGCGTCATAGCTCGAAGGGATAGGCGTCCATGGCCGTCTCGCCTGCGTCACGAGCCGAGAGGAACTCCGGCAAGGGCACGATGGCCTGGCCCTCCAGGGCGAAAAACTCGCGGCCATCAGGTAGACGCGCCGCCTCGTCGATGAGGAAGACGATGAGACGTCGCGCCTCGTCCTGATCGTTGCCGAGTTTCGCCGCGACTGCGGGGACGATGTCCGAGATCTCGAACGGGCCATCGGTTTTCGCGGCATGGGCCCAGATCATCGCCCAGGCAGTCTGCGTATCGGACATCTCGGACCTCGGATCAGGGACGGGATGGGGCTCGTTTCGCGAATTCCTCGGCCAGGACCGCGCCCGTGAAAGTCCCAGCGCGTGCCACGTCTTCGGGCGAGCCCTGGGCCACGATCCGGCCTCCGTTGTCGCCCGCATCCGGGCCGAGGTCAATGATCCAGTCGGCCGCGAGCATGACCTGGGGATTATGCTCCACGATCAAGGCCGAGTGCCCTTGATCGGCGAGCGAATGGAAACATTGTAAGAGCTTCTCCACGTCCACGGGATGAAGTCCGGTGGTCGGCTCGTCGAAGATGTAGAGCGTCTTTCCCTTCGAGGCCGCTCGCGTGATGGCTCCCGGAGTGGAGGCGAGCGAGGCCGCGAGCTTCAGGCGCTGGGCCTCGCCGCCGGAAAGCGTCGTCGCCGGCTGACCGAGGCGGAGATAGTCGAGCCCTACGTCCAGCAAGGGACGCAACCGCGACAGGACCTTCGGTTTGTGTCGAAAGAACGCGAATGCCTCTCGCGCCGTCAGATCGAGGACCTCGGCGATGGTCTTGCCCCGGTAGGTGACTTCCAGCGTCTCGGGTCGGAACCGGGTCCCGCGACATTCGGGACAGCGAATCCTCACGTCCGCCAGGAACTGCATGTCCACGGTCAGCTCGCCGTTCCCTTCGCAGCGGTCGCACCGGCCGCCCTCGACGTTGAAGCTGAATCGGCTCGGGCCATAATTGCGAACTTTCGCCTCGTGCTGCTGGGCGAACGTCTTGCGGATCTCGTCGAACGCCTTCAGGTACGTCACCGGATTCGACCTGGCCGACCGCCCGATCGGCGATTGGTCGATCAGGACCACGTCGGCGAGCGTCTCGAACCCGGCCAGCTCCCGGTACGGCTCGGAGGGTAAGGGCTCCTGGCGAACGGCCCTCGCCAGAGCGGGATAAACCGTCTCCTCGACCAGCGTGCTCTTGCCCGACCCGCTCACGCCCGAGACGACGCAGATCACGCCGAGGGGAATCGCCACGTCGATCTCCTTGAGATTGTGGCCCGACGCCCCTCTCAGCTCAATCCAGCCCCGATCGGTCGCTCGCCGCGACGTCGGCGTCGTGTCGCGCATCCGGCCGGAAAGGAACGTCGCTGTCGGGGAGTCCACGACGGCCTCGATCCCCGCGACCGGACCGGCGTAAACGATCCTCCCGCCCGCGTCCCCGGCACCCGGTCCGACCTCGACGAGATGGTCGGCCGCGCGCATCACGGATTCCTCGTGCTCCACCACAACGAGAGAATTACCGGCGTCCCGCAAGCGTTTCATGGCGTCCACCAGCCGCACGACATCGCGGGGATGAAGGCCGATGGAGGGCTCGTCCAGGACGTACATCGTATTGACCAGCCCCGACCCGAGAGCGGCCGTCAGGGCGACGCGCCTCGCCTCGCCACCCGAGAGGGTCCGAGCCTGGCGGTCGAGCGTCAAGTAACCCAGGCCAATCTGATCGAGATAATCGAGTCGCGCCAGGACTCCCGAGAGGATCCGCCCGGCGACTTCGCCATTGCGCTGGTCGTCGAGAAACGATCGAGCCCGGGAGATGGTTTGCGACGAAAGCTCGGCGATGTCGAGGCCGCCGACCTTCACCGCCAGACTCTCGGGCCGGAGCCGCTTCCCCCCGCACGCCGGGCAGGGGGAATAACCCCGCCAGCGACTGAGGAACACGCGGACATGCATCTTGTACGTCTTCTTTTCGAGAGCCCGAAAGAAACCTCGCAAGCCGGAGAAGCCGGGGCCGCCATCGACGATCCGGCCGACCTGATCCGCCGGCAGCTCGCCGAACGGTCGGTCCACGTCGACCTGGAGTCGCCCCGAGGCCGCGATCAACTGGTCATTCCACTCGCGATACGCCGGCGTGGTCCAGGGCACGATCGCGCCCTCGCGGACGGTCCTGCGTGGGTCCGGCACGATCTTCGCCAGATCCAGATCGATCACCCGGCCAAATCCCTCGCAGGACGGGCAGGCGCCGACCGGGCTGTTGTAACGGAACAGGCGGGGCTCGGGGGCGACCGCGTCCATCCCGCAATTCGAACACTTCCAGCCGCGATAGTAGGTGCGAGCCCCTTCATCCGTGATGATCCGGCAGCGGCCAAAGCCTTTCGCGAACGCGGTCTCGATGGAGTCCAGTCGTCGCGATTCCGCCTCCGAGCCCCGCACGAGGCGATCGACGATGACCTCGACAACGCCGTCCTTCGGGCGGGGCAGGGGACCGGAATCGATCGTGCTGACGACGCCATCGGCTCGGACGCGGGTGAATCCATCCTCACGGAGCCCATCGGCGAGCGCGAGGGGGTCGCTCTCGTCGGAAATCTCCATCGGAAACGCGATCATGTACCGCGACCGATCCGGCAACGCATCGACCGCCTGGGCCACGATTTCGGGATCGGTCGGCCGGACCTCGGCGCCGCAGTTCCGGCATTCCACCCGACCGATCCGGGCGAACAGCAGGCCGAGGGCGTCGTGGACCTCCGTCACGGTGCCAACCGTGCTCCGCGCCGATCGCCTCGCCACGTTCTGCCCCACGGCGATCGACGGCGGCAGCCCCTCGATCCGGTCCGCTTCCGGCTTGTCGAGACGTTCGAGGAACTGGCGGGTATAGGCGGAAAACGTCTCGATATATCGTCGTTGGCCTTCGGCGTGGAGCGTATCGAACGCGAGAGAACTCTTGCCCGAGCCGCTCAGACCCGTCACCACCACCAGCCGGCCGAGCGGCACGTCCAGATCGACGCCCCGGAGATTGTGCGCCCGTCCGCCCCTCAGTTCGGCCCATCGCAACGGAGTGGACATGTGCATCTCCTCCACCCCGGTTGACTCGCCTCGGGCCAACGTCCTCCCACGAGACAATCCGCCACACCGCCTCTGTAAGGACGATCCTACACCCCGCGGAAACCTCTCCGCAATCCACAGAGTCGGATCACATGACTCCATGCACGGATTGTCGGATGCATTTTTCGCTCCCGATTCCGTGGACGAGACGCATTGCGAGGACTGGAGTTACGACTTTTTTTCATTTCTCTCTTGATCTTCTCCGTCAAACTGCCATGATGGATGCATTGGCGGACCCGAAGCGGGTTCCGGCCTAGCGTTGCAAGGCCTGAGTTGGAGAGGACGTCGCGATGGATAGGCCGACGATCATCCAGGGCGCAATTATTGATTCGTGGGTCGAACGCGCGGGCCCGTCTCGTCGCGAGCCGCGCCTGGTGCTTCAGGTAGCTCCGAGCGGACGTCCGGACGATCTCCTGATCGTTGAGGGCGCGGCTTCCCTCGTCCCCGATCGCGGCTGGTTGCAAGATCTGGGCGAGAATCTCTGCCACGGCAGCCCGGTCGCCGCCGAAGGCCGCCTCAACCTCGCCGGCCAGTTTCGCGCCACGAGGATCGACCTGGCGCGCTGATCGCGTGGACGGTTGCGACCATGTCGGGTCGATTGTCTGCGTCCGTCTACCAGTCGGGACCGCCCGAGAGAACCGGCCCGACGAGCCGCTCCCCTCTTGACCCTTCGCGCGGGCGGCTCTACAAAAGCCATGTCTAGCGGAAAGATCCCGCGAGGCGTGCCGATCGGCGAGGTCGGCCGCGCCGGTCGTCCTTGGCACGCCGTCCTAACTCGCGCCTGTAAACGAGACACTCGACCCTCATGTCAACGTCGCCCCGTCCGCCGCGGTATTACCAGCCCGGCCTGATTGCCCGGCTGGTCGATGGTTTTCGTTACGGGGGAGGGCTGGGCCAGTGGTCCTGGTTGCTTCACCGCGTTACCGGCCTTGGCATCCTGTTCTTCCTGCTGGTTCACGTTCTCGACACGTTTCTCGTCGTGGTGGTGCCCGAGTGGTATGACCACACCGTCGCGATCTATGGCGGCATCTGGTTCGACGGCAACTACTATCCCGCCCTCCGCTGGGCGTTCCGTTTTGCCGAGCTTGGGCTCATCGCCTCGGTCGTCTTCCACGCGGTGAATGGCGTGGGCGTGATCCTCTACGATTTCTGGCGGCAAGGGGCGCACCACCGCCGCGAGATTCTCCGGGGCGTTCAGGTCGTCTTCTGGCTGATCATGATCCCGACGACGGTCGCGGTCCTCTATCCCCTGAGCCGCCCGCCGGGCCACATGCAGGACATCCAGACGGACATCCGGCCCCCCGCCGCCTCGGTCGATCGGCCTGCAACGACTGAAGTCGCGTTGCAATCACCCCCCTCGTCCGTGACGACGCCCCTCCGGGCGCCGCGAACGACGGGATTGATGTTCGGCGTGATGGGCGTGGCGTTCGTCTGGCTGACGGTGATCGGATTCGTCCCGCCGGTCGGCGTTCGGGTCCGGCCCGCCTCGGGCTTCGAGCTTCGGGCCTGGTACCTGATGCGGATCTCGGGCTTGCTCCTGGTGTTCCTGGCCGTCGGCCACCTGTTCATCATGCATATACTGAATAATGTGGAGACGATCAACTACGCCTTCATCGCGAACCGATGGGCCGCCCGTCGGACCGGGTTCATCTGGCGACTCTGGGATTTCGCCATGATCACCCTGGCGCTGGGTCACGGGTTCAACGGCCTGCGGCAGGTGCTCTTCGAGTACATCGCCCGGCCGACCGCTCGCGTGCTGGCCTCGACGCTGATCTGGTTGACGGCGATCTCGCTGATCGGCATTGGTTCGTACGCGATCTTCATGTTCCAGCCCGACGAGGCCTACATCGCCAAGCACCCGATGAAGAACCAACCGCCGGGCGTGGCCAACCCGGCGCCGCCGCCGAAGGCGGTGCCCGCGAAGGCGGAGAACCCGCTCCCTCCCGTTGCGAAGTAATCGGACCTCGCCCCAATTCACCGCTACCGGCCGATCCCCCGCCCGCCGGGAGCCGATCCGCGAACGACTGAAACACTCATGAATTACCATCGTTTCGACTGCATTATCGTCGGCGCCGGCGGCGCGGGCCTGATGGCCGCGCTGGAGGCCAGCAAGAAGGCCGGTACCGCCGTCGTCAGCAAGCTCTACCCCACGCGCTCCCACACCGGCGCGGCCCAGGGCGGGATCGCCGCGGCGCTCTCGAACCTGGAACAGGACTCGTGGGAGAACCACGCCTACGACACGATCAAGGGCGGCGACTTCCTCGTCGATCAGACCGCGGCCGAGATCCTCTGCCGCGAGGCCATCGAGTGCATCTACGACCTCGAACACATGGGCCTTCCATTCGACCGCACCGCCGACGGCCGGATCTCCCAGCGCCGCTTCGGCGGCCACACGAAGGCCAACCCGGATTATGACCCCTCAGCTCCTCCAGGCACCCCGAACGCCCGCCCTCGCATCCCCGTGATGCGCGCGTGCCACGCAGCCGACCGCACCGGGCACATGATCTTGCAGACGCTCTACCAGCAGTGCATCAAGCAAGGCGTCTCGTTCTTCGACGAATTCCACATGCTCGACCTCATCATGGAGGATGGCGAGTGTCGCGGCATCGTCGCCCTCGAACTGGCCACGGGCGAGCTGCATACCTTTCACGCCAAGAGCGTCCTGATCGCCACCGGCGGATTCGGCCGGATGTTCAAGGTCTCGTCCAACGCCTACGCCCTTACGGGCGACGGCCCGGCGATCGCTTACCGTCACGGCCTTCCCCTGGAAGACATGGAATTCTTTCAGTTTCACCCCACGGGCATCTACCGTCTCGGCATCCTCCTGTCGGAAGCCTGCCGCGGTGACGGTGGCGTGATGTTCAACGACCTGGGCGAGCGATTCATGGAGGTCCGGGGCTATGCGCCGAACCTCAAGGACCTGGCCAGCCGGGATGTCTGCTCGCGATCGATCTACCAGGAAGTCCGCGCCGGCCGGGGCATCGGCGGCAAGGATTTCGTCTATCTCGATATCCGGGCCGAGACGATCAACAAGTACGGCACCAGCCCCACCGGCGGCAAGGTGGACAGCGAGTGGGTGGAGAAGCGGCTTCCCGACATCATCGATTTCGCCCGCACGTATCTCGGCGTCGATACGATAAAGGAGCCGATTCCGATCCAACCGACGGCCCACTACGCGATGGGCGGC
>JAQGHR010000153.1 GCA_028291545.1 Planctomycetota bacterium | reverse complement strand
AACGAAGTCTCACCTGATCAACTGGTATCCGGCGGTGGCCGGCGCGGCGGGAAGCCGCCGGTGGCCTTATGCCAGTGATAGATCCGCGCCGCCTCCTTCCGCCACAGGACCCGCGACACCTCCGCGGCGATCCGCTCGGGGCCCGGCGCCGGGACCCGCAGCAGCCGGGCGAAGACCTCGCGCACCTGCGACACCGTCGCCGCCGGGGTTTTCCCCCCCGACTCGCCGCCGCTCGCAGCAGAGGAACCACAGCGCCAGCAGCGCGAGCGTGACGTGGTGGTGCCACCCCACCCAGCCCCGGACCTCGTACTGCGCCAGACCGACCTCCCCCTTGGCCGCCTCGAACACCTCCTCGATCCGGTGCCGCGCGAACCGGGCCCGCACCAGCTCCTCCAGCGGGACGTCGGCCGCCGCGTCGCTCAGCGCGTAATGCGTCTCGGGCTCGGCCTCGACGGTGCGCATCACCACCAGCCGCTCCTCCGGCCCGACCCGGTGCTCCAGCCGCGTCCGCACCCGGACCGTCATCGCGTCGACCCGCAGCGGGCCCTTCTCGCTGGGGCGGATCGTCAGCCGGGTCCAGCGGCCCGCCGGCTGGGCGGCCGCCCAGGCATCGACGCGCCGGAACGGGACCGCCCGGGGGCGGCCGTGGCCGGGGCGGCGGCTCGGGGGCGGCGCGCACTCCAGGTCGCGGACGACCGTGTCGCTGGGCACGTCGAGGACGTAGCGCTCGCCGCGGCCCCGGAGCCAGGCGCGGAACTGGGCCGGGCGGCCGAACTCGTCGTCGCCGACGACCCAGGCGTGCGGCAGCCCCGGCCCGCCCCGCTCGATCAGCTCGGCGGCGATCCGCCAGCCCTCGCGGAACTCGACATCGTCGGGGACGTGGCACTTGGCCCGCCGGGCGGCGTCGCCGGCCCAGTCCTTGGGCAGGTAGAGCCGGCGGTCCAGCGGCGCGTAGCCGCCGGGTGCGGCGTAGGCCAGGAAGATGCCGCGCTGGCAGTTCTCCTGCTTGCCCAGCCGGCCGCACCATTGGCGGCCGACGCCGCACGAGTCGGCCCCCGACTTGGGGAAGGTCGTGGCGTCGAGGACCAGTACGGCCCGCGCGTCGCCGATCTCCTCGGCGACGTGGCGGCGGATCTCGGCCATGACGGCCTCGTCGTCCCACCGGCCGGCGCCCACCAGGAACTGGATCGGCTTGCGGGGGACGCCGGCCTCGACCGCGATCGGCTCGCAGGTCTTGCGCTGCAGGCCGCTGAGCAGGCCCCGGAGGACGAGGGTGGCGTTGTGGCGCTGCTCGGCCCGCCGGAAGCGGGGCAGGTAGCGCCCGAGGAACGATGTGAGCCGGTCGTCGCAGCCGCGGACGGCCTCGGCCGTCAGGACGGAGTCGGCCAGGATGGCGCGGGCGTCGGGGTGATCGAGGAGCGACATGGCGGTGCCTCCCGTCGGTGGCCTCCGGCCCTCATCCTAACTCCCGGCACGCGTAAGCAATAGTGGAATCGGTGACAGTCCAAATAGTTCTCGCCCAGGACGGGCGAGCCCGCCAGGCGTCGCAGGGTCGCAAGCTGGCCGACATGGGTGAGCGCGTCGGCGATCGGCCCTTGAAAGATCGCCTCGGGCGAGAAACCCATGGGCGCGTCGGAGGCGAGGAACGCGTCGAACGTCTCCAGCGCACCGAAGAGTCGCGTGACATCGTCGCTCCACGCCCCGGGCGGCTGCGTCTTCCAGACCTGTTGCCCCCGCGCGATCGAGACGGCCCAGTCGAACAGGTCCCCCATGTGCGCGAGGATCTCCTCCGCGCTCCGCGTGTCATGCCGAGCACGAACCGCTCCGAATCCCTCGGGGGCATCGCCCAGCGCTCTGCTCGCGCGATAGGCGAGCGTTGCGATTGTGTGGCGCAGCAAGGAGCGTTTGGGGTCGGTCTCGGCCATGATGAGGTTGCTCCGGGAACGCCCTTGGATTCAACGAGAAGAGACGTGATTGGTGGACGAGAGCGGCGCGATTTCCCGTGGGGCGGGCGTCCCTGCCCCGCTGGAAATCGAGCACACGAATCCTTATCAACGACGCACCGGGAACCGCGCGCGAAATTCGCGGACGGTCTCGCGGAACGAATCATCATCGAGTCGGGCGAGAGCTTCTCGCTCGATCTCGGCCGGGATTCCGCCGTAAAACGCCTCGGCAATCCCTCCGGCGATGCACGCCATCGTGTCAGCATCGCCGCCGAGGGAGATGGCGTTGCGGACGGCGTCTTCGTAGTCGGTGGATTCCAGGAAGGCGATGATCGATTGCGGGACGGACTGCTGACACGAGACCTCGAATGCGTACGACGGCCGGATCTCATCCAGCGTCTTCGATAGGTCATAACCGAAGGTCGTTTCCACGTAGGACTTGATCGCCGGCTTGTCCTGCCCGGTCCTCGCGAGGAAGATCGCGGCGGCGGTGGCCTGGGCGCCGCGGATGCCTTCGGGGTGGTCGTGCGTGACCTCGGCGCTGCGTTGGGCTTCGGTCAGGACCTCATCGATCGTCTCGAAGGCATATCCCACGGGGCTGACTCGCATGGCCGAGCCGTTGCCCCAACTGTTGTACGGGCGACGATCGCGACTTTGAGCCCAGTGATGGAACGATCCGCCGAACCCCCGAGTGGGATGGGCATGATAGTAATCGTGAAAGGCCGAGACGTAGTCGCCCCCGCGCAGGAGGGTCTCCGCCACGGCGACGGTCAGGACGGTGTCGTCGGTGAACCTGCTGCCCGGGACGAACAGGGGGAACCGCTTGACCTTCGTCTCGGCCCATTCGTGCACCGATCCGATGATGTCCCCGGCAATCGCGCCGATCATGAGACCTCCCAGGGGTTCGCTCTCAGCCGCCGTTTTCCGGCTTCAGGTCTTCGCTGAACCGAATCCGATTCCCGAACGGGTCGTTCACTTGCATGGACCGGGCGTTCCAGGACTCGATCTGGAGGCCGGGGCGGAGGTACTTGTACTTCTTGGCGATCAATTCTCGGTGGAATTCCTCGATCCCGGTCATGCGGACGAACACGGTCGAACCGGGGCAGCCGTCGCCATAATGCTCGGAGAGGTGGAAGGCCAGCTTGCCCCGAGAGACCTGCATGTAGAGGGGGGCATTCTCCTCGAATCGGTGCTCCCAATCGACCGAGAATCCCAGGAAGCCGACGTAAAACTCGCGGGCCTTCGCTTCGTCGAAGATCCGCAGGATGGGCATGACCTGAACGTCGGATTCGAACACGATGGCCTCGGGTGGCAATCTCTCGGTGCGCTGGATCGCTGTATCCTCTCACGGGGTTTGCTCGCGGGCAAGGAGGGAAGGGGACGGAGATCGGAGACCCAAACGACACTGGCGCGGATTGTGTCCGACTCCCGGCGAGGATAGACTGGAGGGCCTATGCATAAAGGAATTGCGGTCAGTCCGGGAGTCGTGGTCGGTGTGGTGCATCGGGTCGAGTCGGTTTTCGGCTCGGGCGAGCCCGTGGGCCTGCACGACCGGGCGATGATCCCGGCGGAAATCGAGCGGTTCGACCGCGCCGTCAAGCTCTCCTCGGATGAGCTTCACGCCATCGTCCAGAAGGTGGGCCAGGAACTCGGCGAGGCCGAGGCGGCCATCTTCCGGACGCACATGACCATCGTTCAGGATCAGGGGCTATTGGCGAAGGTGCGCGCCTTGATCGAGACGCAGAGCCTGACGGCGCTGTCGGGGCTCCAGATGGTCCTGCAAGACTACGCGGCGACGTTCGCCCGGCACGAGCACGAATTCTTCCGGGAGCGTCTGGCCGATATCCGCGACGTGATTTCCCGGATCGGCTCGCACCTGAGCCTCTCGCCGGTCCCGGCGCCGGCCCCGGCGTCAATCGGCGAGGAGCCCGGACCCAACGGCGACGACCCGGTGATTTTGGTGGCCCACGAGATCCTGCCGAGCCAGGCCATGAGCCTGGGCACGCTGCCGATCGCCGGCATCGTCACCGAGACCGGTGGCGGCACCAGCCATGTCGCGATCCTCTCCCGCAGTCGGGGGATTCCCGCCGTCTCGGGCTGCGTCGGCATCTCGGCCGACGTCCGGTCCGGCGACACGATCATCGTCGATGGCCGCGACGGCGTGGTGCTGGTCCGGCCCGACCCCGAGACCATCGCCGCCTACCGCAAGATGCAGCGAGAGTTCTTCAACCTGAAGGACCGGCTCGTCTCGAACCGCGACCAGCCCGCCGCCAGTGCCGACGGCGTGCCCGTGGAGCTGCTGGCCAACATCAACAACCTCTCCGACGCCCATTCCGCCGTGCAGGTGGGCGCGGCGGGGGTGGGGCTGTTCCGCACCGAGTACCTGTTCCTGACCCATCAGGACGTGCCCGACGAGGAGGAGCAGTACGAGCACTACCGCCAGATGATCGCGGCCTCGCCCACCCGCGCCGTCACCATCCGTACGCTGGACCTCGGCGGCGACAAGACCGTGCCCTACCTCGGCCGTCGCAACGAGGCCAACCCCTTCATGGGCTGGCGGTCGATCCGGCTCTCGTTCGAGCATCCCCGGCTCTTCGAGCGGCAGATCCGCGCCATCCTCCGCGCCGGGAAGCATGGCAAGGTCAACATGCTCTTCCCCATGATCACCACGCTGGAGGAGCTGCGCCACGTCAACAAGCTGGTCGAGGAATCGCGCCGCAACCTGCGTCGCGAGGGCGTCCCGTTCGGCGAGGACGTCAAGACCGGCGTGATGGTCGAGGTCCCCGCCGCGGCCGTGTGCATCGACGCCCTGTTGCGTGAGACCGACTTCATCTCCATCGGCTCCAACGACCTGATCCAGTACCTCGTCGCGGCCGACCGCGACAACGCCAAGGTCGCCCACCTCTGCGAGCCCCTCTCGCCCGCGATCTTCAAGGTCCTCCACATGGTGCTGGACGCCTGCCGCCGCACCGGAACCCCCGTGACCGTCTGCGGCGAGATGGCCGGCCAGCCCCGCTCGGTCCTGGTCCTCTTCGGCATGGGCCTCCGCCGCTTTAGCATGAGCCCCGCCTTCGTGCCCACGATCAAGGCCGTCCTGAACGCCGTCACCACCGCCCAGGCCGAGCGCTTCGCCCACCAGGTCTTGCAATTGAAGACCAGCGAAGAGATCCGCTCGTACCTGAACGCCCGCCTTCACGAGGTGTCGAGCGACCTGGAGATGTTCGATTTCACGTGAGGCGATTCGGCAAGCCGCGTTTCCGCCCCGAAGGGGCGATATCGTATAGCCCCGGGCGTCAGCCCGGGGGCCGGTCGCGGCGTGAAACCACCCAGCCCCGAAGGGGCAACACCGGGCGAGAGACAGGAAACGGGGTCGTTCGATTTTTCCTCAAAAAGTAGAACGACCCCTTTCCCCGTCGACTACCTCTTTCCCCGTCGATCGCTTTGCGGACCTACCCGAGTCACTCAGATGGTTTTCAGTTAAGCCCATGATCACTATCTCTCCTCGGCAATCGTAGCGAGGCGTTCAGATTGCGGCTTATCGAGAAGTCCGGAAACGAGAACCTGCTCCACATGCTTCAGGAATTCGGAGCGGACCTTTAGGTTCCGTTCCATGTTAGCCGCATGAGCCCGATCGGTCTTGCTGAGGTCGTCAGACGTCTGAATCAGGATCTGAACAAGCCCAATCCGCGCGATGGAGTCCAGGTTCTCGATCTGCATCCTCTGATCGTTGGACAGTTTTACGGCATCTGATTGAGCCGGGTCGAGCAGAATCCGAAAGGCCATGGATAGCGGCTTCTTCTGGATCTCCGCGATTTCGGCTTCAATCGCTTTGAGCCGGAGTTGCTCCTTATCGCCGTCGGCGGCAGGTAGGCTAAGTCTAGGGGGAGCAACGGGAAATTTCTTCGTCGTCAAATCTTGCCATCTGCGACACTGTGCAGGTGTGAGGACTGTCCAGATATCCGCTCTAGATGCAGACAACCTCTCCCTGTGTTCATCATAGGCGGCTTGTTGCGCTGAAGCATCAGTTGTGCCAAGGATCGGAGAGCTAGCAGCGGTCTCCTTAGCCATCGCTTGGAGCTGTGCGATCTCCAGACGCTGAAACTTGGTCAACTGCAGGTAATTTGCCACCTCCGATTCAAGTAGTGCCAAGGATTGGAAACGCTTCCAGTTGCCTTGCTTGATCTTGTTGACCTGTGATTCGGTCAAGATTCCAGTAAGCGCAATGTCATCTACATGCAAGATTATCTGTTGTTGCGTTTTGGCACTCGCTCTCAAGAACTGATCTCGGTTGGCTTCAGGAAGTTCAAGTGCCTCGCGTTCGGCGAGGATGAGAGACCGCAGCGAGACTCTGAGGACGTCTCTCAACTGTTCGATCCGACGCTTCTGTTCCGGCGAAATCGCGAGTTCTTTGTCAATGTCGCGATCGGACAGTAGCCCGAAAAGGGAGGAAGGAGTGACCAAAAGGGCTCGATAGCTTGAACGAGACTCAATGGAAGACTTGAGTTCTTCGTTGGCCTTAACATGGGCACGGCGTGCATTTTCCGCTTGCGTTCGACGGATCTCCGCAGGCGACATCAGAGGGTTGAACTCGAGTGGCGCATTGGGATCATCGATTTTGTGGTCACCGACTGGTCCTGGACGATGTGTTTGTCCGGTCGCAACTGACGTGAACCAGAAGGTTGAAATCAAGGCGAGCAAGACGAAGTGTCTGACTCGGCTGATACCTCTCGCATGCCTTCGCATGAGGATGTCTCCTTTGAACCTCGGAGTAAACTAGCCCACTGGGAGGGGGAAAGGGGTCAGAGGGGGAAAGGGGGGGAAAGGGGTCAGGGACTATTTTGGAATTCCCTGCCCCTTTCCTACCCCTCGTCCATGATTCCCCCCCCGCACCGCGGTCAAAGCTTCCTGGACACAAGCCACGTCACCGTCAGTCGCTACGGGATCCATAAGGACTGCCAGGAATTCTTGCCACACGAATATGTCTGGATAGGCACATTATGTCGAGGAAAGACGCCTCGGATCGTTTAAACTCAGGAGGAAATCCGTCACTTCGAGACTCTAGGAGCACTCGGGTCATGCATGCCCTACCGATCATTGCCGTACTTCTGACATCCGTTGTGACGATCGATTCACCGAGTTCCGTTGAGCAACGTTACAATGCTCTGGTGGAGGAATACGCGGCCACGCGTAGAGAATACCTGAGAGCCTATAGGAAGGACGGTCTTACGGACATAGAAAGGACAAAAATTGAATCGCGGCTCGCACCAGACGAAGTAGCCTTCGCCAAGCGGTTTCTAGCCCTGGCACAGGAGGACGCAAATAGTCCAATCGCCTTGGATTCCCTTTTTTTTACGCTCCAGTTACAAGGCAACCGACTTACCATCGAAGGAAAGTCGGCACTGGCGCAACTGCGTCGTGATCAAGTGCTCAGCCCCAAAATGGACGAACATCTTGTCGAGCTATCCCGCCGCCCGTGGGCCGAAGTTGAGCCACTACTTCGCGAGGTATTGGAGAAGAGTCCTCACCATACCGCAAAGGCGCACGCCTGTTTCGGGTTGGCCAGGGTTATATCCGGTCGGGCCAAACTGCCGAAGCAAGCTCTTGATCCGGCGAGGGCACGAGAATTAGAAGAGATATACGGCAAAGACCGCTTAGCCGAGGAAATAACGCGGGACACGGAGGCCAGATTAAGGGAAGCATGCGCTTTGTATGAGCGAGTTCTGATCGAATTTGCCGATGTAAAACTTTACACAGCCGATCCATTGGGTAAGCAGACGCTCGGCCCGATCGCGAAAAACTGGCTTATGTCGAAAAGTGAATTAGCACTCGGCAAGTCTGCTCCTGAGATCGAAGATCAAGCCATCGGCGGAAACAATATCAAGCTGAGCGATTATCGAGGGAAAGTCGTGGTCTTGGTCTTCTGGGCCTCATGGTGCGGGCCTTGCCTTGCGCAGATCCCTCACGAGCAACAATTAGCGGCGAAATATGACGGTAAGCCATTCGCCATATTGGGAGTCAACCTCGATTACACGGTGGATGAAGCTAGAGTAACGCTGGCGAAACGGAAAATTACATGGCCGAATTGGTATGGCGGTGAAGCTGTAGAGGGTGGGATCGCCGATCGCTATCACATCGAAAGCCTACCGGCAGTGTTCGTTCTGGATGCGAAAGGAGTCATCCGGGAGAGGGACCTGCGAGGTGACGCGCTAGAAAAGGTTGTGGAGTCCCTTCTGACCGAACAGAGGCTAGACAATTCGGCTTCGATGACGAAATGAGTACGTTAGCACCAATACTCCGAGGACGATTCCAGAAACGTCGCGAGGGGGAAAGGGGTCAGAGGGGGAAAGGGGTCAGAGAGGGGGAAAGGGGTCAGGGACTATTTTTAGAATTGGTCCCCGACCCCTTTCCCGAATGGCCCCTTTGTCGGCGGCAGGATGATCGAGCCGAAGGGTTCGTCTTCCTCCGGCCAAATCAGACCGTCGACACGACCTGTGAGATGGACCTTGCCCTTGGCGAAGGCGACCAGTTGCGGCCTCGCATGCTCCTCGGCCAGTACCTTGAGCCACCCGAACCAACCGTCGGCGACCACCGGCATGTCGAACGCCTCATAGGCACCGAGCTCGTCCGCCATCAACTCCTCCGCCATTTCATCGTTTGGGAGCAAGGTGACAGGGCCGCTATAGATCAGGCGGAACCCCAGATCCCGAGTCAGAAGGAATGGCGGAGCGGGATAGTTTTCGGGAGCCGAGGTTACCCAGGACCAGCCTCTGGAGAACCTGTGGATTCGCACAACATCTGAACGCACGATCGGGCGCGTACCGTCTACAGCGACGGCATATATCATGCCCGAGGGCTCGATCATCGCCGCGAAATGTTCTCCAAAATCGTATGCCCGAAGTTGATATCTGGAATCGCGCGGATCTTCGAAGATCTCCGAAACCAGGATGAGCTCAGTTGAATCAATAGCCATAAGCTGTGCCCCACTCTCGGAGAACCGCCAGCTGATTCTGGATGAATGTGATGTCGTCCGCGCTCAATAGATCTGTGTAGTTGGCGAGAATATACTCTTTAATTGCGATCTCCTCGGCGGCATTCTGCCGGTAGATCCTCACCCGAAGTGGAACTTTGCTTCCAGGGACTATTCTCTTTTTCGGCGTCCCGCTCCGAATGGCCTCGATATCGGTCTTCAGGAACTTCTCCTGTTCCGCCCGACCATGGAGCCACTCTTCGATGACGATCCATCGGCGAGCCTTATCGGGGATGAGAAGCTTTCCCGTGCCCTTCTCATACTCCGAGGGGTCAGAAAGGGAGGGGGTCAGAAAGGGGTCGTATTTTTAGAATTGGTCCCTGACCCCTTTTGACCCCTTTCCTACCGATCTGACCCCTTTCCTACCGATCACGCGTCCGAAGCGGAGAGGGGGAAAGGGGTCGCCGCCGTCGGTGCTGGCGGAGGAATCGCCGGATTGCTCGCTCCGTCCCCTTTCCCCGTCCGTAGCCATTCAGCGTTCCGAAGCTACTTCCACCTGATTGTAAGCTCGGCCAGCATCGACCCATTATCGTTGATAATCAGTCTTGCGCTAAGAACTTCAAAAGTCGCGCCGGATGCCACATAAACGCAGTTATCATGCCACATATGCCCAAATTTCCCCCTAGCAGCCAGAGGTGTCATCGCATGAATCTCTAAGGAAGTAGGCTCATTCTCCGAATTATAAGTCGAGGATTTGCCGATTCTTCCGACTAATACCATCCTTGGCAACATGACGGTGCCAGGTCTAGGCAAGCCGTTCTCGTCCAAATGTAATGTTTGGGTATCTTCGACGACTGGCCATAAATCAAAAGAAAAAACCTCCGGGTCGCCGAGCGCATCGGGACTTTGCTCAACTCGGACTAAAGTAGTTCGATCTGTCATTTCATACCTCGCTTGAGTTGTCCAACGACGTGCCTAAGTGCGTCGATGCCTTCGGCTGACAAGAATTGGAATTTCCCCCCTTCCCGATTCTTAATAATACGCTCGAAATGTTCTGCATGAAACAGTTCATTCAAGCGATTCACCGTCAGGCCCCTGTGTTTATTCTTGCGCATGAATCGGCCGGCTTCAGTGGTAGTCTTATCAAGGGGAAGAAAAGGGGTCAGGGGAAGAAAAGGGGTCATTCTACTTTCTATTGGGGGAAGAAAAGGGGGGGAAGAAAAGGGGTCATTCTACTTTCTATTGACCAGCCCGGCCGATTTTGGTAAATTGGGGGGATGCCACGCACCCTCCGCGCCTCATCCGCCGACTTCTGCTACCACGTCCTCAATCGCGGCAACGCACGCGCCACGGTCTTCCACGATGACGACGACTACAAGGCCTTCGTCGAACTGATTGGCGAGGCCTGCGATCGACTGCCGACGCGGGTGCTGGCCTATGGCCTCATGCCCAACCATTTCCACCTCGTCCTGAAGCCCCACGGCGACGGCGACCTGAGCCGATGGATGCAATGGCTTCTCACGTCTCATGTCCGTCGGCACCACCGCCGCTACCGGAGCTCGGGGCACGTCTGGCAGGGGCGATTCAAGGCCTTCCCGACCCAGGACGACGGCCACCTCCTGGCCGTGCTCCGCTACGTCGAGCGCAACCCCCTCCGCGCCGGGCTCGTGCCCCGGGCCGAGGACTGGCCCTGGTCAAGCCTCGCTCTCGTCGGGTCCCGCTCGCGCCCGAGCTACTTCGATCCCGGACCCAGGCCTCGCCGCGCCGCCTGGCTCCGCCGAGTGAACGCCCCGATGACCGAGGCCGAGCTCGCCTCCCTCCGCCGCTGCATCGAGCGTGGCGCACCGTTCGGCACCGACGCCTGGTCCCGCCAGGCCGCGGAGGCCCTCGGGCTGCAATCGTCCCTCCGCCCGCTCGGCCGACCGAAGAAGGCGGCGGCCGAGTAGACGAATCGGCGCGGTGAGTGGACGATTCGGGCCATGTGGCACCGTTTCCACGGCGGGCAGGATACGGCAGCGAGGGTCGCCGCGATCCGAGGGATCACGGGCGCGTTTTATCTCAGCCCCGGCAGGCCGCCTTCTTTGGGGTCGACGCAGAGGCGGACGCGGGTGCCTTCGCCGGGGCGGCTCTTCAGGGCCATGGTGCCGCGGTGGCGGCGCCAGATGCCGTTGGAGATCGAGAGGCCGACGCCCATGTGGCCGTTCTTGGTGGTGAAGAACGGCTCGACGGCGCGCTCGACAAGTTCGGGTGCCATACCGGGGCCGGTATCGCCGATCTCCAGGGCGATCCAGCCCCGGTCGTCCATCTCGGTGGAGAGCGAGATCGTGCCGCCGGAGCCGGTCATGGCTTCCTCGGCGTTGCGGATCAGGTGGCCGAGCATGGCGCGGAGCTGGGCGACGTGGCCGCGAATGGACGGGACCGCACCCGGGGCGACCGTCCAGGAAAAGTGAGAGCGGCTGTCGCCGCGGTGGGCCTCGACGACCTCGGCGATCAGGGCGTCGAGCGCCACCGGGCTCTCGCCGATCTGGGTCACCGGGCGGGTGTAATCGATCAGCCGCCTCGCCACGGTCGAGGCTTCCACGCCCGTGCGGATGATCAGGTCGGCCAGGGCCACCGGGTCGGCCGGCACGTTCGAGCGAGCGGTCAGGCGGAGGATCTCGGCGTTGCTCACGATCGCACTATAGGCGTTGATAACGTGATGGCCCACCGCCGAGGAGAGATGCGCCAGGTTCGTGAGCCGCTCGGAGGGATCCGACGTGTCGTCGTGAGACATGGGACACCCGATCCGACGATGATGTAAGGGAGGATCGATCGAATGAAGGATGAGCCGCATGAGATTAGCAGATATCCGAGCCCGACACCGAACGCAACCGGTAAATAGGACCGAACCGGCAGGCTAGGGAGATGAACGAATGATCCTGGCCTCGATCCAGTCGGCGAGATCCTGCACGTCGCCACGTTCGCCGAACTCGGTGGCGAGGATGAGGAACCGGGCGCCCGTCAGGTCGACGTCGATGAGACGGGGGGTATCCCGGACGGTCATGGGAGGGGAAACGAAGCGATCCTTGCCGTCGACGTTCACGCGAAAGATGACGCTGCCGAGAGGGCCGGCGCGGTCGTCGAGGCCGACGGTCGCCTGGAACCGGCGGTCGCGGGGATCGAGGCGATAGGCCAGCAGCGTGCGCGACTGGGTGCCCAGCCCACGATCGTACGGCTGTCCGCCCATGCGCAGGACGCGGCCGTCCATCGTGGTGTTGCGGCCGTAAGTCTTGCGATGGGTGCCGAGGTAACCGACGTATTCCGCCTGGGTTTCCTTGCGATCGGACAGGTAGGCGATCGTCTCGCCGCGAACGTGGACCCGTGCGAGCTTGGCCAGGGCCGGGCGGATCGTGACGCCGAAGCGGGTCGTGGCGACGACGTGGCCCTGTTCGATGCGGCAGCCGGTCACCCCCAGGCGAGAGCCGTCCAGGAAGGTCAGTTCCAGGGACGGGGCCGGGGCGGCGGGATAGTTGACCACCGCGGGGTCGAAACCGATCGCGACGATGCCCGAGCGGTCGACCTCCGTGGCGCCGGCGTCGCGCTGAAAGGCGACCTTCTGGGCGGTCAGGCCGAGGAAGCCGCCGGTCATCCGGTCGCCGTTGGCGAGCCACAAGACCTCGGATTTCCTCGGCTCGTTGCGGACCCGCGCCAGCAGGCTCTCGAAGGCCTGGGGTTCAGTGGGCGGGGCCAGGACCATGCCGAGGAGGCCGTCGATCGGGACGGGAATCGCGGTGTCGTCCAGGATATGGGGGGTGATCTCCAGAGTCTTGTCGCCCGAGGCCCCGAAGATTGCGCGGAGGCGGTCGCCGTCGGGGAAGAGCGCGACGCTGCCCTCGGGCGGGCTATCCGGGATGTCGCCCTCGCGGGTGAGCTTCACCAGGCGATCGAGCGGGATCACGGTCTCCACCTCGCCGGCCACGAGCACGACCCGGCCGTCCGGCCCGAGCTGGCGAATCCGGCCGGAAGCCGTCGTGCCGTCGGTTCGCAGTGCCTGGAACACGGGGTCGGAGAGCACGGGCGAGCCGGGCGGGTCGTCGGCGATCGCGGGACGAACGGCGGAGGCGGCCGACACCAGGCCCAGGATTGCCGTGAAAGATAGGGTGCGTATGTTTAGCATCGCGATGAGGTCTCGCCGGTTATGGATGCGGTTCAAGCGGGCGCGATTATCGCTGGAAGATCGGTAAATAATTGTTCGGCACCTGGAGAATAATCAAGGCCATCGCGGTGCCGTATTCGCTGCCGAAACTATCGGACCACGCGCCCTGGGCGATCTGCCGGTGGATCAGCTCGTCGCGGACGGCGGGATACCACTGGTTCCAGTCGTCTCCGCCGCGGATCCACATCGCCTGGGCCGCGTAATATTGTCCGTAGAGATAATGCCCGTTGCGGCCCCCTCCGCGGACCTCGTTGAGGTGGTTCTTGAGGTAGGCCACCCCGGCGTCGACTTCCTTCGCTTCATAGATGGCGGCCGAGTAGAGCGCCACCACGCCGGCCGCCGATCGCGGGAAGGCGCTGCCGCTGGAGTTGAGCATGTATCGGAAGCCGCCGTCGGGGTTCTGGGACTGCTTGACGTAGCGGATGCAGGCCTCGACGGTCTCCTTGGGCACGAAGATGCCGGCGTTGCGTGCGGCGCGGAGGGCGTTGATCTGGCAG
>JAQGHR010000149.1 GCA_028291545.1 Planctomycetota bacterium | reverse complement strand
GGGTGATAATCGCGGACGGACTGCGCCGCGGGGGTGTACCGGGCGGGTTTGAACAGGATCGTGTGCCCGTTCACGCCCATGAAGTCGCGGAAGAGGGGCTTGTCCCGGGCAGGGCCGTCGGCCGCGGCGGTGGAGCCCCAGAACAACGCCGCGAGCAACATGGCCAGGATCGGGTCACGCGCGCTGAGTCTCATAATACTCATCTCCGAAACGTGGCTCATCAGAAGGTTGCGATCAACCTGAATGGTCAGGCCCCAGACGGTCAGGGCCGTTCGTTTCTCAAATCCGGGCCGACGCGGACTCGCGAATCGGGTGCCACCGGCAGCTTGCGTGCCAGTGTGTTCGGTCGGGGCTGGACTCGAAAACACTGGCAGGCAAGCTGTCAGTGGCACCCGAGATCCAGGAGCGGAACGGCCCTGTCGAGGACGGTCAGGCTCCATCTGAACCGCGCCAGCGATCCGAATCCACGGAAATCCGGCTGGCGACTCGCCCCGACCCGTATCGAAGGTGGCGAAACGGCGGCCGGGGATCGGATACAATCGAGCTCGCCGCACGGACCGATGGTCGGCCCGGCGGCTCTGGCCGAGACCGACCCCATGCCGACACCGCCCCCGATGAAGACGATCGAATCGAACGTCGCCGACGAGGCGGCCCGCGCCGCGGGAGACGTGCTCAAGCGATTCTATCGAGATGGCGTGTCCATGCGGAACAAGGATGTCGCCAACCTCGTCTCCGACGCCGACGTGGAGGCCGAGCGGGTGGTCGTCGCGACCATTCGCGGGCACTTCCCCGGGCACGAGGTCCTGGGGGAGGAAGGCCATGCGGGGGACACCTCGGCCGAGCATCTCTGGGTCGTCGACCCGCTGGACGGGACGGCCAATTTCGCGCACCAGATCCCGGTCTTCGCCGTCTCGATCGCCTATTACCGAAGCGGCGTGCCCGAGTGTGGCGTGATTTTCAACCCGATCACGGACGAATGGTTCACGGCCATCCGGGGCCAGGGGGCGTTCCAGGGCACGCGGCCGGCGCGGGTGTCCGGACGGGCGAGGCTGGACGAGGTGGTCGTGGGGTTCGGCCTGCCGTATGATCGGGGGGCGCTGATGGAGGCCACCCTGGCGGCGACGGCGGAGTTCGTCCGCCGAGAGACCCACGGGGTCCGCCGCATGGGATCGGCGGCGCTGGATCTCTGCATGGTCGGCCTGGGGAGGTTCGGGGTGTATTTCGAGTACCTGCTCTCGCCCTGGGACTTCGCCGCCGGACGCCTGTTCGTCGAGGAGGCCGGCGGCCGGGTGACGGATTGCCGGGGGGGTGCTCCACCGCTGGCCAGGACCGGCATTCTGGCCTCGAACGGCCTGCTGCACGAGGCGGCCCTGAAGATCCTCCGGGCGCACGATCCCGGCGAGATCGTCTGATTCATCGGGAGGCCCGAGGCGTTGTCACTCCATCATCGCAGATCCAGCCGAGCCCGCTTCGCCCTGTACCGCCGCGAGCGTCCAGGAGCCGGTGGCGCGCGAGTCGCCGCCGACGGGCCGGGTGCGCGGCACCGGTCGCTGGCAGAACTCTATCGGGGCCTCTACGGCGTGCTGGAGGGGCATCGCGGGGCGATCGCCCTGGCGCTGGCGACGCTCTCGGTCTCGACGGCCCTCCGGCTTTTGCCCCCGGCGGCGACGAAGTTGATCGTCGATTACGTCCTGCTCGCCCGACCCGTCCCGGAGTCGATCGCGCGGCGGTTTGCCATCCCGCAGGACCCGAAGGCCCGGCTCTTCCTGCTGGTCGGATGCGTGCTGGCGGCCTCGACGGTCGGCCTGTTCGTCGGCCTGTGGGGGCGATGGCGAGCGACCCTGGCGACGAAGCGGGTGCAGGTGTCGCTGCGTCGCCGCGTGTTCGAGCACGCCGTGAGGCTCCCGCTGCACCGGGTCTATGAGCTCAAGGCCGGCGGGGCGTCGAGCCTGATCCGCGAGGACGCCGGGGGCGTGGGCGAGCTGATCTTCAGCATGATCTACAACCCCTGGCGCGCGATCATCCAGCTCGTCGGCGGGGTCGTGGCGCTGGCGTGGCTGGACTGGAGGCTGCTGCTCGGCGCGGCCGCCCTGGTGCCGGGTGCGATGCTCTCGGACCGGCTCTGGAATCGCCGCCTCCGGCCGTTGTTCCGGGACGTACGCACGCGAAGGCAGGAGATCGACGCGCGGGCCGCCGAGGTCTTCGGAGGGATGCGGGTGGTGCGCGCCTTCGGCCGTCAGCGCCGGGAGTCCGCGCGGTTCGTGGGCGAGAGCGACCTGATGGCCCGGCAGGAGCTATTCGCCTGGTGGTGGTCGCGCGGGGTCGAGGTCGCCTGGGAGCTGATCCTGCCGCTTTCGTCGGCCGCCCTGTTCCTCTACGGCGGGCTGCGGGTTCTCGACGGGCGACTCTCGCTCGGCGACCTGATGATGTTCCTGGTGTATCTTGCCATGCTCCTTGAGCCCCTGGCCGTTCTGGCCACGAGCGTGACCCAGTGGCAGAACAACCTCTCCGGATTCGACCGCGTGCTGGACCTCCTGGCCGAGCCGATCGAGATGGTCGACCGGCCCGGGGCGATCGCCGTACGCAGGCGGGATGTCGTCGGCCGGATCACCTTCGAGGGCGTCCATTTCGCCTACCCGGGCACCTCGCGTGAAGTGCTGCGGGGGATCGACCTGATCGTGGAACCGGGCGAGACGGTCGCGCTGGTCGGGCGGAGCGGGGCGGGCAAGACCACGCTCTGCAACCTCGTGGCCAGGTTCTATGACCCGACGGTCGGGGCGGTCCGGCTCGACGGGATCGACCTGCGCGAGATCCGGGTCGAGAACTACCGCAACCTCCTGGGCATCGTGGAGCAGGACGTGTTCCTGTTCGACGGCACGGTCGCCGAGAACATCGCCTACGCCGCCCGTGACGCCACGCCCGAGGAGGTCCACCGGGCCGCGCGCGTGGCCCATGCCGACGAGTTCGTCGAGGCCCTGCCCGAGGGCTACGACACGGTCATCGGCGAGCGCGGCGTGAAGCTCAGCGGCGGTCAGCGCCAGAGATTGGCCATCGCCCGCGCCGTGCTGGCCGACCCGGCGATCTTCATCCTGGACGAGGCCACCAGCAACCTCGACAGCCACAACGAGCGGGCCATCCGTCTCGGGCTGGACGCCCTGCTTCGCGGCCGGACCTCGTTCGTGATCGCGCATCGGCTCAGTACGATCCGCCACGCCGACCGCATCCTCGTGCTGGACGACGGCGAGATCGTCGAGACCGGCTCCCACGCCGAGCTGATGGCACGCAGCGGCCTCTATCGCGACATGGTCGATCTCCAGCGGATGGAAGAGCCACTGGCGTCCTGACGACCGCGAAGCCGGCCTGCGTCCGATGCTCCGGGGCTCGGATCAGTCCGTGTGATCGTCGGTGGCGTCGGCCGCCGCAGCGAGGCCGCCGAGCGCGCTCGTGCGACGCATCCAGGCACTCGTCTGCCAGTTATCCACCGGGGCCGAAACCGGCATCACGGGCGGCAAATCGAGCAGGAAGTGCCGGGATAGCGCCGCCAGGAAGGGCTCGTACAGGCCCCGCAGTTCGACCAGCTTCCGATCTGCCGCCGCGCCCTCGCGCAGGACCAGGCCCGCCGCGCGGAGTTCCTCCCGCAGTTGTCGCAGCCGATCCTCGGGCAGCCGATCCGGGTCGGGCGCGATGGGCGGGACCTGATAGACCTGCGCCAGGTCCACGACGACGTGGCGGGCCATGGCGAAGGTCAGCCCGGCCTGGTACGGGCCGGTGCCCTCGACCACCGCCAGCACCAGCGACGAGGTGTCCAGCGCCGCCGTCAGCGCCGCCAGCCACGACTGGTTGTCGTGCTGGGAGCGGTAGTAGCTGAGCATCGGGAACGAGATATGGCTCTCCAGCACGCCGGCCGCCCAACGCTCCCACTCCTCCAGGAACCGGTCGAGCGCCGCGAGGTTGTGGCCCCGGGCCAGGCGGATCAACAGCTGAGCCGCCGTCGGCGGAGAGCCGGCCCGCGCATCCAGCAGCGCGATGGTCACCTCCCGGTTGGAGAACGACTGATGCAGCACCGGCAGGTAGCTGATGACCACGGCGAGGAAGCCGAAGCCCAGGCCCGCCTCCGCGACGGCCAGGGCGCGCCCGAGGGGATCGACGGGCGTGACATCGCCGAATCCGAGCGTGCAGAAGGTCGTTCCGCTCAGGTAGAAGTACGTCCCCAGCCCGGACCGGTCGTCCGGCCCGTGCAGCCGCGAGCCGAGCGACCATTGCAACAGTCCGAACCCCGCGATCAGCCCGCTCGCCCACAGGCCGATCAGCACGAGCACCGACAGCGGCCCGAACAGGCTGAGGAAGCTATTGCGTTTCTTCCCCGGCCTCATCCTCCGCGCCACGGCCGCCCAGGGCGTCCAGGAATTGACGTAATAGAGCCTCGCGAATCGCAGGTGCCGGGTGACGCGGCGTGGAAGCAACACCGCCTCGAAGGCGTCCCACAGCACCAGCAGGATCAGGGCCACGCTCATCGTCGCGACCAGTGCCGACATGGGATCGCTCGCTCCTCGGCCGTGTGCGGCGAGCCCCGAGACATCGGCCTATCCGATGCTCTGGGCCTTCCGCCCGCGAGAACAGGTTAGACGGCGGCTCCTCGGAACTCCAGGGCCTCCCGGATCGTCGCGTCGCTGCCGTGCCGTCTCCTGCTCACCCCGACCCGCTCGCGAATCGGATAATAAAAATCCCCCGAGAGGACTCGAAACTCCTTCTCCCGCATTCCCGTCGAGCCGGCCCGAGCGCGATCCGTCGTCCTCAGGAAGACTATCGCGGCGAGCCGGCGTTTCGATCGCGGAATCCGTCGCCCGGGTCGATCCGGCGGTGCGGCAACGAGTCCCCTCCAACCGTCTGTTGGGTCGTGAAATTGGCGGGACTACCCTGCCAACCACGAGGAATAGGAATGCCCCCTTCGCTCGGCTCCGGGGAGAGATTAGCACTCGAAGTGGTGGAGGCAATCGGATCGGCTTGACATCGTCAGGCGCTCACCCTGCTCCTGTTCAATTCGTCGCACGCAATCGATGAGAAGTCGATCCGACGAAGGAGAACCTTGACCAGCTCCGGCCGCATCACATCGTCGATAGCGAACTTCATTTTAACCTCAAGTTTCACCTCTTCTGTTACTATATGCGCAAATGTTGTTTGCATTTGCATTACTTCGTACTGAAGCACGCTAAGTTGGTAGACGAACACCATCAACTCGACAAAGGTCAGCATCTTGGAAGTGCCGTCCTGGAACACGACCATGAATACGCAGTTCTCCAGTTCGTCCACCACCGCATCCGACGCGGCGATCTCCGGTCGTTCCATGAGCTTCTTGGGTGGATGAACCGCAAACGTATTCTGCGCCTGTGATGATGCTCGCTTGGCGACCAACTCGGTAACCGCCTTCATCTCCCGCTTGCCGAACTCGAACCGATGGGCCGGCCCCTCTTCAGTTCGCTTGAATCGCCGCTTTGCCCATTCGCAAGGATTGGCGGGTGTCCAGCCCCTCCCCGCCGCTTGCACATCCGTGAAGTCGTCCCTGAATTTGGCAAACAGGACGTCGGCCATGTCGAATAGACCTTCATTCACGAGTTTGGAGAACTCTTGGAGAGAGCCGAACGCGGACCTGCATCGCTTCTCGATCTTGTCGGGGAAGCGAAATGAGCGGGCCTCCAGCTCCGAATCCGCCAGTTGGAATTCCTTCTCTGCATCCTTGACACACTCGGCATACTGCTCGACGAATCGCTTGCAACGTTCCGCGGCCTCCTTCGCGGCTTGGGCGTCGGGGAAGGATGCCCTCAGCATCTCGTTGCTGCGCCGCGTCTTGTTCGCCTTACTCAGGTGGTGCGCGGCCCTCATCAGCGGTTGGAGGACTTTGCCGAGCGCTTCGAGCCGGGATTCCCTCCGGTTCCAGTACGCGGAGAAGATTCCGAAGACGAATCCGAATAGACCGATGACAGCCCCAACGATCGCCGCCCATGTCCGGGGGTCTCTCCAGGGATCTGTGGTTGGCATCGTCCGCCCTCTAGGGTTCTTGTCGCGACTCTCTGCCTTCCTATTCGTCTGTCAACCTACGATATTGAGAGGTCGATCTCCAATCAAGTCCCGAAACGGTGAATGGGACATTCTGGCACAAAATGGTTTCAGTTCAATTTATCTTCCGATTAAATTGAACTGAAACCATTTATCCCTAATTTAATCGGCAGATAAATTGAACTGACACCATTTATCTAATCGGCAGATAAATTGAACTGAAACCATTTATCCCATTTGACACCATTTATCCCATTTATCGCGGAACTGACACCATTTATCGCGAGGTGGTCGCGGCACTCATTCCCATGATGACGGTCAAGGACATTTTCACGGCGAGCGAAGCGCTGAAAACGCTCGTCTCGCTCAAGGCGACGGATGCCGTGCCCGCGATTATCGAGTTGCTCGACCGCGACCACATCGGCCGGGAGGCGGTGATCGCTCTGGGAGAGTTGCCAGACATCCGCGCTGCGCAGCCTTTGGCGGACCGTCTCGAAAAGAACTGGCCCGATGCGCAAAAGGGGCTGATTGCCATCGGTCCGGATGCCGAACAATTCGTGCTGCCGAAACTTCGGGACAGCAAGTCGCGGGTGCGATCAATCGCCTGTGAAGTCCTCGCCGAAATCGGTGGTAAAGAGACGCTCAAGACCATGAAGTCCCTACCGGCCGACTCGGACTTCGGTGTTCGAATCGCGGCCACTGACGCCATGAAAAAGATCAACGAGCGAACCAAGGGACGGTAGGCTAATTCTCCGTTTTCTCCCCGACACCTTTTTCTCTGCGCGGAATCCGCCGGACCGGGACGCGGCCAGATTACAGGTGGGACTTCACGAATTCCCAGGCGGACGCGTCGTGGAATTCGTGCCCTCCGTCGAAGACGAGATGCTGGAAACGATCGGACAGGCCGAGCTTCGCGTAGTACGTCGCCGACCGGGGGGCGAGCCGCTTGCCGCCGTCGCGGTGGTCGACGCCGTCCTTCGCGCCGGCCTGAATTTGAAGGGCGCGGGGGCAGATCAGCGCGACGAGATCGGAGTCGCGGAAGAGCGTGAATCGGTCGGGGAACTGGAAGTCGCGGGGAATCGAAAGCTCGTCGCGTTCGTAGCGGCTCTCCTGGACGCCGTAGTAGCAGCTACAGACCGATACCTTGATGCGAGGATCGAGGGCCGGCGTGACCAGTGCGTAGTAGCCGCCGTAGGACAGACCGACCATCGCGACTCGCGAGGCATCCACTTCGGGACGCTTCAATAACACGTCGAGGCTGCGGGTGATCTTGGCGATCTCGACCGCCGTCAGGCTCGTGCCGACCAGGCGAAGTCGCTCATCGGTCCGGTTGCGAACGTCCTTCGCGAAGCCGTCCGCCGAGAAAAGATGCTGTGGCGCGAAGACGACGTATCCGCGCTTCACCCCGCCGCGCACCATGTCGTGATAATTCGATCCGCCCCGGAACAGGGCAACTTCCGGCGACCCGCCCCCGCCGTGCATCGCGATCACGAGCGGCGCCTTCTCGTCCGCCTTCCGGCTTTTCGGGACGATGTAAATCCCTTCGGCGTGGACCTTGGGGAGGATCGGGATCATGGCCCGGAAGTACGTTCCGATGCCGTCCTCGCCGATCTTCACGAACGTCGCCGCATCCTTCGGCGCCTCTCCCTGCGGCGGGTAGCCGATGCTGTCACAGAACGCCTTCCGGTATCGGCCAGCCGATTTCTCGAAGGCCCGCGGTGAGGAGTAATCGTCCGGCAGCAACGCCTGCAACCGGGTGTTGTCCTTCTTCATGGCCAGAATGTAGTCGTCCAGCTCCCTGGCCTGCTCGGAGCGCAGCGGGTTGGACTCCTTCACGTCCTGTTCGAAGTAGGTCGCCGGGGGCTTGTCCTGGGCGTTGCTGACCGTGCAGCAAATCAAAGTGACGGTCAGGGAGACGCGAATGGCTTGAGAGATCATATCCGAATTCCCTATCGTTCAGGTTCAACGGCCACTCTGTTGGTCGGCCCCAACCTTGGATCAGGCCGAATTTCCGGGGTCTGGGTGCCACTGCCGTACTCGACCAGTGCTCGGGGACCACCGCCGGAGGGCACGGGTCGAGTACGATCAGTGGCACCCAGAAAGTGCACCAGTGCCACCCGCTCGTGGCAGAAAACGCGACAAAAGTGCCATTCTCGGACCCCTTTCCCCTTTCGAGATTAATAGATCAGGAAGTAGCAGCAATCGGAAACGACCGCGACACCGATCCAGGCGGCCCCGCAGAGGCGGCCCACCCTGTCAACCCAATCTATCTCGGGACGCCACTGGCCCGCCATCGAGAGCGCGGTCCATGCCGCAGCTACCGCGAAGCCAACCGGGTTTACAAGGACGACGAAGACCGTGGCGGGGCTTATGAGTGGGGAACCGACCGCCAGAAGCCCTCCGATCCACCCAGCCTCCAGGGCCGCGGCCATCGTCGCGATCGTACAGGCAACCGTGCCCGGCTGCCTGGCAACACGCCGCAGCCGGGGGCGAGGCCAGCGCAGACGGATGGCCACTACGGCGGAGGTCAGGGCCGCGAGGATTGGTATGAGTGCGGAGAGTCCATACCTGATCGCGACGAAGGCCCGCATCCGCACCCCCGGCGTCGTAAGGAATTGGCGCGCGAACACGAAGGGGGCGGGCAAGGTAGCCCTGATGGCGAGTGCGGCCAGGGCAGTCGATGCGACGAGGATCATTGCGTCGCCCAGAGTGAACTTGCGAATGTACCGCTCGTACATCCAATGGTCTCCGTCGCCGCCACATATCCGTACGCCACGTAGCGATGCCCGTGTCAATCAGCGATGGCCCGCGAGTGCAGGAGGCGAAGGGGACATTCCTATTCCATGCGGTCATCTGGGGGGTATACGCAGGACTCAGGAAGCGACTGTGATTGGCTATTTTTGCGTCAATCTCCACCGGGAACAAGAATGTTCCCTTCGTCTCCCTCCGAAATGTCGGGGAAAAACACGGAAATTGCGACATATGATCCCAGTAGCATTATCAAGATCCTCGAGGTACTTTCCGATTGCGAGTCCATTTAAGGAAATAATACGACTATCGCGATGGCACGAATGATTACATAGGGAAACAAAAACAGGGGCCGTCCGAAGGCGGCCCCCGGGGTGGGAGGATCAGGTCAGGGTTGGCGCCGAACGCCGGAATTCAGGGGCGGACGGCCGGGCTGTTCTCATTTCCTGAAGTCCGCCAACGTGACGGGAACCAGCTTCTTCTGCCCGAAATGCCACTGACCGTCGGGCTGGTCGGTGCCAGCGTCCGCGATGGACTGGATCGCGATGTCGTGGAGGGACGCCGTGGGGACGGTGGCCTTCGTGAGGGGGATGACCTTGGACTTGATGGCCCTGGCGTGGGCCGAGTTCTTGGCGGCCGAGGCCGGCTTGAGGGGGACGACCTTGGGCGGGACCACGATCGTGTGAAGGACGGTCCCGGTCGCCTTGCGGCCCGGAGGGCTGACGGGGGTGGCGGGGCCGATGACCGTGCCGGCGGCGAAGATCCGACGGTGGATGGCATCGAGCTTGGCCACGAAGTCGCCGCCAACCTTGTTGTTGCCCGAGGGGAAGAACCCGTAGTACTCGCCGTCGAGCGAGTTACCCGCGATGTCCCTGATGCCCCGGATGCCATCGGTCCCGTTGGAGCGGACGATGAGCGTGTAGAGGCCGCCGCGAAGCTGAGTCTTCGCGCCGTTGATGGTGATCGCCACCGTCTCGGGGGCCGTCAGGCCGCCGCTGGAGGTGATCGGCAGGGCCGTCACCAGCAGGTGGCCCTGGGGGAACCCGTTGCGGTTGAACGCGTAGTTCGAGGCGTCGATCACGCCGGTGTTGTCGAGGCCCGAGCGGTCGTCCTGCAGGGTCGCGAGGACCGCGCTGGAGAGGCGGGCGAAGAGGACGTCGGTGACCTTGGGGCCGACCGTGTCGATGACCAGCGGGCCACCGGCGGTCCCTTCGGTCACCACGTAGGTGCCGATCGTGTAGCCCGCCTTGTCCAGGGCGCGGCCCGTGACCGTGTAGGAACCGTCCGGGAGCAGCGCGGAGGTGATGCTCCAGGCGCCGCTGCCGTCGGTCTGGACCTGACCGACGTAGATCGGCGCCCCGCCGCCGGTCGGGGTGGCGGTCAGCACGACGGTCGAGTTCGGCTCGGAGGTGCCGACGAAGTTCGGCTGGTTGACGTTGGTTACCCCGTCCACGTTCGATGCACCGTGGTCGCTGGAGGGGTTCAGGTTGCCGGTGAGGATGACCGGCACGTCGGCGACGAAGGCCGTGTTGTTCAACGTGATGGTCGAGCCGCCGTCGTCGGTGACGTTGACCGTGATGTTGAACCGGCCGTTGCCGCCGTTGACGAGCGAGTCGACATAGACGTGCTGGCCGACCACGAAGAACGCATTGCCGGGGCCGCCGGGCTGGACGATCGTGCCGGAGGTGCGGGGCGTGCCGTCGCCCCAGTCGATCGTCGCGACGAAGTCGGTCGTCACGCCCGAGCCGTTGAGGTCGATGAAGGCGGCGACGCCGAGTGAGAACGGCACGCCCTCGGTCACGTTCACCACGGGCTGGGTCGGAGCGACCAGGGCGGCGTCGGCCACGGTGGCCAGGCTCTGGGCGACGGTCTGGCTGCCGCCCTTATCGATGATGGTGACCGTGATCGCGTAGTTCCCCTCCTCGGCGTAACGGTGGGTGCCGTTGACCAGGAAGTTCACGCCGCTGGGGGACGTACCGGACTGGATCAGCGAGGTGACGGTCTCGGAGGGAGAGCCGTCGCCCCAGTTGATCGTGGTCGTGAAGTCCGAGGCCGGGGCGTTGGGGTTGGCGTCGCCGAAGACGGCGATCGAGGAGGTGAACGTGGCACCCTCGACGGCCACGATGGTCGTGCCGCTCGAGGAGAGCGGGGCGTCGGAGACGATCGCCACGCCGGGGACGGTCACCGTGCTACCGCCGGCATCCTTGACGGAGACCGACGTCTTGTAGCCGCCGGCCGGGCTCTCGTCGGCATAGGTGTGGCTGCCCGTCACGGTGAACGGACCGGCGGCCGTCTGGGCGATCACACCGGCGGACGTCGTGCCGTCGCCCCAGTCGATCGTCGTGGCGAAGTCGCTGATGACGCCGAGCAGGTCGGCATCGCTGAACGTCGCGACCTGTGCCGAGAAGGGACGGCCCTCGAGCGCGGCGATCGTGATCGGGGCGCCGGCCGTCAGCGGCGAGTCGGTGACGGTGATCGTGCTGACGGTCTGGGCGGTGGCGCCGCCCTCGTCCTTGATCTGCACGCTGACGAAGAAGACGCCCTCTTCGAAGACGTGCGTGCCCGAGACGGTGAACAGCCCGGTCGGGCCGATCGCGATCACGCCGGGCGAGGTCACGCCGTCGCCCCAGTTGATCACCGCCGTGAAGTCGGCGGGGACTCCGGCCGGGTCGGCATCGGTGAAGGTCGCCACCACCGCGTTGAACGCCGGGGATTCCGGGATGTTGCTGTTGACGGCGGTCGCCGTCAGGGGGGCATCGGCGATCGTGGCCAGGGCGAACGACGTGAAGGTCGCGCCACCCACGTCCTTGACGACGATGTTGTAGGTATACGTCCCTTCCTCGGCATAGATATGACCGAGGTGCGAGACCGGGTCGGCCGCCGTCACCAGGAAGCCGGCCCCGTTGGCGACGACCGTGCCCGAGGTGCTCGTGCCATCGCCCCAGTTGATGACCGCGGAGAAGTCGGAGGCGATGCCGTTGACGTCGGTATCGGTGAAGAACCCGACGGTGCCGGTGAACGCCTTGCCCTCGACCCCGAAGGCCGGGACGGCGACGCCGATGATCGGGGCGTCGGCCACCTGGGCGTGGCTGACGACCGTCGTGGCGAGCGTGCCGTTGTGGTTGATGACGACGGTGACCGCGTACGGCAGGTTCGGGGCGACGTTCTCCTCGGCGTAGGTGAAGTTCCCCACCACCGCGAACTGATTGCCGCCCATGGGCACGATCTGGCCGAACGTCGCGGGAGCACCCGCACCCCAGTCGATCGTGGCCGAGTAGCTGCTGATCGGGCCGGGGATGCCGCTATCGGTGAAGTAGGCCACCACCGCGTTGCTGATCGGCTGGCTCTCCACGGCGTTGATGGTCACGGGCGAGCCCGTGATCGTCGAGGCCGTGACCCGGGCGAGCGTGTTGGTGACGAGCTTCTTGCCGCCGATGTCGTGGATCGTCACGGTGACCGTGTACGGCGCGGCCGGCGGGGTCGTCGGCTGGGCGTAGGTGTGGTTCCCGGTGACGAAGAAGGCCGTGCCGACGCCGCCCGGCTGGACGATGCTACCGGCCGAGACCGGCGAGCCGTCGCCCCAGTCGATCGTGGCGGAGAAGTCGTCGATCGGGCCCAGCGGGTTGGCGTCGGTGAACTTGGCCACGTTCACGCCGACCAGGGGGGTACCCTGGAAGGCATTGACCTGCGGCTGGGCGGGGTCGGCCGTGAGGTTGGCGTCCTTGACCGTCGCCGTGCTGAAGGCGAAGACCTGGAAGAAGCCCGGGGCGCCGTCGCTGTCGGTGAGCGTGACCCGGATCGTATACGTGCCTTCGTCGGCGTAGACGATGGCCGGCGAGGCCGGGGCGACGATGACGAAGTTCGAGCCGCTCTGGAGCACGGTGCCGGGCGTGATCTGGCCGTTGCCCCAGTCGATCGTGACCGTGTAGTCCGACAGCAAGTCGGCCGGCCCGTTGTCCGTGAAGGTCGCGACCACGGTCCCGTTCAGCACGTTCTGGGGGTTCGCCAGGGCGGCCCCCTCGACGGCGGAAACCGGGATGCCCGTGATGGCGATCGGCGACGGTGCGATGGTCACCGAGGCCGTCGTCTGGGCCAGCGCCCCGACGTCGTCCACTTCACCGATCGAGATGACCGGCGTGTACTTGCCGGACGCGGTGTAGGTGTGCGAGCCGGAGATGTGGAACACACCGAAGGCGTCGCGGGTGACCTCGCCCGCCGTGCTCGGCGTGCCGTCGCCCCAGTTGATCGAGACCAGGAAGTCCGATGCGCGGTCGAACGGATTGCCGCTGGTGAAGGTGGCGACCTCCACGTGCGTCAGGGCGATGCCCTCGACGCCGGAGAGTGAGAGGCCGACCGGGTTCACCGTGATCGGGGCCTCGCTGACGATGACCGTCGTTGCGGTGGTGACCCGGCTGCCGCCCTCGTCCACGATCGTCACGGACAGGGGATAGACCCCTTCCTCGACGAACGTGTGCGTGCCCAGCACGAAGAAGGCCGTGCCGGGTCCGTTCGGCTGGGTGACGAGCCCGGCCGTGGTCGTGCCGTCGCCCCACTGGATCGTCGCGGTGAAGTCGCTGACGGTCCCGGCGGGATTGGCGTCGGTGAAGCTGGACACGATGATCGAGTTCAGCGGGGCACCTTCGACCACCGAGATCGGGCCGAGGACGTTGCCGGTCAGGGCCGCGTCCTTCACGATGGCGAGGGAAGCCCCGGTGATCGGGCCGGAACCATCGCTATCGGTGACGGTCACCGTGACGATGTAGTTGCCTTCCTCGGCGAAGACGTGGGCCGGGGCCAGGATGTTATACGTCCCGCCGCCCACGGCCGCGACCTGGGCCGTGACGGCCGGCGTGCCGTCGCCCCAGTCGATCAGGACGGTGTAGTTGGACACCGGATCGGGGGCGCCGATGTCGGTGAAGGTGCCGATGATCTGGCCGGCCGGGGTCGGCAGGCCTTCGGTCGCCCCGATCGGGAACACGGTCACGCTCAGGACCCCGGCGGAGATGTTCGCCGTGGTGTTGATGACCGTGCTCATCCCGCCGTCATCGAGCACGATGACAGTGATCGGGAAGCTGCCCGAGGTGTTGTAGTGGTGCGTCCCGGAGACGCTGAAGGTCGAGGTGGTCGCGGTCCCGCCGATCAGATGGACGAGGCCAATCGAGGTGGGCGAGCCGTCGCCCCAGTTGATCGTGGCCGCGAAGTCGGCCTGGGTGGCCAGCGGGTTCCCGTCCGAGAACGTGCCCAGCAGGACACCGTTGAGCGTCAGGGCCTGGTTGCTGAAGACGGGGATCCCGGTCGGGTTCGTCAGGGCCGCGTCGGCGACGGCCGTCACGATCGTGCTGGTGGCCGCGTGGCCGCCGTTGTTGTCGAGGATCGAGACCCCGATCAAGAACGGTCCGCCCTCGTCGGCATAGGTGTGGTTACCGGTGATGACGAACGCGGTGCCCGGCCCGCCCGGCTGGGTGATCAGGCCGGCGGTCTGCGGCGAGCCGTCGCCCCAGTCGATGGTGGCGGCGAAGTCGCCCGCGACGGCCGCGGGGTTGCTGCTGGTGAAGGTCGCCACGATGACGCCCGTGAGCTGGTTGCCTTCGACGGCCGTGGTGATCGGGCCGCCGGGGGCCGGCGTCGCCGTCAAGACGCCGGCCGAGACAACGACCAGCCCGCCGCCGATGCCGACGGCCGGGTCGGCGTCGTTGACCGTCACGGTCAGGGCATACACGCCGGGCTTTGCGTAGGTGTGGCTCGGGGCCGCAACGCTGAATGCCCCGCCGCCAAGGGCCGCGATGGAACCGGCGGACGTCGGCGTGCCGTCGCCCCAGTCGATCGTCGCGGTGTAGTCGGACAGCAGGTCCGCCCCGCCGGAGTCGGTGAAGGTCGCGACCACCTTGCTGGCGGGCGTCGGAACTCCGACCGTCGCGACAACGCCCAGAACATTCACGCTCAGGGGCGACTGGGAGATGGTTGCGATCGGGTTGATCGGCGTGACGGTGATCGACGATCCGCCCTTGTCCAGGGCGGTGACGGTCACCGAGAACGTGCCGGCCGAAGCGTACGTGTGGCTGCCGCTGATGGCGAAGATCGCACCGGCCGCCGAGCCGCCGACCAGGGTCACCAAGCCGCTAGCGATCGGCGAGCCGTCTCCCCAGTTGATCGAGGCGGTGAAGTCGGCCGCCGTGGCGTTCGGGTTGGCGTCGACAAACGTCGCCACCGGCACGTTGCTGAGCAACTGGTTCTCGGCGCCCGAGATCGGCAGGGGCGTGCCGGCCGACAGGGTCGCGTCGGCCACCGCCGTCACCAGCGTGGCGGCGGTGAAGATCCCGCCGTTGCCGTCGCTGACGCCCACGGTGATGGTGAACGGGCCACCCTCTTCGCTGTAGGTGTGAGTGCCCCTGACGACGAACGCGGTGCCCGGCCCGCCGGGCTGGGAGACGGTGCCGGCGGAGGTCGGCGTGCCGTCGCCCCAGTCGATGGTGGCGGCGAAGTCGCCGGAGACGGCCGTGGGGTTGGTGTCGGTGAAGGTGGCGACGATGACGCCCGTCAGCGGGGCGCCCTCGACGGCCGTGGTGATCGGACCGCCGGGGGCCGGCGACACCGCGATCACGCCGGCCGAGACCAGCACCAGTCCGCTGCCGAACGCGGTCACCGGGTCAGCATCGTTCACCGTGATCGTCAGGGCGTAGGCCCCGGGCTTCGAGTAGACGTGCGAGGGAGCGGCCACGCTGAAGGAGGCACCGCCGAGCGAGGCGATCGTGCCGACGGAGGTCGCCGAGCCGTCGCCCCAGTCGATGGTGGCCGAGTAGCTGCCCAGCGCGTCGGCGCCGCCGCCGTCGAGGAAGGTGGCGACGATCTTGCCGGCCGCGGTGGGAACACCGACGGTCGCCGTCGTGCCCAGGACGGTGACGGTGACCGGTCCCTGCGTGATGTTCGCCGTGCTGTTGATCGTCGGCAGCGTTGCGCCGCCCTTATCGGAGACGTTCACCACGACCGGGAAGGCCGAGTTCACGCTCGTGTAGGTGTGGTGCCCGGTGACGACGAAGAGTGCCCCGGCGGGCGTGCCACCGACGAGCGAGACGAGGCCGATTGTGGCGGGCGAGCCGTCGCCCCAGTCGATCGTCGCGGTGAAGTCCGCGGCCGTCGCATTGGAGTTCGCGTCGATGAACGAGGCGACGGGAACCGCGCCCAGGGCGTGTCCCTCGGCGCCGGAGACGGCGATGGCCGTGCCGTTCAGCAGGGCGGCGTCCGCGACGCCCGTGACGAGGGTGGTCGTGCCCGCATGACCGCCGTTGCCGTCGTAGATGGCGACCGAAATCGTCAGCAGGCCGCCTTCCTCGGCGTATGTGTGGTTGCCCTGGATCACGAACGCCGTGCCGATCCCGCCCGGCTGCGTGATGGTGCCGGCGGACCGTGGCGAGCCGTCGCCCCAGTCGATGGCGGCGTTGAAGTCGCTCGGGACGGCCAGAGGGTTGCTGCTGGTGAAGGTGCCAACGGTGACGGCCGTCAGCGGGGCGCCCTCGACGGCCGTCGTGATCGGACCGCCGGGCGCGGACGAGGCGGTGAGCGTGGCCGCGGAGACCAGGGCAAGGTTGATGCCGATGCCCGTCGCCGGGTCGCTGTCGATCACCGTGACCTTGACCTGATAGGCGCCGGGCTTCGTGTAGGTGTGGCTCGGGGCCGAGACGCTGAATGCGCCTCCGCCGAGGTCGGCGATCACGCCGGTGTCCGGCGCGGAGCCGTCACCCCAATCGATGCTGGCGGAATAATCGACGAGCAGGTCGGCCCCGCCCGCGTCGACGAAGGAGGCGACCAGCTTGTTCGCGGCGGTGGGCGTGCCGGGAGTCGCGACGACGGGATACACCGTGACGCTGAGCGGCGACTGGGAGATCGTCGCGATGGGAGTCACCGTGATCGACGCCAGGCCCTTGTCGGCCACCGTGACCGTGACCGCGAAGTTGCCGCTCGTCGTGTAGATGTGGCTGCCGCTGACGCTGAAGATCGCGCCGGCCGCCGAGCCGCCTACAAGGGAAACGTGGCCCGCCGTGGCGGGCGAGCCATCGCCCCAGTTGATCGTCGCGGTGAAGTCCGCGCTGGTCGCACCCGGGTTGGCATCGACGAAGGTCGCGACCGGGACGTTATTCAACGGCTGGGACTCGGCCGAGGCGATCGGGATGGGCGTGCCGCTCAGGAGCGCGGCTTCGGCGACGCTGGAGACCACCGTGGCGGCATTCGAGGAGTTGCCGAACGTATCCACGATCTTGACGGAGATGGTGTAGCCTGCGGCCGTCTCCTCGGCGTAGGTGTGGTTACCACGGACGACGAACGGCGTGCCGATCCCGCCCGGCTGCGAGATGATCCCGGCCGACGAGGACGAACCGTCGCCCCAGTCGATCGTGGCGGCGAAGCCGCTGGCGAGGGCGGTCGGGTCGCTGCTGGTGAAGGTGGCGACGGCGACCCCGGTCAACGGCGCGCCTTCGACGGCCGTGGTGATCGGCCCGCCGGGCGCGGCGGAGGCCGTGAGCGATCCGGCCGAGACCACCACGAGGGTGCCGCCGATCGCCGATGTCGGGTCGAGGTCGTTGACGGTGATCGTCAGGGCGAACGCCCCGGGCTTCGCGTAAATGTGGGCCGGAGCGGTCACGGCGAACGAATTGCCGCCGAGCGAGGCGATCGTGCCGACGGAGGTCGGCTCGCCGTCGCCCCAGTCGATCGTCGCGGTGTAGGTGACGAGCAGGTCGGCCCCGCCGGCGTCGAGGAACGTCGCCACGATCTTGGAGGCGGCCGTCGGCACGCCCGCGGTCGCGGTGAAGGGGAGCGCGTTGACGCTGAGAGGCGACTGAGCGATCGTCGCGGTCGGGGTCACCGGCGCCACGGCGATCGAGGAGCCGCCCTTATCCGCAACGTTCACCCCGATCGTGAAACTGCCGGGCGTCGCAAAGATGTGCGAGCCGGAGACGGCGAAGATCGACCCCGCGGCGGAACCGCCCACGAGGGTCACGATCGCGTTGGTGTCGACCGGGCTGCCGTCACCCCAGAGGATCGACGCGGTGAAATCGGCCGCCGTCGCGCCCGGGTTGGCGTCGATGAACGTCGCCAGGGGCACGTTGTTGAGCGGCTGGTGCTCCGACCCGAAGACCGGAATGGCCGTGCCGCCGGACAGCGGCGCGTCTTCCACCGGGAGGACCAGCGTCTGGACGATGGTGACGATCGACTCGTTGACCGTCAGGCCACCGAAGGTGTCGGTGAGGACGACCGTGATCGTCAGCGGCTGGAGCGGCAGGGTCTCTTCGACGTAGGTATGGTTGCCCGTGACCAGGAACACGGTGCCCGGCCCGCCCGGCTGGGTGATCGTGCCCAGGGACATCGGCGAGCCGTCGCCCCAGTCGATCTGAGCGAGGAACTCGGACGGCAAGGAGTCGAGATTCGTGTCGGTGAAGGTCGCGACGGTCACGCCGACCAGGGGGATGCCTTCAAAGGCCCCGACCGGAGGCGCGGGGGCCGGGAAGAGGGTCATGGCACCCGAGGTCACGGTCACCAGGTTGGCGCCGATTCCGACGGCCGGGTCGGCGTCGTTGACCGTGACGGTCAGCACGTAGAGTCCGGGCTTGGCGTAGCTATGCCCGGTCGGCGAGGCGACGCTGAAGGCCCCGCCGCCGAGGGGGGCGATGGTGACCACGTCGGTCGAGGTGCCGTCACCCCAGTCGATGGTGGCGGTGTAGTCCACCAGCGGGTCGGCCCCGCCCTGGTCGATGAACGTCGCCAGGATCTTGCCGGTCGGCGTGGTGAGGCCGGCGACGGCGGTCGCGGGCAAGACGTTGACGCTGAGCGGTGACTGCGCCACGGTCGCCGTGCCGACGATCGGGATCACCGAGATCGCGGAGCCGCCCTTGTCGGCGATGTCCACACTCACCGGGAACGAGCCGACATTCGTGTAAGTGTGCGAGCCGAAGACCGCGAAGATGGCCCCGACCGGCGTGCCGCCGACGAGGACGACCCGTGTGTTCGCGTCGATCGGCGTGCCGTCGCCCCAGTTGATCGACGCGGTGAAGTCGGCCGAGGTGGCGTTCGGGTTCGAGTCGATGAACGTCGCGACGGGCACGTTATTGAGCGGCTGGTTTTCCGAGGCGCTGACGGGGACGGAGATGCCCGAGGAGAGGGGCGCGTCGGCGACTTCACTGACGATCGTGGCGGCCGTGACCACGTTGTTGAATGCGTCGGCGATGCGGACCTGAACGGAGTGGCCGGCCAGGGATTCTTCGGCGTAGGTGTGGGCGCCCGTGACGCTGAAGGTCGTGCTGGTGGCGTTCGAGCTCACCAGGGTGATCGTACCGGCCGACTGCGGTGTGCCGTCGCCCCAGTCGAGCTGGGCGGTGAAGCTGGAAGCGACTGCGGCGGGGTCCTGGACCGTGAAGCTGGCGACCTGGGTGCTGGCCGGGAGCGGAATGCCCTCCACGGCCGTCGTGATCGGCCCGCCGGCGGCGGCCACCGCGGAGAGCGCCGGGGCGCCGACGAAGGCGACGCCTCCGCCGATGCCGATGGCCGGGTCGAGGTCATTGACCGTGATGGTGATCGCGTACAGGCCGGGCTTGGCGTAGGTGTGCGAAGGCGCGGTGATGTCGAGGGTCTGCCCGCCCGCCGGGATCAGCCCGACGCCGGTGGCCAGGGTGTTCGAGGTGCCGTCGCCCCAGTCCACCGTCACGGTATACTGGCCGGGAGCGTCGATCCCGCCCAGGTCGCTGAAGGATCCCACAATCTTGTCCGCCGGTGTGGGCGAGGCGGCATTCACGACCAGCGGCAGGACATTGACGGCGATCGGCGTCTGCGCGATGTTCGCGGTCGTGTTGATCACCAGCGGGGCGGCGCCGCCCTTGTCGGTGACGACGACCGTGATCGGGAACGCCGCGTTGACGGAGGCGTAGGTGTGCGAACCGGTGATCGCGAACGTCGAGCCGGTCGCGGTGCCGCCGACGAACGTCACGCTGCCCGAGTCCAGCGGCGAGCCGTCGCCCCAGTCGATCGTTGCCGAGAAGTCGCTCGCCTGGCCGAACGGGTTGCCGTCGATGAACGTGGCCACCGGCGCGCCGACGACGGGCTGGCCCTCGGTGCCGTGGACGATGATGCCTGTGCCGGTGCCGAGCGGCGCGTCGTTGATCGTGATCGGATTGGTCTTCCCGGTGAAACCCTGTCCTCCGACCGTGTCCTTGACCGTGATCGTGATCTCGCTTCCGGAGCTCTGCGTGCTGGTGTAGGTGTGCGTGCCGGTGACCAGGAACGCGCCGCCACCGACCGAGCTGAAGCTGGCGGAGGTGATCGGCGACCCATCGCCCCAGTCGATCGTGCCGCTGTACTCAGCGGCCGTGGCGGCCGTGTTGGCATCCGAGAAGAGGGCGAGCGGGAAGCCGACGAGGGGAGAACCCTCGGTCGGGGCGATGATGGGATTGGTGCTGATGAGGGTTAGCGCCGCGTCCGCGACCAGGGCCGAGCCCGACGCGAAGGACGTGGTGCCGGGGGCCTGGTTGTTCGTGATGGTGACCTTGGTCCCGTACGCGCCCTCTTCGGCGTACGTCTGATCGGCGGCCGTGCGGACCTCGAAGCCGCTGCCGGCGGCGACGACGGTCGCGGCCACGGGTGCCGTGCCGTCGCCGAAGTCAACCGTGGCCGAATAATTGCCGACAGGACCGGCCCCGCCGGTGTCGAGGAACGAGGCGATCGTGGTCCCGGCCGGGATCGCGGTGGCTTCCGTGGCCGACAGGTTCATGCCCTGCGCGGAGATCGTCGACTGGACGATCGTGGCGGAGATGTTCGACACGAATGTCGTCAACACGTCGCCGGCCGGCAGGACCCCGCCGATGTCGGTGACCGTGGTGGTCACCGGGAACACACCCGCGTTGGTGTAAGTATGGTTCCCGGTCACCGCAAACAGGTTCACGCCCACCTTGGTGACGACCCCGCCCGACGTGAAACCGTCGCCCCAGTTGATCACGGCCGCGAAGTCGCTCGCCAGGGAGGCCGTGTTGTCGTCGGTGAACGCGGCGGTGGTCCCGTTCGTGATGGCCGTGCCCCGCGATCGGCTCAACCCGCCGCCGACCAGGGCGTCCGTCAGGGCGACGTCGTGGATGGTCGCAGTGTTGGTGAGCTGGATCGCCGAGCCGCCCTCGTCCGTGATGTTGGCGGTGACGGTGTACGTCCCCTTCTGCGTGTACGTATGGTTGCCGAGGACGTTGAACGTGCCGCCGCCGGCCGAGGTGATCGACACGTTGGAGTCGACCGCCGTGCCGTCGCCCCAGTTGATCGTCGCGGTGAAGTCGCCCACCGGCGCGGTCACGTTGCCGTCCGAGAATCGAGCCACCGTCGTCACGCCCAGGGCCGTCCCCTCGCTACCGCTGAACCCGGCCGTGGCCACGGTGCTCAGCGGCGCATCGGACACCGTTGTGGACCCGGTGGCAATGCCGTCCGTCCCGTCCGCCGCGTCGTGGATCGTGACCGAGATCGGCAGGCTGGCCCCGTTCGTCTCCTCGCCATAGGTCGTCCCGCCCGTGACGCTGTACTGAGGGAGGTTTCCAAACCCCGGGACGAAAACCGTGCCGATCGGCGTGACGGTGCCCACCGACGAGGAGGGGTTCGCCGCCGCTCCCCAGTCGATCGTCGCTGACAGGTTCCCGGCGGCACTCGGGCTGACGAAGGTCGCCGTGATCGCACCCGAGAACGCAATCCCCTCGACGGGGCTCGCGAGCGTCGTACCCGTCGGGCTGTAAATCGTCATCAGGCGACGATCTTCGAGCGCCTCGATCAGTCTGGCACCGGAAACCTTCCTGGACTTTCGCACGCGGATCTTGCCGCCCAGCTTGAGGGCCCTGCGAGCCGAACCTGACCCGACGTGGGAGAGAGGACGCGAGGATTCCATGGAAGAAGGCTCCGAATGAAGGGGTCGCACGGGCGCCCGATGGAGAGTGGTCAAAAAATCGGCGACGGATTTGATTCGTCCGATGGATCCTGTGAGCGAGGTGGCACGTCACTGTGCGCACACCGATCGCGACGCAGTCATTGCGTCGTCTCGCAAACCGAAGCCGGGGGTGTTTCGATGTCTCAAGAACCCGGGGAAGCCGTCGTTCGTCGACCGTCGTGCGAAATTCTTGAATGTTTCGTGTCAAACATTTCCGAATAGCACGTTTCTTGAACCGTGGCGACTTCGCCTGTCGACCCCTAATGAGACGACACCGAGCCTACATCACCCGGAAGTCAAGTCAAACAATTCCCCTTGGCTTTCCCTTCTTGCCTGTTGCTAAAAGTCAACGTTGCTCCTCAATTCATGTTTTCAGTCATCTCTTCTAGTTGCTCATATCTAAATCTTGCATTAATCACAAAATGCACTGACTTATTGTATTATGGAATTCTAAAATCTTCTCCATTTGAATTGTCAAGCCCGAGAAAAAAGCCGAAAATGGGACGGGATCGCTCGATCGCGGCGGGAGACCGGGGCGGCCTCGACTCGCATCCCGCTCGTCCAGTTCGGCCCGGACAGCGCGGATTTCGGCGGCGGCTGGGCTCCTTGAGTCAAATCTGGGCGGGGCCGCACGTTTGAAAATATTTTTCGCAAACATACATCCGCCCCGCATGAATTGGCCTTTCCTTGCCAAGTCCGGCGGACGTGAAGGGTTGCGTAAGACTATTTTTTGTTTTGAACGCTTCCTAAAAGTTGTCTTTGAGACAACTGAGGATCAGCTTGCCGAATTCTCTCGGCAAGCCTCGCCGAGGGTCACGCCGGTCCGTTGCGCCACGTTGCGGTGTGTTCCTGATCCGCTTGGCCTTTTCCGGCGGCACTGGCGGCTTAGGACGTGTTTTACGTCGCGGTGCAGAATTGGGATAGGGAGCATCCTCCGGGTCCGCTTCGTTTGGCGGACCCGTCGTCAGGAGGGCGTCTATCACCGCATGATCGCTGGGTCGTCGCTTCTCCGATGGCCTCGCGCGACTGCATCCGCAGTCGACGGGGCTATCCGGCCACCTCCGGCAATCGGACCACGAATCGGCTTCCGACGCCCGGCGAGCTCTCGGCGTGCAACGTCCCGCCGAAGGCCAGCGTGATGCGTCGGGCCACGGCGAGGCCCAGCCCGACGCCGGATTCCCCGCGGAGCCGGGCCAGGGGCGACCGGTAGAACGGCTGGAAGATGTGCGGCATGTCCTCGGCCGAGATGCCGCGACCCCGGTCCTGGACGGACAGCGACACGAAGCCGGCCTCGCGCCGGAGGGCGATCTGGATCGGGGTACCGGGGCTGCTGTACTTGAGGGCGTTGTCCAGCAGGTTGTCCAGGAGCTGCGCCAGCAGGACGCGATGGATCCGGGCGAAGGGCGTCACCCCGGCGTCCGAAACCACGCGGAGGTCGGCCGCTCGCGCATGGGAGTCCCAGCGAGGGAGTTGCCCGGGGACCCAGGCCGCGAGGTCCACGACCTCCAGGTCCGGGAGTCCGGCATCCCGCTCCGCTCGTGCCAGGAACAGGAGGCTCTCGACGATCTGGCGCAACTGGTCGCCGCGGTCGCGAATCAGGGCGAGGACGCGGCGGTATTCGTCCGGGGGTCGATCGCGTCTCAGGGTCACGTCCACCTGGCTGAGCACGGCGGCCAGGGGGGTCCGGAGCTGGTGCGAGGCGTCGCCTGCGAATCGCCGCTGCCGTTCCATGGCCTCATGGAGCCGATCCAGCAGACCGTTGAAGGCGTCGCCCAGGTCGCGCAGCTCGTCGCCGGTCTCGGGCACGGGGAGCCGCGTCGCGGGCTCGTCGGCGTCGGCATCGCGGGCGGAGCGGGCCATGGCCATCATCGGCGCCAGGGCACGCCGGCACAGGGAGCGGCCCGCCACGGCGGCCACGAGCCAGAGCGTGCCCGAGAAAATGGCCAGGGTGCCCGCCAGCCGCCGCAGCGTCGCTTCCGTCGACCCGAGCGGCGCGAAGGTCACCAGCGTCAGTTCCGGATGCCGCGGGCTGGAGGGCCGGGGGTCCGACGAGTCGGGAACGGTCGGCGCAAGCGGCAACGAGACGGCCAGGCGGCGAGCCTTGGCCCGCCAGCTTCGCCCGTCCCGTCCCGGCCACGGCCCCGTCGTGAAGCCCGAGGGCAGGTCGGTCGAGAGTCGGCGGCCGTCCAGGTTGCGGGACTGGTCGAGCCTGCCCCCGCGCTCGTCCAGCACGACCCATCGAACAGCATCGGCGCCGGGGTCTTTACCCAGCCCCAGCTCACGCTCATCGGGCTCCCATTCCACGCCTTCCGCGCCGATCTCGGCGGCGGCGGCCAACGTGGTGAGGGACGTGTCCAGGCGCTCGTCCACAACCCGACGCAGGTGGTCGTTGGCCAGGAGATAAAGGCCCGCCGAGAACCCGACCAGGACCATCGCCAGGGCCGCCAGGAAAAAGGCCGACAGCCGGGTCGTGAGGCTCATGCGGAATCCCCGGACCCGTCCGGCGGATCCCCGAAAAGGTAACCCCGGCCCCGCAACGTGTGGATCAGCCGTGGCCCGTGGGCCTCGAGCTTCCGCCGCAGGTCCATGACGTGGACTTCCAGGGTATTGGACTGGCCCGCGTAAGTCTCGTCCCAAACGTTCTCGTAGATCCGCGTGCGAGAGAGCACCTGGCCGGGGTGTCGCAGGAAGAAGACGAGGAGATCGTGCTCCTTGGGCGTCAGATCCAGGTGCCGGCCCGCCCGATCGACACGTCCGGCGGCCAGATCGATTCGCACGTCCTGAAAGGCCATGACGGTGCCCGGCCCCCGGCGACGGCGGACCAGGGCCCGGATGCGGGCCAGCAGCTCGTCGAAATCGAACGGCTTGCAGAGGTAGTCGTCGGCGCCGACGTCGAGCCCCCGCACCCGGTCCGAGACCGCATCTCGGGCCGTGAGGAGCAGGACGGGCGTATCGCCGTCGGCCTGGCGAAAGCGTCGCAGGAGGGTCAGGCCATCCACGCCCGGCAGCCACCAATCCAGCAGCACGATGTCCCAGGTCCCTTCGAGCAGGGCCGACTGCGCAACGAGACCGTCGGCGGCGTGCGCGACGACGAATCCTTCCTCACCGAGCCCCCGGATCAGGGAGTCGGCGATATGCTCGTCGTCTTCCACGACCAGGATGTTGATCGACATGGCGCCTCTCCACCGGCCCGGTTCCACCTCGGGGCCGTTGTAGAGTGGCCCGACTGATGGAAATCATAGCAAGTCACCCTGAGAGACCGATAAGCGGCGCCTAAATTCCTCCTTAGGGAGCGCCTGGATTGGCGTGAACGGTTAAGCTGTTGCTTCACATGCACGGAGCCTGAACCGGCCGGATGTCAGGAGCCGACGCGAGATGGCCACCCTTATTGACCCCACGGCCAGCGTCGATCCCCGCGCGGAACTCGGCGAGGATGTGGAAATCGGCCCCTTCTGCATGGTCGGTCCGGACGTCGTGATCGGCCAGGGGACGCGGCTCGTCAGTCACGTTTCGCTGACCGGGGCCGTGGTCCTCGGCCGAGAGAATACCGTCGGCCGGTTCAGCGCCGTCGGGTGCGAGCCGCAGGACAGCTCCTATCGCGGCGAGCCCACCCGGGTGGAAATCGGCGATCGCAACGCGATCCACGAAAATGTGACGATCAGCCGCGGGACCCAGAAGGAAGACGGTGTCACCCGGCTCGGCAGCGACAACATCCTGATGGCCAATGTCCACGTCGCCCACGACTGCCTTCTGGGCGACGGTGTCCGGCTCGGCCTGGGCGTGCTGCTGGCCGGGCATGTTCGGATCGGATCGCATGCGACGCTCGACGACGGCTCGGTCGCGCTCCAGTTCGTGACGGTCGGGTGCGACAGCCTGGCGCGGCCGATGACCAAGGTGGGGCGGGACCTCCCTCCTTATATGGTCGCCCGGGGCAATCCGGGCGAAGTGTGCGGGGTCCACGCCCAGGGATTACGACGGCGCGGGCTGGTCGGGCCGGACGTCGCCGCGATGCGGATGGCGCATCGCCTGCTCTTCCGCGAAAAGGTCGAGGCGTGCCGCGCGGAAGAACGGCTGCTCGTGCTCGAGCTCTTGACCCCCGCCGTGCGGCAGCTCCTCATCTTCCTGTCCGCCCAGCGCGCGGGCAGGCTCGGTCGCGCCCGAGGCCACTGACGCGGCCTCCGAACGCCTCGCCTCAGGCCACGCATCCAGGTCGTCAGGGCGAGCCCAGCGGTGCCTGAGCCATTCGAAACTGCGGTGATTCGGCCCCTGGCCGCCGCTCTGGAAGAGGGTGATCCTTGTCCTCGTCCTCGCCTGTGTCTGGCGAATCGCGACCGGGAAATCCCTGTTTCGAAGAGCCGCGACAGCCGTCCGACTCCATTCCCGGCCCGCCCGCCCGATGAGGTCCCAGCCGTGCGTATGCCCCCAGTCCAGTTCCGCGTGCCGGCGATGATGGCCGGCGCCACACCGCGAAGGTGACCCCGGCGATCGCTGCGGCCAGGAGCCCTCCGAGTTTCAAGAGCGAGGCGCCGCTGCGTACCTCGCCTTGTTGGCGGCTCCGGCCGCCGTCGATGGGGCGAACAATGTGGAGACAAAATCGTGCCTCCAGTCATACCCGCCCGGGTAGAGCGACGCCGCGAGCGCGAACGAGGCCAAGGAGACAGGTACCCCCGCGAGGGGCAACGGGTCAAGCTTCATGACCGTCGGTGATCGAGATTGGGGCCATCCCTCCGACAGATCAATCGAGTTCGTTGTAATGCACCTCAACGTACCCGTTCGCTTGAGCGGGACCAGCGAGTTGCACGAACAAGCTGATTTGATTGCCTCCATATCTGGCACAGACGCACGCCAGAAGAGGCTGGACTGTATTTTCTGCAAGCGATGCCACGATAGTCCCGGGCTGTCTATCTGCACTGGGAACGAGCACCTCCTTCACAAGACTCTCCCGTGCTGAAGGGTACTCGGTGGCGGCCTGATGCCATTGTTTCATCTCCTACAGTTGTGGCACGTATCACGAGTGAACTTGAAGCGACCTCGGAGTGAGATCTCGTGGCCGAACAAGAATTGGACGGACTGAATGGCCGTGACAGAGCACGCCCCGGTTCCCGGAGAGGCGGAGATCGTGGCCTTCCTGAATCATCTGGCGGTCGAGCATCAGGTCGCGGCATCAACCAGGAATCAGGCGTTATCGGCGATTCTCTTCCACGGCAAGGTCGTGCTCGACCGCACTTTGGACTGAGATCGCCGTGCGCTTACGTCTGGCCCGATGGGCTTCCCGTCACAATATCCACTTGAGGATTTGATCGAGTCGTCAGAAAAAAACTTGCACACGGGTGCCCCTGTTCGATAGGATTTCCTCGCCCCCGAGAACCAATTCGGTGGTCTCCGAGCATCCGAGCCGTCCCTGGGGGAAATCGCCGGTCACTTCCTCGAAACCGTGTAACCCACCAGGACTGAGGATTTGCCGCATTAAATACGTTTGGTTATCAACTGGGAAGGGCCGGAGGCACTCCTGCGGCCCCGTTGAGATCCCTGCCGGCGTGTTGCGCACCGTTCGGGGACGCCATCGAAATCGCGTGCTCGCCCGGCCCGGTCCTGATCGGTTGTCGCGTGTCCCCGCTCGTTGCGGCCCGGTGGGCTGAACCCGGCGGTCATCCGTGGACACCCTCGCCCCCGCGTGGCGGGCGGGGCAGGACGACGATTGGTCGGCGGCGTCCGCCGCGGGCCTGGCACCGAGGCTGCTGTCGGTCGCCACGTGTGTTGGTCGCTCATTTCCCCCCCCGCGAGCGCGCTTCGATGCGCGACCGCGACTCCTATGAAAGGAGTTCTCGATGAGCTTGTCCTTCGAACGCTCCATCACCGCCCTGCTATCTCTCGGGGGCGCGTCCAGGGCTCGGGCAGCCCGAGGGTCTCGCCTGCGGCCGACGCGGCGCCGCGTTCTGGATGTGGAAGCGATGGAGAGCCGCGCGCTCCTGGCCAGCATCGTCGAGTTCCCCAGCTCCTTCAAGCCCAACAGCGCCCCCTTCGGGATCACCTCCGGGCCCGACGGCAAGCTCTTCTTCACCGAGTCCGCCGGCAATCAGATCGGGCGGCTCAGCACGGTGGCCCTCGAGACCGAGTTCCCCGTCCCCACGGCCGGCAGCAACCCCGCGGGGATCACGATCGGGCCGGACGGCAATCTCTGGTTCACCGAGACTGTCGGCAACAAGATCGGCAGGCTCAACCTGACGACACTCGCCATTGACGAGTTCGCCATCCCCACCGCCGGCAGTGGCCCCACCGGGATCACGACCGGGCCGGACGGAAATCTCTGGTTCGCCGAGTTCGGCGCCAACAAGATCGGGATGATCAACCCCACGACGAAGGCCATCGTCGATTTCGCCACACCCACGGCCAACAGCAGCCCCCAGGGGATCACGACCGGGCCGGACGGCAATCTCTGGTTCACAGAAGTCATCGGCAACAAGATCGGGATGATCAACCCGACGACGAAGGTCATCACCGAGTTCGCCACACCCACCGCCGGCGGCACCGCCGAGATCACGACCGGTCCCGACGGCAATCTCTGGTTCACCGAGGTCGGCGCCAATCAGATCGGGATGATCAACCCCACGACGAAGGTCATCGCCGAGTTCCCATCCCCACCGCCGGCAGCTCCCCCTTCGGAATCACCTCCGGTCCCGACGGCAATCTCTGGTTCACCGAGACCGTCGGCAACAAGATCGGGATGATCAACCCGACGACGAAGGCCATCACCGAGCTCGCCGTCCCCACCGCCGGCAGCAAGCCCACCGAGATCGTGACCGGTCCCGACGGCAATCTCTATTTCACCGAGTTCGGCGCCGACCGGATCGGCCAGCTCACGCCCGACGCCGTCGCCCAGGCCGCGACCACGACGCAACTGACCGCCTCGCCGTCCAACGCGACCGTGGCCGACTCGATCGTCCTCGTGGCCGCCGTCACCAGCGCCGCCGGGACGCCCGACGGCACGGTCAGCTTCCGCGACGGCGCGACGCTCCTGAACGCGACGCCCGTCGCGCTGGACGCGAACGGCCGCGCGACCTTCGTGGCCGGCGCTCTGTCGCTGGGCAACCACTCGATCACCGCCGTCTACTCCGGCAGCTCCCGCTTCCGGGGGAGCACCTCGGCGGCGCTCCAGCTCACCATCAATGCGCCGGCAGTTGCCTTCCCGGTGCCCGCGGAACTAGTCGTCGTCCGCAAGTCCAGGGGGGCCGTGGCCGCGGTCACCCTCTCCTTCAACGTGCCGCTGGACCCGGCCTCCGCACGCACGCGCAACCTGTACAGAGTGCTCGGTGGCGTGAAGAAGAGGGGAGTGACGGCCTTCAACAAGCAACTCAGCATCAAGACCGTCCGCTTCGACGCCACCGCCAACACGGTGACGATCACCCTGGCCAGGTCATTCAAGGGGCCCGTGCTGGTGACGGTGCGCGCCGGCCTCAAGGCAGCTAACGGGACCCCGAGCACCTCGAACGTCGTCCGATTCGCCAATTAGGCCCCCAGCCCGCGTCCCGTCCCCTCCCTCGATGGAATTCCAGACAATTCTTCGATCCGACGGCACTGCGCGCCGATGAGCGATCCGCCTGGTTCGGGACCGTGGTCGGCGACCGTGGCTGGTGCCGCCGTGCGCTTGCACCGTAGCGGCCGCCGGCCTTCGGCTCGGAAGAGCATGAAACGCACGCGCATCAAAGTCTCAGATTATCTGATCATCGATGATACGGGTTTCGTCCCGGTCGATAGCCGCGTCACCGCAACTGTGGGGAAGGACGAAAGCGGAAAGACGGGGATTCTCCCTGCACTTTGGAAAAGCCGAAACGTTGCATCCGCCAGGGTGTGTCGTCCCTGGGCCCCGCCATGCGAGTCAACCCGCGATGCGTGGACCGACTCCTTTACCGCGCAGGGCCAGCCTGATACGCTCAACTCACGCGGACATACGTCTTCGTCCGGGACAGGTCGCCTTCAAGTCGATCGGTGTGAGCCTTCCCATGAGTTCCCAGGTCGCGGTCAATTCGATCGAGGCGTTGAAGGACCTTCGCGTCGCGCTCGCCCTGTATGGTGAGGATGCGCTCGGGGCGCTCGGGACGATAGGCGCGGAAGTCCGCCGGACCGTCTACTGGCTGCAACACGATCGCCCGGCGTACTGGCACGAGCAGATCAAGCGCCGGCGGGAGCGGGTCTCCGGAGCCAAGGCGGAACTCTTCCGCAAGCAACTGGCCCAGACGCCCGGCTCGTCCACCTCCTTGGCCGAGCAGGTCGAAAACGTGCGACGGGCGGTCGCCAGCCTGGAAGATGCCGAGAAGCGGTTGATCCTGACCCGCAAATGGCAATCCCAGCTCAACCAGGCGATCCTGGAGTACCACGGGACCATCCGGCGGATCAAATCCCTGGCCTCCGGTGAGGTCCCCAGCGCGGTCAACCTCCTGACGCGGCTGATCGACTCGCTGGAGGCGTACATCCGCGTCGCGCCCGTGTCCCGTTCCCAGGCCGATTCCGCGTCGACGACGGTGCCGGCGGAGTTCGAGACGATCGCCACCAAGATCCTCGACGCGGAGCCGCCCGCCCAGGACGCGCCCGAGGACGAATCCGCAGACGACTTGCTGAACGGCGGCGATCCCAGCGAAACCGAACCACCCGCCTGATCGACGGCGCAATCCTCACATCCGTGGCAAGCAGACGAAGGGGACCAGGCATGGCGAACGCACGGGCTCTCGCGGGTTCGAACCAGCTCAAGCAATCCATCCGGGCGCTGCGGGATCAGTGGCTGATCACCGAGGAGACCTGGAGCGACTCCGTCCGGCAACGCTTCGAGGATCGCTATCTGTCCCCCCTGGAGCCGGCGGTGGATGCCGCGGTTTTCGGGATCCAGAAGCTCGCCGAAATTCTTGACCAAGTGCGGCGCGACTGTGCCGACCGGAGTGAGACGCCGTGACCCCCACCTCGTTGCAGACGCCCGTCGTCCCGGAACCCAGCCCCATTCCCCCGCCTTCGGCCGAGCCCGAGATCCTCCGTCGCGAACGCGCCGTCCTCCACGAGATCCTCCGACTCGTGGCCGAGCGGGCCGCGGCCGAGACCAAGGTGGAGGGCGCGCTCGCTTCCAACGACTCCAAGGCCGACACCGAATATCAGAAGACGCGCCTCACCCTGACCGAGAAGTACGAGCGGCTCGATCGCGAGGCCCGCGCCGGCGACGAACAGCGGCGGAGGGCGATCGTCGACGCGGCCCTGAAGGGCGAGGCCCAGGCCAAGAGCGAATTCAGCTCGACGAGCCGCCGGATCGCCACCGAATTCGACACGCTGAAGGAGACCGCGCGATCCGAATATAGCCGCGACAAATCGACCGCGGAGACCATCTTCGCGGTCAACACCAAGACGGCCACCAAGAAGCACGCCGAGGAGACCCGGCCGATCAATGAGGCCTCGGCCGCCGCCGAGGAGATTCGCGAGCGGCTCAATACCCTCGCGGCCAGTTACAGCAAGTTCGGCCTCACGGCGACTCTTCCGCCGCCAACCCCCGAAACCTACAGCAAGTATCCCGATCCCCTGGTCGAGCTCCTGTCGCGACAGACCAAGATGGAAGGCCCCCTGAAGATGCTTGAGGGGCTGGTGATCCCCAAGATGACGAAGGGGTCGGGCGCGATCTGGCTCTACCTGATCACGATCCTGATCCCCGTGCTGATTGCCGGCGGCCTCACGGCATGGGACTACATCTATCTCGTGGTGGCGACCGTGATCGGGGTCGCCGGTTGCGTCGCGCTGCGCACCTGGCTGGTCAAGCTCTCCCGGTCGCAACTCGCGCGCGATTACGTCCCCCTGAAACTGTCGATGGCCAACGTGGACGCCCTGACCCTCTTCTGCCGATCCCAGGCGGACGACCGGCTCAAGCAGACGAACCAGAAGGAAACCGTCCGTCGCGACGAAGAACTGAAGCGCGTCAAGGAGGTCCACGCCAGGACCATCGCGGCAGGCGAAGCGGCTCGCGACGAGAAAATTCGGAAAATCAGCGAGGGCTTCTCCGTTCGGATGGTCGAGATCCAGACCAACCAACAGCGCGAGATGCGCGACGCGATCGACGCCCACGACCGCCGCATGGCCGAGTTGCCCGTCCAGTCCGCAACGAGCTTCTCGAAGCTCGACGAGCAGTACCACTCGATCAAGGAACAGATCAAGACCCGATACGAGACCGGCTGGGGAACCCTATCCGCCCGATGGCGTGAAGGCATCCAGCGCGTCTCGGGCGAGCTTGACCAGATCCATCGCGAGGTGGACGGCATCAATCCCGACTGGGACGATGCCGCCTGGAACGATCGCCCGGCCCCTCGCGTCGTTCCACCGGTCGTCCGATTCGGCACGGTCCGGGTCGATCTGGCCGCGCTGACCGGAGGCATCTCGCCCGATCCTCGCCTGATGGAGGGGATTCCGACGACCTATCTCTTCCCCATCCTCCGGCCGTTTCCGGCCCAGGCCAACTTGCTCGTCGAGGCGCCCGCCGAGGGCCGGACGGCGGCCCTGAACGTGCTCCAGACCTCGATGTTCCGCCTCCTGACCAGCCTCCCCCCGGCCAAGGTCCGGTTCACGATCATCGACCCGACCGGCATCGGCCGCAGCTTCGGCGCGTTCATGCACCTGGCCGATTTCGACGGCGACCTCGTCACGAATCAGGTCTGGACCGACCCCCGCCACATCGACGAACGCCTGACCGAGCTGGCGCTCCACATGGAGACCGTCACGCAGAAATACTTGCGGAACGAGTACGCCACCATCGAGGAATACAATCAGGTTGCCGGCGAGGTCGCCGAGCCCTACCGCGTGCTGGTCGTGGCCGACTTCCCGACGAAATTCGACGAGAAGCTCGCCGGCCGGATTGCCGCGATCGCCGCGGGCGGCGTTCCCTGCGGCGTCCTGACCCTGATGACGGCCGACCCCTCCAAACCGATGCCGCTCGACTTCGGGATGGAGGAACTTCGCCCCAATTTCGTCCAGCTTAAATGGGACGGCACCGGGCTCTCGTGGGATGATCCCGACTTCGGGCGCTATCCGTTGCAGCTCGACCCGCCGCTTTCGGCCGAGTTCGCCACGACGCAGATTCAAAAGGTCGGCTCCGCGTCCACGCTCGCCAAGCGCGTCGAGGTCCCGTTCGAGTTCATCGCCCCGTCGGCCGACGCCTGGTGGACCTGCGACAGCCGAGCGGGGATCGATATCCCCCTGGGCAAGGCCGGCGCCACCAAGAGGCAGCATCTTGCCCTGGGCCGGGGCACGTCGCAGCACGTCCTGATCGCCGGGCGCACGGGGTCGGGCAAATCGACGCTGATGCACGCCCTGATCGTCAATCTCGCGCTCAATTACAGCCCCGACGAGATCGAGCTGTACCTGATCGACTTCAAGAAGGGCGTCGAGTTCAAGGTCTACGCCACCTATGCCCTGCCTCACGCAAGCGTCGTGGCGATCGAGAGCGAGCGCGAGTTCGGCATCAGCGTCTTGCAGCGAATCGACACCGAGCTTCGCCTCCGGGCCGACCGCTTCCGCGACGCGGGGGTGCAGGACATCAACGGGTATCGCAATGCCCCCGGCACGCCCCCCCTGCCCCGGATTCTCCTGCTGGTCGACGAGTTCCAGGAATTCTTCGTCGAGGAAGACAAGCTCGCTCAGGAGGCCGCGCTGTTGCTCGACCGCCTGGTCCGCCAGGGCCGGGCCTTCGGCGTCCACGTCCATCTCGGCTCGCAGAGCCTGGGCGGGGCCTTCACCCTGGCGCGGAGCACGCTGGGCCAGATGGCCGTCCGCATCGCCCTGCAATGCAGCGAGAGCGACTCCCACCTGATCCTGAGCGAGCAGAATCCCGCCGCTCGGTTGCTCTCTCGGCCCGGCGAGGCGATCTACAACGACGCCAACGGCGCCGTCGAAGGAAATCACTTCTTCCAGGTCGTCTGGCTGTCCGACGAGCGCCGGGAGGCGTATCTGAAGCGGCTTCACGAGCTGGCCCAGGAACGAAAGCCGCTCCTGACCCGCACCCAGATCGTGTTCGAAGGCGACGCCCCGGCCGAGCTGGCCCGGAACACGCAACTCCGCACCTTGCTGGCGGCCCCGGCCTGGCCCGAGGCGGCGAGGCTCTCCCACGCCTGGCTCGGCGAGGCCATCGCGATCAAGGACCCGACCTCCGCCTTGTTCCGTCGCCAGGGCGGCAAGCATCTCCTGATCGTCGGCCAGCAGGAAGAGGCGGCGATCGGCGTCGTCACCTCGGCCCTGGTCAGCCTCGCCGCCCAGTTCCCGCCCGCAACGTCCGCCACGCTCCGCTCGGGCGCCCGGTTCTTCGTGCTCGACGGCACCCCCGAGGGCAACCCGAACACCGGCATCCTCGCCCGCGTGGCGTCGGCCTTACCGCACGGGGTTTCGGTCGGAGGCTGGCGCGACGTGCCTCGCGTCCTCGCCGAGATCGACGCCGAATTGCAGCGCCGCAAGACGGCCGACGGCGATGACGGACCCGAGATTTTCCTCTTCATCCACGACCTGCCCAACTTCCGCGACCTTCGCCGCAAGGAAGACGACTTCAGCTTCTCCCGGAAGGAAACCGTGGCCTCTCCCGCCGACCAGCTTGACGGTATCCTCCGCGAAGGCGCCCGCCTCGGCCTTCACCTGATCATGTGGTGCGACACGGTGAACAATCTCAACCGCCACTTCACCCACCAGATCCTCCGCGAGATCGAGATGCGCGTCCTGTTCCAGATGAGCCCCACCGACTCCGGCCATCTGCTCGACTCTCCCCAGGCCAGCAAGCTCGGCCAGAACCGCGCCCTGTTCATCAGCGAAGAGCAGAACCGCCACGAGAAATTCCGCCCGTACGGGGTCCCGACGGACGAGTTGCTGGGTCAGATCCGCGAGAAGCTAGGCGCGACCGGTCGGGGATGAATCGCCCGTTCGCCTGAGTGAGTCATCCCCTGTGGATGCGATCCGGGTGGCTGGGGTCGAGCCGCGACGCGGACGCGACTTCTCTGACGAGCAATAATTCGATCGGCTCACAATGGGTTGCGGGGTGGCCGCCACGCAGGGCATCGGATGAGGAGTGGTAGGTCCGACTTCAGTCGGTCCTGCCCCCAACCGAATCCATGGACAGGACCGACTGAAGTCGGACCTACCGGAGGGGATTGCGAGGGCCGATCCGCCAACGCCCCGCTATCCATCTTGAGCCATTCGATCGATCTATTTCAACCTCCATCCCTCGATATTAATGTCGGTCCTTCCGATCGTCGCAAGGTCCGCCAGGACACGGCCGATCAGGCACGAGAACTTGAACCCATGCCCGCTGCACGGGCTGGCGAGGAGGACATCCCGGCGCACGGGGTGAAAATCGACCAGGAAGTCCTCGTTGTCGGCGACGGTATATTTGCAGATCTCGGTGCGCATGATCCGGGCGTGGGTGAGATCGGGCAGGACGCCGCTCAGGAAGTCGCGGATCTCGTCACGGTACATGACGCCAATTCCGCGATCGTCGGCGTCGGGATCGACGGGGTCGCCGCCGTGGCGGGCGACCTTGACGCCGCCTTCGGAGACGTCGGGCATGCCGTAATAGGCGTCGCGAGGTCCGGGGCCTTTGTAGATGAAGACGGGAAGGTGGCCGATCGAGAACGGCGTCGGATTGCTTGGCAAGAAATAAAGAATCTGCTGACGCTCGGGGCGTAGACGGGCGGCATACTCGGGGAAGTGGCGGCCGATCCAGGGACCGGCGGCGACGATCAGGCGCTCGGCGGTGACGGTGCGGTCGCGGAAGACGAGCGTGGGCCGGTCGGCGTTGAGGTCGATGCGGAGGACGGCCGAGTTCTCCCAGATGTGCGTCCGCATCCCGCCGACGGATCGTGCCAGCTCGATCTGAACCGCGAGTGCCCGATCCGCCAGGATCAGGCCGGCGTCCGGCTCGAAGACGACGTCGAGGTCGTCCGGGACGATGAAGGAGGGGTTCGTCCGCGACAGTTCCTCGCCGGACATCCGCCGGTGAGGGCAACCGATCGCCTCCAGGCTGGCGGCGACCCGTGCCACGTAATCGACGCCCGGAGGGCTGAGGCTCAGGCCGCCGGTGCGAATGTAAAGCGGCCGTCCCGCCTCGGCCTCCAGCTCACGCCAGGCGTCGAACGCCCGGGGCATGAGCCGGGCGTAGCGCTCGTCCGCATAGGAGTGGCGGATGATCCGGGCCGCGCCGTGCGAGCTGCCCCGATCGTGCCCGAGCGCGAACTGCTCGACCAGCAGGACGGGCTCCCCCCGGCGGGCCAGATGATAGGTCGCGGCCAGGCCCATCGCGCCGCCGCCGAGGACCACGTTGCGGTAGTGAAGGCCGGGCATCCGACTTCGCCCTCAGTTTGCCACGGATCATTCCGCCGGGAGGACCGCGGCGGTGGGCGGCTCGACGGCGCCGGGATGGGGCGATCGCTCGGGCCGGGCGATGAGCATGGGAATCTCCAGGCCGTGGCGGACCCTGTCCACAGTCTGGCCGAACAGGAGATCGCGCACCAGGCCATGCCCGTGCGAGCCGACGACGAGCAAGTCCACCGGATCGCGACGGAGCCGGTTTACCAGCTCGGTGGCGCGGTCGGGACCGTGCAGGAGGATCGACTCGGCGTCGAACCCTCGGTCACGCAGCGCCTGGACGACCTCGGCCATGTAGCGGGCGTCGGCGCCCGAGTGGCGGTCGCCGGTCTCCGAGCCGTAAACGCCCGCCATGGGGGTGTCCACGACGTGGAGCAGGACCAGCCGGGTTTGATTGGGAAGCGCGAGACTCAGGGCGCGGTTGAGGATCTCGGCGTCGCCGGGGTTGTGCTCCAGGGCGACGCCGATTGTGGCCAACGGGCGGGGCCGCAGCGCGTCGGCCCAGTCCAGCGTGACCGCCGGCGGCTCCATCCAGGCCGGCGAGGGGTACAGCAACGGCTTGATCGTGATCCAGGCCAGGAGCAACCCGACGGCGGCCAGCACCCCGTAGAGCAGCGCCCCCAGCGCCCACGATGCGGGGAGCGGACCGAACGACGAGCCGCCGGGCACGAGACGGACCCACGCGGAGATCGTTTCCAGCACGAGCTTGCCGTTGAGCGCGACGATGATCGTCGCCGTGACCCACGCGAGCAGCGCAGCCCACCTGGGCGTCGCGAACGACCCCATGTTCCGCCGGCTCGATGTGAAATGGATCAACGGGATCACGGCGAAGGAAAGTTGGAGGCTCAGCACGACCTGGCTGAGGACGAGAAGCTCGGTCGTCTTGCCCTCGCCCCAGATGGCGATCACGATCACGGCCGGCGCCAGCGCGAGCAATCGGGTGGTCAACCGTCGCAGCCAGGGGGCGATCCGCATGTGGACGTGGCCCTCCATCACGATCTGGCCGGCGAGCGTCCCTGTCAGCGTCGAGCTTTGCCCCGCGCACAACAGCGCAATCCCGAACAGCACCGGCGCGGCCGCGCCAAGGAGCGGCTTCAGGAGTTCGTGCGCGGCGATGATCGAGTTGACTTCGACGCCCCGAGCATGGAACACCGAGGCGCTGAGGACCAGGATCGCCGCGTTGACGAAGAATGCGGCATTCAGGGCGATCGCCGTATCGACGAGGTTGTATTTGCAGGCCTGCGCCTTGCTCGCTCGGTCCGGCCCGATCCGCCGGGACTGCACCAGGGCCGAGTGCAAATACAGGTTGTGCGGCATGACCGTCGCGCCCAGGATTCCGATCGCGACATAGAGCGAGCCCCGGTCCGAGCCGCCTTCCCCTTTCGGCAGGCTCGGCCAGAAGCCCCGGAGCATCTGGCCCAGGTCGGGACCGGCCCAGATCACCTGGATCAGGAAGCACATACCGATCGTCAGCACGAGCGCCAAGATGACCGCCTCCATGCGCCGCATGCCCCATTTCTGGAGCCAGAGCAGCACGAAGGTATCGAGCGCGGTCACGAGGCAGCCCCAGAGCATCGGCATCCCGAATAGCAGCTTCAAGGCGATGATCGTCCCGAGCACCTCGGCCAGGTCACACGCCGCGATCGCGACCTCGGCCAGCAGCCAGAGGACGAAGTTCACCGGTCGCGAATACTCGGCCCGGCACCCCTGCGCCAGGTCGTGGCCGGTGACCACGCCCAGCCTCGCCGAGAGCGTCTGCAACAGCACGGCCATCAGGTTCGACATCAGCAGGACCCAGATCAGCGCATAGCCGAACTTCGCGCCGCCCTCCAGGTCCGTCGCCCAGTTCCCCGGGTCCATGTAGCCGACGCTCACCAGATAGGCCGGACCCAGAAACGCAAAGAGCCGCTTCAGGGGGTTGCGGTGCGCCGTGGCCACCGTCCCATGCACCTCGTCCAGCGACTTCCTCTCGGCGTTTTCCTCAACAACCACAGCCATATCGGCGCAACTCCTCCCCCTGGCCCGGACGCTCCCCTTCGAGGAATCCATGCTACCAGCGGGGTCTTGTGTACGGCAAGATCTTCTTTCGGGATAATATGGTCTGCGAATTTGGTATTGTCAATCGATTTTTTTGGATATACAAAATCTCGATATGCCAAACGTGGAACAATTTCGGTACGGGAACTGCTTGTTATGGAATATCAACACTCTGTCCGATCCTGCTGATCCGAATCCGGACAGGGACTCGATACGACCCATTCATTTCAAGGAGATGGCAACCATGACACGCTTGGCTGGACTGATCGTGGCCGGTGGGATGATCTTGGCGTCGGCCTCGACAGCAAACGCACAGATTGGGATCTCGATCGGCAATCCCTATGCTGGTCGGGGCGTCGTGATCGGCAATCCGGGCTATGGCTACGCAAACCCCTACGGCTATACCGGATACGCAAGCCCATACGGCTACAATGGCTACGCAAATCCGTACGGCTATGGCAGGTCTTACGTTGCACCCGGGACGGTCTATAGCTCGGGTTATGCCGGCTATGCCGCGCCGGCGGTGACCACCTACAGCGTGCCGAGTTACGGCTATTCGTCCTACGGATACGGCTATCCGGCGTACGGATACCGCAGCTACGGTTATGGCTACCCGGGGGGCTACGGATATCGCGGATACGGCATGGGCCGCGGCTTCCGTTTCCGTTGATCGGGGATACCCCGCGGCTTGGGGACGATCTGTCATGCGGGCGAGCAGGCGTCATTTGACACCTGCCCGCCCGATTCCTCGCGCGGAGGGGGAGAATTTCACGTCAAACCCGGATCTCATCGCGCACAATAGCAGGCGGGCCGCGCGGACCGAACCGAGTTCGATCCCTGCCCGGCACCGTATCCTCCGCGAGGTCACGACCATGAGACGTCTTCTCGGTGTCCTGCTCCTGGGCCTGGTGATCGCCGCGATCCCGAGCCTGGCGAGCGCCCAGGCTCCGGCCGTCGTGCGTTACTACTCCGGCACGTACTCGGTTTACGGCGCACCGGGCAATTACGGCATGTCCTGGGGCGTGCCGAGTTACGGAGTTCCTCGCACCTACTCCGACTTCTCCTCGCCCTACGGGGCCGGTTTTGCCTATGGTTACGCCCCGACCGGCGTGATGCCCGGTCCCTTTGGTGTCGGCTTGTGGCGGCCGGGATTCGCGACGCCCGGTTATGTGTACGGCGCCGCCAACTCCTATCGCACGTTCCCGGTGCGCACCTGGCCGGTCCCGTCCGGGTATGGCCCTCCCGTCGGCGCTTACGCCCCCGGGTTCGGACCAACTCCGATCCCGATGTGGTAAGGCGTCGCATTCCCGGAGGCCCTCGCCACCGCGACCGTGACACCAGGACCCTTCGTCTTGGTCACAAGCAACACCGTCGCGCCCGAAGCCCGCAGCGCGGCCGGTTCGGAGACCGCCGGGATACCGATCTTGGAGCGAACCCGCTCGCTGGGGGTCTCGATGCCGGGCACATCCACGAGTTCCTCGGGCGGATAGGCGAGGAACGGAACGCCTCGGGATCGAGCAAAGGCGATCAGGCCCGGCTCGTCAGCCTTGAGGGTGACCGTCGCCACGGCCGCGAGACTTCCGATCGCCAGGCCTTCGGCGGCAAAGGTCGCCTCGACGTGGGCGGCGATCGTCTCGCAGGTCGTTCCCCGCTTGCAGCCGATTCCAGCCACCAGGGTTCTCGGCCGATAGACGAGCGTTCGCCCGTCGGGCAGGCTCACCGGCTCGATCCGGTCGGAAATCACCAGCACGGCCGTCGGGTCCAGTCGAGCGATCTCGTCCCAGCTCTCGACCCGGACGAAATGCTCGGGCCAGGGACCGAACCGCAGCCACCAGTCGCGCCCGCCAGAATCCTGGTAGACGGCGACGGTCTGGCGACGAACGACGGCGGCCGCCACGCGGGTGAGGTTTTCGATTCGCTCGATCCGCCAGCCCCGATCCCTTCCGATCTCATCGACCGCCGGAAGTCCCTGCGCATCGCTTGCCGTGGTGATGACCGGGGTTGCGCCCAGGAGGTCGGCCACGCGACGGGCCAGGTCGTTGGCCCCGGCCCCGTGGCCTCCCAGGACCGGGATGGCGAATCGGCCGGCGTCATCCACGACGACCACGGCGGGGTCGCGCCGTTTGTCGGCCGCCAGGGGGCCGATGAGGCGGACCACGATGCCAAGCGCCATCACGGCGACGATTGCGTCGTATTCACGCCAGACTTCCGGAACGACCAAACGCAGCGGCCCGATCCAGCCGAAGACGCCGGGCTCGCCCGAGGGGAACGTTTTCGATAGATTGGAGGGCGACTGGCCGTCTCCGACAGGACCGCCGCCGCATCGGCCCACGACGCACGACGGGCCGAAGACCACCGTCTCGGGCCAGGCCGGGGACGCTCGGAGACCACGGGCGAGGTTCAGGCCGCTCTGCGACAGGACGAGGATGGCCGTCTTCATGCCTCGATCATGACGGCCCGACCCGGCGGGATGCAACCGGCCGGGTCAGACAAACTGCGATGGAGATCTCACGCGAATGACCTTCCCTCCTCTTGCCCGTGTGCGCCAGGCGGTCCCTCAGCCCCGGGTCGCGGACGTCGCCGGCGCGGTCCGCCGCACCATCCTCGAGAGCCGGATTCGCGAGCGGGTCAAGCCGGGCGGGACGATCGCCGTCGGGGTGGGAAGCCGGGGAATCACGGCCATCCCGGTCGTGGCCAGGGCCGCCGTCGATACCTTGAAGAGCCTGGGGTTCCGCCCGTTCATCGTCGCCGCCATGGGCAGCCACGGCGGCGCCACGCCCGAGGGTCAGCGCGAGCTATTGGCCGGTTACGACATCACGCCCGAGACGATGGGCGTCGAGGTCCGCACCGAGATGGACACCGTCGTCCTGGGCACCAGCCCCATCGGCCTGCCGATCTATTTCGACAAGAACGCGTTCGGAGCGGACGGAATCGTCGTGCTGAACCGCGTGAAATCGCATACCGATTTCCGCGCCTCGTTCGAATCCGGCATCTTGAAGATGATGGTCATCGGCCTCGGCAAGCGCGCGGGTGCCGAGCAGATTCACCGGCTCGGCCTGCGGGGGATGAAAGAGGTTTTGCCCGCCGTCGGGAAATTCCTGCTGGAGAACACCAGGTTCGCCCTCGGCGTGGCGATCGTCGAGAATGCCGAGGATGTCCCGGCCGAAATCGTCGGCCTTGAGCCCGAGACGGTGCTGGACCGGGAGCCGAGGCTGCTAGAGCGAGCCCGAGAGTTGATGGGCCGGCTTCCGTTCGATCAGATCGACGTCCTGGTCGTCGGGGAACTGGGCAAGAACTACTCGGGCGCGGGGATGGACCCCAACGTGATCGGCCGGCTGATGGTCGAGACACAGCCCGACTTCGAGCGCCCGGTCGTCACCCGCCTGGTGGTGCTGGACGCCTCGGACGAGAGCCACGGCAACATCGTGGGCGTGGGGTTCGCCGATCTGACGACCGAGCGGCTCGTGGCCAAGCTGGACCCCGGGCCGTTCCGGATCAACATCCTGACCTCCTGCTTCCTGGAGCGCGGCCGCATCCCGCTGACCTTGCCGACCGATCGCGAGGTCGTCGCCGCGGCGCTCGACACCTGCTGGCGTGTCGATGCCTCGCAGGCTCGCATGGTCGTCATCCCGAACACGCTGGAGCTGAATTCGCTCTGGGTTTCGCCCCCCCTGGAGGACGAAATCCGCGCCCATCCCCATCTCTCCCGCGAGACGGACTACCTCCCGGTCCCGTTCGATGCCGACGGCTGGCTCGAACAGGAAACCCTCTTCCCCGACAGCGTCCGTGGCCGTCGGGCCAAGGGCGCGGCCTACGGAAGCCACTGAGTTCGTCGAAAAAAAGGCGAGCCCGGTCGCATCAGCGCCGGGAGTCAGCCGGGTTTCGTAGGGTGGGTCAGACCGCCGGAAGCGGCGCAACCCACCAGGGTTCGGATCGACGGCGCGATGGTGGGTTGCGCCGCCTCCGACGGGCTGACCCACCCTACGAAGCGAGGAGATCGCTGGAGGGACGGCGTTACGGCTGACCCTTCGCCGCCGGGTCGGGCGGCTGACCCTTCGCCGCCGGACCGGGCAACTGGGGGGTAGAACTGCTCGGGCCGGGGATCGCCGTCATCCCGGCATGCTGGAGGTCGGGCGGGTAATATCCCTCTTTCTCGGTGCCCTGCGCCCGTAGAAAAGGCGTCGTGACGACGATCTCACCGGCGACGGTCTCGCCTCGGACCAGGGCGAGCACCGCGTCGAACGCCTTGCTCATCGGCACGGTGATATTGCGATCGATCAGTGCGGCGCAGGTATTGTATTTCACATAGTCCAGCGTGAAATGATCCGTCGTGTAGCCGGCCATCACGAATCGGCGCTTCTTGCGATCGAGCAGATGCCGGAACGAGGCGACGGCCTTGACTCCCTGGTCGTCCTCGGCGAACACCATGGCGACATGAGGCGAGGCGCGGAAACCGGCTTCGAGCGCCGGCTTGGTGTAAATCGAGTCGCCGCTAAAGACGACGTCGGGCAGCACGCGGACGCCGGCCGCCTGGAGTTCATCCCGCAGCGCCTTGACCCGGGCCTTCGAGTGCTCGTCGCTCGGCCCGTTCACCACGATCATGGCGGGACCTTCGGGCGGGAAGTTGATCTTCTTGGCCTCCTCCTGCGCCGCGGCGACGAGCATCTTGGCGGTCTCTCGCTCATCCTGGTAGCGAACCAGCGGCGGCGGGGGCGCTTCCGTGGTCGGCACGGCACGATCCAGCAGGACCACCGGGATGCCGCCCTTGCGGGCCTCGTCGATGGCCGCCGAGACGGCCCGAGGATCTTCCGGCATCACGATCAGCGCCGAGGCTCCGCTGGCCACGGCCTGCTTGATCGCGTCCGCCTGCTTGGAGGGCGGGTCGCCCGGTGCCAGTCGGTGAATCTCCGCCAGGGCCTTGGTGCGCACTTCCTGCCGGCGCGCCTCGCGTTCCCAGACGTCGAGCTCCGCCAATCCGCCCTCGGGCAGGATGACGACCACCGTCGTCGTCTCAACCGGCGCCGCAACCCTTGGCGGGCGGGACGACCTGCCGTCGCTGTCGCAACCGATCGCGCATGCGGCCGTCGTCAGTGCAAAAAATAGGCGAGTTGCCCACTGCCCGGGGATCTGCCGATGCATTGCCAAGACCTCCCCACGACCCGATGGCCTGGATGTCCGAGGAAAGACCGAATGAAGTGACGAGATGAAGGAATGGCCCCGCGCGGTGTCGGCCGCGCGGCGGCACGGCCCATCATACCGTCACCGTCCCCCCGCGACCAATGCCCCGGGTTGGCCGATTGCACGTCTCGCGATACGATGGATCGGCGGTCAGGATCGCCACGGACGCCTCTTCCCTCACCGGCGGATCGGCCCATGAAACCCCGCTACCCTCTGTCCACGCTTTGCCTGTTGGTTGCCGTGGTCGCCCTCTCCCTCTCGCTCTTCCTGCTGACCGCCCGGCACAATGCCCAGCTCCTGGCCATGACCGCCCGGCACAATGCCCAGCTTCAAAAGCAGGCCGCCACTCACGGCGTTCAGCTTCAGGAGCAGGCGGCCCGGTTCAATGCCCAACTCCTCTCCCGCACCGGTGCGAACGAGAAAACACGAAATCGAGTGCCATGATCGGTCGCCGGCCCCGAGATCCCACATTGATCCTTCCGGCCTGACGCCCTCGCCGCTGGAGCCCTCCCCTTGCTCGCGCCGCCTCGCTCCCGATTCCGGCTCCTGGCCCTGGATGTGGACGGCACCCTCCTGGACAGCCAGGGCGTCCTCCGACCTCGCACCATCGACGCGATCACCCGGGCCGCGAAGCACGGCATCCGGCCGGTTCTCTGCACCGGCAGGCGCTACCGGCGCGCTCGCCCGATCGCGGAACTCCTGGGGCTGGACGCGCCGATCGTCTGCAATTCCGGGGCGCTCGTGAAGGAACCCGCCCTCCATGGGACGCTCTGGCGGGCGGATTTTGACGCGGACCTGCTCGCCGCGATTTTCCGCCTCTTTCGCGAGCACGAGGAGCCGGTCGTCGGCTTCGCCGATCGCCATCCGACGGAGCACGATTTCGTGGTCGGCCAGAGCGTCACCGGGCGACCGCTCTTCGATGAATATGTCGAGCTGAACCGGCCTCACGCCCGGATCGACCCCGCATGGGACGATCGGAGCGTCCCGCACTTCCACCTCTGCGCCATCGGCGACCGGCCGCGAATGCTCGCCTTCGAAGCGATCATCCACCAGCGATTCTCCGGTCGCGTGACGACTTTCGTGCAGAGGAGCCCGAATTATTCCGGCACGATGTGCGAGGTCCTTCGCCACGACGCGAGCAAATGGAGCGCGGTCATGCACCTCGCCGATCTCTGGGGCATCCACGCTTCCGAAATCTGCGCCATCGGTGATGACATGAACGATCTCCCCATGATTACCGGCGCCGGGTTCGGCGTCGCGATGGCCCATGCCAACGAGTCCGTCCGCCGCGCCGCCGATCATGTGACGCTCGGCAACGATCAGGACGGCGTGGCGGAGGTGATCGAGAGGTATCTCCGTGCTTGAGTCAGCGGCAATCCTGATTCTGTTTCTTGCCCCGAAGGGGCTGGGGGGCATAGCCAGGGGCGTCCCGCCCCTGGACCTTTGGGTGTCGCGTCCAATCGATGTCTTCTCGCCCTGAAAGGGCGACGGAACCTTCGCCGAACCACGATTCCGTCGCCCTTTGAGGGCGATGGCGGCCTCTGTCTCCAAGACCAGGGGCGTTCCGCCCCTGGCAATACCCCCCAGCCCCTTCGGGGTAAATTGAACCATTTCAGATAGCCTGATCTGATGCGCGAAGGAGTCCCCCGTGCCCGAAACCTCCTGGCAGCCCGAGCCGGACGCCGACCGGACCCTGGAAGAGAACTGGCTGTTTCGGCTACGTCGCGAGCGGTTCCGATCCCGGAGGACGGGCAAGGCGCATGATTATTACGTCATGCATCTGGCCGATGCCGTGAACGTGATCGCGCTCACAACTGATCGTCGGGTCATCCTGGTTCGCCAGTTCCGGGCCGGCTCGAATTCCGATAGCCTGGAGCCGCCGGGTGGCCTGCTGGAAGACGGCGAGGACCCGCGAGAGGCCGGGGCCCGAGAGCTGCTCGAAGAGACCGGCTATGCGGGCGACCCGGCGATCGTGCTGGGCGCCGCGTGGTCGAACCCGTCGATCCTGTCCTCGAAGATCACCACGATCCTGATCGAGAATGCCAGCCTTGTCGGCGAGCCGAAGCTCGATGAGAGCGAGGAACTCCAGGTCGAGCTCATGCCGGCCGAGGCGATCCCGCAAGCGATTCAGGACGGGAGCATCGATCATGCGCTGGCCGTCGGCGGGCTCTTGCTGTGGCTCTTCGCCAGGGAATTCCCTCCTGCCGGCGGATGAGGCCACGGCCGCTCAACGCGGGAGTCGGGGCACGCTCTCCAGAGGGAAATCCGGCTGGGGCTTGACCAGGAAGAATTCGGAGAGCGCCGCGCGGGCCAGTTGGGGGTCGGTCGCGGTGCCTCCGCGCGGGAGATCGAGCATCTCGACCGCGTCGTATGGGGCGGGCAGTCCCGGGGTGTAGACGCGTCCGAAGGCGCGATGGATCAGGTCGCGGCCGATACCCAGGCGTTTCGACTCGGCCTCGGCGCGATCGAGGCGGTAAAGGTGCTCGCGGTGATATCGCGAAAGGATCTCGGAATAGGCCACGGCTCGGAGCCTCTGGAGCCAAACGACCGGGAAAAGTGGGGCCTCCTTCTCCGTCAGCTTGGGGACTTCCTTGATGAACAGCAGCGTGACCCGGGGCTGATGAATTGCCACCAAGGATAGCGCAAACGCGGCGACCCCGATCGCGCCGGCCCAGGTCAGAGGGCGCGGCGACCGCGACGCGTTCCAGACGCGGGACCACCAACCCGCGACGAACAGGACGGCGCCGAGATGGGGGATCGTGTCGTACCAGGGCACGACTCCGCGGAGATTTTCCCAGGCGTAATAGCCGCGAAAGGTCCACGAGACGAGATAGCCGATCGTCACGATCACCCCGCCGGCACATTCCAGAGGGGTCGGCCTGCCCCCGTTGCGAAACGTCCATCCCCAGAGACCGAGCACCGCGAAGGTGAGGATGGAGGCTTGCAACGGCGTGGTCTCGGCGGCGATGCCGAGGTTGCCGATCGCGAGCGTCTCGGAGATCGACTGCAAGGTGTGGGACGCGCCGCGACGCAGGCTCATCGCCTTATCCTTGTCGCCGCCCTCGAACCGGATCTCGACCTCGATTTTCCTGGCGCCGATCCCGAACGAGACGCCCACGGCGATGAGGCTGGCGAGCAACGGCACCAGTGCCGCCCGGCGCGATCGGCGCGTCCCGTCGGCCAGCAGATAGGCCGCGCCCGCCGGGCCGGCAACGTGACCGATGGTCCAGAATCCTCCCGCGAAGACCGCCGCGAGTGCGGCCAGGATCAGCCGCCACGCGCCGCCGTTCTTGCGCCAGCTCTGGAGGGCGAGCAGCGTCAGGATCACCCCCAGCCCGGCCCAGAGCGTCTGCCCGGCCGAGTACCAGGTGGCCGGGGCCTTGAGCACGGACGTCGTTCCCGACACCGCCATCGCGGCCAGCCCGACCGACGTCCGGCCGGTCTCGCGCGCCACGAGGAGGCCGGTCGCCAGCATGACCATGGGCGTGATCGCCCAGGTCGCCCAGCTCAGGACTCGCGGCACATTCGCGAGCGAGCCGGCCGAGGCGACCAGCGCCCAGGTCAGCAGTCTCCAGACCGGGACGATGTGGGCGTTGTGGGGGACGAAGAGATTTTCCAACGCTCGGGCGAAGTCTCGCGACGCCCCGACGAACGAAAAATCGTCCCCCTGGATGCGATAGGATTCCAGCGAATCCGCGAATAGCCAGCCCGGCGCCGCGAGGATCAGGACCGTGAGCGCCAGGACCACGCCCCGCCCGGTCGATCGGCGGAGGGTCGTCGACACCGTGGTCATCCAGGGACGGAGGATCTCGCCCGCGCCCGATCGCGCGGGGTTCTTCGACTCAGGTTCCGGCACGCGTTCGGGTCCTCCGAGGGACGGCTCGCCTCGATGTACCCATGATGGCGGCGCGGGCCGGGAGATTCAATCCATCGGGTTCAGGAGACGGCCTTCGCCTCGGCGAGCATGGCCAGGGCCTCGGCCCGCGTGGACTCGGCGGCCGAGTCCCCGCGAAGCATGGCCGCGAGCTCGATGACCCGGTCGGGCTCGGTCAGTTGAGAAATCGTGGTGCGGGTCCGCCCGCGTGCCACCTGCTTGCGAATGACCCACTGGTGCCTCGCGAAGCTCGCCATCTGGGGCAAATGCGTCACGCAGAGAACCTGCCGGGTCTTCGCCAGTTCGGCCAGCGCCTTGCCGAGCGCGGCGCCCAATCGGCCGCCCACGCCGGTGTCGATCTCGTCGAAGACCAGGGTGGGGACGCGATCGACGTCGGCCAGCACGGTCTTTGCGGCAAGTGTCACGCGCGAGAGCTCGCCGCCGGAGGCGATCTTGCGGAGCGGTCGGGGGACCTCCCCGGGATTGGGCCGAAAGACGAACTCGACGCGGTCGGCGCCGTCCTCCGGAGGAGTCCCGGCCATCGGGTCGTCTCCCAGAAGTATCGGCTCGACCTCGACGCCGATCGTCGCTTCGGGCAGGCACAGGCTCTTCATATGAGCCTGGACCGCGCGGGAGAAGCCCTTGCCGGCCTTGCGTCGCGCGATCGTCAGCGCCGAAGCCGCCGCCTTCAGCTCGACCCAGGACTCGCTCAACGGCCCGTCGAGCCCGGCGAGGTCCGCGTCGTCTCGCTCCAGGGCCGCGAGCTGGGCCTCAACATCGGCCCGACGCGCGGCCAGATCGTCCGGGGCGCAGCGGAACCGCGAGGAAAGGCGGCGATAAAGGGCCAGGCGAGTCTCGATCTCTTCCAGACGCTCGGGATCATCCTGCCAGGTTTCCCCCAGCTTACGGAGCGAGTACGCGACGTCGCGGACCTCTTCGGCGAGGCGGCCCAGGTCGGCCGCGGCGTCGGAGAGTTCGGGGACGCTCTCGGCGAGTGGGCCGAGCTTGCGGGCGATCGATTCGAGGATTTCCTGCGCCGAGTGGTCGGCCTCGTACAGGGCGTGATAGCCTTCGGCCGTCGCGCCGCGGACCTGCTCGACGTTCGCCAGGCGGTGGGCCTCGTGCGTCAGCTCGTCGTGCTCACCCACCCGGGGCTCGGCGGCGGCCAGCTCGTCGCGCTCGAAGACGAGGAGGTCACGCTCCCGCGTCCGCCTGGCGGCCGCTTCCTCGAGTGCGATGCGTCGCTTCCGCAGGCCATCGTGACGTTGCCGTTTTTCGCGATAGAACGCGAGGAGTCGTTCCAGCCCGCCGTGGGCATCGAGTAGCGCGCGTTGCCGCTCGGGCTCCAGCAGGGCGCGGCCCTCGTGCTGGCCGTGGATGTCGATGAGGCGGGCGCCGACCTCGCGGAGCGTGCCGGCGGTGACGGGCAGGCCGTTGACCGAGGCCGAGCTTTTCCCGGACGTCGAGATCCGTCGCATGAGGATCAGGTCGTCGCCCTCGATCGGCCCGCCGAGGATCGCTTCAAGGTCGGCCCTCAGGCCGCTGTCGGTGATCTCGAACACGGCCGCGGCGCGTGCCTCGGGCTTGTCGGCCCGCACGAGGTCCGTTGACGCCTTGCCGCCGAGCACCAGGCTGAGCGCCGTCAGCAACAGGCTTTTTCCGGCCCCCGTCTCGCCCGTCCACACGCAATAGCCGGGCTGAAGCTCGACGCGAGCGTCCTCCAGCAGCGCGAGGTTTTGCACCGAGAGTTCGCGGAGCACGGGAATCCTCCTCGATCCCTACTTGAGCTTGAGATTCGTCGCATGGAACGCGATCGCCTCTTGCACGTGCGAGTCCCAGTAGGTCCAGTCGTGGCCGCCGGGGAATTCGACGTAGTCGTGAGGGATGTGAAGATCGGTCAAATGCTTATGAAACGATCGGTTCTGAGCGAGGAGAAAATCCTCGGTGCCGCAGTCGAGCCGCATCGCGGGCAGACGGCCGTGATCGACGGACTTGACGAGCGAGAACGGATCTTCCGGGCCATCGGCAGGTTTCGCCCCGAAGATGCGGGCGAACTCGGTGCCGAGCCCCTTGATGCGGTCCGGGTCGTGCATGATGCCGGTCGCGCCGGAGTGGGACGTCACGCTGGCGAACCTGTCGTGATGCTTGATCCCCAGCTTGACCGCGCCGTAGCCCCCCATCGAGAGGCCGCCGATGCACCGTCCCGCGCGTTCGGCCTTCACGGGAAAGGTGTGATCGACCAGGCCCACGACGTCTTTGATCAGATCATCTTCATGCGCGTAGCCTTCGACCGCGTTCGAGTACCATCCGCGGCCCCCGTCGGGCATGACGACCACCAGCGGCAGGCCGGCGACATAACGCTCGATGCTGGTCCTGCGCATCCAGATCGTGTGGTCGTCCGACAGGCCGTGGAGGAGGTAGAACACGGACCACGGCTTCGGAATGTTGGGGTCATCGGGGAAGACCACGTTGAACGACGAGGCCTTCTGGAGCGATCGGCTGTGATAGTTGATCGTGGCGAACGCCATCTGGGCCTCGTCATTCCCGCGTCGAGATAGGGGATTCGCGATCGGAGATTCGAGGGCAGAGAGCCGTCATATCTCGAATCCAATTCAGCTACTTGATCTTCGCCCCCGGGACGCACTCCGGGTCATCGGGCATGAGGAGGACGACCTTCTCGCCCGAGGTGGCGGCCAGGAGCATTCCGTTGGACGTCTCGCCGCGCAGCATCGCGGGGGCGAGGTTATTCACGACGACGATGAGCTTGCCCACGAGCTGCTCGGGCGTGTAATGGGCGCGAATCCCGGCGACGATCTGTTTGGTCTCGCCGCCGACGTCGATCTGGAGCAGCAAGAGCTTATCCGCATTCGGATGCGGGCGGGCGTCCAGCACCTTGGCGACCCGGAGTTCCAGCTTGGCGAAGTCGTCATACGTGATCGGGTCGGCCATCAGACGCAAGCCTCGGTCGTGGTCGGCGGATCGGTCGTGAGGACGGGACCACGGCATCCTAGCTGCGCCAAGCCGGCCCTGTCAAGCCAGACTCTGAACGGGCGTCTACCCTCTACTCGACGACGCCGGGGCCGAAGAGGTCGTCGGGGCGAACTTCGAGACCGGGGAGTAGCGGGCAGCGGTAGAGTTGATCCGCATTGACCGTCTCCTCCTCCCAGACGTCGCCGGCGCGCTGGAGGGCGTGGAGGACGCGCGTCCTGGGGTTCAAGATCCAGTATTCGCGGACGCCCGCGCGGAGATATTCCTCGCGTTTTTCGCCATAATCCCGCTCCTCGCCGCCCTCGGAGACGATTTCCACGACGAGGTCGGGAGCCCAGCGGGTCCAGAGTTTGGGGCCGGTGTCGGGCGGAGGGGAGAGGTAGACGGCTTGATCGGGATGGCGATCGCACCGCATGCCTGGGAGTCGAAGGCGGCATTCGCCGCCGCCTGCCCGATAGTTGATGATGCCTGGGTGCTCGCGGTTGTACTGGGAGAACAGATCGGACGTACGGTTGACAATCCGCCCGTGGTGAATCCCCGGAACTTCGGTCACGACGATGACTCCTCGCGCGAGTTCGTAGAGGCATCCATCTTCGAAATCGCAGCGAATGAAGTCTTCGAACGCCATCCTCCGGCCATGATCGCTCGGGACGAGTCGTCTCGGGCCGTCGAGGGCCGGGAGATCGGCCGGGGCGATCGGGTGAGGGGTGGTGGCGATCGGGTTCGTCGGGGGAATCGTCGGGGTTTCCGTGACGGTCGCCATCGCAAAGACTCCCGGCGGATTCAGGCGCGATTGGGTCATTCCTGCCTGGAGTTTACCGCCCCCGACCGCCTGTTGCCAGGCGCGCGAGGCCGCCGCAAAGCCCGCGGATCACCGACCAGGCCATCACGAACGGGGTGCTCGGATGCTTGAGAATCGTGGGGGTGTTCTTCTCGAACACGAAGTGACCGGTGAACATGACCGCATAGCCGCCGAGGATGAGGGCGACCGACCAGAGCGGCTTGAACGGCAGGAGCAACAGCGCCGCGGCGACCATCGGCCAGCCGACGCCGATATGCATCACGTGGTTGACCGGATGGGTGTGATCGACCCGATACTTGGCGACGAGCGCCTCAAACTTGGATGCGGGCGCGGCGGTGGCCATCGCGGGACTCCTTTCCGGCGGGGAAATGCGGATTTCGCCACAGAGTAGCCGCGATGGAAGCGAGGGCCAAGGGGAGATCCGTGCGGATTCGAGATCGGAGATTCGAGAGTGAAGGTTCGAGACCGTGCGACCTCGTTATTCCCTGGTCTCGCCTCTCGAATCTGCGTTCTCGAATTGCTCTCACCGGGCGACCTTGACGCCCTGATGCACCTTGGGGTCCTTCATATCGTCGAGACCCCTGTGCATGATCTTGCTCCACATCACGGGGAAATCGAATCCGTGCGGGGAGTTATCCTCGTCGTGGCAATTGATGCAGCCGGTGTCGCTCTTGCGGAACTCCTCGGCGGTACGGGCGATGCTCTTGCGAATGGCCGGATCGTCGGGCGAGGCGGCGTGAGCCGAGCCGGGGCCGTGACAGTTCTCGCACTGGTTGCCCTTGAGGAACGGAGTGGTTTCCGCGGTCGTGAACCCGCCGATGAACTCGAACCCCGTGGTGTGGCAGCGGACGCAATCGGCGTCGGCCTCGCGATTCCGCTTGGGGTCCTTCGTGAGCGATTCGTACGCGTGGGCGTGCTGGGTGGATTGCCATTTATTGTACGTGTTGGGATGGCAGCCCTTGCAGGTCTCCGCGCCCACGTAGGTGGCGTTGCTTGTCACGGTGCCGTGGGAATAGGGGATCTTGATGTATTTCGCCAGGACGTCGGCCGACTTCAGGTCGGCGACGAACTCCTCGTCGATCAGCTTGCGCATCTCCTCCGCGCGGCCCTTGTAGCGGTCGAACCGAGGGGCGAGGGTGATGCGCTGATACAGTTTCGGCTTCTTCAGGTCCCTGGGCAGGCCGACGGCGCCGATGTATTGGCCCTTGCGGCCGACGCTGACGAGCCAGGTTCGCCCGCCGTTGAGGGTCTCGGGCTTGTCCTTGGGATCGACGAAATCGGAGGTCGCGACCACGATGTCGAACCCCGGATTCGCCAGGCCCAGCCGCCGGGCCATTTCCACGGGGCCCTGGACCATCAGGATTTGAAGATCGGTGTCCTTTTCCAGGTCGGCAAGCGCCAATTCGGCAGCCTTCTCCGGGGCTTGAACGGTCAGCAGGTTGTCCTTGGCGTCGTCCTTGATCCTGGCGAACGCCTCGGGGTCGAGCACGGCCGTCACGCCGATCTTGAGGGGTCCGACGGCGGTGCGAATGCTCGGCCGGATACGCTTCTCGAAGCCAAACCCGTCCACCGGCGTGACGTTGGCCACGACCACCTTGGGGGCGTCCGGGCCGTCGGGCAGGGTGTTCAAGAACCGCATGAGGGTCTCGTCCACGCCGAGCTTGAGATCCTCGGCGCTGAGGGCGATGGCCGAATACTGGAGCTTCGTGAGGGCTTTCAAGGACGTGTCGAACTTGATCTTCGTTTGCTCCGGCCCGCCGTGCTTATGCGGGTCGTTGATGAGGCTGCCCAGGTCGATCAGCGCGAGCGGCCACTTGCGCTCGGTGCGCAGGAGGTCGGTGAAGGCCAGGCGACGGATCAGGCCGCCCTTCTGCCCGGCCGTGCAACCGCAAGGCTCGGTATAGCCCACCATCTCACCGGAGATGAGCAGGACTCCGGCGAGGTCGTCGGGGAAATTCGCCAGCGGCTTGGCGTCGGCCTCGGCCGGCCGGCTCCCCGTGGTATCTGCCTCGGCACCGCCGCCGGGCACGGCGGCGGCCGGCGGGGTCTTCCCTGTGCAGCCGACGACGATGAGGGTCGCCAGCGACAGGCCCACGGCGACCGCGGCAGGCCAGTTCGAGGTTCGGCGCATGATCATCGTCATCTCGTTCCTTCGAGCCACCCGGGGTCGAACTCTGGCAGGCCAGACTTCGATCCCGGGCCTTTTCGAAATCCGACGTCCGCGATTGGAGATCGGGTGACTCAGGCCCGTCTTGACCTAACCCGTCTTCACGATCTCGAACCGAGGCCCTCAAATCCGACCGATTCTGGTGTCCGCCCGCCCGCTCGTCCTTATTGCCCGCTGAGCACGGTGATCTCCACCGGAATCTTGACCCGGTCCGCCAGGGGATGGTCCGACTTCAGGACGATCGCCCCCTCGATCTTCCCCGCGGGGGTCTCGGGGGGCACGGTGACGGTCATCCGGTATTGGCGGATCTTGGCGGCGGACCCGACTTTAACATCGGCCGGCGTGATCTCCACCTTCAAGTAATCGGGGACTTCGAGCACTTCAAACTTCGTTTCCGGCGCATTGCGGACGGTGATCATCACGGTGGTGGCGGCACCTTCGGCGGAGTTCACTTGATGCATGCGCGCGGTCTCGGGCACGACGGCGATCGGGCCGACACGCTTGCCGCTCACGCTGAGCCGAATCTCCTTCACCAGCGGGTGATCGGTCGTCGCGATGACCTCCTCGCCGAACGGGCCGAGGCTCTTGGAGGGCTTGACCTCGACCTGGATGAGATGGCCGCCCTTCATCGACGTCCACCCGGCCGACTGGCGTTGCTGTTCGGACAGGGGGCTGAGCGTCAAGACGATCTCCTCGGGCCGGCTCGACGTCAGCGAGAGGATCTTGAGGTCGGGCTTGTCGGCCGAACCGATCGCGAACTCCCCCTTCACCGACTGGTCGTTCGGGAACGAGCCAAACGCGATGATGCGCTCCGGCGGGGCGACCGTCACGGCCGGCTTGATCGTGCCGTCGACGGCGAAGACCACCTGTTCGCGCTCGGGGTCACCCAGGACGTTGATCGTGGCCGTCTTGCGGAATTTCCCGTCGAAGACCTTGGTATCCCAGGTCAGCTTGACCTCGATCGTCTCGTTGGGCTTCAGCGTGTAGTGCGATTTCTCATCGGGCAGATTCGCGATCGTGCAGGAACAGTCATGAGGGCCCAGGCTCAGCTCCAGGTCGCCAACGCCGCCGTTGGTGAACTTCCAGGGGTGGCTCCCCTTGGTGTTCTGGGGCATGACGTCAAACTTGTAAGTCGCGTCTTCCGACAGCACCACCTTGCCCGGCGGACCTTTGGGCTTGGTGGGAATCTTGTACGTGAGGCTGTTGCCTTCCTCCGTGGGCAGCATCGTCACGCCGATACCGACGCCGACGGCCAGCAGGACAATGATCGCCGACGCGATCAGCCAGCGCATCAACGAGGACGACTCGGCGGGCCGGGCCGCGTCGTCGGGTTGATGCGGACGATCCGGACTCGACATGGCGGGACTCCTCCGGAGGACGATTCCCGTGGTTCTCGCGACGAAAAATCAAGGAGGATGAGCGGATACCGCCGGGATGTGTCGTCGATTCTAAGTACGCGTTGACGGTCCGGTCAAGCGACAGAGAAATGAGGGCCAAGCCGGAAGCGAAGAGTTCATGCAGAGGACGCAGAGATAGAGGATGGGTTTGGTCAGGAGGCCGCGGATCTGGGGTCTCCAGGGTTTGGTCGTCCCACGACCCCGTATCCTCAGGCTGCGCTCGATTCCTCCCGCCTAAAACTCTCTTCCTGTGCGCGTCGCGAGCGTGAAACTCTTCGATTCTCGCCTTTTACCGTGGAGATCAGGGGCAGCCCTTCGACCCACCGACTCCATCGCAAACCATTTCCCCGTATTGAGATCGTCAGATATTCCCGGAATTAATACGCAACTCTCGTCACGTTCATCAGTCCTTCATACTTGGCCCCTATCATAGTCCCGCCGGAACGCGTTCGGGGGAGAGGCAACCCTCGAACGGTGATGACCGGAACCCGGCCTCCGCTCGACCCGACTGCCGACGATCTGCACCCCGCGACTCTGTAACCCGTCAGATCGGCGACGCAGCCAGCACGAATCGCAAGCGGATCATCACCACTCCTCTCGGCCCATACCGAGAGGCTCGCCCAAGAACCCGAGACACGCGATCCCATGACACGAAGAATGAACAACGCGTTCGCCGAACAAGAGTCCTTCCAGGCCGCGGCCCGATCGATTGGCGTCTTGTCCATGTGGGCCGTCTTCTCGCTGATCTCGGCGTTGGTCCTGGCCGGATGCTCGTCCGAGCCTTCGCCGGTGGCCTTGCCGAAGCTCGCGCTCAACCCGGTGAAGGGGAAGGTTCTCACCGCGGACGGCAAGCCCGTTTCCGAGGGGCTCGTCACCTTCGTCCCCAACAAACCGGACATCACCGGGGGCACCGCCAAGATCGAGTCCGACGGCTCGTTCACCGCCAAGACGGGCGATCGCGGTGAGGGCCTGGCCGAGGGCGAATACAAGGTCAAGATCGAGTCCGATCTGACCGTCCCCGGCGCCAAGGCGGGCGCCACCAAGGCCCTCGTGCCGGTGGAATACCTCGACGAGCAGTCCTCGAACCTGACCGTCACGATCAAGTCGGGTTCCAACGACCTCGCGCCGTTCAAGCTGGTCCCCGTCCCCAAATCGGCGAGAAAAGCGACGACCCGTCCCGTCACCGGCGACGTCGATTGATCCGAGCGACCTCGGATGTCCCCACACGTTCTTGTATGCAGATCCTCCCTTTGAGAAAGGCCTCCCGACGATGTCCGCTCCCCGCAAGGCGACACTGAATCGCTCGATCCCCAGGGGCTTTACCCTGATCGAGCTGCTGGTCGTGATCGCGATCATCGGCGTGCTGATCGCCCTGCTGTTGCCGGCCGTCCAGGCCGCCCGCGAGGCCGCCCGCCGCGCCCAGTGCACCAACAATCTCAAGCAGATGGGCCTGGCGCTGCACAATTACGAGAGCACGTACAGCTGCTTCCCCCCGGCCGGCGAGTCGACCAACTTCAACACCGCCCCGCCCTCGACCCAGTTCGTTGACGGCGTCGGTGTGTTCCCCCGCCTGCTCCAGTACATCGAGGGCGGCACGGTCTACAGCGCCATCAACTTCAGCCTCGAGTACAACAGCCTCTCCGGGGCCAACATCACCGCGTACAGCTCGACGATCTCCTCGTTCATCTGCCCCAGCTCGGTCCGCCAGCCGACCAGCGGTCGCGACACCGTGGCGGGTGACCCCAATGCCTCGGCCTTCGAGGCCGTCGGCTACGGCGTTCAGGACTACGGCCCGACCTGCTACACCGATATCGACCCCCTCGGTCAGAGCGGTGGTTCAGGCTCGAACATCGTCGTCCCCTACCGCAACAAGCTCTCCCGCGTGAATGGCCTTCTGAAGCAGGGTTACACGCGACTCTCCGAATGCACCGACGGGCTCTCCAACACCATCGCCATCGCCGAGGACGCCGGCCGCGACGCCCGCTTCCTCAGCCCCTACGCGGAAGGCTACTACGATGGCGTGAACACGCGACCGACCCAGGACCCGGCCGGTTACCCCGCCGGCAACCGCCGTTACTGGCGCTGGGCCGAGGCCGATAGCGCCTTCGGCGTCTCCGGCGGGATCAACAACAAGTATCGCCCCATGTGCGGCCTGAGCCAGTACCCCGACCCCGCCACCGTCGACCAGAATGGCCTGGCCCTGAAGGGCAACAACGCCGGGGCCAATGACGAGATCTTCTCCTTCCATCCCGGTGGCGCCAACGCCCTGTTCGGCGACGGCTCGGTGAAGTTCCTCAAGGATTCCACCAACGTCGTCATCATCCGCAAGTGCGTCTCGATGAGCGGCAACGAAATCGTCTCCGCGAGCGACTTCTGATCGCTCAGGGATTCTTGATCGACTTTGTCAAGAATTTTGCGATTTTCACACGGCCCGAGGTCGATATTCCTATCGACCTCGGGCCGTTTCGTTTTTTCATCGCCTCGGAACGGCAAGCGAAGTCACCCCCTGAGGCGACACGTCGCTTAGGTGTCCGCCTTGTGATGGCGGATGCGATGCCAACCAGATAACACTCTAATTCTCGCTCTATCTGCTCTGTTGCAAACCTTTTACCCCATACTCGACTTTTTCAATCTAGATTATACTTGACTAACACGGTCAAGTTGAAGAAGATTCCCCAAGTCATCAGGCAGCTCGGGGGCCGAATAGGGAATCCAGTCCGTCGCGATGGTGTCCCAGAGCGGCGAGGTCCCGCGGCAATCGTCCGGGGCTGTTACACGGAGAGGCAGGCAACGACCATGAGACGAGAAACCAAGAAGGCATCGTGGCGCACCGTCCTCGGCGCGGGAGCGGCTCTGGGATTGCTCGGGCTGGCCGGTTGCTCGAAGGCCGGGAGCGGGTCGATCGGGACGACCTACGAGGTCAAGGGCCAGGTGTTGCTGGCCGATGGGTCGCCGCTGAAGCAGGGTCGGGTCGCCTTCGTGCCGACCGACCCGGCGACCGTCCCCGCCTCCGGGGAGATCGGGCCGGACGGCCAGTTCTCGCTCACGACCAAGACCCCCGACGATGGCGCACTGCCGGGCGAATACAAGGTCCGTATTGAGCCCGCGGCGCTTGGCGTCGATCCCAAGAAGGCGAAGAAGCCCCCCTACCCCATCAAGTACATCGACGAGGATAGCTCGACGCTGGTCATCACCGTCCGGGCCGAGCCGAATCGGCTGGAGCCGATCCGGCTGAAGTGATCGCCCCGAGGGATGAAAAGCGCTTCGTGCCGACCGACATTTTCCCCGCCCGGATCGTGCCCGGAGGGACGGTCAAGTCTGGATGTTTTCAGGATGAAGAGGAGTCTTTCCGATGGTTTCGTTCCCGGTTCGTACGCGACGACGCGGATTTACCCTGATCGAGCTGCTGGTCGTGATCGCGATCATCGGCGTGCTGATCGCCCTGCTGTTGCCGGCCGTCCAGGCCGCCCGCGAGGCCGCCCGCCGCGCCCAGTGCACCAATAACCTGAAGCAGATCGGCCTGGCACTGCACAATTACGAGTCGGCCTACGGTAGCTTCCCCATCCCCGGCCAGGGCTCGCTGTACAACATCCCGGTCCCCGACACGATGTACGTCGATGGCACCGGCATCCATGCCCGCATCCTGCCGTTCCTGGAGCAGACGAACGTCTACAACGCGATCAACTTCAGCTTCGAGGACTACAACCACATCTCGGGCGTGAATTACACGGGCTACTCGTCGGTCGTCAGCGCCTTCCTCTGCCCCAGTGCGGTACGCAACCCGGGCGGCGGCCGTGACGCCACCGGCGATCCGAACGGCGCCCCGTTCGAGCTGGCCGGGCCGGGATACGGCGTCAACGATTATGCGGCGACGACCTACGTGGATATCGACCCCCAGTTGCGAACCGGCCAGACCGGCGCCACGGCGATCACCCCCTACCGCAACCGGGCGTCCCGCGTCGATGGACTTCTGCACCACCCCGTGACCCGGATCGCGGACGTTCTCGACGGGCTCAGCGGCACGATCATGGTGATCGAAGATGCCGGCCGCGACGCCAGCTACGTCAGCGAGCGGCCCGAGTCCTACGTCTCGCCGACCCTGCCGAACGTCACCCGTCCCGTCCCTCCCGGCCAGCGCCGGGCCTGGCGCTGGGGCGAGCCCAACGGGACCGGCCTGGGCATCTCCGGCCGGATCAACAATCAGTCGCGCCCCATGCACGCCAACACCCCGTACCCCCAGCCCGGCGACCCGGCCTTCGGCACCACCAACCAGGCGGGCGCAAACCAGGAAGCGTTCTCGTACCACCCCGGTGGCGCAAACGCCCTGTTCGGTGACGGTTCCGTCAAATTCCTCAAGGAATCGCTCGACCTCCTCGTGCTCCGTAAGCTGATCTCCGCGGCCGGCAATGAGATCGTCTCGGCCAGCGATTATTGAGCGACGGCACGTTCCTGATGACTACGCGGCCCCGGAGACCGATCCCATTCGGTCTCCGGGGCCGCGTTTTTTTGGTGCGTGATGATCGATCCCCTTTTATGATGACGGTTAAGGGAAACGTAGGATCCGTCGCGACCTGTTGCGGGAGAGTGCCTCATGCGAGGAATCGGCCTGGCCCTGGTGCTTGTCTCGCTGAGTCTCGCAGCAGCCTCGGCAGGGGTTCCCGAACCCTCCTGGAGCGAGGCCCAGAAGACGCACTGGGCGTTCCTCCCCCCGAAACGGCCGGCGGTTCCGGCGACGACGCGAAGCGACTGGTCCCGCAACCCGATCGATCGCTTCATCCTCAAGGACCTGGAAGACGTCGGCCTCTCCCCGGCGGCCGAGGCCGACAAGCTGGCCCTGATTCGCCGCGTGCGGTTCGATCTCACCGGCTTGCCCCCCTCGCCTCGCGAGGTCGACACGTTCCTCGCCGACGTGCGGCCCGACGCCTACGAGCATCTCGTCGATCGCCTGCTCACCTCGCCCGAATACGGCGAGCGCTGGGCGAGGCCGTGGCTCGACCTGGCCCGCTACTCCGAGAGCGACGGCTTCAAGAGCGACAAGACACGCCCCAACGCCTGGCGCTACCGGGACTGGGTGATCAAGGCGCTGAACGCCGATCTTCCCTACGATCGGTTCGTCTCGCTCCAGCTCGCCGGAGACGAGGTGGCGCCCGAAGATCCCGACAGCTTCATCGCCACCGGTTTCAACCGCAACTATCCGTTCGAAGACAACAACATGGTGCCGGGGCTGAACCAGCAGCTCATGCTCGACGACATGACCGACACGAGTTCGTCGGTCTTCCTCGGCCTCACGGTCGGCTGCGCCCGCTGCCACGACCACAAGTACGATCCGATCAGCCAGAAGGATTATTACCGCATCGAAGCCCTGTTCGCCGCCACGGCGCCGAAGGACGACCGCACTCTGGCCAACCCATTCGACGCGGCCGTGCATCGGTTCGTGTCGGCGGCGCACGGCGAGAAGGTGGACGCGGTGAAGAAGGCGTTGAACGGCGTCGAACAACCGCATCTGGTCCGTCTCTTGAAGGACAAGCTCGGCAAACTTCCGCCCGACGTGCGCAAGGCCATCGAGACCGAGCCCGCCAAGCGATCCGCCTTCCAGGAAGACCTGCTCGCCAAGAACGCCAAGCTGATGACCGTCGATCCCAGGCTCATGAAAGCCGCGATGTCCCCGGCCGAGCTCAAGCGCTGGGAGACGATGACGAGCCGGATGCAATTGCTCGCCAAGCAGTCCCCCGCCGAGCTTCCGTCCGCCAGCGGCATGACCGATCGCGGCCCCAAGGCCCCGCCCGTGTTCCTGCTCCGCAAGGGCACGTTTGGCCAGCCCGTCGAGGAGGTTGCGCCGGGGTTCCTCTCGGTCTTGAACTCATCGGGCCTTCCGTCTGCCTCGTCTTCAGCTCCGGATGATCGATCCACGAAGCGCCGTCTCGCCCTGGCATCGTGGCTCACCCGTGCCGACCATCCCCTGACGTCTCGCGTGATGGTCAACCGCCTCTGGCAGGGTCATTTCGGCCGCGGCATCGTGGCCACGCCCAGCGACTTCGGCACCCAGGGTTCTGGGCCTTCGAACGCCCCGCTTCTGGACTGGCTGGCCACCGAGTTCATCGCCCGCGGCTGGAGCATGAAGGCCATGCACCGGCTGATGGTCACCTCGTCCACCTACCGCCAATCCAGCACTCCCCCGGCCAAGACCCTGGACGACGATCCCGAGAACACCCTCTTCGGCCGCATGCCCCGCCATCGGTTGGAAGGCGAAGCCGTCCGCGACGCCATGCTCGCCGTTTCCGGCCAGTTGAACCCCACGATCGGCGGCCCCAGCGTCTTCCCCGACCTACCCCCCGGCGTTCAAACCCGAGGCGGCTGGACACGATCGGAGAAGGCCTCCGATCGCAACCGGCGGAGCATTTACGTATTTTCCCGCCGCAACTTGAAGTATCCCCTCTTCGATGCCTTCGACGCCCCCGACCCCAACGTGACGTGCCCCGAGCGCAACGTCTCCGTGAATGCGCCCCAGGCCCTCATGCTGCTGAATTCCGAGTTGATCCTGGATTCGGCCAGGGCGTTCGCGTCCAGGGTTCGCAAAGAGGTTGGAACCGACGATCCGGCCGCGCTGGTGACGCGGGTGTATCGGCTCGCGCTGGGACGAGAGCCGGATACGATGGAGAGGGAGAAGGGAGTGGCGTTTGTGGCGAAAAGTGGGGGGAAGATGACCGAGACGCTGGCGGATTTCTGCCATGCGATGCTGAATGTGAATGAGTTTGTGTTCGTGGATTGATTCTTCACTTTCGGAGAAGCGATGCTGCTTCCCTACTTCCGAGAGCATTACGGAGACATCGCGAGCGTCCTCGGCCTCGTGGTTACTTTCGTGGGGTTTGCTGTTACAATTCATGGTGTACGCAGAGCCCGACGCGTAGCTGAAGAAGCCTTAGCCCGGATAAAGGCCCAGCTATTCGCCGAAAATGTCTCAGTTGCCCTTCAGACCGTTCGACAGATTGATTCAGCCTGCCGATCCTTCCGTTGGGATGACGTACAAGACCGTTGTGATGACGCTCGAGTCGCTCTATCACAACTGGGAGCAAATCAAAGGCTATTAGCGGATGAAGTGACGTTGGTTCGCGCTACCCTAAATGATCTCGGCGACCTACTTGCGCATGTACAGAAATTGAGAAAAGCAAGCGCAGAGAAGTCGGTCCCGCCGAGATTCTCTCGCCGCCTTCATAACGTAATTGCCATGCTTGGGAAGGCACAAGAGGGGCGGAGATCCGAGACATTGGAGGTTTGAAATGGCGACAAGTCCCAAATTCATCCAGATGATCGAACACCTCGCCACCGCGACTGAGCAGGGACGATTGGCATGGGGCGAGGATGACGACGACACCTTTCTCGCGCGTCTCACTCGGGCGATGGTCCGTATCTCACAAGGTAGAGACGGTGACTATTACGTCACACTTTACGACGGCACCGGTAAGGTGCTGGAACTCGAAACGTTTTCATCGACGGAGAACAAGGAACATTATGCCCCTGTCGACCGGCTATACTCGTTGGCTCGGAGAGATGCTTACAAGATCGACGAAGTCATTGACCAAGTGATTTTGGATGTAAGTCCGAGACGTTGAGGACGTCCGACGGCCAATAGGGCAGACGTCCAGACAAGGTGAGACAATCTCAGTGATGCACACCGAATGGACCTCTTCCCGCCGCGAATTCTTCCTCCGCGCCGGCCTCGGCTTCGGGTCGCTCGCCCTCTCGTCATTGCTGAACGAGAGCGCCACAGCCGACATCCCCGAGATCGAGGCGGGGAGGCCGCTGGCGCCGAGGACGACGCATTTCAAGGCGAGGGCGAAGAGCGTCATCTTCCTGTTCATGGAGGGCGGGCCGAGTCATATCGACCTGTTCGACCCGAAGCCGGAACTGACGAAGAACGCGGGGAAGCCGCTGCCGCCGAGCTTCGGGAAGGTGTTCACGCCGATGGGCGTGGGCGGAAACACGCTGATGGCGAGCAAGAGGAAGTTCGCTCAGCATGGCGAGAGCGGCCTGTGGGTCTCGGACTGGTATCCGCATCTCGCCAAGGTGGCCGACGACATCGCCCTGATCCGCTCATGCTGGGCGGACGGCGTGAATCACGTGGGAAGTGTCTGCCAGATGAACACGGGCAGCATCCTCGCGGGCCGGCCGAGCCTGGGGGCGTGGGTCACGTACGGGCTGGGCACCGAGAACCAGGATCTGCCCGCGTTCGTGGTCATGGCCGACGCCGCCGAACCCGTCGGAGGCCCGAAGAACTGGGGCAATGCCTGGCTGCCCGCGACCTTTCAGGGCACCCCCTTTCGGCCGGACGGGGCTCCGATCTTGCACCTGGCGCCGCCGAAGTCCGTCTCCGATAAGAGGCAGCGCGCCAAGCTCGACCTGATCGCCGATCTCGACCGAAAGCATGCGGAATCCCGATCGGACGATACGCGACTGTCCGCGCGGATCGCGTCGTACGAACTGGCGTATCGGATGCAGTCCACCGCGCCGGAAGCCGTGGATCTCGTGACCGAATCGGCCGAGACGAAGACGCTTTATGGCCTGGATGACCCGAAATGCAAGGAGTTCGGCGCGATGTGCCTGCGAGCCCGTCGCCTGGTCGAGCGCGGGGTGCGGTTCGTGCAACTGTATTGCGGATCGGGCAGTCAGTGGGATGCGCACCGGGACATGGAAGGCAACCACGGACGGCTCTGCCCCCGGAGCGACAAGCCCGTTGCGGCCCTGATCACCGACCTGAAACGGCGCGGGTTGCTCAACGACACGCTCGTGCTTTGGGGCGGGGAGTTCGGCCGGACTCCGATGAACGAAGGGTCCGACGGCCGGGACCACAACCCCTACGGCTTCAGCATGTTCATGGCAGGCGGCGGCGTGAAAGCCGGCCAGACCATCGGCACGACCGACGAGTTCGGCCTCCGCGCCGTCGAGGACAAGGTCCACGTCCACGATTTGCACGCCACGATCCTGCATCTGATGGGCATGGATCACCTCAAGCTCACCTTCCCCCGCGACGGGCGAGACGAGCGACTCACCGTCAATGGGGGCAAGGTGGTCAAGGGGTTGCTGGGCTGAGAACCGATCGTCGCGGAAGAAAAACCAACCGCCAAGGCGCCATGAGCGCCAAGGAAGAGGAGAAAAATTGAGAAAGGCATCGAATTCCCTAGATTCTCTTCCTCGTCTCCTCTGAACTTTGCGCTCCTGGCGCCTTGGCGGTTGCATTTTCTGTGTCCAAATCGCCCCCATCGATGCGACTTCGGGTTGCCGCATTCGACGAAAAAGAGCAGTATCGCGGCTGTATTGAGACTGGCGAAACGTGATACGTTCACGCGTTCGCCTGCTCGACCCCAAAGGAAGACGGGGTGCGGCCGACGAGATCGAGGATGGAACCCGTCCATTTCGAACCACGAGACGCGACCACAGGCTGGCGGCGAGGCGTCCTGATCGCTCTCGTCGCGCTCGCCGGTTGTGGTACGGCACGGGTGCATCGCAGCCATCTGAGAATGGCCGTCGACCGAACCCATTCGCTCGCCACCTCGCGCGTTCCAGGTCCGATGACGTCCGCGGTCCTCGATCGCCAGGACCTCGCCTCGATCACGGGATTGGTCTGGCCGGGACGGGCCGCCGACGCCCTCGAAGATAGCGGCGCGGCGTTCTCCGATCCCGATGGCCTGCTCGCGCTGGCCGACCTGCGCGCGAAGCAGGCGAGGCGATCCGAGGTCTACGCCAGGCGAGACGCTCCGGCCCTGTACCTCGACGCGATCGAGGCCGCCTCGCTCTACCTGGCGGGCATCCCCGTCTCGGCCATGCGGGACCCGCTCCTCGATCCCCGGGAGCAGGAGGGGCGGATGGTTTACAACACCGCGGTCGCCGGCTTCCTTCGCGCCGCGGCCGGGACCTGGATGCGGTTCGATCAGGATTGGCGGGCCAAGATGGAGGCTCAGGGGATTCAGGTCCGGATGAGCGGCGATCCCGGTGCATGGGACCCCGACCACTTCGATCACTTCTACTTCGCGAACGACTATAAAGTCATCGGCATCCACGACCCCAAGCACGCCGATGGGCTGGGCGTGCCGCTGATCGCCGAGCGGAGGACACCGCCGTTCGCGATGGTGCGCGAGCCCGCGGGGGAGGAACGGTTCTATCCCCGGCGGCTCCAGGCGTATCCGGCGACCGCGATCCTTCGCGCCGGTCGCGGCGAGGACGGCCGGAGCCGGGTCGTGACGCTCGAATTGCTCGATCCGATGCGGACCGATCAGGTCCCCTTCGACGGCGGCGCGAGACGGCTGGCGAACGACCTGACGACCCCCCTGTCCTTCTACTTCACCCGCTTGCCGTTGCCCCAGATCACCCAGATCGGCCTCTTGCGACCGGCCGTGCTGGAGAAGCAGACAGGGCTTTACCTGCTCCATCCCTACGAACGGGGAAAGATCCCCGTGGTACTGGTTCACGGACTCTGGTCCTCGCCCGACACCTGGCATCGGGCGCTCAACGAGCTTCGAGGCGATCCCGCACTTCGCGAGCGCTACCAATTCTGGGTGTATTTCTATCCCACGGGCGACCCGTTCCTGTACTCGGCGACGAAGTTACGGCAGTCGTTGGCCGAGGTCCGCCAGACCCTCGACCCGGAGCTTGCGGACCCGGCCTTCGATCAGATGGTTCTGGTCGGGCACAGCATGGGCGGGCTGCTCTCGCGCCTGATGGTGGTGGACAGCGAGACCACGTTCTGGGATACGATCGCCAACCGCCCGTTCTCGGAGCTTCAGGCCGGGCCGGGCCAGCGAGACTTGCTCTCGAAAGCACTCTTCTTCGAGGCGAATCCGTCGATCCGTCGCGTGATCTTCATCGCCACGCCCCACCGAGGCAGCACCATGAGCGGCCAGTTCATCGGACGACTCGGGAATTCTCTGATCCGCCTGCCCGGCCTGTTCGAGGCGACCCAGCATGACCTGCTGTCGCAGAACGGTGCCAACTTCTTCAAGAACAGCCATCCGGCCGCCCCGGCAACCAGCATCACCCAGCTCTCGCCCAGGAGCGGCACCCTCGCGGCCGTGAATGCCCGGCCGATCGCGCCCGGCGTGACTTATCACTCGATCGTCGCCAAGGCCGCCCCCGGGCCGCTGGAATCCAGCTCGGACCTGATCGTTCCCTACAGCAGTTCCCACCTCGACGGCGCGGCCTCCGAACTTGTGGTGGACGGCAACCACGCCTGCCTGGGCAGTCCCGCGACGATCGGGGAAATCCGCCGAATTCTTACCCTCCATATTCGCGAATCCGACCCGATCCTCGAACGAAAGCGCGATGCGGAGGGTCATCCGGCGGCTGTAGGAATTTCCACATCCCCGAAAGACGGGGATCACGATCGCCCTCGGAAGTAGGGTGGTCTCCTCTTCCGTGTGCCACGGGCAGCTCGTCGGCCACGGCTTTGGCTGTGGGTCGCGTGGTTTTCCGCGCACGGAAACCGCTCAATACGCCTGCGACTCGGGCAAACTCAGGATCATCGCCAGGGCGGCCCGCGTCTTCTCCTCGCGAAACGCCTCGTCGTCGCGGAACCGTTCGGCGGCCGAGCCATCGCCATCGATCAGAAAGGCGGCGATCTTGGTGGTCGTCTCCGCGGGGAGATCGTCCTGCATGAGCACGCTCACGAGACGGCCGACGATCGCGACGGTATCCTTCATGTCCGAGGGGACGATCCTGGAAAGGTCGAAGCCGGGCAAGAGGCCGGTGCCGCATTCGAGGGTGGAGATCGTGTCGGCGAACTGGGTGCGCTCGGACCAGGTACTGGAGTTGATCCACCGCGTCTCGCCGTCCCATCCCTTGACGTTCGGCGGGGCAAAAAGCTCCTGCCCCATGGCGTTCATCCGCCCGACGATCTCCGCCCCCGGCCACCGGGCGCCGAGCGTCCGGACCGTGCCGACAACCAGTTCCGCCGGGCTGGAGATGCGGGCGCGAAAGCAGGTTTCGGAGTGGAAGTATTCGGAGAGGAAGAGATCGCGCAAGAACCATTTCACATCCAGGCGCGTGCGATCGAATAGCCCCGCGGCTTCCTCCACAACGTCGTCGGCCGGTTCGGGGTGGGCGAAGAATCGGAGCAGTTTCCGGGCGAGGAACCGGGACGTGGCGGGCTGGTGCATCAGGAGGTCGATGATGTCCGTCCCGTCGAACCGGCCGGACTTGCCAAGGAAGGATTTCGGCCCGTCGTCGTGCTGGTCGCGCCGGAATGCGAACCTGGTCCCGTCGCGGCCCCAGCCGGTGAACGCCCGCGCGGCCGCTTGCACGTCCTTCTCCGAGTAATGGCCGATCCCGCACGTGAACAGTTCCATCAGCTCCCGGGCAAAGTTCTCGTTCGGGTGCTCCCGCGTGTTCGATTCGCCGTCGAGCCAGACCAGCATCGCCGGGTCGCGGGCGATGGCCATCACCAGGTCGCGGAAGTTGCCCCAGGCCAGCAAGCGCAGGGTCTCGATCTGCGCGTGCATCAGCTCGGTGTTCTCAACCTTTTCATCGCTCGTGGCGAAATGCCCGTGCCAGAACAGCGTGAGCTTCTCTCGCAGCGGAGTACGCGTGGTGGCCATCCGATAGGCCCACCACGACTGGAGCACCTCCCGATCGCCGAAGTTCGCGAGGTGGCCGTTGATGGCTCGAAACGTGCGCTGGTACTCGGTTTCTTCCTCGGCCGAGATCTCAAAGAGCCGCCCGACCGTCTCCTCCAACCCGCGTTTGACGGCCTCCTCCACCGCCTCGGGCGCGGCGCCGAAACCCGCGCGCCGGAGCAGGTGCGCGGCGCGTTTGCGATCGAAGGGGCGCGACGGACTGCTTTTAAACGGCGCGAAGTGGCTGGCGGACATGGCAGGACCCCCGCGTACCGGTCGACGACTCCAGCGACAGGATACGCGGTCCCGGCGTTCAATACGACTCGCGGCCGCCGGGGACGATCTGCACGGCCGTGCCGTAACAGAGCACTTCGGTCACGCCCGGGGCGATCTCGGTGGCATCGAACCGGACGCCGACGATGGCGTTGGCCCCCTGCTCCTCGGCGTGCTGGATCATCAGGTCATAGGCATCGGCGCGGGCGCGTTCGCACATGCTCGTGTAGATCGAGATGTTACCGCCGAAGAACTGCTGGAACGCCGCGCCGATGTTGCCGACCGCACCTCGCGACCGGACGATGATCCCCCGGACCACACCCAGCGTTTTCGCCACGCGGACGCCGGGCAATTCGAAGGTGGTCGTGACGAAGTTGTGGTCCATGGGTCGGGCTCTCGACGGGAGAATGGGAGCGGTTTCGCACGCGATCCATCCCACTATTCGAGACTCGCGATTCGAAATTCGAGAGAACCGAGGACATTCCTCCCGAATCCCAACATTCCCCTCAATTCGCCCGTCCCAGGTATTCTCCCGTCCTCGTATCGACCCTCACGACGACGCCCTGATCAAGGTGCTCGGGCACCTGGACGATCACGCCGGTAGCGAGCGTGGCTGGCTTGGTGCGGCCGGTGGCGGAGTTGCCGCGGACACCGGGCGCGGTCTCGGTGATGGGCAGGTCGACGGTGTCCGGGATCTCGATGCCGATCACCTCGTCGTTCACCACCAGCGCGTCGAGGCCTTCCATGTTCTCGGTCATGTACGGAGCCTGATCTTCCAGATCCTCCGGCACGAGCGAGAACTGGTTGAAGTCGGCCGAATCCATGAAATGGTAGCCGTCCGAATCGCGATAGAGGAACTGGATCGGACGGCGCTCGAAGCTGGACTCCGAGAGGCTATCGGTGCCCTTGTAGGTCTTCTCGACCCGGTTGCGGGTCTTCAGGTTCCGGGCCTTGATCTTGTAGAGCGTGGCCGCCCCCCGAGCCGACGGGGTCTGCACCTGGATGTGTTCGATCATGTGCGGGGCGCCGTCGATCTCGACGACCATCCTCCGCTTGAAATCTTTGGCGGGGACCACGGCGGCGACCCTCGTGCCGATAGGGCGGAGATTCAGAGGATTCCGGAACGATCATCGTACCTCGGAACCGGGTATCAGGTCAAACCGCGACAAGCAACGTTGGTTGACATATCAGGGTGAGAGCGATAGCCTCGAAAGGCGAGCTTCACACTCATTTCGACCTTCCGGCGCGACCATGCCCGATCCCCGTCTGACCCGCGACGATCTCGACCTGCTGGACCACTGCCAGCGCGTGCTCGGCTACGAATTCCGGGACCTGAACCAGCTGCGCGAGGCCCTCACGCACTCCTCCGGCGCGGACAGCCGGGGAGAGTCGAACGAACGGCTGGAATTCCTCGGGGACGCGATCCTGGGCGCGGTCGTCTGCGAGACGCTCTACCTGGAATTCCCCGAGTATCAGGAAGGCGACATGACACGGATCAAGTCCGTCGTCGTCTCCCGTCGCACCTGCGCCAAGATCTCCCGGATGCTCGGGTTCGAGGAGTTCCTGATCACCGGCAAGGGGATGGGCGGTCAGGAGAAGACGCCCGATTCGGTGCTGGCCAACCTGTTCGAGAGCCTCGTCGGCGCGATCTATCTCGACGGCGGGATGGCGGCGGCCCGCCGGTTCATCCTTGAGCACATCGGGCCGGAGATCGACGATACGGCCGGCGGCCATTCGGGCGTGAATTTCAAGAGCACGCTCCAGCAAGCCGCCCAGAGGAAGTTCGGGGCCACGCCGTCGTACCTCATGCTCGACGAGAAAGGGCCCGATCACTCCAAGTGCTTCAAGATCGCCGCCTCGATCGCCGGACGCCGCTTCGCCGCCGCTTGGGGCCCGAACAAGAAGGATGCCGAGCAACGCGCCGCCCGGAATGCCCTGGCCCAGATCGACGGCGAGCCGCCACCGTTCGAGACGGACTAACGCGGTTTTCTCCGGATAGGGGCACCCTCTCTTGCGACCCATCCCCCTCAGGTCACCGCGCGTACGGACCTCAGTCACAATGGCCCTGACGCAGCCTGGGATCACCCTCCGCTGGGCCACACTGCGCTTGCGATTCCGCGCGGCCCCGTCGTAAGATGCGTGTTCGGTGCGGAGATTCACGTTTTCCCCGTCCCCTCGTCTTGCCGATCCGACCAATTCCGCGGGTAGGAAGTGCATCGTGAGTGGATCGCTGGTCGCCGACCTTGGCATCGGGCCGGAGGTCTGGTTGTTCTTGGCGGTGCTGGGTTGCCTGACGCTGTTCTTCAAGTTCAGCCGGTTCTGGAGTATCCGGAACCTGGATCTGGTCTTGCTGTTCGCGCCGGTGCCCGGGTTGATGCGCCTGGTGGGCGGGGGGACGTCGCAGCCGTGGGGGGCCTTCGCCTGGCTGTTCATCGGGTCGGGCCTCTGGCTGATCCGCTGCCTGGTGGACCTGGGCCTGACGCGCAGACCGCACCTGGAGCCGAACCTCACCTTCTCGGGGCTGGCGTGCCTGTCGGTCGGGATGCTGGGTTTGTTGCTGATGGAGACCGTGAGCCTGCCGACCGATCAGGGCTCGGCCCGGAACCCGGCCGATCCTCGGGCCAAGCCGAATGAAGCGGGCGAACCGAAGTCCCCGGAAGCCGCCGCCGGCGCGGCGACCGTCAAGCAGGTGCTCGACCAGACCCCCCTGCCCACCGCGCTGAAACGGAAGCCCCCGCAGGTGATCGTCGCCCGGGTCGTCGCCGGCCTGGCGCACCTGGGGCTGGTCTTCGGGCTCATGGCCGTCGGCTGGAAACATTTCGAGAGGCCGATCGCGGGGATGGCCGTCGCGACGTGTTACCTCATCTTGCCCTATACCCGGATCGCGCTGGTCGACGGTGGCCAGCTCGTGCCGGCGGCCTTGATTGTGGCGGCGGTCCTGGCGTATCGACGCCCCGCGCTGGCGGGCTTGTGCCTGGGCCTGGCCGTCGGCTGGATGCCCGCCGCAATCGGGCTCCTGCCGCTGTGGGCCGGCTTCTTCTGGGGACGAGGGATCGGCCGGTTCTCGGCGGCGGCGATCCTCACCCTGGCGATCTGCGGCGCGGTGGCGTGGAATCTCCCGGAGCTCACCGTCTGGGGGCGAGAGCTCGGGGCCAGGAGCCTCGCGGAGGTCGGGCTCCACCCGGGAGTCGAGGCACCCTCCACCGGCTCGTTCTGGACCCGGATCGACCCGAGCTATCGCCTGCCGGTCCTGATCGCCTATCTCGCGCTCTCGCTGGCCACGGCGGCCTGGCCGGGCGACAAGAACCTCGGCGAGCTGATCGCGCTCTCGGCAGCCCTGCTCGTCGCCAGCCAGTTCTGGTACCTGGTCGAGGGGGGCACGCTCGTCCTCATGTATCTCCCGCTCGTCCTCCTCATGGTATTCCGCCCGAACCTGTCGGCGAAACGGCCGCCGGTGATCGCGCCTCGGGTCTCCCATCCGCAACTGCTCAATATCAACCATTGACTGATTCGAATGCGACCGGCTCGCCCGATCGCGGCCGGGAGAGCCGGTCGCGGGCTGATCTTGCCGGGGCGATAGACGTTCGTCACAATCGGTTGCCAGTCTCGTTCATCCCATCATGCGATTCATGCCGAGGTCACGCTGATGCAGTTGACGTACGAATTCCTCGCCAAACGCATAGACCACTCGCTGCTGGGCCCGACCCTGACCGACGCCGAGCTGGAGGAAGGCTGCCGGCTTGCCGCGACCTACCGCGTCGCGAGCGTCTGCGTCAAGCCACACGCCGTGAAGCTCGCCGCGACGATCCTCGACGGGACGGGCGTGGCCGTCGGCACGACCGTGGGCTTTCCGCACGGCGCCAATGCCACGGTGGTCAAGCTATTCGAGGCCGAACGGGCGATGGATGACGGGGCGACCGAACTCGACATGGTCGTCAACATCGGCTGGGTGCTGGGCGAGACCTGGCAGCCCGTCCGTGAGGAGATCGGGGCCATCGTGGAGGCGGCGCACGCCCGCAAGGCGATCGTGAAGGTCATCTTCGAGAATTGCTTCCTCAGCCCCGCGGCGATCTCCCGCCTCTGCAAGATCTGCGGCGAAGTCAGCGCCGATTACGCCAAGACCTCCACCGGTTACGGCACCGGCGGCGCCATCCACGAGGACCTGAAGCTGATGCGCGACGTCGCGCCTCCTCACGTCAAGCTCAAGGCCGCCGGAGGCATCCGCACGCTGAACGCGGCCCTCGCGGTCGCCGGGCTGGGCTGCGATCGCATCGGCGCCAGCAAGACGGCCGAGATCCTTGACGAGTTGAACGTCCGACTGGGAAACAAGCCGATTTCAGCGGGCCAGGTTTCACGTGGAACGCGGGATTCGTACTGAGCCACTTGTCGGATCAAATCGGGGCGGCGGGATTCGAACCCACGACCTCCTGCTCCCAAGGCAGGCGCGCTACCAGGCTGCGCTACGCCCCGAACCGATGACGATCAGGCCGATGCATCCTAAGGGGGACCGGGGCCTCGGGTCAAGCCGAGACGAGCGAGACGCCATGGGGCCAGTCCAGGCGTACGCTCCAGCCGTCGCGGGTCTCCTCGCTGATCGACCCGCCATGAGCCGACGCCACGCGAGCCAGGGCCGCGAGCGGCAACGCGCCGCCATCGTCGGGGAGGGAGTCGGCCTCGCTCCATTCGAGGCGAGATCTCCCCTGCTCCACCCAGCCTCGCAGATGGATCGTCCTGCCCGGCTGGGCGCGATCGATCCTCCACGACGCCAGCGCGTCCAGCCCGATCGCCAGGCGGCTGGGATCGAGGCACGACGGCCCGTCCGCGTCGGCGAGATCCACGACGAGGGCCGTGTTGCGACCGGCGAATCTCGGCGCCCATCGAGAGGAGAACTCGTTCAGGACCAGCCCGAGCCCGACCGGGATTCGAGTCAACGTCATCGGCCGGCAGATGATCTGAAAGAGGTCCACGACCTTCTCGGCCGCCCGATAGTGACCGTCCAGCTCGTCCCAGACTCCCGCGTCCCGCGTCGCCGAATCACAACCGTGGCGGGCCAGGTACAGCCCCATCTGAAGGCTGTTGAGACGGTTCCTGAGCAAGTGGCAGAACTCGCCGACCAACCCGTGAAGTGCCGCCGCCCGCGATGGGTCGGAGGCAACCTGCCATAAAGCCGTGGTCGCGGGACCGGCGGAGACCGCCGAGGTGTGTCGCATTCGAGATCTCATCATCGAGGTAGACTTCAGGGCGGATCGCGAGCGAGCCAGACCAGATCGCTCAAGGCAATCGCGGTGCCGTCACCCGGAAGAACCGGGTCCCGCATCGCTACGGGACTGACACGCTCGACTTGCGACGCCGTGCTTCCGACACGCCTCGGAGGCGCGAGGAAGCTGGGTTCTCGTTCGCCAAGAACCCGTGCCAAAAATGGGAAGCGCTTAGACTCATGGATTCGAGATGCGAGATTCGAGATCGGGGCGCACTCTCGAATCTCAGATCTCGAATCCATCAATTCCATCTGACTAATTTAAAGCCCTTGAATCATATGCGAGACCCGTTCAAACTCTTCACGGGTGTTGAAGTCGATCACGATCTGGCCGCGATCCCGGGCCTTGACGCGGATCAAAACGGGCGTGCCGAAACGTTGGCGGAGCGAGCCTTCGAGCTCGAGGACGTGAGGGGCCTTGCCGCCGGACGGGGTCGCGTCGGTGTGGGCGGGGTCCTTGCGAATCCGGGTTTTCGACGGGGTCGGCTCGCCGGTCTGGACCAGGGCCTCGGTCTGGCGGACGGACAGGTTCTCGGCGATGATCCGCCCGCACGCGGCGAGCTGTGCGGCGGAATCGTCCAGGCCGAGCAAGGCGCGGGCGTGCCCCTGGGTGATCTTCTTGTTGCGGACGGCCTCCTGAACCTCGGCGGGGAGGTCGAGGAGCCGCATCAGGTTGGTCACGGTCGAGCGATCCAGCCCGAGGCGTCCGGCAAGCTCTTCCTGGGTGCCGCCGTAGGCGTCGAGGTAGCCGCGGAAGGCGGTCGCCTTGTCCAGCGCGTTCAGATCCTCGCGCTGGAGGTTCTCCACCATCGCCAGCTCGCTGATCCTCTGATCGTCCAGCTCCATCACCCTCGCGGGGATGTCGTGCAGGCGCGCTTCGACTGCGGCGCGTAATCGGCGTTCCCCGGCGATGAGCTGGTAGCGCTCGCCGTGGGTCCGGACGAGGACGGGCTGGAGCATCCCGTGCTGGCGGAGCGAGTCGGCGAGGGCGGCCAGCTCGGCGGGATCGAACTCGCGACGAGGCTGGAAGGGATTGGGATCGATCTGATCGACGGCGATGTGGAGCAGGTCGGCCGAGTCCAGCGCGGACGGCTCGAACCCGCCCAGCTCGGAACCCAGCAGCGAAGACAGGCCGCGTCCCAGGCGCTTCTTATTCACGGTCGATGACCTCCATGACGAGTTCGGCATAGGCCCGAGCGCCCCGGGCTCGGGGCGCGTATTCCAGGACGCTCAGCCCATGGCTGGGCGACTCACTGATGGCGACGTCGCGCGGGATCATGCTCTCGAAGACGGCCTCGTCGAAGTATTCCCGCACCTCGCCCGCGACCTCGTTCGCCAGCTCCAGCGCCGGGTCGTACATCGTCAGCACGATCCCGCCGATCTCCAGCCGGTTGTTGTCGCGCGCCTTCGTCTGCCGCGCGAGTTCGATGATCTGCGACAGCCCCTCCATCGCGAAGTACTCGCACTGGATCGGGATGTAGATCTCGGCCGAGGCCCCCAGCGCCGCCCGCGTCAACTGGCCGAGCGACGGCGGGCAATCGATGAAGACGAAATCGAAGTGGGACAGCTCGTTATTCAGTTGCTGCCGCAGCGCCGAGGCCCGTTGCCGGTTCGCGGCCGACAATGCATCGGCATCCGCCAGGCTCTGCGACCCGGGCAGGACGCTGAGCCTGGGCTGGCTTGTCTCGACGATCGATTCGACGAGCGGTTTCCCCGCGAGCAGAGGATGCCTCTGCGCGGGCTCGACGCCCAGCCCGCTCGTGGCGTTGCACTGGGGATCGACGTCGAGCACCAGCGCCGTCCTGCCGGCCTTGGCCAGCCCGGCGGCAATATTGATGGCGGTGGTGGTTTTGCCCACGCCGCCTTTCTGATTGGCTACGCTGATGATCTTGGCCACGTCTTGCGGCCTCCGATTCGCTCGATCCTTGACGGCACGAAGCGGCGGGATGGTAATCGGGAGGCGTGTTGGTGTAAAGCTCAGTCCTCTTCCGGTCCCCTCTCCCCCGGTGGGGACAGGGGACCAGACAATTCTCCTGGTTGCCGCCCTACAGCCCCAGTGTCTTGGCGGCGGATTCGAGCACGTCGCTGTACGAGATCGGGTAGACGCCCGTCGGATCCGGTCCTCGCAGCACGCCGGGCAGAGCAGACACTTGCGACCTACACCGCTCCCGGATCGCCGCAAGCGTCAGCAATTCTCCGACGAGTTGCCCCTCGCTCACAACCTGCGACAGGAGCGCTTCCCCCTCCGCCTTTTCATCCCATCGCGTGACGTGATCGCCCGCGAATCTCCCCTGCCCGTCGCGCCGGCGATACACCTGCTTGGCCAGCGGAAAGGTTCGCTTGCCGGGACTGAGCTTCACACGACCGTGGCCGTCGATGGCCACAAGCTTGTAAACCATCGACAACGCGGGAGCGTCTCGACTCGTGATCAATTCGGTCCCGACACCGAAGGCGTCCACGGGTGCGCCGACTCGTACCAGTTCACCAATCTTCCACTCGTCGAGATCTCCGCTCGCGAAGATCTTCGTAGCGCGGCGTCCGGCCGCGTCGAGGATGGCGCGGGCCGCCTTCGAGAGCGCGCCCACCTCGCCGCTATCCAGGCGCACGCCCTTGACGGGAGGCTCGATCTCCGCCGCGTGGCGAACACCTTCGAGCGTGTCGTACGTGTCCACGAGCAACGTTGTATTCTCCGGGAACACGCGAGCGAACGCGGCGAAGGCGGCACGCTCCGTCTCGAACGACTGGACCCAGGCATGGGCCATCGTGCCTACGGGAGGGATGCCGAGCAGGCGCGACGCCTCGACGTGGCTCGTGCCGTCGAACCCGGCGAGATAGGCGGCCCGCGCCGCGAGGAATCCCGCATGAGGCCCGTGCCCGCGACGCGTGCCGAAATCGACGCACGATCGGCCGTGGGCGGCCTCGACGATGCGAGCCGCCTTGCTCGCGACCAACGTGGGGTAATTCAGCGACGCGATCAGGAACGTCTCGACCCACTGGGCCTGGGCGAGCGGGGCCTCCACTCTCAAGAGCGTCTCGCCGGGGAAGACGACGGTGCCCTCGGGGACGGACCAGATGTCGCCTTGAAATCGGAGGTAAGGCAGGGCCTCGAACCAGGTGGGATCGACGTGAGCGAACGCGGGCAGGGACGCGAGATAGCCGGCCTGTTCCTCGGTGAACTTCAACCGCAGCAGGTCGCCGACAGCCTGCTCCAGCCCCGCGAAGACGAGGTAGGCCCGTCCGGGGGGCAGCCGCCTCACGAACAGCTCGAACGTCGCCCGCTTCTCGGCCATGCCCGAGGCGGCGTAACCGGCCATCATCGTGAGCTCGTAGAGGTCCGTGATGGGACCGAGCGCGTCGGGATCGGGCCAGAGGGAAACGGGCGGCATGGGATGGCTCTCTCAGGGTTCCAGCGGCATCCCGATAATGGTCCGCACGCGACTATCGAGCGGGAACGCCAGCCCGGGATCGACGTCGAGGGCGGTCGTGGGGGTCATTATCGTGTGCCTTTTCCAGATTCGCGTCGCGGTAGATGGTCGCAGGATGAACCGGTCGAACGACTCGGGTCTGTGCGCCGGTTTTTCCAGAAGGACACCATCGACGACAGCCCACCTCCCGGGCGCTGCCGATTTCTCCATCGCCTCCCAGTAGGCTTCCCGCGCGATGGGGAACGTCGCATCCCTGGTCAGGTAATACAGCAAGGCCGGGCGCGCGAGCACATGAACGCGGGTCGGTCGCACCGTGAGTCCTTCGAACATGATGATGAGCCTGGCCGCATGGTTACGAACATCGTCCGTTCGCTCGACCGGCGAACCGAGGAACTGCGGATGGGGGTCGCTCAGGAAATCCTGATACGAACCAAGCACGATCGCGAGGCAAACCAGGACCATCGCGAATCGGCGACCGCCGACGGGGGAAGGAGCAATTTCGTAGGACGGCCCCAGCCTCACGATCAGGTCCGAGACGATCAACCAGCCCGCCGCATGCAGCGGGAGCCAGAGCCGCGCATACGGATGATAGAGCGGCGTGAGAATGGCCATCACGACCCAGAGCATCCCGATCATGCGAGGCCCGGCGCGGCGGTCGCACAGAAGCCGGGGCAGTCTTGCCAGCCCGAGCCAGAAGACGATCGACGGAGCTGCGCCGAGCGCGATCGCACCGACAAGCAAACCGACGCGAAACCGCATGCCTTCCCAGCGATCCGCGCGGTACTGGAACCACCAGCCCCGATCGGCGATCCAGGCTCCGACCCACGCAAGCGGCCAGGCGACGAGACCCCACGAAAGGCGTCCGGTCAGTTCACCCGAGAGCGCGTACGCCTGCCCCAGCTGGAGCCGCAGATGCGCGGGCCAGGCCGAAGGGCCGGAGAGGTAGCCTCGGTGATGGCGGAGCAAGCCCGCGTAGCCTTCGGGCTGCGCCTCGACGAAGCGATACCAGGGCCAGTACATCAGCCCCGCGATCGCCGCCGAGATCAGTCCGAAACCGATCGCCTTCAGCGCCGCGGTTCGCCCCCCCTCGCCCGGCAGGATCAGTCCCCAGAGGACCGTCAGGGCGATGATCACGCCGGGAAGGTTCCCGTTGTATTTCGTGTTCATCGCGAGGCCGACGAGGACGCCGAACGGGATCGCGCGTAGCAGGCCGGGGCGTTCGAGGAAGCGGGCTCCCGATCCCAGCGCCAGAATCCACACCAGAAGCAACGTCGAGTCCGTCAGCGCCATTCGCGAGAATGCGACGTGCGGCCCTGAGATCGCGGCCAAGGCCGCCGCCGCTGCGCCAGCGCCGGGTCCGAACGATCTGCGGGCGAGCCAGGCCACCGCCGGGATCGTCAAGACGCCGCAGATCTGCGAGAGGAAGATCGCCGCCATGTCCGTGCCGATGGGGAGGAACAGCGACACGAGACCGACCAGGTACGGATACAACGGCGGCGCGTAGAATCTCAATTCCGGCGGAGCGAATGCCAGCCCCTTGCCTTGCCACGTCCATTGCCCGAACGCGGCGTAGACGCCCTCGTCGAAATGATTCAGCCCCATCCGCGCGGGCATCCAGAACCGAAGCACGGCACCCACGAAGGTGAATCCGGCGATCAGGGCCGATTCCCGGCGACGTGTGGTTGAGGGAGCGGACATGGGGGACGAGTCTATCCGATCGGCTTGACGATCTCACGGGGTTTCACGTGGAACCTCGTTCCGGGAGTCGGGTGGCGCTGGCAGCTTGCCTGCCAGTGGCTTCGATTTCGATCCAAAATCGGGGACACTGGCAGGCAGGTTGCCAGCGCCACCCAGGAGCCGCCCCTCATGGTCACCCTCTTCACCGACCCGCGAATGCTCGACCACGAGCCGCCCCGATCGCATCCCGAGAAGCCCGAGCGGCTCGCCGCGATCCTGAGGCACCTCAAGCGAACGGGGCTCGATACGGCCTGCCCCTCGGGCACCGTTCGGATCGCGACGGACGCCGAGCTACTCCGGGTCCATTCGCCGGCCCTGCTCGCAACCTACCGGCAGACGAAGCCGCAGCCGCTCGCCCACGTCGAGGCCGACACCTGGATGTCGCCCGGATCGGAGACCGCCGCGCGTCTGGCGGCCGGCGCGGCGATCGAGGCCGTGGACGCCGTCGTCCACGGGCCGAACCGCCGCGCGCTGTGTCTGGTCCGCCCTCCCGGCCACCATGCGCGTCCCGCCGAGCCGATGGGGTTCTGCCTGTTCGCGACCGTCGCCGTCGCCGCCGCCGACGCGCTCGAACGGCTCCGGTTGAATCGCGTGCTGATCGTCGATTGGGACGTGCATCACGGCAACGGCACGCAGGAGATTTTCTACGAGGAGCCTCGCGTCGGCTTCCTCTCGATCCACCGCTACCCGTTCTATCCCGGCTCGGGCGCGAAGGACGAGACGGGGGCTGGTGCCGCGCTCGGGACCAAGCGGAACGTCCCCTTGCCGTTCGGCATCTCGCGGCCCGAGTATCTCGCCGCGTTCCGATCGGCGCTTCACGACATGGCGGACCGGACGAAGCCCGAGCTGGTGATCGTCTCGGCCGGGTTCGACGCCCATGCCGAGGACCCCGTCGGGAGCCTCGGCCTGGAGGAGGAGGATTTCGTGGCGATGACGAAGGACGTGCTGGACGTCGCCCAGACACACGCCTCCGGCCGTCTTGTGAGCGTGCTGGAAGGCGGGTACAACGTGTCACGGCTGGTGGGGTGCGTGACGGCGCATCTGGAAGCCCTGCGATCTTGAGAGGGTGTCGCCTTCCTTCAATCCGCGGAGCGTGAGACGCCCCATGTCCGAACTCCCTCGCTCGCTCCGCATCCCCTTGGTCGCCCGCATCCTGCTGGCGATGGTCCTGGGGGCGATCGTCGGCCTGTGGCTCGGGAAGGACGCCGCGCCGCTGGGCGTCGTCGGCCGGGTGATCATCGACATGGTGAAGGCGCTGGCCGCGCCGTTGCTCCTGTTCGCGATCCTCGACGCGTTCCTGCGCACACGGGTCCGGGCGCGGAGCGGGGCGATCATGGTGGCGATTTCGTTGATCAATGCGGTGATCGCCATCGTCGTGGGGCTGACACTGTCCAACGTCCTGCGGCCGGGAGATCGGTTCTCCGCGATGTCGCGCACCGGCGATGCGAAGGCCCTGAAGGACTTTCAGGATCATGCCCAGAAGATCGACTTCCTCCGCGAGCTGGTGGGGTATCTGCCCACGAACGTGGTCCGCCCGTTCGTGGACAATGCGATCATCACCATCATCATCCTGGCGGTGCTCGGCGGCGCGGCATTGAGGCGGGTCAAGACCGAACAGCAGAGGCGAGGCGAGCGTGACTATGAGGCGGTCGAGAGCTTCATCATCACCGCGTTCCGCGCCGTCGAGGTCATGCTGGGGTGGGTCATCGTCCTGATCCCGCTGGCCGTGTTCGCGGCCGTCGCCACCTCCATCGGGACGTACGGATTCGGCGTGATCCGGGGCCTGGCGGCCTACGTCGGCGTGGCGGTGCTGGGGTTGGCGATCCAGGTCCTGGTGGTCTATCAACTGTGGATCGTCCTCGTCGCGCGGATGCCGTTACGGACGTTCTGGTCGGGCGCGAAGGATGCAGTCGTCTACGCAATGGGCGCGGCCAGCAGCATGGCGACGCTGCCCGTCACGCTCAAGTGCCTGGCCAGGTTGAAGGTCTCGCCCCAATCGGCGCGGCTGGCGGCCTGCGTCGGCACGAATCTGAACAACGATGGAATCCTGCTCTACGAGGCCATGGCCGTGCTCTTCGTGGCCCAGGCCTACGGGATGAACCTGTCGCTCTCGGAGCAACTTGTCGCGGCGGCGGCGTGCATGATCGCGGGGATCGGCATCTCGGGCGTTCCCGACGCGGGCTTCATCTCGCTGACGATCGTGCTCGCCACCGTCAAGCTGCCGGTCACCATCCTGCCGGTGCTCCTGACCGTGGACTGGCTGCTCGGTCGCTGTCGGGCCGTGACCAACGTCACCAGCGATATGGTGGTCGCCGTACTTCTCGATCGGTTCCGGTCGGTCGAGGACGACGAAGACATCCCCGACCCGGAACTTGTCGCTTCATGACCCCGACGGGATTTGAACCCGTGTTGCGTGCGTGAAAGGCACGTGTCCTAGACCAGGCTAGACGACGGGGCCGCAGTCGCGTGTGCGACCGCCCTAATGTACGCGGAGACATGGTCGGGGGTCAAGCGAGCGTGAGGAGGGAGGATGCAAATCGAAGAGTTTCACGCAGAGGCGGGGAGACTGCGGAGGAGAGGAAGGCAGGGTGGCCAGCGACAGACCTGGACGTGCTGAGCCCCTGCCGTCCCGTCTCGAAACCCGTGCTTCCTCTTCTCCGCGTCTCCCCGCCTCTGCGTGAAACCTCTTCAATCTTCGTGATCGAGGGCTTGATTCGGTCGGGGCGGATTGATAGCCTCGTCGCTCAACCGGGAAAAGCGCCGAGGAGGGCCGACCGTCATGCTCCGCTTCCTGATCCTGACCGGCGATGCGGGCGAGGCCCAGGAGATCTTCTACGCCAAGTACCGGCTGGAAGAAGAGGGCTGGACGGTCGATATCGCGACGACGACCAGGAAGACGTTCCTGTCGGTCGTTCACGATTTCGACCCGACTTCGGACGCCTACACGGAGAAGCCCGGCTACCTCGTCCATGCCGACCTTGGGCTGGACGAGGTCGATGCCGCGTCCTACGACGGGCTGGTCTTGCCCGGCGGGCGCGCACCGGAATATCTCCGCAATCGCCCAAAGGCCGTGGAGATCGTTCGCCATTTCGTCGAGAGCGGGAAGCCGATTGCGGCGAATTGCCACGGGCAGCTGCTCGTGATCGCGGCCGGCGGAGCCAGGGGCAAGACGCTGACGGCGTTCCCGGAACTGGAGCCGGAGATGCGCGCGGCCGGGGCCGAGTTCGTCAACCGCGACGTGGTGGTCGACGGGACGCTCGTGACCGTGCGGGGCTGGCCGGATAACGGGCCCTGGATGCGGGAGTTTGTGAAGCTGGTGAAATCACGCGCCGCCAAGGGGTAACGGCCGCGGCCGGGCCGGCGGGAGCAATCTCAGGCAGGACCACTCAGGACCGCACGCCAGCAACGCTCAACTCAGCCCCGGCTCCGGCGAAGCCGACGGGATGCTCTCCTCATGCAGTTTCGACTGGTTTTGGATCGCCTCGTACACCTCGCGGCGATGCACCGTAACATCTTTGGGAGCGTCGATCCCCAGACGGACCTTATCGCCCCGGATCTCCACCACGGTCACCGTGATGTGATCGTTGATGATGATGCTTTCGTTCTTCTTGCGCGAGAGAACCAGCATCGACGTTCCCCTCTGGAACCGGAAGCCTCGCAGACCTTCCCGCCCGGTCGGACGTGTCCTAACGTTCATCGCCCGTTCGGTCCAGGCCTGCGCCCTTGCCCCGGTTAACCAAGACTATCATTCCCCGACAACCGTGAGGGGTCAAGTGGTTGCGGGAAATTTCCCGATAAAATGAGATGACCCAAATTTCGGGATTGCCGGGGTCTTGAGATGTGGATCAGCCCGGCGCCGAGCCGGCGTATCGATCCGGTTCGCGCCTTGGACGGCGCCTCCGGCCCGAGTCAATCCGCGATCTCGGCCGAGTAGCGCCGGTAGAGATTGCCGAGTCCGAGATCGTAGATTTCCGACTCGATATCCTCGGGCGTGGCGGGGTGGATTGTGACGCGGAGTTCCTCGATCAAGAGTTCGAGGAATTTTCCGCGGGCGCGCTGGAGCGTCTTGCGAAACGCCTCGGCGGTGACTTTCGAGCCGACCTGCTTGCCCAGGCTCTCCGCCAGCTCGTCGATCGGTGCGTCGGGGTCGCCGACGCGGAGGTGGAGGACGCTGGCGTAACGATTCTTGGGGGTGCTGGCCTCGTACGTCTCCAACCTGGACCAGACCCGGCGGATCATCGCCTCGCGCCAGACGCGGTCATATTCCACGTCCGGCACGGCCGGGTCCATCAGGTCGCCGGGCGGGAGCGATTGAATCTTCCGGCCCCGGAAGTGGTCCACGATCAGGCGGTGAAGGACGGTCCGAAGATAGTCGCGGAACCGCCCCTTGCTGTTGTCCGCGCCAGCGAGCTTGTGCTCGAGCAACTTCGTCCAGAATTCCTGGATCACCTCGTCCGCCAGGTTGCGGTCGCGGAGCTTGAGTCTCAGGTAGCGCTCGACCGCGTCGTGATAGCGGCTGATCATCGCGCCCATCGCCGCCTTGCCGGCGGGACCCAGCGTGTGCGCGGCGCGGATCGTCGTCCACTCCGTGTCGAGCGTGGTCAGCCGATCGCCGGCCATCGGAGTGATCTCAAGGTCGTCGTCGCGTTCCATGACACCGCCTGGCCTGAGTCTCCACCGGACCTCACGACGGATCAGGATTCCGACGCACCCTCATGTCGAGACGTTTCACGTGGAACCCTGTCGTTCATCACCGCGATCCGGGGGGAACGGCCTTATCTCATCGCAACGGCGCCCCGAAGTCAAGGACCCCCAACGCCCGGACCGTTCGTGCTCCCGTGCTGGCCGCCTCGAACGCCAGAGCCCCCCAATGAGCTGGAGCCCGATCGCGGCCAGCCCGATCATCGTGAGACGGCGACCGACACGGCTGCTCGACGGGTCGAATCGCAACCTGACGTCATGCCGGCCGGCCTCGATCACGCAGCCCAGAAAGTCCCCGTTCACTCGCAGAGGAATTGCCGGCTGGCCGTCGATCTCGACGCCCCAGCCGGGATGGAACGATTCCGAAACCGCGAGCAATCTGCGCGCGCCCGCTTTGGTCTGAATCACGAGGTCACCCGGCCGATCTCGCACGATCGTCGCCTCGCCCGCCGGTCCGGCTGGCAGATCGAGCGGCGCGTCCACCAGCGCGGTCGTCCCGACATCAATCCGCTCCAGGTCGGATCCGGGATCGCGGCTGACCGCTGCGTGAGCGACTAGCCGTGCGCGAGGCAGGGGAGCGAGGGATAACGCCCTCCACGCGCCACCGTCCGCGCGATCCCAGCCCGCACTCGCGACCTGGAGGACCCGAGGCTTCGTGTAATCCAGATGCCGCCGGGGGGTCATAGCCACGTACCCTTCCACGAGACGCGTGCCGCCGATCGCGGCCTCATTCACTCGCGAGATCACACGCGACGACGAGGGTGCGGCCGGCCCCGTGATCGCGGGATCGGCCGGGTCGACGGTTCGTTCATGGCGGAGGATCGGGGCGACGGCCACCACGGCGGAATCGGCCGCGGCCAGGAGGATCAGGGCCAAGGGCGCGGCCCGCCAGCCTCGGGCCGACAGGGCCATGACCAGACAAGGCAGCGCCAGCCAGATTGCGGATGCCGCCATGTCACGAGCCACCCCGATCTGATCCGCGCGGAACCCCGCCGGCCGAAGGTCGCGGGCGAGCAGAAGTGCAGCCCCGACGGCGACGCTCGCCGCGATCGGGGCGAGCAGCGGCCGCAGCGAGCGACGAGGCAGGCGAATCCGTCGCGAGGCCATGTTCGCGAGGTCGGCGAACGCCACGGCGCAGAGGACGGCCGCCGCCATCTGCGCGACGACCACATACCTCGACGGCGCGCGCACGATGCGAGCGGCGGGAATCGCCGCATAGAAGCGGAACAGGGGGCTGTAGCTCCCCATCGCCAGAGCGAGCGACGCAGCGAGCAACCCGGCCGCCCCGATCGTCATGGGCCGCCATCGCCCCAGGTCCCGGCGACGAATCCAGAGCCACGCGAGCGAGGCGGGGACGACGGCGCCCAGGTACGCGACGTTCTCGTGAAACGGCCATGCTGCCACCGCGTCGGCCCGGTAATGGCCCTGTCGGAACGCGAACGGCACGACGATCCGCGCGAGGTTCATCGGTTGGAGAGAATTCATCCCCAGGAACGCACGCGTTGGCGTCGCCCTCATCGACCCGGCCAGCGCATCGGCGTGCGGCAGGATCTGCGCCCCGGCCGCGAGCAGGCCAAGCCCCTTGGCGATCGCCCAGCGGAGCCAGGTTCCGGCGGACCATCGAAACCGGAGCGTGGCGTACAGGACTTCAACGACGACGCAGAAACCGAGGTACTGCGGATATCCCAGCAACCCCTGCGAGGCCGTCAGGATCGCGATCCCGCATCCGGCCCAGGCGGCCTCGCGATCGGATCGGGGTCGAGCAAGGATCTCGATCCCGAGCAGCAACCAGGGCAGATGCGCGGTTACCTCGATCGCGTTCATGTGAACGTATCGTAGGAACATGAATGCCGAGAACGTGAATACCATCGCCCCGAAGAACGAGGCATCGCTCCTCAGCCCCAGGCGTCGCAGCCACAGCCCCATGCCGGCAAACATCAGCGGATAGCCGATCGCGAGCTCGATCTGAAATGCGGCGGCCAGCGGCAGGGTCGCGAATAGCAGGCGGTGCAGGGGATGATCCATGCCCGCCTGGCCTTCTCCGTGGAGATACACGCCGCAGAACAGGCCGGGATGCCAGCGGTAGTCGTCGCCGTTCGCGAGGCATTGCGCGTAGAAATGGCGTGTCGGCAGGTGGAACCGGCCCAGGTCGTCGCCTTGAAAGACCCGCCCGGACGCGAGCGGCCACACGAAGGGGAGGAATAGCGCGAGAGCCGCCGCGCACGCTGCCACGGCACCGATACGCTCGCCCCGATCGCTCGGATTCACCGCGTCAACGCGTAGCATTCGTAATCCGGCAGCCCCGCGAGCCGGACCGGCGTGGCCGGTTTGGCGAGCAGGTCGTACCGCTCCAGCATCTGCACGCACGAGCCGAACCCGACCATCGGGCCCAGCCTCTTGAGCGGGAACGCGACGTAGCGACACCCGCGAGGCAGGCCCGATCGCAGATGGGCCTCCCGCACCGGGAACCCGGCCTCGCCGCGTTCCCAGGCCGAGAACAGGTGGTGCGTCGGCCGACCCTCGACGGCCACATGGGCGGCGGGGTTCCACGGAAAATACACCTCGCCGGGGTGCGCCTTGAGGAACGCGGATTCGGTGTCAAACGCTCGCTCCTTCGTCAACAGCCGAATCTCTTCCGCCAGCCGCATGGAACCGAACACGATCAGCACGGCCATCGCCGCCACGGTGCCGCGACGGATCGCGAGAGGTGGCCCGACGGCGGCCGCGCGACTTGCCACGGCGAGGAGCAGGGGATACAGCGCCGGGCTGAAGCTGTTCACATCACCGGCCTGTTTCACCCGTCCGAGCACGGCCATCGGGGCGAGAGCCAGAGCGGCGATTGCGAAGACCTTCGCGCGCCGGGCCGATTCGTCGTCCGTTCGACACGACCCGAACACGCCCAGGGCGGCCAGGAACGGCAGGCCATGAACGAGCATCTCGGCGACGGTCGCGGCGAGATTCCCGGGAGCCTGTCCTCGCCATGGTACACCTCCGGGGATCTTCACGAGGTTCAAGAGCAGGTCGTCCCTGTCCACGAGCCACCATGTCGTGGCCACGAATGCAGCCCCCGTGAGGCACAGGACGGCCGCGAATCGGAGGGCCGCCGCGCGCCCTGCCACGAGCCATCCCGCCACGATCAGCGCCGGGGGCAGGGTAGCCATGGTCTGCTTGGTGAGGATCGCCAGTGCGCAGGCGATCGCCGCCCCGAGACCCGGTCCCCCCGGTCGCGCCGCCAGCAAGCAAGCCAGGCCCAGCAAGCCGAGCGCGGGGGCATCCGCATGGAGAAACGTGGTGGAATACCGCAACGAGGGCGCGACGAGCAGGCCGAAGGTCCCGACCACCAGCACCGTCATCCGCCAGGATCGCCCCGGCGCGGGGGCCGAGAGCCGGCAGCATGCGACGAGTGGTGCGAATGTGAACAAGAACGCCAGCCATCGCCCGAGGACGGCCGCGAGGGCGGGATCGCCGACCATCGCCGCCGGCACGAAGGCGAGGGTCGCGATCGGCCCGTACATCGTGCTCAGCACCGCGCCCGATCCGGTGCCCGCATAGAGCGGATGGCCCTTGAGCAAGGCCATCGCGGGGGCGATCCGGACGGTGTCCCACGGGCTGAACGGCGCGGCCAGGCCCGCCGAGACCACCAGGGCGACGATCAGGCCCGCACCCGCCAGCAGGGTCGCCGACGTGATGCGCACGCTCCGACCCCTGCCCCTCGCCATCCGACGACCGAGCCAGGCCAGAGCGAGCACGCCGACCGCGACCAGAACCGGGATCATCGGGGGTGATTCCTCCGTGCGTCCGGACGCATGCTCACCCTCTCAGCCCGTCCGCCAGCGCAACGACACGCGTCTTCGATCCTGTCGACGGTCGCCGCCGATGCATCGCAGTTCAAGCTCCGCGCCGTCCGGCTCGGGGCGAAGCACGACCCAGCCGAGCGGCTGTTTGGGCAGGAACCGATAGCCGACGGCGGGGAGGTTGATCATGTGGATGCCGTCGATTTCGCGCACATTCCAGACATGGGTATGGCCGAAGACCACGGCCTTCGCCTGCCCCCTGGGCCGGAGCACGTTGAGCAGGGCCTCGGTGTCCCGCAGGGCCGACTCGCTGCGGGCGTTGATGTTGTGGTGGACGAGCACGACGGTGGGGGTCGTCCCGTGCGCATCGAGGTCTCTTGCCAGCCAGACCAGCTGATCATCGCCCAGACGGCCGGCCGTCACGTTCACGCCATCCTGAGAATCCAGCAGGACGAACCGCAGGCTTGGGCCGGAGACCGTCGAGACGGCCTTATCCTCCGCAAACCTCCGGGAGGGGTCGCCTTCGCCGAGGATGGCGGCGCGAAGGTTCGCGCGGTCGTCGTGGTTGCCCAGGGTCAGGTGCAAGGGGAGGCTCTCGCGGCGCAGTGGATGGACCGCGTCGAGCAGCGTCTGATAGTCGCCGGGACCGCCATGGTGGAAGGCGAGGTCGCCGTCGATCAAGACCCCGTGGGGCGGGTCGTCGGCATGAAGGATGTCGGACACAACCGCGCGGAGGTTGTCGGCCATCGTCTCGCCGCGCAACTGCGCCGAGGGATCGGCCGCGATGTGGGGATCGGAGAGCAGGGCATACCAGCCGCCCTGGTGGCCGCGTGAGCCCGCGTTCCGCGAGCATCCCGCCACCATCGCCGCGCCGCCAATCGCCAGGGCTGCGACGGCTCGCCGGCGCGAGAGGACCAGCTCGGTTGAAACGGGTCGAAGTTCGACCGGCATGGCAAGCCTTCCCTGGCTGGCTGTTCACGCCGATGCCGTCGCCGAGACGTGACGCGCACCGACCTGCGCGGTGTTATACCGCATCGCGGCCGGCGATCAAGGCGGGATCTTGAGGTTGCGTTCCGCCGTCGGCCAGTCGTCGCGCCTCAGCCGGGGGCGACGACATCGGGGTTGACCGGCACGATCTTCTTCGGGTGGTGGTCGCGGCGAAGGCGGTTCCGCGCAACCAGCCCGATCAAGCCGGCGAAGAGGAGCGTCAACGAGGCGGGCTCGGGAATGCGGATGTTATGGCCGGAGAAGGGGTCGGAACCGCGTTCGAGATTGCGGACCGATCGATCGCGGACGGCCTCGCGGGTTGAGGCACCCAGCAGCGTCTCTCTGGGCAGCTCAGGCCGCGCCAGGGGAAAAGGCGCTGCGGATGGGATTGGGTGATCGGCCAGCGACGAACCGGCGAGGGCGCCGCGTTCGGCTTCTCGGAGCAGGGGAGAGTTCTCGCGATTCAACGCCGCGGCCGCGCCGGTGAGCCCCAGTGGATCGCCACCCTCCGGCAACGGTGGCGTCAGGCTCGGCGGAGGTGCGAGGCCCGGCAACGAGGGCGGGCGGGCAGACGAGATGACATCGGCCGACACCGATCCCATGAGCGCGATTGTTATTGCCACGGCGGCTATCGTCGGTCGATTCAACCTCATCATTCCCGGTACCTCCAAGGAGTCGGGGACGGTCTCGGCCGTTCCGTCGCGTCCCCTCCCTGGACTTGAACACCGAGGCCGGATGCGAGGATCGGTCCCGTCTCGTTCGCCCTGCAAAGACGGGTTATTTTGGTCAGTGTGACGTGTTAATTGCAAGATTGGGTGATCTGACGGTGAGTTCTGGCAACATCGGGAGCGGCGATCATCACCGGCCCACGGATCGGGTCTGATACGAATCCAGGTAAGCACGGTAGCCTGGGTCGAGCGGCCTGTGCCCTTCGGGACCGAACGGGAAGCTGGGCATTCCGCGCCAGGGCAGGGGGCCAACCGTATCGCTCCCGGCGGTGAACGGGTCGGCGTCCTTGCAGTAGCCGATGGTCCGCAGCACGAACGATCGCGTCCAACCTTCAGGCAATTGCGGGACCGTTGCCGAGGGAAATTCCACCCGCACCTCGTCGCCGGGTCCGAGGATGCAGAGCCGGTCGTCGTCGCCCGTCAGGAGCGGTGTCACGTCGCCGAACCGCGTGAGCTTGCCGACCAGGTTCGCCAGCGGTGCCGGATCGACGTAGAGATAATCATAAGTCAAAGGCAATTTCCCATCCGGGGACACCTCGCGCATGGTGCCCCGGTGGGAAAGCGCCGCATTTCCGACCGGGACCGTCGTGACCCGAAGCCCCGCGTCCCCGGCAATCGGGGCCAGGAACGCCTGATCCCACCCGATCTCCATATTCGTACGGAGTCGAATCACGCACCTGGGACCATTGAGCTTGCCGGTCAATTCCAGCACGGTCATCCGCTCCATCCCGGCCGGATAGCCGGGATCGGCGTCGATGACCTTCCACGAGCCGTCGTCCTGGAGCCTCTCCAGCACCGGCGGCTTCAGCGGCACGCCCGCCGTGCTCGCCGCGTAATTCGTCTGCGAGTAGGGATACTCGGTGTAGCCCACGAGCACCAGCGCCACCCGATCGTTCGGCCCCATCTTCGCCAGCCGATCGCCGAAGTCGAGCATGATCCCGTGATCCTCCGCGTAGCCGATCCAGCCCGAAAGCCGCTTGAAACCGTCGGCGAACACGCGATCCGCCTTGCGCAAGGAGTCGGCCACGTCCTTGCCCTTCAGGTCCATGGCGCGGACGAACTCGATCGGCTCCGTCCAGGCGAGGAGTTTTCCCGTCGGCCGATTCCCACCCGGCGCGAACCGCTCGTCCGGCGCGGCCGAGACGCCCGGCGGTCGATCCACGACGTCGAGCGTGATCTTATCCAGATACGCCAGCTCGCTCATCGGTTCGGTGATCGAGATCCGGTAGCGCCCATTCACCGGCGTCAACTGGTCCCCCGCGATCGCGACCGCCTCATCCCTGTCCGGCTCACCATACACGCCCGGCGCGACGAGGTAGCCGAGCCCGCCCCCTCCCAGGAAGTCGCCCAGGCAGACCATGCGCTCGCCGTTCCAGGTGAACAGGACGGGGCAGGAGCCTTGCTTGCGATTGTTCTCGACCAGCGGCATCAACTTATCAGCATCTTCATCCAGCTCGCACTGAAGCACCCCATCGGGCCACTTCAATCGGACGAGGCGTGCCTTTTGATGTGTCCCCAGGCCCAGAAAAACCGGCCCCGAGGATTGCGAGAGGCCGCCCTCCGGCGAGGTGTGATCGTAGGGGACGAGCAGACCGTCCCCTTCAATGGACACGCGGACGCCGATCGCCTGGGAATTCGTGCGCATCTGGTTGAATTTGATGTGCCACTGGCCGCCGAGGTCCAGGCCGAGCCAGTGATTGCCGTTGCCGAGATTACGGGCCGTGCGAGGCCCCTCACCGTCGCGAACCAGCACGACGTCGGGCAGGGAATCGCCGATCAGGTCGGCATAGGCCAGGCCCTCCAGAGGCGCCGTCGCGTCGGGACCCAGGGCCAGCGCCGAGGTGACCAGCCGGGGACCCTCGGCCCGGGCGAACATCGGCATGGGCGAAGACTCGGCCGTCGGTAATCCGAGGACGTCGAGCGATCCGTCGAGGTCGAGGTCGGCCACGCGAGCCGATCGCCAGAACCGGGCGTCGATCGGGAAGGGCTCGAACTTGATGTCGGTCTCGCCCTCGGGGCCGCGCGTCGTGACATTCCTGCGTGCCAGGACCGGGCCCGAGGCGCTGGTCCGCACGAGATCGGCCAGACCGTCCTTGTCGAGATCGAGCACGACGAGGCTGGAGGCGGGCGGGTCCGCCTTCAAGGTCGCGATCGATTGGAGGTGGAATCGGCCCAATCGGTCATTCAGGATCACCGAGGCCGGCTCGCCGTCGGCGGTGATCAGGATATCCATATCCCGGTCATTGTCGATGTCGAGGATCGCGATCGCGGTGTGTACCCCATCGCCGGCGGCCAGGGCCTTCGCCTCGTCTATGGTCCATGGCGTGAACTTGATCGACAGGCCGGCCCCCGCGTTCTCCTCGGGAGCGGAGGCGGCGATCGGTGCCCAGGTATCGGGCGGGCCGCTCGCCGGCGCGGGCTGCCCGTCGTTGCGATACGCGAGGTTGGCATGTCCCTTGGGGGGCTTATCGGTCAAGACGGATTCCGCGTCGGCGGCCGAGGCGAGATTCACGACGTACAGGTCCAGATCTCCATCCTGATCCAGGTCGACCCATCTCGCGCACAGGCCAATGGCCGGGCTCGCAGGGCCGAGTGCGCCGGTCAGATCCTCGAATGACTTGCCCCCGAGATTGCGGAAGAGACGATTGTCGCCAACGCCCGTGAGGAAGAGGTCGATGTTGCGATCGGCGTCGAAATCGCCCGTCGCCACTCCCAGGCTGGCGCGGTCGGGGGGAAGCCCGAAGGCGAGCGTTGCGTCCTCGAACTTGCCGTCCCCCTTGTTGACGAGCAGGACGTCGCGGACCCCCTTCGATCCCATCACGCCCGAGGCGAGATAGAGGTCGATTTTGCCGTCCCTGTTGACGTCGAACGTCGCCACCGCGGCGCCGAACCGCTTGCGCGCCCGACCGAGGACGGCGAGCTTGCCCGTGAAGTCGGATTCTTTCACCCAGCGATCCCCCTCGGCGAGTTTCACGACGATCGGCCGGGGAGTCTCGAACCGGGGAGGGCGGCCAGCCGCGGCGGGTGGCCTCGATGAGGGGAAGGGATTGATGACCGAGGCGTATTTCCCCATCTCGCCGTAAACGGTCAGGCCGGAGTCGCCGGGCGCCTTCACGTTCTGATCCGGGTTGAGAGCCTCTCGCAGTTCCTTATACGTCTTCCAATCGTCCATCCGTCCGGCCCAGGAGTAGGCCTGCGAGAGCCTGTAAGCGGCAAGGGCGTTATACGGGTTGCGCTTCAGCGACTCCGTGTAAATGCGGATCAACTCCTTGGCCTGCTTCGGGCCGGCGGGGAACTCGGGCCGGTCGGGGTTGGACAGCGTGGTGCCGACCTTGAGCCAGGCGGAGCCATCGGACGGATCGCGATCCCTCACGAACACAAAGTCCGCCTGCGCCTTCATATCTCCCAGGTACTCCAGGATGATGCCCCGGCAGAAGTGCGCGTGGAGATTCATCGGATCGCGGGCGATAACCTCGTCGAGGAGCGCGAGCGGTACGGCAAACTTGTCGACCTTGGGCTGGTCGGGGTCGGCCTCGATGTTTTTCCCCTTCTTGTCCTTCTTCTTCTCCTCCTGCGAGCCGGTATCGTTGAGCATCGCGATCGCCAGGTTGATCGAACCGGCGATCAGGCCCGGCGCCAGCTCGTGGGCCTTCTTGAAGGCGCGGACGGCCTTCGGATAATCATAACGCTCCATGTATCCCAGGCCCTCCTGGTGTGCATTCAGGAAGGCGGCGAGGTTCTCGGGAGGGACCTCGTCCTTGAGCGGCGCGGCCTTCGTCGTGGCGGGAGGGGCGGCGGGTTTGGTGCCCCAGTTACAACCGGCCACAACAAGCGTGCAGATCGCCAGCGCGGCCAGCGCACGGTGACGGATGCGAATTCGCATCGTCGGGCTCCTGTGTAAGCAAACGATAAATCGAATGAATGACGACCGCACGGCCGGAAAGATGCGGGGTCGCGGATCAATCGCGACCGCCGGGACGGAAGATCGGCCGGGCGTAGAGCGAATTGTAAGCCTCGGTGCGGATGTGGGAAAGCAGGCTGTGGCCGCGACGACGCCCGCGCTCCTCGCGCAGGGCCCCGATATCGATCGGCCCGACGACGATCTTCTCGCCGGGACCGGGGTCGGCCTGACTCAGGATGCGTCCGTCGAAATCCACGATCATGCTCCCGCCCGGCCAGGAGAACGGCGGATAATTCGACGCGCTGGCGCCCTGGTTGGCCGCCACCACGAAAGCCATGTTCTCGGCCGCCCGGGCGCGATTGAACAGCGTCCACCAGTCCATCGGCGGGGTCGCCCCCCAGGGGTCCATGTAGGCCGAGACGCGAATCAGGACCTCGGCCCCGTTCAAGGCCAGCGCGCGAATGGCCTCGGGAAACAGCCAGTCGTAGCAGATCGCCACCCCGAGCTTGCCGATCTCGGTCTCGACCACGGGGAACAGGGGCTCGTCGTAGCCTTCCAGGTCGTGCGGGCTGGCGTGGACCTCCCACGGCAGCCACGGATTGACCTTGCGGTACTTCGACAGCACGCCGTCCGGGCCGATCAGGCACGTCGTGTTGAAGACCACGCACGGCCAGCGTGGATCGCTCTCCAGGAACGTCCCCGTCTGGATGTAAACGCCCCGTTCCTTGGCCTTCCTCGCGTATCGATCCGTATGCTCGTTCGGCACCGGGACCGCGAGCTTGTCCAGGAGTTCCCCGGCCGTCTCATAGATCGGCGCGGCGTGCGCGAATTCCGGGAAGACCAGCAGTTTGACATCGAAGAACGGCTCATACCCCACGACCGCCCGATCCACCATGGCGAGCAAATCCCCCACGCGCCCGGCGATCTCCGACCGCGAACGAGGGCAGGGGAGGTCCGTCTGGCAAGCCGCGGCGTAGTATCGCATGGCACTCCTGGCATCCCGTGTTAGGCATTGGCGGACCGGCCCATTGTGCCAGGTTTTGCGCGGGATGTCGCGGGAGCGGTCCGAAGGAAAGGTGAGTGGGGATCGGAGAGTTTCACGCAGAGGCGGGGAGGCGCAGAGCAGACGGAGAAGAGCTGATCACATCTTGGTTGAGGGGTCAGGGATTCAGGGTGCTTGGGATGTCTCCCGACTTGCAATCTGGGCTTTTTTCCCTGTGTCTTCTCTGCGCCTCCCCGCCTCTGCGTGAAACTCTCCGATTTCGCCGGATCATTTCACCGCGTCGTTGCGATGGTCTCTGATGGGCACGGGCTCGCTCGACCCTCGCGATCTGCGAAGGTGGGACCGTGCGGCGATCACCGATTCGAGACGGGACGGCCATGACGACAGTCGCGAGGCGGAACGTGGGACGGCCAAGAAAGGATTTCGATTCCTCCGTGGGGATTTTAATTCTCGACCTCCTCCGATCGGGGTACGGGCGGAAGCTGGCCTGCATCAAGGCTGGCATCAGCTACACCCGCTTCCTGCGCCACGTTCGCGCCGACCGCGAGTACGCGGAGTTCGTCGACATGGCCGAGGGATCGCGAATCGATGCGTGCGAACATCTCCTGTTCCGCCTGGTCGTCGAGCCCAGTGACACGCCGATCAAGCTCCGCGCCGCGATCGCCTACCTCGCCCGGCGAGATAGGATTGACGCGATCCGCCGGAGCCGCAGGGAGAAGGCCCGTAAGCCGATGGCCGGGAAATCGAAATCGGGTTGATTACGGGCTGAGAGCGCCGCAAGGGTAGGGGGGAGGGGAATCTTGACCGTAGCCGTCATCGAGATCGGGCAGGCTGCGGATCTCCAGTGGGGCGGGCGTCCCTGCCCACCTACCAGGCATTTGACTCTTATGTAGCCGGGCAGGGAGGCCCGCCCCACTCAGCAGCCCCGGTCAGCGGCTGTCCGTAAAACCTCTCACTCGCCCGTCTTGGTCGCCGCGAGGAAGGCGCGCAGGGTGGGGTCTTCCTTGCGGTCGGAGAGTCGGAGGAAGACGTCCGCCGCTTTCTGGGTCCGGCCGGAGAGGTACCAGAGCGCACCCAGCACGAGCCAGCCGTCTCGGTCATCCACATGGGCCTGCAAGTGGGCCTCCAGGCGGGCGACATGGCGGGCGAAATCCGCGGGCTCGGGGTAGAGATCCTGGGCATTTCCCGCCGTGGCCAGCCAGCCCGGTTCGGCCGCCTGCGCCTCGCGGAACTTGTTCGCGGCCTCGCCGTACTTGCCGCGAACCAGGGCGACCTGGGCCAGGCGGGCTCTCGGTTCGGCCAGGTCCGGATCGGCGCGGATGGCCTGCTCGTAACGATCGACGGCACGCACGTAGTTCCCCGCGCGGAACAGCCGATCGCCAAGCGTCATCAACTCTTTCGATCGGTTGACATTGCGACCCATGGGTCGCGGTGTGGGATTCGCCGTCCGGGTCGCGACCATGACGGGCGGGATGAAAACGGTGGGGTCCCCGAACGTCAGCGGCGGCATCACCGGCCCGGTCGCCATCATGGGAGGCGTGAGCAGGTAGGGGCTCCAGCCATAATAGATCGGCGTGTACCCGATGATCGTCGGGTATGAGCCAATCGGTCTGCACCCCGGATTGATCGTGACCGGCGAGAGCCCGGGGCCGTGCGATTTGTGACCGGGCCCGACGTGATGCGACGTCCAGCCGGATCTCTCAGGCCCCGAATGACCGCGCGATTGCGCGTTCGCCGACGACAGGGCGATCAGCGGCACGAAGCCCAATGCGATCCCGCGCAATCGCGTCATCGTCGGCGAAACTCCTCGAACGCCGGGAATCCATCCGTGACGTCTATCATTATTGGCGAACACCTGGAGATTGGCAATCGGGATACCCGTCCCCATCGAGAAGTCGACCATCATTTCTCTCATGGCGAACGCCGCGGTAACGGTCGTCCCCCTACTTCCCCGCCGGCCGGAATTTGGTAACGGTCGGCGCGATGCCCATTCGACCGAGGTCCGCGCCGACGTCCAGAGAGGTCCGACCTCGGGGATAAGTCGGGTCCAGCGCCAGGTCGCCGGGAGCGATCTCGCCGGGCTTGAGCCGATCGACGAGTAGTCGCGCGTTCGGCTCACCGCCCGAGGACGTCGGCCCGCTGGGCGAGACGATGTGGCTCGGCCCCCAGAGCTCGACCCACGAGCGCCGCAAGTCCGCCCGGCCTGAGGGCGCCGTCAGGTCGGCGGCGGCCGTGAACTGGGTCAGGTCGTAGGTGTCTCGCGCGGATTGCCAGGCCAGCGCACCCCGGGCCATCCCATCGACGGCCGAACGCAGCGCGACGCCTCGCGAGAAGCCGCCGGTGCGCTGATAGGAATCCGTGAACATGCATGAGGACGACCAGATCACCCAGGGCCGATCTGGTCCGGGGTCCAGCCCCGTCCATGGCCCGAGCATCACCACGTTCTTCTCGGCCGCGATCGTGCAGCGATCGAGCACCAGGTCGGCCTCGAAGCGATCGCGGCGGACGGACTGGGGGCGAAGCACCAGGGCGCTGGCCTCGGCGGCGATCGCGCAGTTGGTCAGGGCCACCACGCCCCGGCCGACATCCGCCGTGATCGCGTCTCCGCCCGTGATGAACACCGAGTCCGTCAGCACGCACGACGGCCGGTCGACCACGGGGCGAGCCGCGCCCGAGGCGTCCGGGAACGGCCGCGTCCCGTCGGTTTTGAACACGACCAGGCCGCCAACCGCGCTCTCGTTCTCCACCTCACCCGGACCCGTCAGGATGCAGCGCGACAGGAACAGGTTGCCGTGATCCGCCGAAGCGAGGAATCTCAAGAGCGACTTCGGCGTGGCGGTGAGCCTGACCCCGGTGAGGGCCAGTTCCGCCGCCTGGACCCCGAACATCGCCTCGCCGTTGGATCCTTCCGGCGTCGTCCAGATCAAGGGCGGCGCCCCGGGCGAGGCCGGGGTCACCGCGATCTCCAGCGAAACGCCGGGGGGCATCAGGATCGGCGACGCGTCGTGCCGTCCGGTCCCGGTCACGTCCACCCGGACGCGCTTCACGCCGCGTTTCGGCAGCTCCGCCAGGAACCGGCCGATGTCGCCGTTCCAGGAGGGGTCCTCCGCGTTGAACTTCAGCGCAAGAACCTTGCCACCCGTGTCCGGGCCGCCGATGGCCAGCCGGTCGAACCGACCGAGCGTCTTCTCCTTCAGCAACGGCGCGGGCTTCGCCACGAGCACCGTCGGCGAGGCCAGCCGGGTCGCGACGGTCGCGGGCACCGCCGGGGTCGACCAGCGATCGGCGGCGGCTTCGGGCCAGGGTGAGGAGGTCTCATTGCTCAGCCGCTCCGCGTCGGGCATCTTGGCCTGGATCGTCGCCAGCACCCCTTGCGGAGAGGCACTCGACCACCCGCCCCAGCCGTCGAACCGGTTCGCCTCGCCTCGCCAGGTCACCAGGGGACGCGATCGCGCCGGGCCGGCGGGGATCTCGCTCATGCCCACGAACGGCGCGCTTGCCTGGCCCGGTCCGATCGCCGCAAAGGTCGACTCCATCGCCCTCACGGTCATCGGCAGCGCGTCGGCCGATCCCGCCATCCCCGACAGGCTGATCATCGAGCCACGACTCGCCATGACCGTGCGGAAGATTGCCACCGAGCGTTCGGACTTGACCTCGCCCGCGACCACGATCGGCGACCGCCCGACAACGACGGCCGACCTCGCGAACGTCACCTCGGCCGGACCGGCGAGCCGGACCGCCGCGACCTCGCCCCGGATCCGCGTGCGCTCGAATCGCACCGTCGACGCCGGCGCGTTGGCCGCGACCCCACGCTCGCCGACCTGCACGATGGCGTACTCGTGCTTGATCGGCCCGACGACCGTGATCGTGCAGTCCCGCAAGGTCAGATCGGCATCCTTGCAAAGGAACATGGATTCTTGCCGGGGCGTCAGGTCCGCGCCGTTGATCACGAAATCGATCCCCTCGACGACGAGCCGCTGCCTGTTCATCACGAAGACCGCCGGCCTGGCCTGGATCGACGCGGCCGTGGGCTTCGTGATGACCAGGATCGGCCGATAGTCGGACTTCGTGCTGGTGGTGTCCCTGGGCTTGGCGCGGAGGACGCGGGACTCGCCCGCGATCCGGAAATTGTCCTCGAAGAACGGGCCGTCGTCGGCGATTTCCACCACGCCCGTGAGCTTGTCGAAGGCCCTCGGCAGGTCGGGGAGGGTGAGGTCGTCGACTCGCGCGTTGAGCCGCCGCACGGTGACGAACGGTCCTTCGTCGCTGGCGGCCTCCTCGCGATCCGCCCGCGGCATTCCCAGCCGGGCCAGCACGTCCCGCTTCACGGGAGGCTCTGCAGGGGGCGGCTCAACGCGGTCCGCCGGTTCCCGCCATTTCGCCCGCCTTGCCTCCGCGATCGTGCCGCCGTTGTTGGGGCTGGAGCCGCCCTCCTCCTCGGCCATCCCCCCGCCGACACCCGGGGCGGGATTGAACAATCGCGGTGCGACGACCTGCGACCAGCCGAACCAGAGCAACAGCAGCAGCACCGCGCCCAGCACGACCCGCACGATCCAGGTCTCGATCGGCAGCCCCGGTGAGGAACGCGGGGGCAACTCATAGAGATGCGGGGTAGACGCGATGGCCGGTTCCAGGTCGTACGCCACCTCCGGCGGAGGCGTATACACGGGCTCGACCCGCGAGCCGGCCGGCACGGTCGTGGCGGACTTCGGGGGCTTTCGGACCGAGGGACGGCTTGGAGTCCCCTCATCAATCGCCGCCAGGTCCGCGATGTTCAGGTCCCCGGGCGACGATCCGGTGCGGTTCCCTCGTTTCGTGCCCGTTTCGCCCCACGACTCCAGCGACGGGGACGCCGCCGTCGATCCGGGCGAGCGCGTCGGCCCGGACCCTAGTGCGAATCCCTGGTCGTCGTCCTCGTCATCAATCAGGGCGAGCAGCGGCCCGGTCCGCTCGTCGCTCTCCTCGTCAATCAAGGCGAGCAGCGGTCCGTGCTCGGGCTCGTCGTCCTCGTCGTCGATCAGCGCCATCAACGGAGCGGCCTGGGACGCCCCGGTCGTCGCGGTCAGCGACGCCGCCACGGCGTCGAGCGTCTCCAGGAGTTGATCGTAATCCACGAACCGGCGCTCGGGCCGTTTCGCCATCATCTTCTGGATCAGCCTGGCCAGGATCTCCGGCGCCTCGGGCCGCGTCTTGCGGATATCGGGCGGAGGCTCGGTGGCATGGGCCTTGAGCTTCTCGGGCACGTCCCCGCCTGCGAAGGGGGGCGTGCCGGTCAGGAGGTAGTAGAAGGTGCAGCCCAGCGAGTAGATGTCACTCTTGACGCTGGCGGCCCGGCTGTCCCGGGCCTGCTCGGGCGCCATGTAATCGACGGTGCCGACGGTTGTCCCGTCGCGGGTCACGCGCTCGTCTTCCTCGGAGGTGTGCAGCGCCAGGCCCAGGTCGGTCACCTTCACCCGCCCCTCGGGGGTGCGAAGGATGTTGGCGGGCTTGATGTCGCGGTGGATCAACCCCCGGCCCGCCGCGTGCCGCAGGCCCCGCGCGACCTGCCGGATCGAGTCCACCGCCTCGCCGACCGGCATCGGCCCGCCGTCCCGCACCCGGTCGTGGAGGTCGCCGCCCGGCACATATTCCAGGACCAGGTAATACCGGCCCGCCTCCGACCCGCGATCGTAGATGGCCACGATGTTCGGGTCTTCGAGCGATTCGGCGCTTTTGGCCTCGCGCAGGAACCTCTGGAGCAACGTCGGGTTCTTCGCCAGGTACCGTGGCAAGACCTTGACCGCGACCTCGTGCCCGGTCTCCGCATGCAGCGCGCGAAAGACCGAGCTCATCCCGCCCGAGCCCAGGGGCTCGACCAGGCGATAACTCCCGATCATCGGCGGCGGCACCGGTTCGATCTTTGGTGCGTCGTCGGCCATGAGGATTCTCGATCGCGGCCCTGATCCCCGGCGCCAGCGCCTTACCACGCCACGCCCCGACCCCATTCTACGCCGAGCGGCTCGCCCGACGGAACGGCTAGTTGACAGGAACCTCAATCGCCGCCCACAATCGTCCACTGACCCGCTTGAAGATCGTCTCGCGCCCGTAGCTCAGGTGGATAGAGCGACGGTTTCCTAAACCGTAGGCCGCAGGTTCGAATCCTGCCGGGCGCACTCCCGTTGCCGGCCGCCGAATGGCGGCTATTTGTCCGCAAAAGCGTCGACTGACGGTCCGAGCAGCCTGGCTCAGTTCTTGGCCGTGCCGCTCTTCTTGACGGCGGGCTTCTCGGACCTGTTGTTCGCGCGCTAGGGGTTCATCTGATCGAGAAGAGCGGCATCTGGTCCACCGCCGAACTGCGTCCAGTATAGCGCCTTGAATGGGTTGATCCTGGGCCCGATCGCGTCTTCGTTCTCGAGCCGGGGGAGGATGCTCTGCCACCAGCGATCGTAACTCGACCTCAGATGCGCCACGACATCCGGGTGGGTGGCGATGACGTTACGAGTCTCGGACGGGTCCGCCTTCAGGTCGTAGAGTTCAACGTCGTTGACCAGGGTGAATCGGGCGTTCCGGATCGAGACGTTCGCGTGTTTTGACCGGTTCGCCTGGCCGCGATTCCAGCGGCCGACGTGGGTGACGAGCTCGCGATCCGGCCAATCGGCCGCCGGGTCTTTCAACAGCGGCCAGAGGGTTCGACCTTCGACCTGGGATCGTACTTCCTCCGAGAGATCGACGCCCGCGATCGCGGCGAGTGTCGGGAAGATGTCGATATGCGCGGTGAGGACCGGGACGTCCCGCCCTCCCCGAAAGCCGGCGGGCCATCGCCAGAATGACGGGACCCGGGTCCCTCCCTGATAGGGCGTAACCTTGCTCCCGCGCATCCCGGCGTTGAAGATTCGGGTACCGACGGTGCCGCCGTTATCGGTCAGGAAGATGACGAGCGTGTCTTGCGCAATCCCCCATTCTTGCAGTTTCTTCATGAGAAGGCCGACGTTGTCGTCGATGTTCTCGATCATCCCGTAGAATTTCGCGACATCTCGCGGCACCTTCCCCTCATGGCGCTTCGCGTAGCTTTCCGGGCATTGGAGCGGCTCATGGGCGGCATTCGGCGTGATGAGGGCGAAGAAGGGCGAGCCTGAGCCTCGACGATCGCTCATCCAACCCATCGCACGCTGGAAGAAGAGGTCGGTGCAATAGCCCTTCGTTTTCTCGAACGTTCCATTATGGAAGAGCGCGGGATCGAAATAGGTATTGCCGGGTGCGTCGCCGCAACTGCCCGGGAACGTCTGGCCGATGCCGCCTCCGCCGTGGATGTACACCTCCTCGAAACCGCGACGATCCGGCTGATAGCTGGCCTCGTCCCCCAGATGCCATTTCCCGAAGATACCGGTGGCATAGCTGCGGGACTTGAGCAACTGCGCGAGGGTCGTCGCCCGGAGGCTCAGGCGTTCCCTCTCGTAAATCGTATGCGTGACGCCGGACTTGAATTCATGGCGACCGGTCAGGAGGGCCGCTCGGGTTGGGGCGCACGTCGGGCTGACATGAAAATCCGTGAATCGCACGCTTTCCTTGTGGAGAGCGTCCAGGTGGGGCGTCTGGATAATCGGGTTTCCCAGGCAGGCCAGATCGCCGTATCCGACGTCATCCGCCATGACCACGATGATATTGGGGCGTCCTGCTGCCCCGAGCACGGCCGCAATGTCGCCGTGCAAGAGGATCATCCCCAGTGCGATGAGCAAGGGGCTTGGGCGAGACAAATTCCTCATGGGTCGCGAGCCTCCAAGGGGGGCGGTCGTCAATGCGGTCGACGCCGCGACCGGTCAGCGATCTCCTGCGATGCCGGGCTCGCGGGAAGGACCTCGTGAGCCTAATGGGTTGCTAGTTTCACGCAGGTTGTGCTCGCCCGTAGGGCTGACTCCTCAGGGCACGCCGATCGTGTCTCCGATCTTCACGAGGCCGTGACGGATGACCGTGGCATACACGCCGACATTGCCGCCGTTCTCTCGCACGGCCGTGCGGAGAACTGTCGAGTCCTTCGGCAGATCCCCTTGCGCCAGCGTCGTCATGACGCAACGCGGAGTCGGGCGGTCAATCCTGAGCAGCACGCCGCCGACCTGGAGGGTCTGGCCGATCCAGCCGTCCTCCGCGAACGTGTCGGCGGCGCCCGTCGGGTCGATCACGAAGTTCGGGCGGAAGCGACGCACATCGAAACGGCTCTCGGGGGCGGCGGCGCGCAAACGATCGAGCGAACGTGTCGTGACCAGGTGGACCGTGGCGCCGTCGAACAGCCCGCCGGCCGGGAGCGGGAATTCGAACTGCTCGTCCGGTTGGGGGAGCCATTCGTGGTCGGGCCAGTACCCCTCGGCCGTGGCCCCCTCGAAGGCGGATCGCGCCAGCCGGACCGGGCGTCCGACCGCCTCGGAGAGTCGCGACTCGATCTCCTCGGCATCGGTGGTCAGCACCTCACCGCTCGGGAGCGTGATCCGAGCCGGGGGCGGAGAAGAACCCTGGGAGACGGGCTCGGCAAGCACCGCCTTGAAATCGAAGAGGGTGGGCCATCGTCGCGGGTTCTTGGCGCTGGCCACCTTGCCGGTTTCCGCGTCGATCAGCGCGTAGGCCCGGTCGCCGAGCAGGCCGTGTTCGGTCACTTCGACCGCGTCCAGCTCCTCGCCGAGCATGGACTTGACCGGATAACGCCAGATCGAGATGACCCGGCCCAAGACTGCCCCCGGAGTCTCCGCCATGTTCGTCCTCCTTACCGCCCGAACCCGGCGACCCGCGACAAGGCGGCGGGCCGATCGCCGCGAGTCTCATGGAATGACAGAGAATTCGACGGACTTCCGGCCCCTGGGCCGGCCGTTGTAATTGATCGTGATCTCCTCGCCGGGCCGGATGTCCCGCAGCGCGATGAAGACCTTCAGTTGCGGCCCCACGTCCTCATAAAGGGCGTTCGGGCCGAAGGAGTGGTTATAGAGCGACCCGTAGCCGAGCGCCAGCGCCACGGAGTCCTTGCGCCAGTCGAAGCAATACTTGTACAGGATCGTCGAGCCGAGATGTTCGTCGAACTCCTTCTTCGGAATGACGAGCATGGGCACCCGCTCGATGATCTCGTCCTTCGCGATCGGGCGTCCGGCGAAGACGCCTCGCCCCTTCCCCTTGATCCGCTTGATGACGAGATGCGGGGCGTGGTTCTTGCCGGTCTGTCGTGCCATCGATCGCACCCCTCGGTCCCTTGCGTGTCGCGTCTTCTCAAACGGATGAGGACGTACATTCTACCGCTTCCTCGGTGAAGTCAACGCGCGAGCGGCTGCGAGAGTCGAGCCGGACCTCGGAATGGCCTCGCCAGCAAGGTGGGCGAGGCGGGTCATCTCGCCCGAAACCCAGCGCAGCCATTTACCGATTCAAAAATTGATCCATTCTGGAATTGATTTGAATTACGTCACCCGCAAGGTTTTACTGGCTCTGCGGGCGGGTCGCGACCCGGGAGCGGAATGTCTCTTATTGTGAAAAATGCTCCCGTCGGGTGCCCTCTCGAATTCGTCCCTTTTTCGGGTCACCACCCGCAGAGGGCTTCGGCGTTTTTCGACCAAGCACCGCCAGGATTTATTCTGAGAAGGGCTCTTCCTTGTCAAAAATTCATTCCCGTATCGGTTTATTGATAGGGCTCGTCGTCTTGGTGACTTTCCCTCCGTCGGCCTCTGCCCAGAAGAAGGGTGCGGGTGTTGCGGATTCCGTAGCCAGGGGCGTGAAGGCGACCGCGCTAATCGAGATCCCGTTGCCGGGGGGCAGGGCGTTCGGCTCGGCGTTCTGCGTGGATGTCGGTGGCCTGTTCGTGACCAACGCCCACGTCGTTGAGCCCGCCGTCACGAGCGGGGCCAAGGTCGTGACGTTGGTTCTTGACGGGGGTGAGAAGACGGAGCGGGTCGTGAAAGCCCGCATCCTCGATATGGATGTGGAGAACGATCTGGCGCTGCTCAAAATCGACCCGATCCCCGGCCTCTCGCCGCTATCTCTGGGACAGGACAAGGATCTCTCGCTGACGATGGAGGTCGCGTTCTTCGGCTTCCCCTTCGGCGGGGTCCTGGCTCCGGCGGACCAGTACCCGTCCATCAGCGTGAATCGGGGGCACATCACATCGCTCCGCAAAGTGGGGGGAAAGCTCGGCCTGATCCAGCTCGACGGCGACGTGAACCCCGGCAACTCGGGAGGGCCGGTGCTCGGCGCCGGGGGCCGCGTGGTCGGGGTCATCGTCGCCAAGCTGAACGGGGCGGCGGGGATCAACTTCGCCATCCCGGTCGGCGTGCTCGCCGATTATCTGAAGCGGCCGATCATCGTCTTCGACCCGCCGCCGATCGACTACCTCGACCGCTCGAAGCCCGTGGACTGGACGATCTCGGTACTCCGGCCGGGCGTGGCCGGGACCTCGGACAATCTCGCAGTCGCCATCAAGGTGACGGCCGGGACCGGGCCGCAACGCAGCTTTGTGGCCAAATCGCAGGGAGGCGGGGCCTACACGGCGACGGTCGTCCCGGTCCCCGCCGAGCCGGATCAACGGCTCAACGCGCTCGTCCGCCTCGGCGGCCAGGCGTTCGAGGGGAAACTGGCCGACCAGGCGTTCCAGGTCGGCGGCAAGGAGATCCGGCTCGGCGATGTGCGATCGCTCATCCGCGCCCCGTCCCCCGGCGTGACCCTGGCCGACGGGAAGGTGCTCTCCGGGCCGATCACGGGGCTCGCCCCGGCACGCCTGACGGCGGACAAGGCCACGTACATGGTCGACCTGGGCCGATCGTCGTCGGTCCAGGTCCGGCCTCGCGAGGTGGTCCTGTCGCTGGAGGCCACCATCGTGGTCAAGAAGGGCACGATCGTGATGGGAACCAAGACGCTGCAACATACCTTTAGCGGGTCGCCGGCCGCCGGGGGCGTGCCTCAGGGCAAGGGCGAGGTATACAACGAAGTGGCCGCCCCGCCTCGCGGTCCCGGGACCGAAGAGCGGTTGCTCAACATCGGCGGTGATCTCGGGTCCAAGGGGATCGGGGCTCGCCGCGCGGGCGAATCGGTCCGCCCGCCCGAGCTAGCCATGGGTGAGGCCCTGTCTTCGGCCGACGAACCCGTGCCGCTCGGCGAGTTCCGCAAGTTCAAGGGTCACACGGGCATTGTCCAGGACGCCGCGGTCTCGCCCGATGGCGCGCTTGTCCTCTCGGCTTCGGACGACGGCACGGCACGGCTCTGGGACCTCAGGTCGGGGGCTCAAACGGTCGCGATGGGATACGATCGCGCGATCGGTGCGATGTCCGTCGCCTTTTCGCCCGACGGCTCAAGGATCGCGTACGGGTTGCGCGACGGTGGTATCCAGATCAATCCCTTAGGGCCATCCGGCGAGCTGACCTGGACCGTTCCGCCAACCTCCCCCGAGGGGGACGTCACGGCCGTGGTGGCAATCACCGATCCGGCCGGGCTCGAAGTCCTTCACCCGTGCAAGATCAAGGTGCGGAAGTAGAGCTGAGTCCGGTCAGACCGTCCGGCCCGGGCCGGGCGGTCGTCCGGCGCACTGATCGGCTCCTGATCGACACCACCCTGAGCTCCATCCCGTGACGGCGTGATTGCGTTCTTGGCGGGATGACCTCGGGGACGGGGACGGTCTCACGGTTGGAGAAATAAACCCCCATTCCGGGGAATTCTCCAACCGACCGGGCCTCTGCATGCAGCTTGTACTTGACCGAGACTCCCTTTGCTCCTCCGCGTGCATGCGAAAACCGGCCTCCCGGCGTGTCGGCTCTGTGCTGCTGACCCCTCGATACTTTGTCGCCTCGGGATCCCGCCTCCCCATGGATCTCTCCGGGCGGTATCGCGGCGGTGCCTTCCGGAATGCTGTTGTCCGGAAGCTGGTTCACGATGGAACCGTCGGGAATGAATCGGAATGTGAGATCCTGGCAATGCGGCAGCATGGAACCCCGGAATTCGGGCGTACTCACCTCCAATTGCGCGTTTGATCACAGGTTCATCAAGCCAGGAGTATTCTCCTATTTCTGCTCGTTTCATGGGAAGGGCAGCGCCAACGGGATGGCGGGCGGGACGTCCGGGACGATCACCGTTGCCACGATCGTTTGGGGCGATGGAACCACTTCGACCGACGGCCACGACCGCCGCACCGGCAACGGCCGCTATACGGTTTCCGGGAGCCATGCGTACGGTGCCGCCGGTTGGTTCCGCGCGGTCATCACAGTCCGCGACGCTCAGGGCTGGGCGATCGCCGGCCAGGATCAGGTGCAAGTTGGCAAGTAGGCCGGAGCCATCGGCCTCTTGAAAGCTGTCGTTTGCCGTTCACGGAAAAGAATATCCCACGATACGGGGACTCAACATGAAACGCTTCGATCGCCTATCTCGGCAGCAGCCCCTCCACGCCCCTGCTCGACGACCGTGCCGGAACCGGCCGTGCGTCGAGACCCTGGAAGTGCGGCTCCTGCTCGCCACCGGCTTCACGCAGACGAACCTCGTGTCCGACATCGCCGGGATGGCCAAGACGACCGACCCGAACCTGGTCAATCCCTGGGGCCTCGCGCTGGGCCTGGGCAGCGGCTTCTGGGTCGCGAACAATAGGAGTGGGACCGCGACCGTCTACGACGGCAACGGGAAGCCGCTCCCGGCCGCGACGCCTCTGATCGTCTCCATCCCGACGCCGAGCGGGACGGGCACGTCGGCCCCGACCGGAGAGGTATCCAACGCGACGCAGGGCTTCACCGTCTCGTCCAACGGCAAGACCGGGGCGAGCAACTTCCTGTTCGCGACCGAGGACGGCACGATCGCCGGCTGGAGCGCCGCGGTCGACCTGACCCATGCGTTCATCGCCGCCGACAATTCCGCGTCGGGCGCCGTCTATAAGGGCCTGGCGCAGGGGTTCAACCCCACGGGCGCGTATCTCTACGCCACGAACTTCCATGCCGGCACGGTTGACGTCTTCGACCGGAACTTCGCCCCGGTGAAGATCCCCGGCGCGTTCACCGACACGGGCATCCCGGCCGGCTATGCCCCGTTCGGCATCCAGGCGATCAACGGCGACCTCTACGTCACCTATGCCCAGCAGGACGCGGCCAAGCACGATGACATTCGCGGCGCGGGGCACGGCTTCATCGATGTGTTCGATACCGAGGGTCACCTGCTCAAGCGATTCACGAGTCAGGGCCAGCTCAACTCGCCCTGGGGAATGGCCTGGGCGCCCATCCAGGGTTACGGCGACTTCAACAACGCCCTGCTCGTCGGCAACTTCGGTGACGGCACGATCAACGCCTTTGATTTCGACAGCGGCGCCTTCCTCGGCAAGCTCAGCGACTCGACCGGCAAGGCCATCACGAACGACGGGCTCTGGGCGCTCTCGTTCGGAGACGGCGTGCAATCCACGTCGCCCAACACGCTTTACTTCACCTCCGGACCCAACGACGAGCACGACGGCCTCTTCGGTAGCCTGAACCTCAATCCGACGACGACCCCGTTGCCCCAACCCGTGATGACCGACCCGAACCTCTCGGTCACCACGGTCGTCACCGGCCTCGACCAGCCGACCAACTTGACGTTCCTGGGCGCGGGCGACCTCATCGTGCTGGAGAAGGCCTCCGGGAAGATCCAGCACGTCGTGAACGGGACTCTCGCGACCCCTATTCAGTTCGTCACGCCGGCCGGGGCGACACTCCCCAACCTGCCGGTCAACAACGCCTCCGAGCGGGGCCTGCTCGGCGTCGCCCTGGACCCCAACTTCGCGACGAACCACGCCGTCTACCTCTACTGGACCGAGAGTAGCACCGGCGCGGTCTCCGGCGTGCTCTCCGAGGTCGGGAACGCCAACTCGGCGTTCCCGCCGGGGACCGTCAAGCCGCTCGGCAACCGCGTCGATCGCTTCATCCTGAACGAGCAGGCGAACACGCTGACGTTCGACAAGAACCTGATCGAGTTGCACGCCTTTCAGCAAGACAACATCGACCCCGTGGACGCGACCGAACCCCTACGCGGCAACCACAATTCGGGCGAGATCCGGTTCGGACCCGACGGCAAGCTCTACATCATGATCGGCGACAACGGTCGCCGGGGCCAGTTGCAAAACCTGCCCGCCGGGTGGAAGGGGAACGGCCAGTCCGACGACCAGTTCGGAGGACCCGCGCCCGACAACAATCACCTCACCGGGGTCATCCTTCGGCTCAACCCCGACGGCACAACGCCGACCGACAACCCGTTCGCCAGCGTGACCGTGGCGCAGGTTGCGGCCCTCGAACAGGCGTTCGGCGTCACCCTCACGGATGCGCAGCTCGCCGAGGTCACGGCGAACATTCACAAGATCTTTTCCTACGGCCGCCGCAACGGCTTCGGCCTCGCCTTCGACCCGATCACGGGCTCCCTCTGGGAGTCGGAGAACGGCGACGACACCTTCGACGAGCTGAACCGCGTCACGGCCGGCTCCAACGGCGGCTGGACTCAGTTCATGGGGCCGCTCGCCGAGCTCGAATTGTTCAAGGCGATCGAGAGCACGTTCACCCCCGTGCAGGGCAACCTCGGGTTCAGCGGGACCGATCCCGCCTCGTTCATCCCTGCGACCCAGCAGGTGCGCTGGAACCCGGCGAACTCGGCCGACACACCGCAAGAGGCCCTCGCCCGCCTGTTCACGATCCCCGGGTCCCATTACGAAGATCCCCAATTCAGCTGGGTCTGGGCCGTGGCACCGGCCGGCATTGGGTTCGTCGGCAAGGGCCTGGGGGCGCAGTACGCGGGCGACATGTTCGTCGGCGAATCACGCACGTTCCTCGATAACGGCTACCTGTTCGACTTCAAATTCAACGCGTCTCGCGACCAGTTCGCCTTCAGCGACCCGAAGCTGGCCGACAAGGTCGACAACAACAACTACAAGTTCGGCTCCGGCGAGAGCGACAGCCTCGTGATCGGCAAGAACTTCGGCATCGCGACGGACATCGAGACCGGCCCGGACGGCAACCTGTACGTCGTGTCGCTCTCCAACGGCGCGATCTACATGATCAAGAGCACGGCCCAGACGCCGATCCCCACGCCCACGCCTACACCTACGCCCGCCCCCCAGTCGGTGGTCTCCGCGACCTCGATCAGCCAGGCCCCCGGCCGTAACTTCAGGGGAACTGTCGCCACGTTCGTCGACCCCGTTCCGGGGCGGACCGCGAAAGATTTCTCCGTGGCGATCTCCTGGGGAGACGGGACCGCGACGGCCGGGACCGTCAGCGCCGCCAGCGACGGCTCGTTCGTCGTTTCGGGCAGCCACCGGTATCGGAGGCGGGGGACTTATCACGTGGTGGTCGCCGTCTCCGACGCCCAGGGTGAGAGCGGGGTGGGCGCCGGCACGGCCACGATCAAGAGGAAGGGCCTCCACGCCCGACAGGCGCTCGCCGCCTCGCTTTCCCACGTCGAGATCACGGGCTTCGTTCCCCACGAGACAACGCACGCCCTTCGAGGGTCCGGAAGCCGTCATCGCACACGCGTGAACCAGGGGACGACCTTCACAGCGGTCTCGTCGAAGCACGCCGTCCACGACATCGCGCTGAAGTCGGTGGCGGCTTCCGGCAGGCACCGACACTGAAAATGAGCCACCTTTCCAGACACTCTCCAGTCGATGCGTCGAGTACGTTTGCTTCTAGACACTTATCATTGCTGAGGATAGGCCGATGTGGAAATTGTTCTCCATGAAGCGAGCCAGTCAGGCGGCACCGACCTCGTCGCGCGAGGCCGCCCGCACCAGGCGCCGGGCCGCGACACGCCTTCGCGCCGGCGTGGAGCCCCTGGAGGGGCGCTCGCTCCTGACGACCGTGACCGTCCACGTCCTGGATATCGCCTTCAATCCGAACGCCGTGTCGATCCACACCGGCGACACGGTCCACTGGGTCTTCGACGGGGGCACGCACAGCACCACGGCCGTCGGGGGGATCGCCGAAACCTGGGATTCCGGCGTCCACACGCCGGGATTCACCTTCGATCATACCTTCACGAACATCGGCACGTTCCCGTACTACTGCTCGATTCACGGCTTTGACAATGGCAACGGAACCGCCGGGGGCATGTCCGGGTCGGTCGCCGTGACGGCCGCCCCGGCGCTCCAGTCGATCGCCGTCACGCCGGCAAATCCGAGCCTCTCGATCGGGACCACCCAGCAGTTCATCGCCACCGGTACGCTGGCGGACAACTCGACCCAGGATCTCACGAACCAGGTCACCTGGGCATCGGCGACGCCCGCCGTGGCCACCATATCCAAGACCGGCGCGGCTACCGGCGTGGCGGTGGGTACATCCTCGATCAGCGCGAGCCTGAACGGCATCACGGGGTCCACGTCGGTGACGGTGAAGGCCACGACGCTCCAATCGATCGCCATCACGCCCGCGAATCCCGGCGTCGTCCAGGGCCAGACCGAGAAGTTCACCGCGATCGGGACCTTCTCCGACAACTCGACCCAGGACTTGAGCAGCCAGGTTACGTGGACCTCGTCCGCCCCCTCCGTCGCCGCCATCTCGCCGTCCGGTGTGGCCAGCGCCGCGGGAGTCGGCAGCGCGACAATCACGGCCACTCTCTCCGGCCTTTCCGCCTCAACGGCCCTGACCGTGACCGCGCCCGTCACTATTCCCCCCAATCCGCTCTTCGTCGCGACCGGGGTGAAGCTCAAGGTCAAGGCGCACCGGAACCTCAACAAGGCGGTCGCCAACTTCAGGGACCCGCACACCACGGCCGCCGAGTTCCACGCCATGATCGACTGGGGCGACGGTTCGACCATGACCGACGGCCGGATCCGCCGCACGGGCAACGGCCGGTACAGTGTCACGGGCTCCCACGTCTACAGCGCCCCCGGGTCATTCCACGCCCACGTCATGATCGTCGACCCCCAGGGCCGGCAAGTCGATGCCATGGACCCGGTCCAGGTTCTCAAGTAGCACCGTCGATCTTGCTCCGACGCGTGCGAACACGATTATCGACGGGTCGGATCGGCGACGACCCGTCCTTCCGCTCTTGAGGCCGGCAGACAGGCACCGGCTGCCTGACCATCAACCCTTGGCCGCAGCGTTACCGCACTATATCTGCTGGTCTCCCTTGCAATACTTGAAGTAGATAGTCGTCGTCCCAACAGGCCTTCAATCGCTTCGTCGGGGTCGTTCCCTTCCCGGGCGCCTGTTTGAGCAAGGCGACGGCCGCCCGCCGGATCAGCGCGAGGTTCTCACCCGCATGACCGGCATGGACGCGGCTGGCGTCCTCATGGAAGACCACGACGAGAATCCGATGGAGTCCGTCCTCGATGCACCAGTACCCCCGGACGAAGCCCGCGATCTCCGCCGCCGTCCCGGCATAGCCCGTCAGGTCGTATTGGCCCGCCGAGCCGACTTCCCGTCAATGGCGATCGGCATTAGCCCGGTCGCCTCGCACGCGGCCGCTATCCACCGACCGAACGCCTGGGCGAGGCTCCGCGGTCGAGCCTGGCGAACATCCGCTCGAACGTGTCCGGCCTGAGGATGCCGTCGAGCGGGAGGAACCGGCGGAAGAACTCGGCCCTGGTCCGCCCGCACTCGGCGGTCGCCTCCCACGACTCGACCCCGCCGATGACCGCACAGGTAGCGATCACGAGGATGTCGGCAAGGCGATGGAGCTGGTTCTTGGTCTGGCCACGTGGGGCGGGCAGGCCGTCGAAGACGGCGGCGATGGGCAACGACGGCATCGGGGGCCTTCCGGGGTGACCGCAAGCAGGCCTTCGCGATTGCTTTGGCGGACGGGTGACGCGACGATTCGGCCATCGTATCAAGACGCCTACGCCGGTCCGTCTGGTTGCTCGTCCCGGTGTCGCTCGCCGTTCTCGCCTGGCTCGGGATGCGGTCGCCTGGCCCGGAGCCTGACCTGGCCACCGCCGAGCGACTCGAAGCGGCGGCCGGACGCAGGTGGCAGCCCGACCAGGAGAGACGGGAAATCTCGAAGGCCGACCGGCCCGTCGAGCTGCTACCCCTCGGCCCGAAGGCCATCGCTGTGGCCCTTGAGGTCGTGTCTATCCGGTGGAGCGGTCGTTGGTGCAGCAGCGGGCTCGCGTAGCGCGCTCAGCCACTCAAGAATGTAGAAAAACACCGGGGTCAAGAAGATGCCGAAGAAGGTAACTCCCACCATCCCGCTGAAAACGGCCAGCCCAAGTGCACGCCGCATCTCCGCGCCGGCACCCTTCGCGATGACCAGAGGAACGACCCCCAGGATGAATGCGAAGGAGGTCATCAAGATCGGTCGCAATCGCAGACGGGAGGCCTCCAGCGCCGCCTCGCGCGTTCCAACGCCCGCCTCCTTCCGTTGCTTTGCGAACTCGACAATCAGGATGGCGTTCTTGCTGGAGAGTCCAACCAGGACGACGAAGCCGATTTGCGTGAAGACGTTCACTTCCAGCCCAGCCATCCTCACGCCAATAATCGAGCAGAGCAGGCACATCGGCACCACGAAAATTACGGCCAGGGGCAAGGTCCAGCTCTCATACTGCGCGGCGAGCACCAAGAATACGAACACGACCGCCAGCGCGAAGACGGACATGGCCGTGTTGCCGGCCTGAAGCTGTAGGAAGGTCAACCCGCTCCATTCCGACGCCATCGACCGTGGCAGCTCGCTGTCGGCAATCTCTTGAATGAGACCGATCGCCTGCCCGGAGCTGGTCCCCGGCGCGGTGTTACCGATCAGGGCGGCGGCGGAGTACATGTTATATCGGATGATACTGACCGGGCCGGTCGTATCGCGCACATCCATGACCGTGCCCAGCCGGATCATCTGCCCCTGTTGGTTCCGGACCTGGAGCTGCCTGATATTATCGACCCGACCGCGGAAGCGAGGGTCCGCCTGTACGTTCACTTGCCAGGTGCGCCCGAATTCATTGAAATTGTTGACATAATAGGATCCAAGGAAAACTTGAAGCGTGTTGAAGACTTCGCTCACCGGCACGCCCAGCACCATGCACTTGGTCCGGTCGATATCCAGGTAAAGCCAGGGGGTGCTGACGCGTGCTGTATTGAATAGACCCTGCAAGCCCGCCGTCCGGTTGGCTCTCTCGACGATCCGATCGCTGACATTCTGAAGCTCGCCCGACCCGAGATTGCCGCGATCCTCCACGTAGAACGTGAAGCCGCCGGTCGTTCCCAGCCCCTCAATCGCGGGGGCGCTGAACGCCGAAACGTTGGCCCCTCGCACCTCTTGCCGACATCGCTCGGTCAGTGTGCTGGCAATCGCGTCGGCGGTTAACCCCCGGCCGTTTCGATGGGCAAAGTCTGCGAGCAGGACATACATGGAACCGAGATTGGGCGCATCTGCGGCCAGGACCAACGACAGGCCGGAAATTCCGACCGTGTGAGCGACCCCTGGTGTCTGCATCGCCACGGCTTCAACCCGTGCCATCATGCTCCTGGTGCGCTCGACCGAGGCGGAATCGGGCAGTTGGACGTTGAGTAGTAAATATCCCTTGTCCTGCTGTGGGATGAATCCCGTGGGAGCGCGGTCGAATTCCCAGTACGTGAGAAACAGCAGGCCGCAATAGACCGAAAGCGTGACCATGCTCATTCGGAGCAGTGCGGAGACGCCGCGGACGTACAGGTCGGTGCTGACCTGAAATACGGCGTTGAAGAGCTTGAAAAACCAGCCAAGCAGAGTGTCGAGGAGTCGAGTGAGAATGTCGCGGGGAGCATCCTTCGGTCGAAGCAGGATGGCCGCCAGGGCTGGGCTTAGCGTGAGAGAATTGAAGGCGGAGATCACCGTTGATACGGCGATTGTCACGGCGAACTGACGGAAAAACTCGCCCGTGATTCCCCCGAGGAATGCACACGGCACAAACACCGCACACAGCACCAGGGCCACCGCGATCACCGGACCCGTGACTTCATCCATCGCCCTGCCGGCGGCCTCTCTCGGTTCCAGTCCTTGCTCCAGCCATCGCTCCACGTTCTCGACCACGACGATGGCGTCGTCGACGACGATGCCGATGGCCAGCACCAGGCCGAAGAGCGTCAGGGCGTTCAGCCCGAAGCCCATGGCCAGCATGACCGCAAAGGAGCCCACGAGGCTGACAGGAACCGCCACCAGCGGGATGATCGAAGCGCGCCAGTTCTGCAGGAACAGCACGACGACCAGGACCACCAGGATCAGGGCCTCGATCAGGGTATGCACCACCGCATCGATGGATTCGTGCACGAAGCCGGTGGTGTCGTAGACGATGTGGTACTCGAACCCCTCGGGGAAGTCCTTCTTCAGGGATTCCATGGTCTTGCGAACGCCGGCGGCCATTTGCAGAGCGTTGGTGCCCGGGCGCTGGAACACCGGCA
>JAQGHR010000058.1 GCA_028291545.1 Planctomycetota bacterium | reverse complement strand
AGCGGTTGTTCGCACGGCTGACGCGATGCCGCCGGGTCGCGACCCGCTACGAGAAGACCGCCCGTAACAACCTCGCCTTCTGCCAGTCAGCTGCCGCGATGGTACTCCTCGCCTGATTGTCAGTACGCTCTAACACCTGTGATTATCCAGAATCAAGAAAATTGGCGCTCATACTTAAGTGTGAAGCACGGGGGACCTGATCATCATGAAGTTCAGGCTTTCATGCGCCAGCAGAGAGCGAGTGCAGAGCGGGTCGCCGACACGATACCGGAGGAAGCCACTGCCGAGCAGGAAGACGAGATCCGGAGGCTGCTGAACCGGTATGACTTTCCTCTCGCCAAGCTCTGCCTTGAGAGCGTCAAAGAGCGTCTGAAACAGGACCGTTCGCCGGGGCGTTCACGGGACAGGCCGTGAACGTTCACGTCGCTTCTTGAACGTGAATTTGTCCAAAAACCCGGTAATCTCCGGGTTTTTTCGCTTTTTCGCGTGAACGCTCGCCTCTGGTAGAGGCCGTCGTGTTGGCGGCTGTCCCAGGGGAGAGGAGACGTGAGAGAGATCATGGCCGATGTCGGGGCAGGCAACTACTGGGGGCCTGCCGTTTGCTGGAATCGCGGGAATCGCCGACCGCTCCGATTTCCTGCCGATGTCGTGCGATCGGTGCCGGACCCGGCGGGCATGTCGCCTGAAAACCAAGGTTTCGGTATCGACGGCGCGTTCGAAGCGGGACAGTCGCTGGAGAACTCCATTCCCAGCGGGAGGTGTTCCCGATGATCGACCCGATCCGAGAGGATCTGATCTTTCTGTCCGTCGCCCCCCGGCACTATCCCGGGGGCGCCGGAGGCAAGAAGGTCCACGTGAGCCGCGTGTATCGCGACATCCACGACGGATGCCGAGGTGTCTTCCTGGAGGCGGTCAGGACGCCCAAGCTGGCGACGAGCCGCGAGGCGATCGCCCGCTTTTTCCTTCGGCTCGGTGAGCTGGATCGAGGCGTCCGCCCTGGAATACCGCGATCACTTCGGTCCGCACCTGCCGACCCCAGAGTCGAGGAGGCCCTCGACGGCCTGGGACTCTGATACCTCACATTATGGCCAAGCGCGAGGACGCCGGTTCAGCACCGGCCCCGAGGTAACCCGCGCGATCGTCGAGTTTCAACGGCGAGTACGGCCTCCCGGATCGCTGAGGCACGTATCGCCGCACCAGAAACCTCCAGTGTCAGGCCCGAGTGCGAACGCTCATTTCGTGCAAGCAGTTCGAACAACTCGTGGGCGTTGGCATCAATGCTCGAAGTTGCAATCGGCCCAGGCACTCCCATCCGGCACTTTCCGCAGCCGCCCGTCACTTTCGACGATGACGACCGCCACCAAGAGACCATCATGACCACATCCGATAACACAGCGCCTCCCGATCGCTCGGGAACCGTACCTGCCGCCTTGCTGGCACGGGCGGGCACGGGTCCCGATCACGTCGGCGACCCTGACCCGAGCGGGTCGGAGGCCGCGAACACCACCACGAGGGACAAGCCGCGGGTGAGTACCCACCTGCCGAATCTCGCCCAGGCGTCGGTTCGGGCAACCGGTCCGGCCGCTGACTCTGCCACCCCGATACAGAGAAAACTCCCTGCCAAGATCATCGCCGCTCGCGCCGCTACCAAGGCGAAGGCCGGTACGAACAAGCCCTTCGGAGGAGAGGCCTCGAACCTCGTCACCAAGGACAGCAAGTGCGACAAACTCGTCGATGAGATCCGCCAAGAACAGCAGCAGCTACATTGTCTCGAGGGCGAAGCCGTGCTCAAGCTGACCGCCATCGGCAGCAAGCTGATCGAGCTCAAGGTCCACGCGGCCAGGACCTGGACCGACCGTGTCGCGTCGCTTGGCCACAGCCCTCGGGTCGCCAGCCGGCTCATGAGTCTCGGAAAGGCCTGGGACGGAGAGATCGGACGCATTGCGTCCGATTTACGAGCCCGACTGCCTCACGACGTCAATAAGCTTGAGTGGATCTGCAGGATCCCGCTCAATCGGATGGAAAAAATTCTCGCTGGCAAGGACTGCCGGGCGCTCGGGCGCCCTCAGATCGTCGCCGCCGTGAAGGCAGCATTGGGGTTGGTGGCGCAGGCGCGACCGAAGTCAGCTTCGCCAGGCGGAATTGCCAAGTCCTTCACGAGAAGCGTGGACAAGGTAGTTTGCGCGATCCGTGGGACGGAAATGGCAGACGTGGACCGGATCGGCATCCGGGAGGATCTGCGCGGGATCCTCGACCGGGCACTGGCGGGTCTGGAGCCGGAAGCCGAGTCGCCCGTGGACTGAGACACTACGCTCGGGGCCCGCGCGGCGAAGGTCGAGCGGGCCCGAAAACCAACCCTCGCTCATTACCAGCGAATTAAGTTCGGCCGTCTGGTTTCGCGCCAATTGGTACGACAGACCGGCCACCCCCGGAGACGCTCAAGATGGTAGACGAGATCTATGACAGGTGCGGCGCGGAGGGCATCCCGCCAGGCCTACGAGGCGCCCGGATGCTCCGGGCCAAGGGCCTGACGTCCGTTCCGCTGCGGCCAGCCGGCCAGAATTACTGGCGCGGTGGCGAGGCCATGATCGCCACCGGCAAGGAGCCGCGCAACGACGAGTTCGCGGCGCGGGCCCTGCGGGCCAGTGACGAGGATGACGATCGGATGTGGTTAGAGCATCCCGACGCCGGGGTCGCGGTTCTGCTCGGCTTAATGCCATGGGACCATACTCATCGCGACGGCTGGTCGCAGGCCGAGGGGATCGTCGATATCGAGGAGGACGACCCCGAGGCGGCCCAGGCCACCTGGGCCCGGATCTTCCCGGATGGCGTCCCGAAGACGCTGAGCTTTCGATCCTCCGGCACGGGGGGGATGCACCGGTTCTACAGGATCGCACCGGAAGTGCAGAGTGAGTTCTGCCCGGCCGGAATCTCAGCCAGTGTCATCCAGCGTGATCCCGGCTATCCGGGTCTCGAGTTCCGGCTGGGGAGCTCCTCGCCGATCAAGATCGTGGCATGTCAGTCCGTGTGCCCGCCGACGGCGACCCTGCATACGGACGTTACGCTGGGGCCGTCCAGGGCGTGGATCGACGCCCCGATCGCGCCGTTCCCCGAGGCGCTCCTGGACGACCTGATCACGCACTCCGCGGCCGCCAGGAAGTTCCGGGCGCGCCAGGAGGCCGAGGACCGGCGGGTTGCGCTCCGAAACGAGCCCGTCCCGCGAGGAGAACTCGTGGGGCTCAGCCATGTAGAAACGTTCGTCGCGGCCCTGGAACGCGTCGGACACCCGTACAAGGACATGGGGGCTGACTGCTACTCTTGTTCGTGCACGGCGCCTGGCCATCCTGATAGTGAACCCTCGATGTCGTTCAAGCGGCGGGACAACGGTGACCTCCGCGTCACGTGCCACAGTCGCGACTGCACGCTTCGGGAGATCATGGAGGGGATCGGGCTTCGAGGCTCCGATACGTTCGGGCGGGGCCGCATCATGCACCGGCCGATACCTGTCGGCCAGTTCGCGGACGACGATTGGTCAAAGACCAAGACCATCGATCTGATTCAGGACGAGGAGGCCGGCGCCTGGGAGGAGGAGCAAGACGAATATTTTGTGGCCCTGGCTCGGGAGCCGGAACTGCGGCGATTACTCACCGAGACCCTCCAGCTCCCCGAGAGAGCGCTGGAGGCGATCCAGCTCGGGGATCGGGCGCGGAACTGCGTCAAGGGCGCCGACGGGGCTGGGAAGACCTGGGCGGGGCCTGGACCATCGCGGTCGTGTCGTCGGCATTCAGCGCCGGTTCGTCGACCCCGAAGGGGCCGGCGTCAAGAAGAAACTGATCGGCACGCGCAAGGACCACCAGACCAAGAGGATTACCCACCGCGCCGCGCGAGGTCTGGTCATCCCATACGGCTTTGCGGAGAGGCCGGGGCCGATCTTGGTCGTGGAGGGGGAGTCGGACGTGCTGGCCCTGACCTTCGCCGGCAAGGCCGCGGTGGGGCGGCCGGGCTGCAAGGCCGGGTTGCACGAGGTCGCACGCCTGCTGAAAGACGATCGCCGAGAGATCGTCGTCCTCGGTGAGCGCGACAAGAAGAGCGGCGGAGCCTGGCCGGGCGACCCCGGCCCTCCGGCGAAGCTCCTGGGGCGCCTGCTGGGCCGCCCCGTCCGGGTGGCAATGCCGCCCGAGCCGTACAAGGATGCGCGGGCATGGATGACCGCCTTGCTCCCGGAAAACCGCGCACCTTATATCCAGGACATGGATCCATGCTTGACGATTTGACGCCGATCCAGGCCGGACTCTCCGCGGCCGTCGACCTCGTCCTCGCCGAGGCGAGCCACACCCCATTGGGTGACGAGGGCCCGGCTCCTGGGCCCGGCCATGTTGGCGAGGACCCGCCGCTCACGAACTATTTCGCGGTCGTCGAGACGATCGAAAGACCCGGCAAACCGCCGACGAGCAAGATCCGGAGGGAACCCAAACGGGCGGCCGAGATCCTCGCCGAGGTGCAGGCCTGGATCGACGGATGGCCCAGGGTCGTCGGCGGGATCCCATTCGTCGAAGGCCCCGACCACCAGCCGCGCCATCTCGACAGCCCGGCCGCCTTTTTCTCCTGGCTGGACAAGGTGGCGCCCGTGGATTGCCAACGGGGCGGGGCGTACGTCACCCAGGAGCGATTCTACGAGTTCACCCTCGCCGACGCCCAGAAGTACGACTCGATCGAGTCCCTGCCTCACAGCCCACCGTTGCCCAGCGCGTACCACGTGCATCCGGCGATGCCCGGGGCCAACGGCAAGGCTCTGAGACGCCAGCTGCAATCCTTCAAACCCGGGACCAAGTCCGATCGCGCGCTGATGCTGGCCGCCATCCTGACGCCCTACTGGGGGGGCGAGCCCGGTGCCCGCCCGGCCTTCCTCTATCACCGGGCCGCCGGACGACCCCGAGCAAGGACGCGGCCTCGGCAAGTCGAAGTTCGTCGACCTCATCGCGACGGATCTGTACGGCGGCTCCATCGACGTCCAGGCGGCCTCGGACATCGAGACGGTGAAGACGCGTCTGTTCTCGCCGGCAGCAACCTCGCGGCGAATCGCCAGGCTCGACAACATCAAGACGCACAAATTCTCCTGGGCCGATCTCGAGGGATTGCTGACCGCCGCCGAGATCTCCGGCAAGCGGCTCTAACAGGGCGAGGGCCGACGCCGCAACCTGCTGACCTGGTTCATGACCCTGAACGGTGCCAGCCTTTCCAAGGATATCGCGACCCGAGTCATCCCGATCTATCTCGGGCGCCCGACTTATCGAGCTTCGTGGGGGGGGCGAGGTGCTCGCTTACATCGGCGAGAACCGATGGGCAATCCTGGCGGACATCGGCGCCATCCTTGACGCGGAGGTGCCCGCCCTGGCGGCGAGGACGCGCTGGGCGTCCTGGGAGCAGGGTGTTCCGGCCCGGGTGGAGGACCCCGAGGCGTGTCAGGCGCTGATCCGCGAGCGCCAGGGCGAGATGGACGACGACGAGCACGACCGCGACCTCGTGCTGGCCTACTTCCGCGAGCAGCTCGCGGCGAAGTCGACCTTACGCGATGGCGAGACCGTCGACACCATCCGTGCCTTCATTCCATCCCGAGTGGCCGGCGAATGGCTCTCGGAGCCGATGCACTTCGCCTATCCGACGAACAAGGCGACGACCTTCCTGAAGACGCTCAGCCTCCGTGAACTGCAGCACAGGACCTCCTCGAAGAAACCCGGATTCATCTGGCGCGGCAAGGACTGGAAGGGCCGCGAGGAAGATCGCCCGCATCAGCTCTCGTGCACGGCCGCGCCAGGGACATGATTCCCTGGCGTCCGCTGTGGGTGGGATGGCCGACCCTTCGGCCGGCGATCCCACCCTCCTCAACGTCGGAATCCACAGAGGTTTCCAGTGAGAGGCTATTCCAGTGAGAGGCTATAGGTAAGACAGATCCATACCATATAAATGCGACTAACAAAAGATCACTGAATATACATTAAGGGGGGAGATAGGAGAATTGCCTCGCGATCTCTGCTAATAGGACGCAAATCAAAGTTCACAATGATTTTGTGTCAAGATTCAACCTATGCGATGATCCCCCATAAACCACCCGGTGAACCGAATATGCCCCACTCGGCTCGGTTTGCACCTGGGCGAGCTGCAGGTGCTTCACGGGAGGATTGGCACCCGCCCCGGTCCCTACCACTTCGCCGGCACCCAGACATCAAGGCGATAGGTTTACGCTCCGCGGGCACTGATCCCTGTCTGTGCAGACCATGTCCGCCGACGAAAACTACGTCCGCCCTGTTCGAGGCAGCCGCTCGATGAGTTGCCCACGACCTCCATGCCGCCGCCATTGCCGTGGCCCGCCGCAACCGGCCATCGCTTCGAACCTCGCCCGTTGGGCGCCCCATTCAAGAGATCGACCTTGCTCTCTCGCACACCTGGAAATCCCCGACTCATGAAGTCCACGACCCCGTCACCGATGCGCACTCTCGACCGACCCGAGGAGCTCACCGTCACGCGCAAAGCGTTGACCCTCGCCACGGCGATCATCGGGGAAACCGCCGGCCTGCTGTCCGCCCGCCCGGCCGAGGATGAGCGGCTCACACCCGACGAGATCTGACGGAACTGGGCCCGCTCCGCGAGCGTGATGCCCGTCCTCGACCACCAGCTGTCGTACCTCCTCGGCCTGCTCCGGCGACGGGAGGCCCCGGGGGCCACCTCGACCGCGGACCTGGCCGACCGGATCGAGAACCGGCTGGCTGACGCCGTGAGGCTGGCTGGCTCGGCCCAGGCCGTGGCCTGGGAGTGGTGCCGGTGGCTCGACACGCTCGCCGATGACCTGCGGGCGGTCGCGCCCGTGCTGGGCGCGGACCTGGAAGCCGAGCTCGACGAAGCGCTCGACGGCTGACGCCCATGAGGCGGCCTGATCGCCCCGAAAGCGGAGGCCGCCTCGTGCCCCGCCTCAGGCCATCCTCGACCTCCACGTTCGGCGGGGAGATCTCGCTCTCGCCAGAAGGTCGAGAGCCCGCCGAGGTTCTTCCCGAACCCGAACCCCGAGGAATCTGCTCGTGAAATTCGACCCCACGGCCCAGGGCGCCGAGTCCCTCGTCCTCAGGAATCTCGAACGCGTCGAGGTCGCATACCTCCGCGCCGTCCGCGATGGATCGGCGAATCCGGTGATCCTGCTCCTCGACCTGCTGCATCCGTGCGGCCGGGCCATCGCCGAGGATGCGGGGCGAGGCCCGGAGGCCGCCGCCTTCGTCGCCGAGGTCGCGACGCGAGAGGGCGTCACGCCGATCCTCGCCTGGGGCGTGCCGCGCTCGCAGGCCAGGGTGTCCTTGCGTCGCGCGATCCCCGGCATGGCGGACGTGCTCGACCAAGCGTGCTCCGCGGGCAATTACCGGGTCGCGGCGGTCGCGGCCGGGGGCAGCGCGGTCTGCGAGCTGAGGATCGGCCCGGCTTGGTGAGGCCCGCCGCCATCCCCGTCCACGGTGACGATCCTCGTCGCCGTGGACGATTTGGCGGTCGGCATGCGAGTTCGGCGTGACCTCAACTCCGATTGGCCGAATCAAAAGGCTCTGATTCGAGGCCGGGAAATTCGTCGTGAAGCACGTCCTCGTCTGCCAGGAGACCGCCGAGGTCGACCGAGTGATCGGGCCGGCCGGGGCCGGGACCGCCCATTTCGCCTGAATCGGATGAGATTCACGGCTTTCTTGGCCATGTTCGGCGGACGGAGGAGTAATCTGCGGGGTGGAGATAGGTTAAGAGTTCGACGTCCATCCTGGAACAACGCCTCGCGCGCGTATACTCTCCCCGCACCCGCGCGGAGAGTTCCACGCCGACACCATCAGACCGCGATCGCGCGCCCCGACCTTTCGGTGAGGAGCTGTCGCCCAACTCCGGAGCCCATTCGCCGCCGGCCTCAGGGGCCGAGTCCCGGTTGGCCGGGGGTCGGACCCGGCACGGCACTCCGAGCCGAACGCCCGGCCGAGGAAGGCGAACCCTGCCGGTCGGCTGCCGAGAGGCGGTGAAACGCCATTTGCCGTGAGCGGTCGGCAAACCACAACCCGGCTCCGTGCGAGCGGGTGATCGTTCAGCTTTTCTCCGGCTGGTTGCTCACCGGGGCGTAGAACCGCAAAGGACTGTGTGGATTTCGGCGCGGATCGGAAAGCCAACACCTATAATCCAGGAGGCTGACGGCTCAGGTCAGGAGGACCGGGCCGGATGGCCCCGGTGTCATGGCGACCGCGATGGAGAGCACGGCCGATTCGCACGCGGGAGATCGCCCCGAGACCCTCCGCCCCGCTTCGCTGACGCCTGATACACCCGCCGTCGACGTCGACGGGGCTCCTGCGTTCGTCCTGAGCCTGTCCGACGCTCACCACGTCCTCCAGTTGCGAGCGATGGCGCCGCCTCGTCGGCCGTGCTGCCGGGTGTCGGCAGGCACGCCTACGCCATCTACATGCTCGCGCTCCTGAAGGCCGCCGAGGACCCGACCAACCCGGTCGAGCGCCCGATGATCGAGCCGCTGACCATGGCGCACCACGCCGTCGGGTGGCTGTACTACAAGGCGTCCGGGGCCCCGACGGCCGAGGCCGCCAACATCGATCTGTCTGCGGCCGCGAGACTCTTGGGCGAGCATCGCAAGGCGGTCCTGGCCCTGCGGGCCTATCGCACGAGCGTGGTGGCGACGCCGGTCACCGTCGTCGAATCCCGGGAAAGTGCGGATAACGGGCCGCGGGTCGCGATCGTCAACGGCAGCGTCGAGTGTGAGGCGAAACCTGACAACGGCCAAGACGGCCAACTCGAGGAGGCGACCCATGGACGGACGTCCCGAAGCGCCTGATCCCCGTCAGGTCGCGGCCGGCCGATTGAACGGGAGGAACCTGGGCCGGTCCGGCCTCAAGACGACCGAGGCGATCGTCCGCCACCTGGAGGCGGCCAAGGGCAAATACGCCGAGGGGCCTTGCTCGACTACCGGCTCGTGCCAGGTCCCGACGGCCGCTTCCTGCTGACCTGGGGTTCGACGCCGAGGCGACGCAGCGGTGGCAGCAGCTGGCGGGGGTCTACGTGCTGAAGACCAACCTGCCGGCTCGGACCCGGCCGCTGGCCGAGGTGTTGCGAATCTACAAGAGCCGGATCCAGGTCGAGCGGCGGTTCCACCACCTGAAAGACCCGCTGGCGGCGGCCCCGATGTTCCTGAAGAATCCGGACCGGATCGCGGGCCTGCTGTGCGTCCTGGTGTGGGAGCTCGTCGTGCCGGCGTTGATGGAGCGGCAGGTCCGGCGCGAGCGGAAAGGCGAGCCGCTCTACGGCCTGCACCCGGCAGGTCGCCCGAGCCCGACGCCGACCGGTCCGTCCTTGATCCAGGGGCTGAGTCGGCTGTGCATCGTGATCGTTCGTCAGGGTGAGACGATCACCCGCCGCCTGGCCCAGCCCGACCCGGCACAACGTTGCATCATTCAATTACTTGGGATCAACTCTGAACGTCTCCAAACCTTCAAACGGAGGTGCGGAATGTGAGTATTTAGTCCAGGGGGCTGCTTTGCCCGCTTCGTGAAACGAGCGGGTGAGTCATGTCTTCGGGCCGGACCCATTGGTCGAACTGTTCCGCGGTCACGAAACCCAGCCCCAGGGCGGCGGCGCGCAAAGTGAGGTCCTCGCGATACGCCTTGAGGGAGATCTGCGCCGCCTTCTCGTAGCCGATGTGCGGGTTGAGTGCCGTCACCAGCATGAGCGAGTTGTCGAGATCCTCGCGGATGCGCTTCCCGTTCGGCTCGATGCCAGCAGCGCAGCGGTCGTTGAACGAGCGGGCGGCCTCGGCCAGCAATTGGATCGAGTCCAGGACGTTGTGCAAGATCACCGGCTTGTAAACGTTGAGCTGGAAGTTCCCCTGCGAGCCGGCGAAAGCCACTGCGTGGTCGTTCCCGAACACCTGCACGGCCACCATGGTCAGGGCCTCGCACTGGGTCGGGTTGATCTTGCCGGGCATGATCGATGAGCCGGGCTCGTTCTCCGGGATCTTCAACTCGGCGAAGCCCGCGCGCGGGCCACACGCGTACCAGCGCACGTCGTTGGCGATCTTCATGAGGGCGCCGGCCAGGGTGCGCAGTGCTGCGCTGACGTTCACCATCGCGTCGTGTGCCGACAGAGCGGCGAACTTGTTCGCCGCCGAGACGAACGGCCTCCCTGTTTCCTCCGCGATCTTGCGCGCCGCCACGTCGCCGAAGCGCGGGTCGGCGTTCAGCCCGGTGCCGACGGCCGTCCCGCCGATCGCCAGGTCGTACACCCCGGGCAGAGACCGGCCGAGCCCCTCCAGCGCCTGGTCGAGCTGTGCCACCCAGCCCGAGATCACCTGGCCGAGAGTCAATGGCGTTGCGTCCTGCAGGTGCGTCCGGCCCACCATCACCACCCCGGAAAACGCCGCGGCCTTGGCATCAAGAGTGTCCCGCAACGTGCGGATCGCGGGTGTCAGGATGTGCTCGGTCTGTTCGACCGTGGCGATGTGCATCACGGTCGGGAAGGTGTCATTGGAGGACTGGCTGTGGTTGACGTCGTCATTCGGGTGGATCGGCTTCTTCGATCCCACAACCCCGCCGACAAGCTGGATGGCCCGATTGGCGATCACCTCGTTGGCGTTCATATTGGTCTGCGTGCCCGACCCGGTCTGGAACACGACCAGCGGAAACTCGCCGTCCAGCTTCCCGTCGATCACCTCCTGCGCGGCCCGGACGATCAGGTCGACCTTCTCGCGCGGCAACTGGCCCAGCTCCCCGTTGGCCACGGCCGCGCACTTCTTGAGGATGCCCAGGGCACGGATCACGGGCCGGCCCCAGCGGTAGCGCGCCACGCCGATCGGAAAGTTGCGGTACGACCGTTCCGTCTGCGCGCCCCAGAGGTGATCCGCCGGGACCTCGACATCCCCCAGGGCGTCCTCTTCGACACGCACTCGATTGTGTGTATGCTGAAGTAGTGTCATGTTCGCATCCATTGTTAGTTTCGCGCGACGGAGTGGCCGACACGCGTCAGTTCGCCAGGGCGGACGGCGAGCGTGGCGAGAACGACCGGCAGCTCCCCGAGGCCGAGATGGACCTCAAGGACGGCCCCGCCCGCACAGCCGCCCACGAACCCGAAGAAGTACGAGAAAACGACGCTTGCCCGGCGTCGGGCTCGTCCCGCCTCCTGGCGAGCTTCGCCAGATCGATCGTCAGTTGGGTGGTGTTTGTGGTCATGACCAGAGGCTCGCGTACTCGGGCTTGTAGAGTTGACCTTCGACGAAACTCCGCACGTCTCTCGGCGTCTCGACGCCAGCCAGGCTCCGGGCGAAGATGGTCTCGGCCACCTTGACCGCGACCGCGACCTCCGTCTCCAGGATGTGGCTCTGCGGGGGGTACAGCAGGCCCGAGTCCAACTCGGCCTGGGTCACCTGGTCGGCCACGGCCCGGGCTGCGACCACGAACATCTCGTCGGTCACCCGCCGCGACTGCGTGGCGACGATCGCCAGCCCCACGGCCGGGAAGACATACAGGTTGTTCCCCTGCCCGGGGACCAACGTCTTGGTTCCATATCGCACCGGGGGAAACGGCACGCCCGCCGCGTACATCGCTCGTCCTTCGGACCAGCGATAGGCCTCCTCGGCCGTGCATTCCGCGTGATCGGTCGGGTTCGAGAGGGCGAAGATGATCGGCCGCGGGTTGATGCGTGCCATCGCCTCGACCACCGCCTGGGTAAATGCCTTCCCCTGAGTGCTGACGCCGATGATCGCGGTCGGCTTGAGCGACTCGATGATGGCGACGAAGTCGTTCGAGGGCTCGTGTGGATGCGCGTATGGCTTCTGGAAGTCGTACAGGTCGGTGCGGCTCGGCTCGAGCAGTCCATGGACATCGAACAGCGAGATGCGAGCGCGGGCCTCTCGCTCGGATAGGCCCTCAAGCGTCATGGCCGACGCGAGAAGGTCGGCGATGCCGATCCCGGCCGAGCCGGCCCCCAGGAACAGGACACGCTGGTCACGCAGCTTTCCACCGGTCACGCGTAGCGCACTCAGGATCCCGGCAAGGGCGACGCCGGCCGTGCCCTGGATGTCGTCGTTGTAGCAGCACAACCGGTCCCGATATCTTGCCAGCAGACGCAAGGCATCGACGCCGGCCCAGTCCTCGAAGTGGAGGCAGCAGCCCGGGAAGACCTCCTGGATCGCCCGCACGAATTCCTCGACGAACTCGTCCCGCTCGTCGGTTGAGACGCGTGGCTGACGCAGGCCCAGGTAGAGCGGGTCGTCGAGCAGCTCCCGATTGTTCGTGCCAAAGTCGATATGCACCGGCAGCAGGTATCGCGGCGGCACCGCGGCGCAGGCGGTGTAGAGCTGAAGCTTGCCGATCGGGATGCCCATCCCGTTGGCGCCCAGGTCGCCCAGCCCGAGGATCCGTTCGCCGGACGTGGCGCAGATGACGCGCACATCGTTGACCGGCCAGTTCCTCAGCACTTCCTTGACCCGGCCCTTGTGGTTAAGCGACACGTACAGGCCGCGCGGCCGGCGGAAGATGTGCCCGAACTTCTGGCACGCCTCGCCGACCGTCGGATCGTAAACGATGGGCAGGAACCGCGCCGGGTCGGACATCATCACCTTGTAGAATAGCGTCTCGTCGGAGTCGAGCAACTGGATCAGGTAGATATAGCGCTCCAGGTCGGTGGGCTTCTGGCCGAGTTGCTGCAGCGCACGCCGCACCTGGGTTTCCTCGGTGTCCACGGCGGAGGGCAGGAGGCCCGTCAGTCCGAGCGCATCCCGTTCGGTCTCGGTGAAGGCGGTAGACTTGTTGAGCTGCGGGTCATGCAGGAGGTCGATCCCGCGCTTCGCACTGCTCGTGCTGGCAGCCATGTTCGAGGTCTCCTTTGACGGGTTCGTCAGTTGAGCACGGCGGGATGAACGATCGCCATGAGGCGGTGGTTGTCTCGATAGCCGGGCGATGTCTTCGATGTCCGGAGGCGGTCGCGCCTTCCTCCGCTCAGCGCCAGAGATTGGTGACGGCGAGATCGAGCACCTCGTCGGCGCGACCGCTCATCACGGCCTTGACCATATAGAGCGTGAAACCCTTGGCCATCTCGAGGGTGATCTTGGGCGGGATGGCGAGCTCCTGCCGGTTCACCACGGCGTCGATGAGGACCGGCCCGTCATGAGCGAGGGCAGCCGCGATACCCGGCTCCACATCGGCCGCATCCTCAAGCCGGAAGCCGCGGATGCATAGGGCCTCAGCCATGGCGGCGAAGTTCGGGTTCTTGAGTTCGGTACCAAAGTCGAGGAAGCCGGACGATTTCTGCTCGAGCTCGATGAAGCCCAGCGAGCTATTGTTGAACACCACGACTTTCACCGGCAGGCCGAGCTGTGCGAGGCTGAGGAAATCACCCATCAGCATGGTGAAGCCGCCATCGCCCGAGAGCGAGATCACCTGGCGCTTCGGGAAGGCCGCCTGCGCGCCGATCGCCTGCGCCATCGCGTTGGCCATCGAGCCATGCCAGAACGAGCTCATAAGCCGCCGCTTACCGTTCATCGCGAGATAGCGCGCGGCCCAAACCGTCGGCAAGCCGACGTCACAGGTGAACACGGCATCCTCTTTTGCCAGATCGCTCAATGCCTTGGCGACCTGCTGCGGATGGATGAGCTTCTTGCCCGGCCTCCCGACCGCCAGTTCGTCGAGACCCTTTCGCACGTTCTTGTAATGTTCGACGGCCTGATCAAGGCGCCGCCGATCCTGCTGCTCCTGAAGCAACGGGAGTAGGGCGTCGAGCGTCGCACCCACATCGCCGACCAGCCCCAGGCTGATCGGCGCGCGACGGCCGAGTTGCTCCGGCCTGATGTCGACCTGGGCGATGCGAGCAGCTCCCTGCGGGTAGAATTGACGATAGGGGAAATCTGTGCCGAGCATCAGCAGCACATCACAATCGTTCATCGCGTAATAGCCGGACGAGAAGCCGATGAGCCCTGTCATACCGACGTCGTAGGGGTTGTCCCATTCCACATGCTCCTTGCCCTTGAGCGCGTGGACCATCGGGCTCTTGAGCTTTTCGCCCAGGGCGAGAAGCTGATCATGCGCGCCGGCGCATCCCGCGCCGCACAGCAGCGTGACGCGGCTGGCCCCGTTCAGGAGATCGGCGAGCGCCTTGACGGTCGCGGGCTGCGGCACGACCAGGGGCTCGGCCGGCAGGAGGTCGAGAGATGCCGACACCGGCGCGTCGATCGCCGGCTGGAGCGCCACGTCTCCGGGTATCACGATGACGGAGACGCCGCGCTTGCCGACCGCCTCGCGGATCGCGATCTCGACGCTTCGCGGCATCTGCTTGGCGTTGGAGACAAGTTCGCAATAGTGGCTGCACTCTTTGAACAGCGTCTCTGGATGCGTTTCCTGGAAATAGCCCGATCCGATCTCGGCCGACGGGATATGGGCCGCGATGGCCAGGACCGGCACGCGCGAGCGATGGCAGTCGAATAAACCATTGATAAGGTGAAGATTGCCTGGCCCGCAGCTCCCGGCACAGGCAGCGAGAGAGCCCGTGAGCTGCGCGTCGGCGCCGGCCGCGAACGCCGCGACCTCCTCATGCCGGAGATGCACCCACTCGATCTTGTCCTGGCGGCGGATGGAGTCGGTGAATCCGTTGAGGCTGTCACCGACGATGCCGTAAATCCGCTTGACCCCGGCCGCCGCGAGGGTCTCGGCGAATTGATCTGCAACCGTTCTCATGACTCGCTCCTTCTATGGAATCGCCGCTGTCCGGTCACACCGCAATGAGGCTCCCCGGCCGTACCATTTGGTTCGCTACGTGTTCTCATCAGCCGGTTGCTCCGGCGCGCCTACGACACGCAACGGCTCCCAACGTCGACGGAAGGTTGCCCGGATCAGGTCGCGGTTAAGCCCGGCGACGAACTCCAGCAGGATTTAGTCAGACGCTGGCTTTTCGCCGAAGGGCGTATCCATTCGTGGCTCCCTACACCAAACGATTCGTACGATCGTCAACAAAAACCTCGATAGGCAGAGGGTGGTTGATCACATAGCTGCCGTAGTTCGGATCGTGCTTGTCCGGCTGGACATTGCCGTTCGCACCTTTGGCCCGCGCCATTAGGGTGTATCGCCCCGGCTCCGTCGGCGTCAGCCAATCAAACTTCCAACGTCGCCACGCATGCTGTTGAATGGGGTCGAGGAATTCTGCCTCGGCCCAGGTCTGTCCGCCGTCCGTGCTCACCGCGATTCCCGTTACCTCGGTCTCACCCGCCCACGCAGCGCCGAAAACCGGGTAGACGTAGTTCGGGGCAAGCGTTTCGTAAACTCGTGGTCGGGCGATCTCCGACTTCAGCTTCATTTGTCCCAGCGCACGCCGCACGGGCTTTCCATCCAGGTAATCCCAGTATCCGTAGTCTGATGTCTGCCAGTAACCTCGGAACGGCTCACGCACGGCCTGGACATGCGTCAGCCACTTGACGGAAGCCATGCCATAATGGCCGGGTACAACGGCACGCACCGGGTATCCGTGTTCCTGCGGGAGGTCACGGCCATTCATCTGGTACGCGACCAGCACTTCCCGCTGAATCGCTTTGTCTCTGGGCAAACTCCGGGCATACGAGATCGGCCCGGGAGGTACCGGCTCTTCTGTCGGCGTTCCCCGGTCGGCTCCCTCGAGCACGATCTCGCAGGCATCGTCTTCCAGGCCGGCGCGCTCGAGCAAAGCTCCCAGAAGCACACCGGTCCATTCCGCATTGCCGACGGCGCCGAGCTCCCATTGTGCCCCCGCAACTTGCGGGATAAGAAAGACCCGACTGTTACCTGCACACTCCAGAGTGGCGACCCGCGTCTCGGACGGCATGTCTCGCAACTGCTGGTAACTCAGAGAAAGCGGATTCCTCACGGCGCCATCAATGCGCAATTGGTACGAGGCGAGCTCTAGCCTCGGTGCTGCGAAATGACTACGGATGTAGAACAGGTCCGTCGGGGTGAGATACGAGTCAACCTGATCGAAGGGAGTCTCCAAGTTGGTCGGTTCCTTCTGTCGAATGATCAGGCCGGCTGAATAGGTTTGACTCGCCTTCGCCATGGTCGTTCACCTCCGATTCAATGGATGCCGATTTCAGATTCCTTCGCTCGTGTTCAACACGAGGATGACTCATCGCGGATCTTTTCGTGCTGCTGGCGCCAGGAGCAGGACTGTCAGGCTCCGCGCGCCCTGCGCTCCGTGGATGATCACTCCTTCGATGTCCCCAGTCGCCGACGGACCCGCCAGAAAGACCCCGTAGGGGCTGGAAGCGAGGTCGATCCGCTCGTAGGCGTCGTGCATGGTCTCGACGACTGCCGCGGGGTCGAGCAGCACCACGAGATGCTGCGACAGGACCCCCAGGGCGTTCACGACCAGTTCTGCCTGGGTCAGCCAGACGGCCCCTGCCTCCGCCACCCCGAGCGGGCTGCGGACCACTCCGACATCGACATCGTTCAATTCGTGGGGGTCGCGGACATCCTGGATCCTCCGCGTGCCCGGCACTTCGGACACCGCCGAGCAGACGACGTTGGCGTCCGGGAACAGCTCTGCCACCTTCGCCCGGGCGGCCGCGGCGTCGGCAACTTCGAAAGACCTTCCCCCCATCGCCTCCAACTGCCGGCGGAAGTAGGGGAGCAGAGGCTCGTTCACGTCCGGAGCTCCCGGGACCTCGGGTAGCCGGGTCAGGTGCTCCTTGTAGCCCAGCCCATGCTTGATCCCCTTCCGCTCGGACCCGGGGACCTCGGGCAGCGGCACGGCGGGCCGGGGCAGGTTCTTACGGACCGCCGACAGGATCGCCTCCCGCGGACTCATGGCTTCCTCCGGTTCTCGATGTACCACTGGCGGAAGGTCTGTCTGGGAACGGCCGGCAGTTCGCGGTGCTTACCCCATGGGTTAAGCGGGTTGTAGAGCAGGAACCGCGGCAGGTGCTCCAAGGCCCATTCCCCGACGGCCTCCGCGGAGTGGTAGAGCGGCGGGTGGGCCAGCGTCTTCCCGAGCGCACTCATGCCGACCCGCTTGGCGAACGACAGCAGACCCTTCGCGGCCACCACGCGCCGCCATTTGTAGATCTGATCGGAGATATCGATCTTGACCGGGCACACATCGGTACACGACCCGCACAGCGAGGAGTGAAAGGGAAGCTCACGATACTTCGAGAGGTCGAAGCCCGGGTCGAGGATCACGCCGATCGGGCCAGAGTACGTTGCCCCATAGCTCAAGCCACCTCCGCGCCGGTAGACCGGGCAGGTGTTCATGCACGCCCCGCAGCGGATGCACTTGAGGGCGTGCCAGAAGTCCGGCGAGCCGAGCCGGTCGCTCCGGGTGTTGTCCACGAGCACCACGTGCAGCTCCCCGCCCCGCCGCGGGCCGTGGAAGTGCGAGGTGTACTGGGTGATCGGCGTGCCCAGGGCGCTCCGCGAGAGCATCCGAATGAAAATCCCAAGGTCGCGCCCCCGCGGGATCAACTTCTCGATGCCGATGCTGGCGATGTGGAGCGGCGGGACGCTGGCTCCGATGTCGGCGTTGCCCTCGTTGGTGCAGACGACAAACCCGCCCGTCTCGGCCACGGCGAAGTTGGCGCCGGTCATCCCGGCATCGGCCTTCAGGAACCGGGGCCGGGCGTTCTGGCGCATCGCCTCGGCCAGGGCGTGCGGGTCGGAGTCCTTCGGGTCCGTGCCAATTTTTTCGGCGAACAGGGCCGCCACGTCGGTCCGGAGTTTGTGGATGGCGGGCACCACGATGTGGCTGGGAGGCTCGTCCGAGAGCTGCTGGATGCGCTCGCCGAGGTCCGACTCGGTCACCTCGATGCCGCGCTGCTGGAGGTAGGGCGTCATGCCGCACTCCTCCTGGAGCATCGACTTGCTCTTGATCAACGACTTGACCCGGTGCGCGTTGAGGACGTCGTAGACGACCGCGTTATGCTCCTCGGCGTCACGTGCCCAATGGACGTGCGTGCGGAGCTTCGTCGCGCTCTTCTCGAACTGTTCGAGGTAATGGTCCAGATGCGTGAGCGTGTGTTCCTTGATCCGCGAGGCCATCTCACGGAGTTCTTCCCACTCCGGCACGCCGGCGACCGCCTTGTCACGATTCTGGCGCATCCCCCAGACGAGGCGGTCGTGGGTGGACTCATGCAGCTCCAGGGCGATGAACCCCGCGGCCCGCCTTTCCGGATCGACGGGCCGGGTCATGGCGGGCCTCCGTTCAGGATCTGGGCGATGTGGATGACCTTCATCGGCAGCTTAAGGCGGTCGATCACGCCCTTCATGTGGAGCAGGCAGGACATGTCAGCCGAGACGATGTACTCGGCCCCGTGCCGGTGGAAGTCGTGGACCCGGTCGTAGCCCATCTTGGCCGAGACCGCCTCGTCCGTGACGCAGAAGCTGCCGCCGAAGCCGCAGCACTCGTCGGGCCGGTCGATCTTGACCAGCTCGAGCCCCCGGACCTTGTCCAGCAAGTCCCGGGTCTTCGAGAAGTAGGGTTCGTTGACCCGCTCCGACGGCCGGGCGTGGCCGAGCCCCCGGACGGCGGTGCAGCTGTCGTGGAGGCCTACCTTGTGTGGGAACGCTGCCCAAGGGAAGCCCACGACCTTCAAGTCGTCGAGCAGGAACTCGACGAGCTCACGGGTCCGGCCCCGAACCTTCTGGGCCTGCGGGGTCTGTTCGATGGCGTCGAGGTTGAACCGGACGTGGTGGACACAGCTCCCGGACGGTCCGACAACCGTGTCGAAATCCTGGAAGCAGTGGACGAAGAGGGCTTCGGTGGCGGAGGCATCGTCTTGGCAACCACTGTTGGCCATCGGCTGCCCGCAGCAGGTTGGATCGAGCGGATACTCGACCGAACAGCCGAGTCTCTCAAGCAGCTCGAGGGTCGCGACGCCCACTTCCGGGAAGAAGGCGTCGATGTAACAAGGAATGAAGAGACCGAGTTTCATCGGGCTGTTCCTCCGATGTCCCCGCCAGACCCCGCATGAGATTGCCCTCGGCGACGTACTGGGCGGCGGTGACCTCCGTTGGGAGGACCGCGGTCCACACCGGCAAGCTCTCCCGGGCCGTGCCTGACTGTGCTCACCACATGCACGCCTGGGATTCCAGCTATCGATGTCGCCGAAAAGACGGGCCTTTCCTGGCCCGACGTCAAGAACGACTGGCGTGTGGTGAGCCAGTGGTCATCGCGTCGGTCGTTAGTGCGCCCACCGATCCTCGGCCATTACGCGGTTGGTTAAAAACAGGCAAAAAATGTGCCGGGGAAGGGAGGGACATTGCTCGAGAATCCTGCTCACGAATGCAGGCAATCGTCAATCTGGGTGATCGGCGGGCCTTGGAAACAACCTGTACTGCTCTCCAAATGGCTAAGAAAAACCGAGCGGTCGGGAATGAGCCGGACGTCGCAAAATGCGTCCGAGGCCGAATCATGCGTCTCGGCATTCCTTGAAAGGTCTGCATGATGGTCCTTGGTCACCTGGACGTGGCCGGTGAGCGTCGAAAGGGGTGCGGCAGACCGCACATCACCTCCGGGCCCCTCGCTCGACGCACAAGCGGGGGGTCCGGCCGGACCCCCATGGATGAGCTTCGAGGCCTGGCCGATTCTGGCTCGACGCAATCGATTGCCGCCGTTCCCTCGGTGCGATTCGGCCTTCGCCGCCTTGACGCGAAACGCGGAGCATCGGCTCTGGGCCACGGTCCCGATCTCGCCATGGGCATCCTCGTGGCGGGCGAAATCGATCTTATCGGCCCGGTCGCGGACCACCCGGCCGATGTGCACCCGGGTCCCGTTGCGGTACTCGATCGACGTGCCGGCCGCCCAGGTACCGGCTCCGGGTGCATCCCGAGGCGGGGGGCACTGCCTTCCCGGGACGGAGGCAGATCCTCTAATCCCAAGGCGCCGTCGATTCGACCTCATCCACCGCTCTTCCCCGCGGCACCCGTGCCTCCTTCCTGGAAGTCCTGGCGTGTCTGGGCACCTTCACCGCCTCCATGAATAGCTCCCGCCGGCCGAGCCGTGGCATCGGGGTCACGTCGGCCCACGTCCTCCGGCGCTTGCGCGCCTTCGAGCTCGGGGCCGAATCGGGCTGCGGATCGACCGACACGGACGCCGGGGCGCCCAATATGGCATCGCAATAGTCACGCGGAAGGATCGTGTGGTCTCTCTCCATGGCGTCGGCGAGATCCGCCAGGAGCCGCAGGCCATCTGCGGCCGAGGCCAGGGTTGAGCCGTGCCCGGCCACGGCCGCCAGGAACGCGTCGGTGACCGGCCCGGGCGTCGCGTCGGACGGGAAACCGGCGGCGGCCAGGTCGCCGAGGAAACCGGCGGACGAAGGGGCCCAGCAGAGCCGGTTCTGTAGATCGAGATAACAGAGCAGGCAGGCGATCCGATGATCGTCGGTGACCGGCAAGCCCGCGGTGGTGGTCACCAGGTCCGCTAGCAAGGTGTAGGCGTCGCGGGGGATGGGATCGGCGCTCGACATCGGGGACACCAGAAAACGTGCAGGAAAGGTTTCATGAACGGGCTGTTCGACCACCCCAGAGGATACCGAAGCGACAGTTGAGCCGGCGGCCCGCGATCAGGTCGAGCATCCGGACAGGTGGGCAGTAGAGATATTCCGCCGGGTAGCGCCAGGTGCGAGCGACCAGGTTGACGACCTGGCAGCGGGACGGGGCGGATTCCACGCGTAGGGGGGCCAGCTTGACCATCCCGTTGACCTTGTATGCCGGGGGCAGGTCGCAGACCGCCGGGTCTCGACGGAAACGCCCGAGCTTCGCGGGCGGCACCAGCAGGACCTGCCGCACCACGATCCGCCGGCCGCGCGGCGTGACCGGGTCGCCACGGAAACCGCACGTGATCACCTCCAGGCCGCCCACGGCGCCGGCCCGGGTCAAGTCGGCATGGAGCCGGGGCTGAGAGGGCCTCGCCTTCTTGCCCGGTCGGGCATCACGATGGGCGTTGAACCACACGGCAAACGGATGCAGCTTCACCTCGGGTCTCGCCTGGGGGATCCGGTAGATCGTCGTGCGGCAGACGATGGCGTACGGGCTGCGCTACTTCTTCCGTCACGCGGGCGCGTGCGGGCCATTCCCGGGAACAACCAGCCCTACAACCGGCATGCGGCGTGCCCGCTTCCGTGGAGGGAAACAGCAACGCGTCCACCCGCCGTCAGGATTCCAGGGCCTGCCGCCCCCAGCAGTGCGGGCAGTAGAAGGCACGATTGCAGGGCTGGCCGCGGGCGCCGGCCGGGATGAAGCTCGACGGCGAACAATTGAGCATCCTGGCGGTCCTGTTGTCGAACTCGCCCGGCGCGAAGGCGGGCGCGGCATCGCCGTCCGGGTCGTCGAGCACGGGGTGGCGAGGCGCGCGTCCGCCAGTGCGTAGATCCGGGCACGCCAGGACTGGATCAGGCCGGCACAGGCCCGGTCCTGGGCCGGACCCCGCGCCAGGGCACCGACCCCAAAAAGCGGCAGGAGGACCGCCCCGTGGACGACGCGGGTCGCGTACGTCCCGGGGATGCCACCAACGGCGTAGGCACGTACCGGATAGGCGGGTCGGGAATCGGATATGACGTGGGCATGCCTCCACTAAAAGCAACCCTTATGAAAAAATGCATTGACTGTGCGTTTGCATCATAATCGGTTTATTGCGGGGTTATGACAACACGCAGCTAGAAACTGAGGCTTATGACAAGGGCCTCAATCTAACCAGGCCAAGGAGTTACGGCGAAAAGGTCGCCGAGTGCGCTGGCACCTCCCCGCAACAGTTCTTACGAACTGCTTCCCTCTCCTCTCTCGCCGCCTACCCTCTAGCGCGGGCAGGCTAGTTCTACAGCCGCAGGAAAAACCTACTGGATCTGGTAACATGGACGGATAGCGAACTCAACATGCAAGAACCGGCCGGTTCGTCGTTCCCACACCCTGATGTCGGGAGGGATTCCCATGACA
>JAQGHR010000050.1 GCA_028291545.1 Planctomycetota bacterium | reverse complement strand
TCCCCTGCGGTAGGTCCGACTTCAGTCGGTCCTGTCCCGGGATTCTTGTTGGGGACGGGCCCGACTGAAGTCGGACCTACTTTTCCGAGGCCCTGCATCGCCGCCACCCCGCAACCCATCATGAGCCAAGAATATTTATAGGCGGGCAGGGACGCCCCATTAAAAAACCCTTGCTTCGTCTTGTTGGCGAGGCCACCGTCAGTAGTCGGTTCAATGACGCGCAAGTGGCCTAACCCTCACCCGTCGCGGCGGGTCTCAGGAATCCGTGCGCAGGACTCGGGCAATCTGGCGGACGGCCTGACGGAGGCGCTGATCGTTCTCGACGAGGGCCATTCGCAAATAGCCTTCGCCCAGTTCGCCGAACCCGCGGCCGGGGCTGACGGCGACGTCGCCGTCTTCCAGGAGCTTCATGGCGAAGTCGATGGAGCCCATCTTCGACGACCACGGCTCGGGGATCTTGGCCCAGGCGAACATGCCGGCTCGCGGCGTCTCAACCTCCCAGCCAAGCCGGTGAAGGCCATCGACGAGGACGTCCCGACGCATCTGGTACTCGGCGACCTGGGCCAGGCGGGCTTCCTCGCCGTGCCGCAGCGCGACGATCGCGGCGATCTGAACGGCCTGGAACAGGCCATAGTCGTAATAGCCCTTGATGGTCTTGAGCGCGCGGATGATCTCCTTGTGCCCGGCGGCGAACCCGACGCGCCAGCCGGCCATGTTGTAGCCCTTGGACATCGTGGTGAACTCGACGCCCACGTCCTTCGCGCCCGGCACGGCGAGGAAGCTGGGCGCGAGGTAATCGTCGAAGCTCACGTCGCCATACGCGAAGTCGTGAACGACGAGGAACTTGTATTTCTTCGCCAGCGCAACCACCTCCTCGAAGAAGGCCGGCTCCACGACCGTTCCCGTGGGGTTGTGCGGATAGTTCAAAACCAGGAGCTTCGGCTTCGGGAACAGGCTCTCGCACATCGACGCGACGTTCTTGAGGAACGCCTGCGAGTCCCGCACGTCCAGGGCGATCGCGTTGGCATCGGCCAGGGCGATGGCGTGGGCGTGGATCGGGAAGGTGGGGGCGGGCACGAGCGCGGTGTCGCCGGGGCCGAGGAGGGCCAGACACATGTGGCTGAACCCCTCCTTGGACCCGATCGTCGTGACGATCTCCAGGTTCGGGTCCAGGTCCACGTTGAAGCGGCTCTGGTAGCGGCTGGCCACTTCCTTCCGCAGATTCAGCACGCCGGACGCGACACTGTAGCGATGATTCTTGTCGTCGCGGGCCGCCTCGCAGAGCTTGTCGATGATCGCGGGACTTGGCGGATCGGTCGGGTTGCCCATCCCGAGGTCGATCACGTCGTGACCGGCCTGGCGCATCTTGAGCTTCTGGTCGTTGATCTTGCCGAACAGGTACGGCGGCAGGTTCCTGACCCGAGGAGAGACGGAAATCGTGTAGCTCTCGCCCGGCGCGGGGCCGGTTCCGTCGATCAAATTCTGACTGTTCGCCGGGTCGCTCATGACATCTATCCGATTGGCGGTTGATTCCTGTCAAGGGAGTATCATACCCGATAGGGGGCGAGGATTGGACTACTAAGGATGAGGGGACGCCTACGGCGATCCGCAGATGGCGCAGATGAACGCAGATTAGGATTGGACAAAATCGACTTTTTTATCTGCGTTCATCTGCGGATAACTCTTCCGCTTCCCTGGCGGCTCAGTCTTTTTTCGTCTTGATCTTCCACGCCTCATCGAAGAAATCCGCCGCGACGATCTTGCCCGGATAGCGGCTATTGGGCGGTGTGCGGACGTCCACGATCGCCCAGTCGGGCAGCTTGGGGACCTGGCGGGCGTTGTTGAGGTCGTCGTATTCGCGGTAGGTGAACCCGCTGTTCAGGACGACGTATTTCTCGGCATTCAGCGGGTTCGGGAAGATCAGGATCGGCACATGATCGGCGGCCGAGTACGTTTTCTCACCGACGACCACGTTGTCCCCGTCCCACCGGATCGGCAGCTTGTCGGCGATCTTCTTGAGGACGGCGTTGCTCTCGGGATCGCCCCAGAGGACGAGATTTGAACTCGCGATATCGGCATCGCTGACGGCCGTGTCGTCCCTCACGATGGCGTCGCCTCGCATCTGGGTCCGCCATCGTCTGACGGCGCGGTCGCCTTCGGACTTCACCCACGCGGTGACTTTTTCGTTCTTGCTGGTGCCTGTGGGTCGGACGAAGGTGAAGCGTTCGAGGAAGGCGTCGTCGATGGGTCCCTGGAGGCCGTGCTTCTTGCGGAGGCCCGTCGCTCGGCGGGGTCCGGCCATCCATTCCTTCCCCTCTTTGTGGAAGGAAACGCGGAACGACAAGTCCGTCTTTGGTCCGTCGCGGTCAACGACCTGTCCTTTTTGACCTTCTGCGTCGGCGAAAATGAACGTCTGTAGGCGGTCACTCATGGCCGGATCGACGGTGCCGGCGGGGAATTCGATAGTCATCGCCGTGACGTTCTGCGCCACAAGCCGGTAGGCAGTGAAGCCGTCGTCCAAGGTGGCATGAACCCGGGCGGCTTCCCAGTGCTCGCCTAGCTCGTCGATGGTGATCCAAGCGGAACGATTGTACCGGAGAGTCGGCGTCCAGAAGTCGACCTCGCGGCGAGAACGATCGCGGCCGAGTCGCGCCAGACTGTCCATGATCTGGATCACCTCGCGCTTCGCCGAGGGATCATATTGATGCCTGGTCTTCGGGCCGATGACGTGCTTCAGGCGGAGATTCTGTCGCTCAAGAGCCTCCGCCATCACGTCCGCCGCCTGCTTCTGACTGTCAAGTTCTCCGCTGTAGGCCACCGTCGGGCAACCACTCAGGTTTTCTGCCCAATCCGTGCAGTCGTACATCTGCCACAGTTTTTTCTCGTACCACGTTGGCTCCAACTTCTCCTTCTGAAACACATCCAGAAACCTCGGTGTCTCCGAGAACCCCGCACCCGGATTGGCCGCAAACCACTTGTCCGGATAATGCACCGCGAAATGCCAGGCCGAGGCCCCGCCCATCGAGAAGCCGCGGACGGAGATGCGGTCCTCGTCGATCTTGTAGCGGGATTTCACGTCATCCAGGGCCTCGAAGGCATCGACCTCGCCCGCGAACTTGGCGGCGTTGCAGAAGCGGCCGTAGGGGTGGAGGACGAGGGCGTCCTCGGGGGCGAATTCGCCGAGGTTGTTGTGGCGTTCCTTGTAGTAGAAGACCTCGGTCCGCGTCTCGCCTCGGCCGTGGAACCAGATGTCGAGGCGGTGGCGATAGGGGGACCGCCGCTGCCAGGATTCGGGCACGATGAGGGAATACGGCTGGACCGACCCGTCGATCTTCGAGACGTAGCCCAGGTAGACCTCGCCGGGCACGTCCATCCACGCGGCCTTGCCCGTTTCGAGCAGCGACGAGGCGCGCGACAGGCCCTCCGCAATCATGTCGCGGGCGGTGGCGACTTCCTTGGGGTCGAAGAACTCGTCGCCATCGAGCGCGTAGCGGACGGCCTTGTGATGGATGCGGATGTCGGGCAAGAATCGCGTGCGTTTCGTGTCGTTCTTCGCTTCAATGGCCGCGATCTTTTCAGCGAGCTTTGTCAGCCCCTCTTCCAGGCCCTTGCGCTCGGCGTCGGGGACGGCGATGCCCCTGGGCGGGATGGGCCGGACCTTGGCCGGGATATTGTCGGACGGCCCATCGGCCAGGGCCGGAAAGGTTAGAGCAAGAAGCAGAAATGTGAACATTGATCGCATGGCGAGCCGTCCGTCCATCGTGGAGAGATTTCGTTCCTCGACGACGGTAGCACGCGTGTACCGGTGGCTCAATGGGGAGGCTGTCACGCGATTTCGATCGTTGCTCGGCCGAATGTGGCGGGCTCAGCGCGACCGAGCCGCCGTCTCGGGCCAGAAACCTGATTCCACGTGAGGAACCGAGTCCCACTCCCCCGCGATCGCGGTCTCCCGCCGAGCGCCCGGACAACGGCTCTCAGGAACATCATCGGGACGGGAGGCGAGATTGATCGGGGGAACCGCACAGGGCGATTGCCAAGTCGGAATCGAAGCGTTTCACGCAGAGACGCCGAGGAAGCGCAGAGGACGCGGAGAATCCAGGAGGGAAAAAGTACTCGAATTGGAATTCTCTGCGTTCTCTGCCCTTCCTCCCCGTCTCTGCGTGAAATCTTGGATTCCCCTCGACGAAATCGAAACTTTGCAATCCTCCTCGGGAACTGCGTTCTTCGGTTGCCTTGGCGATCCCAAAATGGCTTGTCCGCCCGCGACGGGAACGGTAAGCTTCTGTCGGCGGCAACAGGATGTCCGCGCGGGTTTGATCGTCAGGGAAGACGAGGCCACGTCCCATGAAGGCCCCGGCGAAGCTGGATTGTCTGGACGGGATGCGAGGGCTCGCGGTCCTCGCGGTGATCCTGTTCCATCATCGGCTGGAGTGCGAGAGCCACGTCCGCTCGGCGTTCTACGGCTTGCTTGCACCGTCGCGCTTCGGATTCCTGGGCGTCCACCTGTTCCTGGTGTTAAGCGGTTTCTGCCTGACGTATTCGCTGATCCGACGCACTCGCGCGGCGCGGGCTCCGACGCTGCGACGGTTCCTCGCCGATCGCTGGTGGCGAATCGCGCCTCCGTATTATGTGGCAATCGCCCTGTACTTGCTGGCGGCCTCGCTGCAAGCCGACCTTGGGCTGCCACCCTTGCGTGCAGAGCCCAACACGATTCGCCAGGTCGCCATGCACGTGGGCTTCGTTCATGGACTTCGGGGCGACACGATCGAGGCCATCAACTCGCCGTTCTGGTCGCTCTCGCTGGAGTTCCAGTTCTACGCGGTCCTCCCCCTGCTCTTCGCCCTGTCCGAACGGCTCGGGTATCGTTGGGTGATTGCCGGCGTCGCGGTCCTCTCGCTGGCGTGGCGAGCCGCCGTACTCCGGGCCATGCCTTCGCAGACGTTCCTGCTCCACGGGTTCTTCCTCGGCCGCTGGGCGGAATTCGCGTTCGGGATGGGTGTGGCGTCGTGGTACGCCGGACGTGATGGTCGAGCGCAGGCCACGCCCTGCGTAAAGGTCAACGGCCTCCTCGCGGCCGGGTGCCTGCTGCTGGTGATCGGTGCGGGCCTGTCGTCGCGGGGGGCGATCCTCGTCGTGGATACGACCGTCGGGGCGGGATTCGCGCTGATCCTGACGGCGACGCTGCTGAGTTCGGAGGCCGGAGGCCGGCTCGGACAGCTCGTCGCCTCGCCGTATCTGGTTCGGATCGGCGTGATCTCGTACAGCCTCTATCTGACCCACAGCCTGGCGCTCGCCTGGATCGATCGCGGCTACGCCAGACTGGTGAGCCGGACCAGCGTTGCCACGGAGGTGATGCTCTTCGTGGTGGCGGCAACGCTCGTCTGGTCCATCGGGTGGGTCTACTTCCAAGTGGTGGAACGACGCTTCGTCCGTTCGGTGGATGCGACGACCCGAGGGAGTGGGGCGTGGGAGCCGGCCATCGTGGGCCACGCAATCGCCTGACCCGCGAGTCGATAAGAGAACGGCCGGTGACCGTCAGGTGCAATCCGGAGAGCTGCATTTCAGCCCCGAAGGGGCGGAATCGTGTAGCCCGGGGCTACACGATTCCGCCCCTTCGGGGCTGAAACAAACCAGACGATCTGCCCCTTCGGAGCTGAAACAAACCAAACGATTGGAGCCTGGAAACCGTCTTCCACGTCGCCTCTCAACGATGCTTCCCGCGCCTCGCGAAGCTCGACGGCCTGGGGATTCCCGATTGGCCCTTTGCGATCGTGCGGTGGAAGGCCCGGATCGAGACGGGACGGACCGAGCCCGAATCGGTCTGCGCGACGGGGACCTTGACGGTGGCGGCGGGTTTGGGTGTGGTCGGGACCGTCGCGGCGACCGGGGTGCTGTTCGTGATCGGGGAGCCGACGGCCACGCCCGTGGTGTGGGCGTTGAAGATCTCGACCTTGTTAAAGTAACTGGCGTTCGCGCCCGTCTGGGCAGGCAGGGAGATCGTCGTCGACTGCCCGTTCTGCCAGAGCTGGATCAGGTCGAAATCCAGCGGAGAGCCCGCGTCCGAGCCGAAATCGGACAGGGGATTGCTCGCGGCCGTGGCGGGAACGGTGGCCTTGAGAATGCCGTCCACGAACACCTGGGTCTGCGGGCCGGGATCGGTGGGCGTGGTGTTCGGCGCTTGCGGGATCAGGCTGGCGCTCTTGGCGAGGTTCAGACGGCCGAGGTCAATGCCGGTCACCGGGTCGTGGATTGTCTTCGCACCACCTTTGAGCCAGGTGAGCAAATCATCCACCTTCGGCAGGCTCCCGAACCGCTGCTGATAGATCTGCTGGAGCAGGACGATGCCGCCGGTGACGAGCGGGGCCGAGAAGCTCGTGCCTTCCACGGTCGTCCAGGTCTTGTCCGAGCCCGGGGCGGTCAGGTCCTTGCCCGGCGCGGCCAGATCGGTCGCCGCGGCGAATCCATCGGCCGCGCCCAGCCGCTGCGCATTGGTCAGGAAGTGATCGGCCTGGTCCGTCCCTGTGACGCTGATCGACTCGGAAAGGATCGACGGGAAGCCCATGCCGGGAAGGATGCCGTCGAAGCTATTGCCGGCGGCCGTGACGACCGGGATGTTGAGCTGGTCAAGCTGGTGGATCAGACCCGCGATCCTCTGGCCGATCGAGTTGTCGTGCGTGAAGAAGTCGTAGGGATAATTGCCGCCGTCGGACAGCGAGATGTTGACTACCGAGATCTTGTCCTTGACGTGATGATCGATCACGAACTGGAGGGCGCGGGCGACGCGGTCGAAGTCGCCGGAGCCGTCGTCCCCGATCACCCGAAGGGCGACGATATTCGCGCCGGGGGCGACGCCGGGATAGGTCTTGTCGCTGGAGGCTACCAGGCCCGCCGTCATGGTCCCGTGTGGATTGACGGGATACGGGTTCGAGACGTTCTGCGAGAACTCGAAGCCGTCCACGACTTTGTGGCCGGGTCCGTAGCCGTCGCCGCCGAGGGCGGGATTGGTGTAATCGACGCCGGTGTCGATCATCGCCGCCGAGAGTCCGGTGCCGTCGACATGGTAGGTGTCGCGGGTGACCGCCGCCTCGATCGTGTCCATGCCCGAGAGCAGGGTGCGAGCTTCGAGGGTTTCGAGCCGTGGCCGGCATCCATTTCCAGAGCGGCCGTGAAGTCGCTGGGCTCGGTTCGGGCTCATCGTTTCAGGTCCCCCAGACGGCCGCCATACCTTTGGCGAGATCCGCCCCGCAATTCGGTGATGAACGCCCCCCATCCATGGCGCGATCCGGTCGACGCCCGCCGGATTGCTCGGCTGGCGTCGGGAATCACGGGGCCGGCACCCGTCGTGGGGGCCGGTTATCGGGGCGCAGGCGAGTGAGAAATCGGGAGCCGTCGCCGGACCTGATCCGTCTGCGAAACGAGTCCGAGAACTCGGCGCGGTCGTGGCCCGAAGAGACCCCGAATGGGAGGAGAGCGTCACCGCCGTGGTCCCGATGGCGGCCGTCGCGAACCGTCATGGTCCGCACCGCACACGAGGCCCCCGAGGGCGAAGCTCCGAACGAGATGCATCCTGCGTGGGAGACCGGACCAGAACGGCCCGATCGGGAAGAGTCGTGACCCTCCAGGCCACGCCCCCGAGGACAGCGTTGCGCCGCCCTCTCTCCATTCCACCCGAGGAACCTTGACCTGGTCCCATGGGCCTCGCCAGACCCGACCGCCCTGGGGGCGATCGCTCCGGCGTCTCTCCGTTGTAAGGAAGGTCGTCGCGGACCGCGTTCGGCTCGTTCGCGAATCACCGGAGCGATTCGGACGGGCTGTCCCGCGGTGTACCCAGTATCGGACGGCTTCGCGCCGCCCTTCGATTCAAAGGGTGAATTCCGAGCCCTGATTTGGCCCGGCTCCTGTCCGATCCGCACGATGCTCACATCGCGAACGTGCGGCGATGGAAGGAGATACAAAGCGTTACAAGAATCGCGGCGATCTCTTCAAAATCGCCTCGCCGAAGGATCGCGACGGCCGGAACCTGGCTTGGGATTGACCGCGATCCGGGGTTGTGGAACAACGTCGCATCCGTCCGCCCGGACGCCTTGCAGGGCCACTTTTCCAGGAGGGGAAAGCGCATGACCCGCCCATCCGCCAACACCGAACGATCTGGCCAGGTCATCGCTGTGATCCCGGCCCGATTCGCCTCGACCCGCCTGCCCGGCAAGCCCCTGCTCCGCGAGACCGGAATCCCCCTGATCTGCCACGTCGTCGAGGCCGCCCGCCGATCCGCCCGCCTGGACCGGATCATCGTGGCCACCGACGACGCCCGGATCTTCGAGGCCGTCACCCGGTTCGGTGCCGAGGCCGTCATGACCCGCGACGACCATCCCAGCGGCACCGATCGCGTCGCCGAGGTCATCGCCGCGATCCCCGACGCCCGCATCGTCGTGAACCTCCAGGGCGACGAGCCCGAGATTGAACCCGCGGCGCTCGATCGCGTCGTCGATCTCCTTGAACGCGACCCCGACGCCCTGATGGCGACGATCGCCACGCCGATCCACGACGAGGCGGTTTACCGCGACCCCTCCTGCGTCAAGGTCGTGCTCTCCCGCACCGGCCGCGCCCTCTACTTCTCCCGCAGCCCCATCCCCGTGCATCGCGACGGCCTGGGCGAAGGCATGCCCTTCGGGCTGCTTCACCTTGGCCTCTACGCCTACCGCCGTGAATTCCTCCTGAGCCTGGCCTCGCTCCCGCCCTCCCCTCTCGAACTCTCCGAGAAGCTGGAGCAGCTCCGCGTCCTCGAGTCCGGCCAGCCCATCGCCGTCGGGATTGTTGACGAGCGATGCGTCGGGATCGATACTCCAGACGACTACCGCCGTTTCGTCGAGCGCTGGAACGCCCGGCAGATGTCGGCGGCGTAGACCAAGTTCTTGGGAATAAAATAGGTTCACGCAGAGGCGGGGAGGCGGGGAGAAAACTCGGAAAGAATGAGATGTCTCATCTGAGTCTTCTCCGCGTCTCCCCGCCTCTGCGTGAACCTCTTCCAGCTTTTCTCAAGTTGCACCCAGAGATATCCACCATGTCCGACGAATCCATCGACCTGATCGCCCCTGTCGAGGGCGATGCCGGCATCAAGGTCATTCGCAACTCGGAGAACTGCCGAGGCTGGAACGGCATCCGCTACAAGCTCGGGATGTCGTCCAGGAACGTCGGCTCCACGAAGCTCTCGATGAACGTCGCCACGATCCCACCCGGCGGCGTCGCGTTCGCCCACATCCACGTCGATTTCGAGCTGATGCTCTACATCCTCTCCGGCCGCGTCCGCCACGAGTACGGACCCGGCCTGCGGAACGTGATCGACAACTGCGCCGGCGACTTCATCTACATCGAGCCCGGCATCCCCCACGAGGTCACCAACCTCAGCGATTCCGAGCCCGTCGTCGCCGTCGTCGCCCGCTCCGACGCGGACGAGTGGCAGAATATCGTGCCGTATGATCGGAATTCGGAGTGAGAGACTGATTGCGCTTGTTCAGGGCCAGTTTGAGAGGGCGAGGGCCACGATCCTCGTGCGTCACCTGCGCACTCGTGCAAGATGAGGAGGGCGAACCTCAAGCGACCGGGAAATCCAGGTCGAGATGAGATCGTAATAAATTGCCCAGGGTCCCTCCTTGATCGGCAAAGCGAAATAGGTACATTACTGCTTCCCCCCGGGATTGCCTGGCCGCTACTAGCGGAATGGATGATCCAGCAAATACCCGAGGGAGACGCGAACGATGATTGGCATTCAGAACCTGAACGGTGCGGGAATCGCGAAGCTTCGGAAGAGACGGCCGGAGGTTGAAGGGCTGGAGGACAGACTCGCGTTGAGCGCCCTGGGAGTGACCACCCCGGCGGCCCATGTTCACATCGCGGGATCGGAACACGCCAAGGCGACCCTCGGCACGATCACGGGGCAGATCACCAAGGATTCGACCGGCAAGGGAATCCGAGGCGTTCAGGTTCAGTTGATCGACTCCAGCGGGAATGTCGCGCAGAAGACGGTCACCAACGGCTCGGGGCATTACACCTTCAAGATCAAGGCGAACGGCAGCTACGTCGTCCGTGAAGTCACGCCGAGGCACTTCACGCAGGCGTCCACCACCTTCGCGACGACGGCACCGACCGGGGCGCTCGTCAACGGGGCCGGCAACAATTCGTGGAACTACTCGACCGGGAACAGTGACCCCGCCTTCGGCCCGGTCGGCCCGGCCAGTTGGGCGACGATTGCGCCGGCCGGCACGCTGGCGTTCGAATCGCCCATCAACATCACCGGTCCGCCGATCGATCTGAGCAAGGTGCTGACCGTCAACTACGCCAACGCCGTGCCGACACAGGAGATCAACAACAGTCACCAGATCCAGGTGCAATTCGCCCCCACCACCGGCGACACGATCACCGTGGGCGGCCAGCAGAGCACACTGGCTCAGTTCCACTACCACGATCCGTCGGAGAACGCGGTCAACGGCCACATCTTCTCGATGGAAGAGCACTTCGTGAACCTCAGCGCCTCGGGCGCCGAGACGGTCGTCGCCGTCTTCCTCCAGCTCGGCGCCCATAACGCCGCGCTCGATCCGGTGCTGAACGCCGCGACGGCCAACCTGACGACGCCGAACTCGACGACCCCGGGCACGACCGCGATCAACTTCGCCGGCCTGCTGCCGGCGAGTACCCTCGGCTACTTCTATCAGGGCTCGCTTACCACGCCCCCGCTCTCTCAGCCGGTGAATTGGTTCGTCTATTCGACGCCCATCACGCTGGATCACCAGCAGCTCCAGCAGTACGAGAAGGTGGCCGCCGGTTCCGGCTTCCTGCCGAACGCCCGCCCTCTCCAGTCGCTGGATGGCCGCCTGGTCAACGAGAGCGACTACGACGTGAATTTCCAGAATCAGTCCGTCGCCGGGCTGAATTTCACCGTCGCTCGGACCGCCCAGGCGAAGGCCAAGCACGCCTGAGCCGCGATGCTCCTTCGCCGCACCGGGCGGCCGCTTCGTCCGGCGGGCGGCACCGGTAACCGGTTCTGGGTGCCAAGGGTCGGGTATGATCATTGACACCCGGACTCGCAACCTCGTGGTTGGCTGCAAGTCCCTCGCCGCCCTTACAGCCCGTCGCCGCTGATGGTCTCGCCGCCCTGGGTGGTCGAGAGTGCGCGCCAGGTGGCGATGTTGATCGAGTTCTTGACGAAGCGGACGGAGCCGTCGCAGAAGCCGGTGTTCACGCCGGCGGCGTGCTTGCTCTTGGTGATGAACGCCTGGCCGCGTTCGGCGCCGGCGGGGCCGATGACGATGCAGCCGTAGATGCTATTCAGGTCGCCGGGCGGGGGGCACTGGCGGACGACCAGGTCGGGGTATTTGGCGTTGGGGGGAAAGAGGGCCTGGAAGCTCTGGCCGCCGATGGCGATCTGGCTCTCGGCGATCGGTCCGTCCCAGCCGGGTGAATCGTGGGGAGAGATGAGCTCTCCCCACATCATGGTCGTGCTCGTGCCGTCCATGATGTTGGCCATGCTGAAGGTCTTGCCCAGGGCGAACGGGGCCCCCCGGAAGTTCAGCGTATTGCCGGGCTGGAGCGGGTCGGGCACGCCGCTGTCCTGCCCGAAGTCGGTGTTGCCGAAGTTGACCGCGTAGTTGCAGCGGATGCGAGACCAGCAGGTGTTCGGGAACTCGTCAGTGTCCAGCCCGGAGGATGGGCAGCCGAGCGAGTTGATCTTCACCTGCCGACCCGTCATGTTCGCGGGGCTGCTGATGGTCAGGTCGAAGTTCACCGCGTTGAAGATCGTGGTCTGCTCGTAATAGGGCAGGAGACCGAAATACCACGACATATCGTCGTACCAAAAATTCGTGCATCCCCCCGGAGGGGCCGCCGCGCCGAACGGCGTCCGGCCGCCGAAGGCGAAGGACCCCATCGTGTCGTGGTAGTTCTGCATGGCCAGCCCGAGCTGCTTCATGTTGTTCGTGCATTGAATCCGCCGGGCCGCTTCGCGCGCCGCCTGCACGGCCGGCAGCAGCAGGGCGATCAGGACGCCGATGATGGCGATGACCACGAGCAGCTCGATCAGCGTGAATCCGCGACGACGCATGGCTGGCTCCTTCGTGGGCGCAAACGCCCGGGACTCGCGGCGATCCGGCCTGCATGGCAAAGGCCGCGTCGTCGCGGGGCCGTCGATCGCGATCGGCCGGGGGTGGCCCGAGCGCGATCACATTCGGCAGCGGGACCTCAGACCGATACTGTCGGGCGATCTCAATCGGAAATGGGGGTTGCCGGGTGGAGCCTCCGCCTCACATGGAGGGCCTCATCCGGGCAATGGGCAACTAGATCAGAAGCCGGCGCAAGACGCAAGTCAACGAATTCTCGGTCGACCTGAAGCCCGCGATCCGCGAGCGACGGCGGTTGTTACCGAGTTGTTACAAGTCGCGGGAGGATTTTTCGGTATCATCGTCGGGGTCGCGGGTCAGCCCGCACACCGTCGGCGTAGGGGCCTGGCCGCGTTGCCCGGGCCAAGGCGATCGAGCGATTCGGAGGATGAGACAATGTGGTCACTCGTGCTCTGCGCCCTGGCGATTGGCCAGGCCCCGGCAACAGCCCCGGACCCGGTCCCGATTCCGTCCGGCACCTGGAGCCTGATGGCCAATGGGCAGGTGGGAGAACTCATTACAGAAGCGAGTAAGGGCAATTCCATCCACGGGGAAATCTTCAATCAACTCTTCTCCGGCACCTATGACCCCAAGACGAAGCACGTGGAGATGAGACGGAGGGTGGTCAAGTCGAATGGTGATTCGTACGAGGTCCAGGTCTACAAGGGCGAGTTGGCCGAGGTCAAGGAGACGAAGCCGACGAGCTATATCCTCAGAGGCACGTTCCGGTCCGTCGCCGGATCGGATTGGGGAGATCCCGACGTGGACTACGCGTGGAGAGCCGACTCCATCCCCGCGACAAACCGAGGGGAGGAACTCAAGGAATTACAGGGGCGTTGGGAGGTCCTGGAATCTCAGAACTCCTCGGCGGGTCGTAAGATGCCCGCTGAGACGCACCTGGGCGAGCACGGAGCGAAATTTACCATCAACGGCAATGAGCTGATCTGGGACGGGCATGTCGTGGCCGTCCTCGCAAACGATCTCTTCATGCCCGACGCTGCGAAGGACGTGAGTCCGGTGAGACGCCATCCGCTCATGTTAACCTTGCCGAGCGGTAAGGGCGTGCTGTGCAGCTACATCCTCCGCAAGGACTCGATGGAAATCGTCTACCCGCATACCATCGGACGAGTCGGCTCCGGGCAGTTCATCTGGCTGAAACGGGCCGCGAAGTAGGGAGGATCGCCCGGCGGATATCACGGCACCCAGAGGACGTAGACCAGAACGACGACGATCGTGCCGACCGCCGTCACCACCAGGCCCGGAATCCGCCGGAGCTTGAGGTAGAACAGGAGCACCAGGCCCGTCAGCGAAATCACAGTCATGGCCACGGCCGAGACGTCGATCAGGATGGACCAGGCGGGGCCGGTGTCGCGGCCCTTGTGGAGGTCGTTGATGATGGCGATGAAGCCGTGGAATTGCTGCGTCACGCTGTAACGGCCGGTTGAGCGATCGATGACGGCGTCGGCCACGTAGCCGGGGCCCTTGAAGGTGACGAGGCATTCGTTCTCGTCGGCGCGGAACTCGGCGACGGCTCCCTTGATCCCGTGGAGCGTGCGAAGGTGCTCCACCACCTCCAGCTTCGCGACCTGTCGGGTCGGGTCGGATTCGGTGCCGGACGGGGCCTCAAGGTGCAACCATTTGACGTTGATCTGCCCCTCGGCCTGGGTGCGGCGCTCGGCCTCGCCGAAGAACCAGTCGGGATGGTTGAGGGTGATTCCTGTGACGCTGAAGAACAGGACGGCGGCGAGGCCGAACATCGACAGATAAATGTGCAGCCAGCGCATCCAGGCGGCGAGCTTGATGTTCAGCCGGCGCTTCAGGCTCCGGGCATGGCGCGGCGGTTGGGTCGTCGAGTCATTTTTTCGCCGGAGTCTTTCGGCGATATTCGATCGAGGCGGATTTGATCTCGACATTCCCCTTGAGTTCCTCGGCGAACGGCGTCGTGGCGATCGTTACCTGCTTGCGAATATTCTGATAGGTACCATGCTCTCTCGCGGCGTCGATCGAGATGACATATTCGCCGCGAGGGACCGGCTTGCCGTGATCGTCCTTGCCGTCCCAGATGACGGAGTACTTTCCCGGCTGGCGAGTCGGTCGCGCGACCGGCTCGGCGATCGGGTCGGGATCGGCCAGCTTGCGGGCCTTCTCGCTCTTGTACCAGCGCCGCATGTCGGGCAGCCAGCGCTCGTGACCCTGGCCGCCGAACGAGACCCAGAGGATCAGGTTGCGGACGATCTTGCCGTCCTTGTCCTCCACCCAGACGGCCACATATGGTCGGCGATAGCGCCGCAGGTTCGCGCCTTCGGGCTGATTGATCTCGTAATTGATGAGCATTTCCAACCCGTCCGGCCACAGCTCGCTTTGCGGCTTCGGATCGGCGGCCTTGGGTCCGTCCGCCAGTGCGAGGGTCAACGGCCTGGCAATCTCGAAAGCGTGCCATCCGTCGCTCTTCGCGATGCGGCCATCCGTGGTGACGATCAGGCATTCGACGCCGGGAATCGCCTTCGCGAGCCGGAGGCTCTCTTCCGTGGACAGGACGTTGAAGATCGTCGCCAGCGCGTCGGCATCGGCGGATCGCCCGGCGACGACCGTGGCGCTCGCGATACTATCGACGGGGGCCCCCGTGCGAGGATCGAGGATATGCGAGTACCATCGGCCCTGGACGCGAAACCCGCGCTGCGAGTGTCCGCTGGTCGCGACGGCGCGATCGCGGACCCTGGCGTGAGCGAGCGGCGCCGAGGATTCGGAATCGGCGGCCGGGTTGGCGATCGCGAACGTTTGGGTCATGTCCCCGCAAACGCGCATGTCGCCGCCGACGTTCAGCAGCAGACCGCGAACGCCTCGATTCGTCTCCATCGCGACATCGCACGCCCGTTCGAGGATAAAGCCCTTGGCGATCGCGTTCAGGGAGATCGGTCCATCCGAGAGCCGCTCGGCCGTTCGGGCGATCGGGTCGAGCCTCCATGCGGGCGCAGACATGGAGGCCCTGGCACGAGCCAGTTCGTCGGCTGTCGGCACGCGGTCCTGTTTGGCGCAGGTCTTCCAGAGTTGCGAGTGGACTTCCACCCCGGGATCGAACGCCCCGTCGCTACGAGATCGCCAGAGATCGCTCGCCTGGAGGATTTCCAACAACTCCGGCGAGACCTTGACCGCGCCCTTCGGGGCCGCCATCCACCGGCTGAACTCGCTCGTCCTGTCATAACCGCTGAAGATCGCGCTCAGGCGGTCGATCTCCTGGAGTACGCGGCCCTCGGCCCACCGGGCAGCGTCGGCGCTGTCGGCTCGAATCCGGAGTTCCAGCGACGTACCCATCACGTTTTCGTGATGGAATGAGAACTGTTCCGCATCGCAAACCGCATTCGAAACAATGAGGGCACACATTGCGGATGCGACGGTTCGAAGGGGATGAATCATGTGGGGCCTGGTATCCAGATGGCTGAGTGAAACGGACCTACCGGGTCGCCGGGGTGGCCTTGAGGCTCCTCAGATACGCGATCAAATCGGCGAACTCCTCCTTCGAGAGCGTGTCCACGAGTCCCGTCGGCATGAGAGATACGTCGCCCACGCGGCGTTCGTCGATGTCGGCCTTTGCAACACGGGCAAGCTTGGCGTCGGAATCGATCAGGTCGAGATAGTCAGCGGTCTCCGCGCGAAGTAATCCCGTGATTACTTTACCATCCGTCTTCGCGACCAGGACGGGTTGATAGCCGGTGGCGAGGCGGTTGGAGGGTTCGAGGACGGACCGGATGATCTCGGCCCTGTCGTACTTGAGCGACAAACCCGTGAGGTCCGGCCCCACATTGGCGACGCCCATGCCGCCGGCCGCGTGGCACTTCACGCAGCCGATGCCCTTGGGGTCGAAGAAGATCGCGCGGCCCTTGATGGGGTCGCCATCGTGACGAAGGCCGTGATCGCGGAGGTCGGCGAGGCTGGTGGAACCGGGACGGGTGGCGAACAGGGTCTCGGCGGGGTCGGAGACCTGGACGCCGAACGACCAGGAGCCGATCCCCTGGCGGCTACGGATCAACAGGCGATTCTTGCCTTTCCGCAGGACGACGCGGAGGCGGTCGGAATCGGGGGAATACGGCCGTCCGGCGAAGTTCGAGTAGTTGAGGATCACCTGCTCGTTCAGGGTGACGATCAACGAGCCGCTGGACCCGATCAACAGCATCGCCGCGCGTTCCTTGTCGGCGGGGATCTCGGCGTAGGCGAACGAGGCGAGATCGGGCGAGCCGTTGGTGTCGTAGCCGAATCCGCCCTTGTCGCCGGTGCCGGCCTTGAAGTCGTCGACGATCAAACGGCCCGTGCCCTCCTGGGCGGAACGGTCGGCCCATGCGATCGTGCGGCCCTCGACCCCGGAGTGCTGGCGGCGAAAATCGATCGATTTCTCGCCGACGAAAACCTGGGCCGTGGTGCGCGGGAACGGGCCGATGACCTTCCAGACCGGGATCGGCGTGAACCGCGTCAGGACGCGCTCGACGGCCTCATAGGCGACGTTATTGAATCGCTTCTCCCGGATCCCCTTTTCCAGGTCCCCTCCCACGAGATCGCGGATGGCAAGCAGGGCGTTTTCCCCGGCGCGGCGGACCTCCGGGCTTCGATCCGCGATGGCCTCCAGGTAGACCGGCAGGGCGCGCGGGTCGGGCAACGCGCACAGGGCGAGCGTGGCCTCCGATCGCGTGGCGTCGTTTTTCACGAGCGGAAGGAGTTTCGGGATCGCCTCGCGGATTTTGAGCGTCCCGGCGGCTTCGACGGCGGTCTTGCGGACCTCGGGCGCGGGATCGGCGAACCTGGCGAGGATCGCGGCTTTGGCCTCGGGAGGGGCCGGAGACCGGTACGACAGGGAAGCGATCGCGGCGACGCGGACGGCCGGAGTCGTGTGTTCGAGGAAGGACGCCAGATCGTTGGGGGGGACAATTCTTGCTTGTCCCAGCGCGGGCAAGGCGCGGGCGAGCAATTCGGGAGGCGCGGTCTTGTCATAGAGCACGCCCAGCCGCGCCACCGCCGCCGGGCGGCCGGGAATCTGGGCCAGGGCATCCAGGGCGGCGGACCTGACGGGAAGCGGCCGTGCGCCGTCCTTTAGCCACCGCGCCAGGGTGGGCGTGGCCGCCGGGTCGTGAAGCTGTCCCAGGGCCGAGGCCAGCGCCGCTTGATTGGCGGGGTCGGTCTCGGCGTCAAGTCGGGCACGGAACGGGGCGGCGGCGGGGGGGCCGGTCTCGGCCAGGCCGGCGATGGCAGCCTTGCGAACGCTCGTGTCGGCGTCGCCCAGGGCCCTGGTCAGCCCGACGATGACGCGGATCATCCCCTCGGGACTCCAGGGCCGCGTCTTCCTGGGGAACTCGCCCGCCAGCGGATTCGTGCCGAACCAGTTGCCCGACCACTCGGGATAGCGACGATGAAGGCCCGCGAGATTGGCGACGATCCGGGCGCGAATCTTGGTGTCGTCGGTTTTCTCGAATGCAGCGATCAACGCATCAATGACGGCCACCGACCAGGCTTCGTCGGTCAGGTCGAGCGCGGCGTCTCGTCGCTTCGGGTCGAGCAGCGCGGCGGTCAGTTCCGAGGTGTCCCACGCCTTCAGCCTGCGAATGGCGTGCTCGATCGACCATTCGGCGAAGCGATCGGGGTCGCCGAGCGCGGTCATTAATCCGGCAATCGCCGTCGGCCCGCCGATCTTGCCGAGGGCGATCGCGGCTTCACGGCGGACTGCGGCGTCGGGATCTTTCAGCAAGGACGCGATGCTGGAGACCGCCTCGACATCCTTGCGGATTCCGGCCACCTTGGCGGCGTGGAGACGGATCTCGGCGTCCTCGTCGCTCAGCCCGACGCGAGAGGCGACCCGCACGGCGTTTCGCGTTTCGGGGGCGGTGATCGCGTCGAGCGTCCAGAGCGCGTGCAGACGGCCGGGGCGGGGGCGATTCGTCTTGCCGAACCGTTCGATGAGGGGCGCGACGGCATCGGGCCCGACCTTGATCAGATCGCGCTGGGCCTTCATGCGGGCGGCGAGCGCGGGGTGGTCGAGCGCGGCGACACGCGAGGGAAGATCTTGCCCGGTCGGCCTCGCGGCAGGATGGACCTTGTCCGGTCCCTCATACGTCATCCTGTAGAGCCGTCCCGTTTGTGGCCCGCTCGCCAGCCAGCCGGCGAAGGCCCAGTCGACGACGTAAAGGGTAGTTCCATCGTAGGAGGTCGCGACCGAGAACGGGCGGAAGTCGGGCACGGCGCCGCGTTTGATGAAGCTCGATTTCTTGACGAGCTTGTAGGTCCCGCCCGCCTTTTCCACCTTGTATCGGAAGACTTCCTGAAGGCCCCAGTCGCAGAAGAAGAGATCGCCGCGATAGTCGGCGGGCAGGCCGTCCTCGTTGTAGCAGATGCCCTGAGTGCCGGAGCCGCCGAGCTGGCCGGTCAGGATTGGCAGCGTTCGTTTCGGGGCGTTCAAGAACTGGTAGGGATAGCCGAAATGCGCCCCGACGATATGGTGCGTGAGGCTGTTCGGCCACTTCTTGCTGTCGTCGTCGTTGCCGTAGGTGAAGACCTCGTCGGTCGCGCTGAGTGCGACGGAAAGGGGATTTCGTTCGCCCGTCGACACGACCTCCAGCCCCGTGCCGTCGGGTCGAATCCGGATCACGCCGCCGCCTTCGACGCGAATCCTGGTCCCGTCCTTCCCGACGCCGTCCGGTATGCCCTTATCTCCGAACGAGAGATACAGGAACCCATCCATACCCAGGCGGATGCCCGAGGGGACATGGTCGTTGATCCCGCTGAACCCGGGGAGCTTGGGACCCAGACCCGTCATGAGATCCACACGCTTATCCGCCTTGCCGTCGCCGTCGGTATCTGTAAAGGCCGACAGGAACGGGGCGTGGACGACGTAGAGCGTGCCGTCGATCCACTCCAGCCCCATGACGCTCCAGAGGTTGTCGGCGAAGACCGAGACCTTGCCGTCCTTGATCGCGACGACCGAGTCGATCGGCTTCGTCGGCGGGCCCGGCATGTCCATCGGGTCCTGGCCGAGATAGACCGTGCCGTCGGGCGCGGCGACGATGGCGGTGGGGAAGAGGATCTTCGGCGCCTCGGCCACGATCGCGATTTTCCAACCCGGCGGCACCTCCGGCAGCCCCTTCGGATCGGCGGCTCTGGCGGAAATGGTCAAGAAGCCGACGAGGGCAAGGGTCCATCGCATGGGGCCAGATTCCGTTCGAGTTCTCAGGCAGGTTCGTAGCGGGCCAATCGTGGGAACGGGATTGTAACCGGAGGAGGGAGCGGGATGGAATTGAAGATTTCACGCAGAGACGGGGAGGGGACGCAGAGGACGCGGAGAGAAATTCAAGGCTCAGGATGGGCTGCGGGGTTGCAGCCACTCAGGGACCTGGATGAGGAGTAGGTCCGACTTCAGTCGGTCCTGCCCCCGACAAGGTTCCCTGAACAGTACCGACTGAAGTCGGACCTACCGGAGGGGATCGCGCAGGCCGATCCGCCTCCACCCCACAGCCCAGCCTGAGCCAAACCAAAAACATGAGAAAACTTGCAAATGACAACTTTTCGCCTTCTCTACTTTCTTCTCTCTCTTCTCCGCGACCTCCGCGTCCCCTCCCCGTCTCTGCGTGAAATCTTCGATTCCCCCTTAACCAGCCACGCCCGGGACCGATTCGAGGAATTCGCCAATCGCGTCGCGGAACCCTCGCGAGTCTTCCACGTGCGGCAGGTGCCCGACGTTGGGCAGGACCGACATGCGGGAGCCGGGGATCAAATCGACCAGTTCTCGGGCGACGCGGGGGGGATTGACGAGGTCTTGCTCGCCGACGAGGACGAGCGTGGGTACGGTGATGCTCGGGATGCGCTGCCGCGATTCGTGGCCGATCGCCGCGCGGGCCTGTCGCTCGAACGCGGCGGCATCCTGGGGCGTCGCGTTCCGCTCGGCGAACCGGATCAAACCCTCGATCTGGCCGGTTTGCGCGTAGAAGGAGGGCGCGACCAGCCAGGGGAGCGTGAGCCGGGTGAACTCGGGCGGATCGACGAGCGACCGGACGGCGATCCACGATTCCAGGACGGCTTTTCGCCATGGATCGGCCCCGGCGTGGGTGGAGGCGAGGACGAGGGACCGAACGAGGATTGGATGCCTGAGCGCGAGTTCTTGGGCCACCAGACCGCCCAGCGATTGCCCGACGATGTGGGCGGCTTTGGTCACGCCGACGGCACGAAGGCAGGCGGCGACGTCGTCGGCCATGTCCGCGGTGGTGTAGGCAGTCGGGCTACGGTCGGATTGGCCGACGTCGCGATTGTCGAGCGACAGGGTGCGATACCGCGCGCTGAAGTGACGCATGGGCACGCTGAAGGCCCGATGGTCGCCTCCAAGCCCGCTCAGGAAGACCAGGGGCTCGCCCCGGCCAATCTCCTCGTAAAACAGGTGTCGAGCGTTGGCGAAGACTCTCGGCATGAGCATCTCAAGGTGTGAAGGAAACCCATGCAACGCGGGTGGATCTCATCCCGCCCGGCAGGACCCGGCGTTTCCAATCGTAGGATCGTACGCTACAATGGATACCTGATTCCTTGAATTCTCTGGCCCGTTTTCCGCGCCGACCCCGCCCTGGAGCTACGGCGATGGCCGACCCGATGGCCCATAACGAACTCCCCCAGAAAAAAAAGCTCTATATCGAGACCGTCGGCTGCCAGATGAACATGCTCGATAGCGAGCTTGTGGTGGCGAAGCTTCGCAATGAGGGCTATGAGCTGACCCTCGACATCGGCCAGGCCGACACGATCCTCTACAATACCTGCTCCGTCCGCCAGCATGCCGAGGACAAGATTTACTCGGCCCTGGGCCGGATCAAGACGATCAAGCAACAGAAACCCGAGGTTTCGATCGGGGTCCTGGGGTGCATGGCGCAGAAGGATCAGGGCCAGATTCTCAAGCGTGCTCCGCACGTCGATATCGTCGTCGGGCCGGGCCAGTTGGGGCGGGTCTCCGAGCTGCTGGCGAAGGCCAAGGAGGACCGCGCCCCCCAGATGGCCGTGAGCCTGGCCCGAACCGGGGGCAGTCGCGATCACGTCACCGAGAGCTTCGCCGAGTACGACCCCCTCCGCGAGCCCGCGATGAGGCCCACGCCGCATCAGGCCTTCGTGCGGATCATGATGGGCTGCGACAAGTTCTGCACCTATTGCATCGTCCCGTCCGTTCGCGGACCCGAACAGAGCCGGCCGCCGGATGGGATCGTCGAGGAAGCCCGGCAACTCGCCGAGCAGGGCGTGAAGGAGATCACGCTCCTCGGCCAGACCGTCAACAGCTACAAGTTCAAGACGCCCGACGGGCGGACGACGCGGCTGTCGGACCTGCTCGAACGGCTCCATGACATCCCGGGTCTGGTGCGGATCAAGTTCATCACGAGCTTCCCGAACGACATGACCGACGACCTGTTACAGGCCGTGCGCGACCTGCCGAAGATGTCTCGTTACTTGCACGTTCCCGCCCAGAGCGGCTGCGATGAGATTCTCAAGCGGATGAAGCGGCTCTACACCGTCGCGCTTTACGACGACATGATGGCGAGGATCCACGAAACGATCCCGGGCGTGGCCGTCTCCAGCGACTTCATCGTCGGGTTTTGTGGAGAGACCGAGAAATCGTTCGAGAAGTCGATCCGCCTGGTCGAGCGATCCCGGTTCAAGAACTCCTTCATCTTCAAGTACAGCCCCCGCACCGGAACCAAGGCGGACGACCTGTACGCCGATGACATCCCGGAAGGCGTCAAGAAGCGGCGGAACAACGACCTGCTCGCGGTTCAGAACGCGATCTGCGCCGAGGACAATCGTCCGTTCGTGGGCCGGACGGTCGAGATCCTGGTGGAAGGCCCGAGCAAGACGGCCCAGAGGCACGCCAGCGAGGGCTTCGGCCCGATCCAGATGACCGGTCGTACCAGTTGCGATCGGATCGTGGTGTACGAGGGGAACGCGCGTCAGGCGGGAGAATTGCTGCCAGTCACGATCACGGAGGCGACCCCGATGACGCTCTTCGGCGAAGTGATGACGACGGCCCTGGTGGGGATCGGTGCATGAAGGTTCGCGCGAGCCGACTCCGTCGCCGCGTGGCCCTCTGGGCTCAACGTGCCGCCACGCCCCTCGATCGGCGGTTGACCGAGAGGGGCTGGGAGCAGCCGTTCGTCACCGATCCCCTTGCCACGCCCCTGCGGCCCCGGGCCGGATTGCGGCGAATCCGGGCCTGGGAGCGTCGCTATGGCTATTCCCTGCCGGCCGGCTTGCGGACCTGGCTGGCGATCTCCGACGGACTCTACGGGGCGGACGGTCCCCTGATCCACCCCCTGACCGCCATCGGCCCGATGATCCCGTTCGCCAGTGTGCCCGACCTCGTCGTGCAGCCCGAAAGCTGGTTCGAGCTGGGCAATCCCGGTCGAGAAACGGTGTGCATCGACCTCGGCTACCGCTGGCCCGGCGGCGATTGCCCGATTTTTGTCTCCGGCGACGACGAACGCGGCACGTCCCCCCGTCTGGTCGCGCCGAGTTTCGACGCCTGGTTCGTCCGGTTGCTGGCCGAGGGCGGCCGCGAATACTGGTTCGATTCCGACTTCGTCTCCCTCGGCGATCCCTGGGCCGAGCATCGCCACCATGCCCCCAAGCCCCCGCTCTCCGAGCGATTGATGCCTCTCGCCCCACGTGTCCTGCCCCTCATGCACCCCGGCGCCGACGATCGGTCGATCGCGACGATGCTGGGCGTGACACGAGGCGATGTCGAGGCGATCTTCCGGCACTTGCAGCACGCGGCGGGACCGTGAGGCGCCCGTGGCGATCCTCCCGCTCAAACGAGAAGAAGGTGTGACGATGGCAAGCGTCGATCACGAGAGGGCAACGGTCGATGAGCTGACCCTCGTCGAGGGCAAGGCGGAGCTCATCGACGGGAGGATCGTCCACTTCATGCCTACCGGATTCGAATCGCACCAGATCGCACTGGCGATCACGATCAGCCTGAAGCTGCATGAACGACAATTCGGTGGCGGTGTGGCGTGCGGAGACAACCTGGGCTTCGTGGTGCCGGAACTGCCGTCCGGGCGCGAGTCGTTCTCTCCCGACGCGGCCTTCTACTCGGGGCCTCTGCCGGAGAATCGAAGGAAATTTGTGAGCGGACCACCGACCTTCGCGGTCGAAGTCCGTAGCGAGGGCGATCACGGCCCGGCCGTCGGGCGCGCGATGGCCCAGAAGCGGGCCGACAATTTCGCCGCCGGGACGCGGGTCGTCTGGGACGTGGACCCGGAGAACGACGTCATCGTCTCGTATCGCGGGTCCGAGGCGGGCGCCGTTTCCTTCGCCCACGGCGACCTGGCCGACGCGGAACCGGCCGTTCGGGGCTGGCGGGTTGCGGTTTCCGAGGTCTTTGCGTGACGCAGGCGGTGAACGAAGGAGCGATGATGGATGATCGACTCATCCCGGGACTTCTGACCGACCTTGCCTTCGCGCGACTCTGGCTGGGCGACCTCGGGGTTCGTAACCCGGAACAGGGGGTTCGCGACCTCAGAGACCTCGCCTCGCGCGTTCCCGCCGAGACGTTCGAGGGCTTGATGGGCCAGTTCGCCGTGCTGCTCCCCCAATGCCCCGACCCGGGTATGGCGCTGACGAATCTGGAGCGGTTCGCCTCGTCCGGAGCCGGCGGGCTGGCGGCTCTGGAGAGCCTGCCGAGGAACCCGAGGACGACGGACGTCTTGGTCCAGCTCTTCAGCACGAGCCAGTATTTCAGCGAGTTGATCATTCGCGACCCGACGACGCTCGACTGGCTCCGAGGCGGGGCGGAACGCCGGGATCGAGACGCCCTGATCGAGCATCTTTGGGTGGAATTGCAGCAGGCGGATTCGGACGAGGCGGCGAAGCTCGCGATTCGCCGCTTGCGCCACCGCGAGATGCTCCGCATCGGCTATAACGACGTCGTGCGCAGCCATCCGCTCGAATTGACCACGCTCGACCTCTCCCACCTGGCCGATGCGTGCGTCGAGGGCGCGACGCGGCTCGCGCGGTCACAGGCCGAGGCGCGGCACGGTGTGCCGATCGGGCCCGACGGCCGGCCCGCACGGTTCGTGGTCCTGGCGCTGGGCAAGCTCGGTGGCGAGGAGCTGAATTATTCGTCCGACATCGACCTGATCTTCCTCTACGACCAGGAAGGCGAGACTTCCGGGCCCCGCGCCGTCTCGAACGCGGAATTCTTCGCCAAGATGGGTGGCGCGATCGTTCGCCTCCTGTCCGACCACACCGCGATGGGTCAGGCCTATCGCGTGGACATGCGGCTCCGCCCGGAAGGTGAGCAAGGCGCGCTCGCGAGGTCGCTGCCGACGACCATCGGCTACTACGTCACGACCGGGCGGACCTGGGAACGCCAGATGCTGATCAAGTGCCGCGCGATCGCCGGCGATCGCTGCCTCGGCGAGGACTTCCTGGCCGCGATCGCCCCCTTTATCTATCGCAGATACCTGGGGGCGACGGAGATCGGCGAGATCAAGGCGATGAAGCGTCGCATCGAGTCGCGCACGCACGCCGCAGGCGACGACGAGCGCGAGGTGAAGACGGGCCGAGGGGGGATTCGCGACGTCGAATTCGTGGTCCAGTTCTTGCAGCTCTTGCACGGCGGCGGGGTCCCGAGCGTTCGCCACGCCAATACGCTGATGGCGATCTCCCGGCTGGAGCAGATCGGGTGCCTCTCGCCCGAGGAGCGCGGGATCATGGAGGATACGTACCGATTCCTCCGCCGCGTCGAGCACCGGCTCCAGATCATGTTCGACCGCCAGACGCACCAGATGCCCCGCGACCTCGAAGGCCGCCGCACCCTGGCCATTCGCATGGGTTATCCCCCCGCGTCGGCCTGGGAAGACCGCACCGGGCCGGCGCAGAGGTTCCAGTCGGATTACACGGCCAAGACCGAGTTGAACCGAAAGATTCTCAACCACCTCTTGCACGACGCGTTCACCGACGACGGCGGGACCGACCCCGTCGTGGACCTCGTGCTCGACCCCGACCCTGCGCCGGAGCTGGTCGCAAAAATCCTCGGCCGATATCCTTTCCAGGACGTGACGACCGCCCACGCCAACCTGATGGCCCTGGCTCGCGAGGACATCGAATTCCTCTCCCAGGCCCGTTGCCGTCATTTCCTGGCCGCGATCGCGCCGCGATTACTGGAGGCGGTGGCCCGGACGCCCGACCCGGACATGTCGCTGACGAACCTGGAAAAGGTCTCCGCGTCCCTCGGCGCGAAGGCCATCTTGTGGGAATTATTCAGCTACAACCCGCCGACGTTGAAGCTCTACGTCGACCTCTGCGCCACCAGCCAGTTTCTTTGCGAAGTCATCATCAATAACCCAGGAATGATCGATGATTTGATGGACTCCCTGGTCGTCGATCGCGGGCAGAACGCCACGGCGATCAAGGGCGAGCTTGCCGAATTGTGCCGGGGTGCGGAGGACCTCGCCTTCATCCTCACGGGCTTCCGGAACAAGGAGTGGGTGCGGATCGGGGTCCGCGACATCCTGAACCGGGAGCCGGTCCGCGACGTCACGCGCGAGCTGGCGGACGTGGCCGAGGCCGTGATTGGCCAGGTGGCGCGCGACCAGTGGGCGCGTCGTGTCGCGCGATGCGGCGTCCCGCGGCGCTCCTCCGACGGCCGCCGCGCCCGCTGGGCGATCGTCGGGCTGGGCAAGCTCGGCGGTCGGGAGATGAACTATCACTCGGACCTGGATCTCATCTTCCTCTACGACGCCGACGGTCAGACCGACGGGCCCGAACCCTGGGCCAACGATCGGTTCTTCGCCGATCTCGCCCAGAAAGTCATCCGCGACCTGGGCGGGTCGACCGAGGCCGGGGCCCTTTACCGGATCGATACCCGCCTTCGACCCTACGGCGGATCGGGGCCGCTGGCCGTGTCGCTCGACGTCTTTTCCGCCTATTTCTCCGGCCCGGCCGCCACCTGGGAGCGGATGGCGCTGACGCGGGCGCGACCGCTCTTCAGCACGGGTGGGTTCGGTCGCGAGGTCGCCGCCGCCGCGAAGGCCATCCTCACGCGACCCGTCGCCGAGCCGGCCCGGATCGCGCAGGACGTCCTGGCGATGCGCCGCAAGATCGGGGATGCCCGGGGGCCGAACGAGCTGAAGAAGGGGGCGGGAGGTCTGGTGGATATCGAGTTCCTGGTTCAGACCTTGCAGTTGATCCACGCGGCAAACGAGCCCGAGATTCTCAAGACCAATGTCTGGGAATCGCTCGACGCCCTCCGCCGGACCGGGCGGCTGGCGGCCGAGGATCACGCCGACCTGCGCGATGCCTACGACTTCCTGCGCACCGTGGAAGGCCGCCTCCGCATCGTGCAGAATCGCACCGATGTCGGTCTGCCCGAGGATCGCGAGGAGCTTGCCCGTCTCGCCCGTCGCCTCGGGTACATGCCGGATGATGAGGTGGAAGTGGCCACGCTCTTCCGCTCCGACATCGAGCGCCTGGCCCGTCGCACGCGTTCCGTCTTTGAACAGATCGTCGGTCCCGTTCACGGGGTGAATTCGCGATGAGCCGAGTTGGCCGACGACGATCGCGGATCCTGGGGCTGATCCTCCGCGCGGGCCTTGCCCTCGGTCTGCTCGGCCTGGCGATCCAGATGAACCGCCGCGAGATCCAGGGGGTCCTCGACAGGAAGCCCGACGTGCTGGGGTTCGCCTGGGGGCTTGCGTTTTATCTCTCGGGATTGATGTTCGCGTACCTGCGATGGTACATGCTCGTCCGAGCCCTCGGCCTGAGCTTTCGCTATCCCGACGCGGTGCGTCTGGGATTCATCGGTGCCCTGTTCAACTTCGTGATCCCCGGCGCGGTCTTCGGCAACGTCGTCAAGGCCGCGTTCCTGTGTCGCGAGAGGCCCGAAGACAAGCCCAAGGCGATCGGTTCGGTGCTGGTCGATTTCCTCTCGGGGCTGCTCGGCCTGTTCCTGATCGCCGCCCTGGTCGGGACGATCGGTCGCGATCAACTGAACCCTGGCGTGCGCAATCTCGTCCTGGCGGCCTGGCTGCTCGTCGTGGTCGCCGGATTGGCCCTGATCGTCGCGTTCCGTCCTCGACGGAATGGCCGCCGCGCCGGTGCCGGCGCGTATCGCGGACGAATGGCCGTGATCCCCCTGGCCGTCGTCATGGGCATGGGCACGCACGCCCTGAATGTCCTCTCCTTCTACTCGGTCGCGGGAGCGTTGTTCGGCCGCGACATCCCCAGTCCGGCCGAGCATTTCCTGATCGTGCCCCTGGTCATCTTCACGACGGCCGTCCCCCTGCCCTTCGGCGCCCTGGGCGTGTCCGAGCAGGCCAGCCGCGGGCTGTTCGGCCTCATGAATTATTCCGGCGGCGCCGTCGCCATGCTGGGCTTCCGCCTGATGATGCTGGCCGGCGCGGCGATCGGTGCGGGAGTCTATATGTTCAATCAAAAGGAGGTCCGCGCCCTGGTCGCCGAGACCGATTCGGTCCCCTCTCCCCTAGTGGGAGAGGGTTAGGGTGCGCAGGCGGCACGACCATCGAAATTGCACATGCCCACCGTATCCGTCCGGGGAGGAACAGGTCCAGACGGTGAGTGACGGTGAAGGATCAGGCCGCCCCCTCACCCTGACCCTCTCCCACGAGGGGAGAGGGGACCAGCGGAGAGCGCGTTCCGTCTTTCACTTCGCCCAGGATATACGTCGTTTTGTGCTGAGATTCGTAGTAGGTGCGCATCACCATCTCGGCGAGAACGCCCATGAGGATGCTCTGGACGCCGGCCAGGAAGAACATGACGGTCAGCATTGGCAAGGGCGTCTCGACGAACGACTTGGGAGGCTTGTAGACGTATTTGAAGAAGAGCATCCCGCCGAACGTCATCATGCTGAAGACGAGCGACCACAAACCGATCCGGCCGAACAGGTGGATGGGACGCTGGGCGTATTTCTGGAAGAAGCGGATCAGGATCAGGTCCAGGACGACGTTGAAGGTCCGCCCCAACCCATACTTGGTCTTCCCGGCCGTGCGAGGCCGGTGGTGGACCTCGATCTCGGCCACCTGGGCCCCGCGCCAGGACGCGAAGATGGGGATGAACCTGTGCATCTCGCCGTAGAGCCGGACGCCCTCCAGCACGCGACGGCGATAGGCCTTCATCGTGCAGCCGAAGTCGTGGAGCGTGACGCCCGAAAGCTTCGCCACCAGCCAGTTCGCGATCAAAGAGGGCACGCGGCGGGTGAGCATCTTGTCCTGCCGGATGCGACGCCAGCCCGAGACGACGTCGTAGCCTTCGTCGAGCTTGGCCAGCAGTCTCGGGATGTCGGCGGGATCGTTCTGGAGGTCGCCGTCCATCGGCACGAGGATCGCGCCTCGCGAGAGGTCGAGGCCCGCCGAGAGCGCCGCGGTCTGCCCGGCGTTGTGGCGGAGGAAGGCCGCGCGGACGTGCTCGGGATCGGTTTCCTGGATGGCGATCAATCTCGCCCGCGAGCCGTCCGTCGAGCCGTCGTCGACGAAGATGATCTCGTAACGAAGGCCGGAGGGTCGCAGGACCTCGTCCAGCTCCGCATGCAGGCGGCCGACGTTCTCGGCCTCGTTGTAGACCGGGATCAGGACCGAGAGGTCGATCGTGGCATCGCCATTCATGAACGTCAGCCGATCACGAAGGGGGACAGATACCGTCGGCTGATGACGAGCGAATCGCGGCGTTTGGCGAGGGAGCCTTCGAACGCCCTGTCCTCAACCTCGACGGCCACCGCACCTTCGTATCCCGCGTCGGTGAGCGCCCCGAAGAACCGGCCCCAGTTCACGTCCCCGAGCCCCGGCAGCTTCGGCGTGTGCCAGAGCTTCGGGTAAGAGAGGACTCCGTTTGCGTCGAGCGTCTGACGGTCGATTCGGGCATCCTTGGCATGGATGTGGAATAATCGATCCTTGAACTCGCCAAGGACCGCGACGTAGTCCATCTGCTGCCACACGAAATGCGACGGGTCGAAGTTCAGGCCGAAGCTCGGGCTGGGGATGTCGGCGAACATCCTCCGCCAGATCGCGGGCGAGGTGGCGAGGTTCTTGCCGCCCGGCCATTCGTCCTTGCCGAACAGCATCGGGCAGTTCTCGATCCCGATCCGAACCCCGTTCGATTCGGCATGGGCGACGATCGGCCGCCAGGTCTCCAGGAACTTCGGCCAGTTCTCGTCGACCGTCTTCGCCGGGTCGCGGCCGACGAACGAATTGACCACGTTCAGGCCGAGAGCCGCCGCGGCGTCGATCACCTTGTACAGATGGGCGACGGCGACTTCCGCCTCATTCGGATCGGCGGACAACGGATTGGGATAATATCCCAGCCCGGAGATCGAAACCCCGTGAGACCGCGTCAGTTCTTCGATCGTTTCAGGATCGAGCGTCGTGACATCCAGGTGCGAGACGCCCGCATACCGCCTCTCGGCCTTGCCGGGCGGCCAGCACATGACCTCGACGCACGAGTAGCCGAGTTCGGAGGCCGTTTGGAGGACCTCCCCGAACGGGAGATCCGGGAGGATTGCGGAGACGAATCCGAGTTTCATGGGAATCGGCCTCGATCATGGCGAACAGAGTGGGCTCATCGTAAACCGCCCGTCGAAGGCCGTCCAGCGTCAGAAGATCATGGACTCGCGACTCCGGTTTATCTACGGTGTTCCGGTCGCGCGTTCGGGAGTGATGGCAGGGAGAGTGTCCGATGATCAATGTCCGCGACCTCCGCGTCGATTACGACAACTTCTGCGCCGTGAGCGATCTGAGCCTGTCGGTCAAGGCCGGCGAGGTCTGCGGCCTGATCGGGCCGAACGGCGCGGGAAAGACGACGACGATGAGGGCCATGCTCGGCCTGGTCGAGCCCACCTATGGCGAGATCGAGATGGCCGGCGTGGACATGCGCGACCGGCCCCGCGACGCCTGCCGGTTCGTGGGATTCATGCCCGACAACCCGCCGATGTACGACGACCTGAAGTGCTGGGAATTCCTCGACCTGTTCGCCGCGTCGTACGGGATTCCCAAGCCCGACCGTCGCCGGGTCGTCGCCGAGCACCTGGAGCTTGTCGGGCTCACGGACAAGGCGGACGAGATGGTCAAGGTGCTGTCGCGAGGCATGCGGCAACGATTGATGCTGGCCAAGACGCTGATTCCCGACCCCAAGATCCTGATCCTCGACGAGCCGGCCAGCGGGATCGACCCGCAAGGGCGGATCGACCTGAAGAACATCCTCAAGGATCTGGCCGGCCGGGGCAAAGCCGTCCTCGTCTCCTCGCACATCCTGACCGAGATGCAGGAGTTCTGCGGCTCGGTGGCGATCATGGAAAAGGGTCGGATGGTCGTCTCGGGCTCGATCGAGGCCGTGAACCGCCAGGTGCTCGGCGCGGCCGAGATCGTCGTGGAAGTGCTCAGCTCGCCCGAGACTTTCCTGCGCATCGTCGCGGAGGAGCCGGACGCCGCGAACGTCGAGCGACGCGACGGAATCTATGCCTTCCGATATGCCGGCACGTCGGAACAGGCGGCCGACCTGCTCGCGAAGCTGATCGGGGCCGGGGTGCGAATTTCGGCATTCGCCCCGCGGAAAGAGGGGCTGGAAGACCTGTTCCTCAAGGTCGGCGCGAAGGAGCTATCCTGATCATGAGCACTCCCCTGGATATTCTGATCGACAACCCGATCCTGGTGAAGCACATCCGCTCCCGGCTGCGACTCGCGCAGCTCATTCCGGGCCTGGTCGCGGTCCTGTCGATCTGCCTGGTTTTCAGTTGGGCAACCTACGCCAGCGGGTCGAGCGGATCGTGGGCCGTCTATGTCCTCTCGGGGATCGCCTGGGCGATCCTGGTCCTGGGCGGTAGCAATCAGGTGGCGTCCGCCGTGGGGTCGGCAAAGGAAAGCGGAATCCTCGACTTCCACAGGGTCTCGCCGGTGCCGGCCTCGACCCTGGCCGTCGGCTTCTTCCTCGGCGCGCCGATCCGTGAATACATCCTGTTCGCCTTGATGTTACCGTTCCTGGTCCTCTGCGGTCTCGTCAACGGATTCGGGTTGATGGACGTTCTGTTCCTCGTCGCGCCGACGATCCTCACGGCCTGGGTCTTGCACTCGCTGACGATGCTCGTCGCACTGATTGCCAAGAACGCAAGATCCGCGTCGGTAGGAATCATCGCCCTGTTGCTGATCTCCCTCTGGATCGGTAACGCGGTCTATGGATCCTATCGCGGCTCGCGGATGATTGCCTCCGGGACAGAGACCGACCCGGGCGGCATGGACTTCTTCGGCATTCGGTTGCCGACGATTGCTTTTCTGTTCATTTACGAAGGTGCCGCCACGCTCTTCCTGCTCATAGCCGCCACGCGAAAGATGCGCGCCGAACGGGCACTGCCGTATTCCAAGCCCGAGGCGCTCATTTGCATGACGACCGTGGCCCTCCTCGGCCTCGGCGCGTTCTGGGAGGTTAAGGAGACCTACTGGGTCGTGCCGACGCTCCTTTACATTTTCGTCATCGCCGGCTGCGTCCTCTCCTCGACGGTACAGCCCGACCTGAACGAGTATGCCAAGGGGATTCGTCGCGCCCTTCGCGCGGGGCGTCGCCGCCCACCCGTCTTCTCGGAGCTGGCGTCGAATGCCTGGGCGGTCTACGGCCTGGCGGGGTTGGTTGCCCTGGGGGCGTCGATCGCTTCGGAAGTCCTGGAGCCGGGCCAGGCCATGGGCCTCCCCATGTCTGGCAACCGGTTCGGACGGTTCGCGTTCTCGCAATCGATCGCTGTCGGAGCGTTCGTGGTGGCGTATTACGGGCTGGGAAAGCAGTATTTCGCACTCAAGTTCAACCGGAAGGGAGAGACCTACTTCCGGCTCTTCCTGTTCCTCATCTGGGTTTTGCCGCTGCTCGTGGGCGTGGCGTTCGGCGTGGCGTCCTTCGGGGCCAAGTCGACCCAGATCTCGATGGGCGTCAGCCCGTGGGCCGGGATGATCCTGTCCATCAAGGGCCTTCCCTCCACCGACGCCGATGCGGCCGACATCGTCCGATTCATGGCCCTGTTGCCGAGCCTCACGCTGGCCTTCGTCTTCCAGTTTCTTCTCATCAACGAGCAGAGGCGCATCGACATCGCCCTCCGAAAGGCGGTCAAGCCGCAGACGACGGACCTGGACGTCCTCACGTGATCGTGACGGGTGCGACCGAGTCGCCTTACGTGCTGCAACCCGCGAGATCGCGGATGGCGGCGTTGGCGACGGGGCCGGGGCAGGACCAGACCAGGAAGAAGAGCGCCTGCCTGGCCCAGAGCTGGGCCGGCTCGGAGCGGAGGAACCCGCTGCCCTTTCGCGCGGTGAGATAGGCTTGAGTCGCACGCAGCACGAGGTCGTTCGCCTCGCCCCGGATCAGGCCGGGCGCAGGGGCGTCGGCGCGACCCTCGGCGGCGGCGATCAGGCCGGAGGAGATCGCTCGCCAGGACGCGGCCAGCGAGGCGACGGGCTCGGCCAGCTCGTCGCGGTGATCGGCTTCCTTCGCCAGGGCGACGAGGGCGGCGCGCGCCTGACCCACGGCCAGCGCGGACGTCTCCAACCCGCCGGTGCCGGCCAGGCCGGGCGTCGCCATCACGTCCATGGAGGGACCGGCCGTCACCTCGTCACGGTCGATCAGGACGCCGTCGCAGAGGATCTCGCTGGTTCGCGAGGCGCCCAGGGCGGCGAGGTCGAACGCGGGCTTCACGGTCAGGCCGGGGCGGTCCCTGGGTACGGCGGCGAGCAACTGGCGGCCGTCGTCGAACACGCCGCCGGTGACGAACAGATCGGCCCGTTCGGCGGCCGTTACCCACGGCATCGCGCCGTCGAGTCGGTAGCCGGATTCGGTCTCGGTCGCGACCATCGCCCGCGTTCCGTGCCGGCGAGAGGTTGTCAGTTGCGAGATGCCCACGGTCGGGAATACCTCGCCCGCGGCGATCCGTTCAAGCCTCTCCTCCGCCCGCGCCTTGCCCGGGGCCGACGCTGCGAACAACCGGCGGATGGCGGCATCGTGCTGGGTCAGGATGAACGCGGCCGTGAGCGAGCCTTCCGCGACCTTCGCGTATCGACGCACCAGGCTCGAACGGTCGATCGCTTCGCCCGAGACGGCGGGGAAGGCCCATCGGGTCGCGCCGAACTCGGCCAGGATGCCCCAGAGCCGTTCGGGCCAGACCCCCGCCATGTCGGCGACGAGATCCTCGGACGCCAGACGGGTCGCAAGGTCCTGGAGCCGCTCGGGCTCATCGCCCGACCCGGCGGGGAACGACCAATCGGGGGTGGGTTCGGCCATGCTCGGACCTCAATCGGAACGTCTGGAGGGTGGCAAAGAAAAAATCGAAGAGGGTTCACGCAGAGGCGGGGAAACGCAGAGAGGAGGAAGTGGGTGGAAGAGAGAGAGCGACAGGATGCGGGTCGACAGAACTCGGGGACACTCGGGAGCCGTGGTACGCTGTCCAGGCCCTGATCCCCTCTTCTCTGCGCCTCCCCGCCTCTGCGTGAACCCTCTTCGATTCCGACCCTATCGATCCTCCTGAAACGAGCACCCTCCCGCTCGCGTTCAGTCACGGGCCATCCTATCATGATGGGCGAGCCGACCGATCGAGGCCAGCCGTTTTCCCCGAGGGAACCGACCGATGCCCCCGCCGTATTGCTACAAATATCCCCGCCCGATGGTCACGGTGGATCTGGTCGTGTTCGCATTGGCCCACGATGGTCTGCGCAGCCTGTTCATCAAGCGAAACGCCGATCCATTTGCGGGGTTCTGGGCCATACCGGGCGGATATCTGGAAATGGACGAACGCATCGGAGTGGCTGCGTGTCGCGAATTGGAGGAGGAGACAGGCCTGAAAGACGTGAAGCACGTCGAGCAGATCGGTGTGTTCGACGAAATCGACCGCGACCCGCGCGGCAGGACGATCAGTTTCGGCCATGCCGCCGTGGTTGGTGGACCCTTGCCCGAGGTTGCAGGCGGCGACGATGCGCGAGAGGCCGCGTGGCTCGATCCGGCCAAGGTGGAGCGATTGGCGTTCGATCACGGCACAATCCTGGACAGGGCGAAGGACTGGCTCGCTCGCTCTCTGCATCGAGACGAGATCGTCTTCCAGTTGCTGCCCGAGACCTTCCGCAAGGAGGATGTCGAGACCCTGTTCAGGGCCGTCCTTGGCAAGAACGGCCGAGGTTCGCGATGGCTCACGACCCACGTTCGTTCCGGCAAGATCCGGGAGATCCCCGATTCGCCGGGCCGGTTCCGGGCCGAGATCAAGCGAGAGGACGCAACCTGAACGGCACTCGTCCTCAGTAATTCGCCGACAGGTCCGCTTCGCTCAGGACCTCGAACCCCTGGGAGTGCAGCGTGGAGCTGGCCTGCTCGACATTATCGACGTGCAGGGCTACCGCGGCGCGGCCGTGGGGGTGAACGATCAGGGGATAGGCGTAATGAATGTTGATCTCGGCACGCAGTAGCGCGGTGCAGAGATCCACGAGCGATTGCGGCCCGCTAGGAAGCTCGGCGGCGAGTAGCTCGTTCTCGGCGTAGGCCAGGTCGGCCCGTTCGAGGATCTCGCGACCTTGCTCGGGATGGCTCAGGATCAGCCGAAGGATGCAGCAATCGGCCGAGTCCGAGATGGAGAGCCCGACGATCTTGACCTTGGACCCGTGGAAGGCGCGAACGACCTCCAGGAGCTGGCCGACGCGATTTTCCAGGAAGACGGAGTATTGCGTGACCGTCGGCCAGTTGCGCCCCTGCAGGGTCTCGTAGCCGACCTCGCTGCCGCCACCTTCACCCAGACTCATAACGACCCCCGGTCCTGCCGTGAAGACGCTCCGTGTCCAGACGCAACTCTAATCGGACGAACAGCCAGCGTCAATGGTGCGAACGGCGAGATCCTCACGGGAGGATGCGTCCCACCGCGGCGGCGATCGCCATCACCAGCAGCGCGGCCGGGCCGCCGCCTGAGGCCAGGGCCACGCCCAGGGCGATCAGGGCGACGATGCAGGCGGACAGCCGGGGCCGTCGCGACGGCAAGGCGATGACGCCGATGCCGGGGATCAGCATTCCCACGGCCAGCAACCACTCCGAGTAGAGCACGGGTCCGGAGTGTCGCTTCGACCAAAGGACGGAGAGGCGTCGAGCCGGGGCCGCCCGGAAGGTGAACTCGCGGCCCAGAGGTCGAATCCGCAGCGGGACGGGCCGGTCAACGGCGGCGGTCTGGGTCGCCAGCGGGTCGATCAGGCCACGTCCGACCCGCGCCCGGGCCGACAGGGCAAAATCCTCGAGACCGCCGCTGGACAGGGCATCCACGAGGGAGTTTCGTTCCAGGGAGAGCGACTCCATGATCGCGCGTCCGGCCTCACCGCGCATCTCTCGCGTCGCCCGTTCCGTGGCCCGGGCGTGCAACTCGAACTGGATCAGGGCGGCGAGGAGGGACGCCCTCTCTTTCGGCGATCCCCGATCGAACTGGTCGAGCCGTCGCGCGAGGGTCGAGGCGAGTCGTTCGGCCCGGGCTAGCTCCAGCGCAGCCGGAGAGGAGATCGTGGCGTTGGCCTCCACGGTGACGTCCTCGCTCGCCCAGACGGTCACGAGGGTCGGTACCTCGGGGCTGGCTAGCGACGGCAACGGCACGGCCCGGCGAGGATCGCCGTCGAGTCCGGCCGATCGCCCTTTCCAGACGAAAACGACCCGGGCCGCGCTCCCGTTGGGGAGGGGGATCAGGATCTGTCCGGAATGGTCGCGGCGCGGTGTGACGGCGATTTCATCCACGTTCGCGCCCAGAGCCTCTGCCCCCGGTGGCAGGACGATGGCGAGGAAGGCGCTCGGGCGGCCGTCGAGGTCGTAGCAGGCGCGACCGAGCACGGAGCCATCGTCGGAAAGTGTGCATGCGAGGTCGGCAAGGATCACGCCGCCGTCCTCGGCCGAGAGTCCGGGCGACCGGGCGTCGTCGGGGGATCGGAACCGGAGTGACCAGCCGTCCTTGAGGACGCGGAGAATATTCCGAGGCAAGGTGGCGGGCCAGGGAAGATCTTCGGCATCCCAGCGGGAGGCGTCCACCGGCTGGAGTTCGGCCGAACCTTCCACGACGGTCGGGCGCCCGGTCGCGTCGGCATAGCCGAGGTAGGAATCCACCCGGTCCGTACTGGCTCGCCCGAGCGGCAGGAGGTCGGGAAACGCGAGCGGTCCTCGCGCGGGCCGAGGGCGGGTGGCGTGGACCCGCACCTGAAGGTTGCCCCACATCGGTGGATCGGGGCGAAAGGTCCAGGACGTCTCCTTGCCCGAGCGATCCACCTGGGGCTTGATCTTGGTCCCGACGATCTCGACCCTCGCCGCGTCGGCCCATTCCGTCGGCAGTCGCAGAGTGATCGGGGGACACGGTCCCCAGGGGATCTGATAGCGAGCCGACGCCGTCCACTCCACCGACGACGGATGGAGCGTCAGCAGGCTCTGGACAAGGACATTCACGCCGATCGGTTCGACCGTCCAGTGGAGGCGGCCGGGGGACGCGAGGGGAGCGACCGAGAAGGCGGATCGAGCGGTTCCGGTGGCCGGCGCGATCGGGAGCACCCCGGCGCCAGGGTCGAGCCGGAAGCTGAAATTGGAAGGTGCGTGGATCGTGAGAGAACCTTCATCGACGTCCGCGCCTTGCCAGGATGGCCAGGGGATCTCGGCGTCGGATTGGGTCGAACCCGAGGCCATCGGGTCGCCGTCGATGGGGACCCAGCCGTCAATCCGGATGGTCCGCCTGGGTGACGGGACCTCGGCGTCGAAGCGAAGGCGAAGTCGGTCGTCGGTCGGACGGGTCCAATCGGTCAATCCCGGGGATTCAACGCGTACGACCCGGAGGTCGCCGGGAATCCGAATCTCGGCCTCTCGCGACGTCCCGTCCACCTCCGACCAGGCGGCTTCAACGCGGGTTTCCAGGCGGCCGGGGGTCAGCTCGACCTGGATCGTGGGGCGAACGCGCGGGCGGCTGCGAGGCGGCCCCGTCGCCAGGGCAAGCTCGGGCGAGCCGAGGAACCGTGACGCTCCGGCGAAGGTGGCCGAGCCCGAGGGGAATTCGCCCCAGGCACGCGCGAAGTCGGCATCCGGCACCGATTCCCCGCCGCCGGCCGGTCCGAGCCGACCCGTCCAGTCCTGCGGACGCCGGACCCCGACCAGGCCGCCGAAGCCCGCCAGGCCCAGGGGCTCGATCCGCGGGACGCGGCGGATCAACACCGGCCCGGTCGCGGTTGGCAGCGGTCGCCAGAACTCCACCGTGAGCGATTGACCCTCGGCCAGGGGTGGCTCGATTGGCAACTCCCAGATGGTGCCCGAGGGGACGTTTCGGACGAGCGCGTCGGCCGTCCCCGCGAGGCTCGTCGAACGAACCAGCAGGCCCGGCTCCAGTGCCAGGGACAGCCGGCTCAGTCCCTCGGCCGAGGTCGCCGTGATCCGCGCCCGGACGCGATCGCCCGCCGGTTCGACATCCCAGAGCATGGTCGCGTCGCACTGGCCCCGCGGCGGCGGAGGACCCGCCACGGTTCGGCCGGTCCAGCGGAGTTCCAGCGTTTCGACGGGACCAAGCCCGGCCTCCAGGATGCCCTCCCGGCGAACCTCGCGCCCCCGCGCCGCCAGAAAGGCGACCCTGTCACCCTCCGGCGGAGCTTCGAGCCGGAGCCGGGCCGAGGCGATGGGCGGGATCGGCATCCTGAGCGTGTCGCCGTCGGCCGAGTGGACCAGGGCCGCGAGCCGTCGCACGATCAGACGATGCGCCCCCGTCCCGGAGATCGCCACCGAGGCGGTCGTCGTTCCGGCAACCATCCTGACGGGGACCTCGCGGCCGTCGACCGTGGCCGAGAGGTCCCGCGCCCCCTCGGCAGGGAAGGACCACACATTAGGGCCGGGAGCCGAGGCCCAGAGATCGAACGCCGACGCGATCCTTGCATCCCGTGTACCCTCGCGGCGGACCTCATGCAGCGCCGCCGTCAGCCTCGGCTGGTCGCCCTGCGGCGAGGGCTCCGGCCCCTCGGTCGCGGCCACAATCCGATCGTAATCGGACAGGCGAAGCACCACGCGGGACGCGGGAACGGACGGATCGAACGGCGGATCGTAGGGAAGCAGCACGAAGATCGGCCCGGGATCGAGGGGGGCGATCTGTGGCGGGTCTTCCGCCAGGAGTTGCGAAGTTGGCTTCGAGACCCAGACCGCCAGGACGAGGATCGTGGCCACGCCCGATCCCATGGCCCTCTGCCGACCGGAAACCGACCGGGGCTGCGGCCGGATCGGTCCGCGACGCGATGGGCGAAGGGCCGAGCCGAGCCAGAGTCCCGCCGTCGCCAGCGCCCCCCAGACCAGCGCCGAGGCCGCATCTTCAAGATCGGGCGGCCCCACCCGCAACAGCAACCAACCAGCGACTCCGATCACGCCGATTGCAATCGACCGGAGGCGAAAACTCGATCTTCGCGAGGCCAGCCCGAGCCCGACGACCAGCAGCGCGATCGCGACCGCGAGCATCCAACGCCCGGTCCGATCCACGACACGAAGGCTGGCCCCATCGTCGGGCCATCCCGGAGCGACGAAGCGACGGATCGGTGATGCGACTGCGGACGATTCTCCGCCGCCGAGCCGGTCGGCCCACGGACCCGGGGTGGCTTCTCCTCGCCAGCGAGGGAGGCATTGAATCCGATCCGTGTCGTCATGTCCGGCAATCGCCGCCTTGCGTAGACGATCGGACAGGGCCAGTCGGGCGTGCCGTCCGGGATGGCTTTCTCCCCCGGCGGATGTGACCAGCAACCCGCCACCGCCGGCCACCAGTCTGAGCCCGAGCCCCGCGAAAATCTGGCCGGCGGAGGCGGGTCGAGCGACGCCGCGGAGCCGGTCGAGCCTGGAATGCGGCCCCAATCCGGCGTCCTCGAGCGCGGCGCGATCCACGAGGATCGGCGCGTGGCCGCCGTCGAGACGTGTCAACCACTCCCCCAGGGTCCGATCCTCGGGCGATTCGTGGGTGATCCGCTCGTTGATCTCGCGAATCGCGGCGGTATCCTCGGGCGCGACGGGTGAGCCTGTCCACGCCATGCTCGGGCGCAGGACCGACGTCTCGCTCGACACCAGGCCGGCGTCTCGCAGGACGGGAGGAATGTTCGCGACCTCGCGGGATGGCGGCACCTCCACGTCCCAGGAGAATGCGAGGCAGGGAAGCGAGATGACCGGGCGGTTCGGCCGGATCAGTCGACCATCGCCGCGCGTGGTGAGATAGTCCAGGTCCAGCTCGACCGTCGGCTGGGAAAGAGCCGGCGCGGGCAGCGCGAATCGGAGCCCGCGATCGGTCCGGATCGGGATCGCGGGACGGCCCTCGATCTGGGCTCGTTCGAGAGCGACTCCCTCCGGAAGGGTGACCTCGATCATGCGATCCGGCCCGGGAACGATCCGCAGCGCGAGGTGGCACCAGGCCCGGCCGCTCGGGTCGGTCCGAGTCGTCAGAATCGCATCCTGAACGAGCCCGCCGGGCGCGGCCGCCGGCAGCGTCTCCGACGTGAGACGAGGCGACGACGAACCCGATCCGTAGCCGAACGCCTGCAAGGGCCGGAGATGCGACCGGGGGGCCTCCGCCTTCTCCACCGGCGCGACAACCTGGTCAAACGCGTTCCAGGCCCAGGCCGGGTCGAGCACGGTCAAGCCCGGCGCCACCGTCTCGGCACGAAGGCCGCGATCGACGGAAACCAGCAGCGAGGCCCTCATGAGATCGCGCTCGGGCAGGACAATCAGCGGGACGGTCCCGGCGCCGGACCAGGCCCGCTCCATTCTGGCGTGAAGCACCATCCGATCCCGGACGCCGCGAGCCAGGACGAGCTTCCAGGCGGTCCCCCGCAACGGCAGCCCAGCCGCCGCGCGGTCGGCCGGGGGGATCGGAGTGGTCTCGACGATTCTTTCGGGATGGCCCTGCACGTCCCAGCGGGGCGCGGGTGTGTTGTCGTCCCCGGTGAAGGCGACGAAGAGCTCGTTTCGCTCGGGGTCGCCGCTGCCGAGGTCGAGAAAATGGTCGAGTCTCAACCGGTCCGCGAATACGGTGGCGACGGTCCACGCCTCCGCCGCGCGCGGGGCGGACGCAGCGACCCGGTCGAGCACACCCCGGCCGTCGGCCGCCGTCCATCGCCAGGCCAGCACCAGGCGCGTTCCGGGCGGGCGCGGGGGACCCTTCGAAGGCTCGGCGACGGCGGAGGTCGGGTCCAACCACACCAGTCCGCGGGCCTTCCGTGGCGAAACCGTCATGCCGGTCTCGGCCCGGACGAGCCAGACCTCGTCGGCCACGCGCACGCCGATGGGGACGATTCGAGGCAGTTCCAGAGGACCCCGCCGCTCTCCGGCGACGGCCACGGCCGCGACGTCGAGCGTGACCGGCACGCTCGGGTCGTGGGACGGCGGGAGATGAGCGACCAGGCGAGCGCCTCCGCCCGGCCGCGTCTCGGCATGCCAGGCCGTGGCCTGCGCGAGGCCGCGAATCTGGGCTCGCTCCGGAGTCCACCCCACGGGCAGGTCGGCGGCGAGCGTGGACAGACGCCCGCGATCGACCCGCCAGGTGATCTCGGCCTCGAGTCGCGCGGACTCGCGCGCCGAGAGCACGAGCCGGCCCTTGACCTCGGCCGAGCTGTCGGTCGGCGAGCGTCGCAGCAATAACTCGGCCGGCGAGGTCGGCGACGTGCCCTGAAACGCCAGCACCAGCCCCGGTCTGGCCGCGACGAACTCCCGTTCCTGGGCGGTTGGCGTGACCTGGCGAGCACCCAGGGGGTTACACCCGGAAACGACCAGCGCCGGGCCGAGATGAACCAGCGTGCGACCGCCCGTCCAGACGGCTCCGATCGGGCGGGCCGACGGCACGCGCCAGGGACCGTCGTCGGGCATACGGACCAGCGCTCGAATGGTGACCGGAGTCGGGCCGGTCGCGCCGTCATCCAGGCGAACCGTCACGGTCGTCCCCGGCCCGTCGCGACTCGGCTCGGATCGGAACGAGGCAACCCTGGGCCCGGTCACATCGATCAGGTCCAGCCCGGGATCGAGCGCGACGCCGAAGCGCCGCGGGCCGCTCGGGCCGGGATCGACCGACCAGTCCAGCGACCACCGCGCAGGCGTATCGGATGCGTCGATGCGTGTCGTGCCGGACACCCAGACCGGGCTGGCCGGACCCTCCGGGTCGCGCGGGGCCTGAAGGCGAATCCGCCACGACCCGCCCGGTCCGTCGAACCGCCAGGCGCGGCGGTCGGGAGTCGACCCGGGGGCCGGTCCCTGGCGCAGGGTCCCGGCAATCTCCGGCACGAGCGCGACGGGCAAGTCGAGCGTGAGCCGGCAGGCGGCGATCGCGGGCAGGGCGAGGACGAATCCACGACCCTCGGAGCCCGCCTTCGCGCGCTGCTCCCAGGAGAGGCTCAGCGTCTTCGGGACCGTGCCCACCGCCTGAAGGCCGAGTCGATGATCGGGGCCGACGCGAACTACCTCTTTCGAGGTCGTCTCGCCGTCGAGGGCGGGCGACCAGGGGTCGAGGATCACGGTGCTCGCCGGATTGGGCGAGGTCTCCGTCAGGAATTCGCTCCGGCCAATGAGAGTCCCGTCTTCCCAGCGCGCCTCGTGCTTGGCGCGAAGCAGGCGCGGGGACCCGTCCGCCCGGCCACCTGGGCGCTCGGCCTCGCGAACGGACTTGAGAAGCGTCTCGAAATCCTGCATCGGCAGGACCCGCAGCTCCGTGCCCGCCGGAAAGAACGAGCGGACCTTCTCCTCCGGGACACGAACCTGCACGACCTCGGGGCGATCTGCGGCACTCGCGGTTGCCACCAGCATGAGGGCGACGAGGGCCGTCGGTGAGAGCTGGCGAGGGCGGGGCATCGGGGACTCGTTGGGGAGAAAGCAGGGCCGTGTCTCGGCGTTCATTTTCCGGAAGCGGGATCGCTCCGCTCAGCCCGCTTGTACCCCCTCGCTGACGACCGCCGGGACGTGGTCGGCCGTGGTCGCGGATCGGCCACGGATCACGGTCGAGGCATCGGAACCGGCCTCGGCCGGACCGGCATGACCCGAGCCCGAAGGGCCGCCGACGATCAGGCCGCTGGGCTCGGCGAACCCGGCCGGAATCATCCGGCGGCGCTCGACGAATCGCTGAGTCAGGGCGGCGACGACCACCAGCACGCACCCGAGGGTCGACGATTGAACCACAAGCAGGATCACGCTCGGCGCGACGGATACCGCCGCTGCGAGCAGCGCGATCGGCAGGAGGACCCACGCCAGTCGGACCCACGGACGTGCCAGCATCAAGAGCAGGCCGATCGCGAGCACCGCGCCCGAGCAGCCCCCCACCAATCCGGCCCGCGAGACGATCCTCGGCCGCAGATCCGCCGGGTTCCCCACGCGGGCGAACAGGTAGCCGTGGGCGCCGTCCTGGCCGGGATCGGCCGGGATGCGCGCCTTCGGCGAGGCCCCCGTCACCCACAGGGACAGAGCCTCCGGAGTGAGCGAGGGTCGTCGCATCAACGCATAGGCGTTCCAGTGCCAATCATTCTCGTCCGACCACCCCTCGGGCGTCCCCGTCAGGGCCAGGCTCCACGGGATACGCACCTCCCAGTACGTCTCCTGAACGATGCCGCCCTCCAGCAACCGGGGGATGCCCCAGGCGGAACCCCCGCCGCGCTGGATATATTCCAGGGTCACCAGGACCGGGTCCGCCGAATCGGTCGGAAGCTTCAGGCGAAACGCATCGACCGGGTGGGCCATGCGTTCCACGTCGGCCAGTGTCTCGGTCCCGATCTTCGCCCGGACCCATTCGGCCCCGTCAGGCAGGGATACGACGAGGGCGCCGTCGTGAGTTTCGAGTCGATAGAACGCCGTCGTCCTCAGCGCGGCGTCGGCGTCTCGGGTCGTCCGCAGCCACAATCGCGACGCGACCAGGCGCGGCAGGCTCGCGACCGCATGAGCCGTGGCCAGGATTGCGGACGGGCCGGTCCCGGTTCGTTCCAAACGGGCCGCGGGGCCGGAATCGCGATTCGTGGAGACGTCGTCCTCGGCCACGTCACGCCAGCCTTTCCCCTCCGCCGCCAGGTCGATCCCCTCATCGGCGGCGACACGCACGTGCATGGGGGAGGACTCGACCCCGGAAATCTTGATGGACGGAATCAGGAGACGAGTCGCCCGATTGGCGACAATCGCCGTGGCGAGAGGGCGGCGGATCCGGAACCGGAGACGGGCCGTGTCGGTGACCTCGCGGCCGAGGAAGAGCCGGTAACGTGCCGACCCGTCGCGGTCCGGGCCGATCGGTTCGCGGCGGACGACCTCGGCGCCCTCCACGTCCCAGAATCCTTCGGCCTCGGGCGGGACGGAGACGTCGAGCTTGCCGAGCGAGCCGAACCTTACACGCAGGGTTGTCTCCTGGCGGACCTCCAGGCGGCGGCGGTCGATCTGGGCGTCGAGCGTCGTCTCCTCCTGCACCGTCCGAGCCCTCGCGGTCAACTGGAGGGCGATCGAGGCCGGGGCGTCGTCGTGTCGCAGCCACAGGGCCGGCGGCATCGCGGCGATCTCGCTCTCGGGTGGCCACGCCCAGGCGGCCGGCGGCTCGTGGCCCGCCGGGCGAAAGTCGCCGGGAGGGCTCGCCGGATCGCGGCCCAGCTCGACCGAGATATTCCGGGCACCCAGGACCGCGAGCAATCCGCCCCGCGATTGCGCCTCCATCGGGCTGGGCAATAGCACCGGCACGGTCGTCCCCGGCGTGATCGGTTGCCATCCCGCCAGATGGATCGAGAACTCGCCGTCCGCGCTGGCTTTCGGCGAGAGCCGGGCCACCAAAGTGCGGCTTGACTGGCCCGGGGTGCGTGCCAGCCGCTCCGAGGCGGCGACCGTGGTTTCCGGTCCGACCTGATCGAGTGTCATCGATTCCGGCAGGGCGACCTGAACCTCGAACACCCGGCCGCGCGCGACCGCGTAATCGAGCCAGCAATCCACCCTCGCCCGGTTCGAATCCACGGTGATGGTGGTCCGCGACTTGACGCGAACCCAGGGTGGCGAGGGGTCCACCTGAAGCCCGAGATCGAAGGGTTGCTCGACGAACTGGTACGCCTTGATGATCGACGGCCTCGCCCGCAGACCGGCGGGCAACTCGCTCCTCGGGTCGATCTGGCGCAGCCCTCGACCCGGCGAGTCGCTGATCCAGGGATCACCGCCCGGCTGGGCGATCGCCAGGACGCCGGTTTGCGCCGCCACGTTCAGCAGAGGCACGCCCCGGTAGGTCATTCGCGAGGTGGTCTCCGGCGCGAGCGCCCGCCGTGTCGTCACCACAAGGCGGACGGAGCCGCCCGGCCCAAGGGGCTCGATCAAGGGTACGGTGAGCGTCCCCGACGCAGCGTCGCGAGGCTCGTCTCCCGCGACGGGTCGGCCATCGCATTCCAGGCCGACCAGCTCGTCGGCGGGATCGACCCGAAGCTCCAGCTTCCGCACCGTGCCGCGCTCGGCCCGGACTTCCCACGACGATCGGGCGCGAAGGGAACCCCGCTCCACTTCCAGCGAGATCTCGCCCTGCGCCGTCACCAGGGGCGGCCCGACGACCCCGGGGTCGCTCGCGATTTTCCAGGCGAGTTCGAGCGTCCTGCGGGGCGTGAGAAACTCCGCGACCCGATTCCTCTGCCCCGCCTCGATCGGCTCGACCTGGAGCGGTTCTCGCGCCCCCGCCGCCCCGACCGTCACAACGTCCCGTGCCGACGATCCCAGGACGAGCTGGACTCGTGTCGAGGCCGCTTCCGGAATCGCCAGGGCCAACCGCCGCGCCTGAGAGTCTCCCGGCACCGAAACGACGGGCGTCGATAGCGTGATCTGGACCCGATGTACGCCTTCCCCCTTGAGCTGCACCTGCCACGAGCCGTCCACCGTGCGGATCGGCAATTCGCGATCCCCCTCGCGGGCGGCCGAGACATAGAGCTTGTCCAGGCGGATCGGCACCCAGACCGCGTCCGGGCCGACCAGGGCGATCCCACAATCGATCGTCAGATGCGCCAGATCGTCCAGGACCTCGCCGCCGACGGCCACGGACTCGATCAGCCCTCGCAACGGCTCGACGGCGATCGCCGGCCCCTTGGCCCGCGCCCTGAGGGCATCGTATTTCGCCCCGCTGAGGATCACGAAGTTGGGACGTGCTAGCCGTTTGCGCACGGCCTCCAGATCCCCCTCGGCTCCGCCTTCGAGGAAGATATAGACGGGCGCATCGTCCTTCGTCCCCACGGCCTGCGGGTCGTCGGCCCCGTGCGTCGGCATGGCGACGCACGAGCCGAGGATCAAAGCCCACACGGGCATGCCGCGGACGATTCTGCGCAAGGTGTGCGACCCTGGCGGATGCGAGGTGGCTGCCCACCCCGTCCGGCTCGTGCTGGCAAGCCCGGGGTGGTCGGCGGAATCGATGAGGTTCACCCGGCCATACGGGCCGGAGAACCTCCCTATTATACCACGCCGTCGGACTCGGTTGCCACGATCGGACAGGGGGTGGAAACCGCGCGAGCCCCACGACCACGGCTCTCAGACTTTCGTCATCAATCTTTCGAGCGCGGCCACGGCTTCTTCCAGGCGGTGCTTGTCCTCTTCGTACAGGTCGCCCACTTCCATGGGGAGTCGTTTCACAGCCGCGGCGAGTTGATCGCGCGCACCCGACATCTGAACGAAGAGTTTGTTCGCCTCCTCGCCCGACAGTCTGGTCGATCCACGGGCCGCGGCGATCTTTTCGTCCCAGGAGGTCAGGACCGCTTGCCACTGGGCCCGCTCGCGGATATGTACGCGCTGGGGATAGGTCGGGCTGCGTTGCGGATCGACATCGGTCGGCGCGGTCGACTGAGACACGGCGAAGGCTCCTGGCGGCATGGGAATTCGAGACGGTATCCTATCGCAATCGACGCCAGGACGCCACCGGACCGGAGAACGAGCGGGATCTTGCGTCGCCGCTACGTCCCGACTAACCTCGCCCTGGCGCCGTGACATGATGGTTGCGTTTCTCCGCCTGCCGGTGCGGATGGAGGTTTCCGATTTGTCCCGATGAGGTCATCCCCGAGTAGGTCCGACTTCGGTCGGTCCTGAAACTTCTTGTATTTCCAGGTTACAGGACCGACTGAAGTCGGACCTACTTGGCAGGAAACCTCTCCGGAATCGTTCGGAAACTCTCATAAGCACCCGGGCGTTGTTGATTCGTGGAGCGGGTTGCGCGTCGCGGCGCGACGGCGGACCTACCTGCGACACATCCGTTCATCGACATCGGGGCAATCGAACATGGCCAGCGAAGAGGAACGAAGGAAGGCCCTGAAGGCGTTCAAGAAGCGGCTGAAGCTCGCCCGGCTCGATGAAGAATCGGGCCTGAGCCGGGGCGGCGGCAGGAAGTCCGCGATCGCGGGCATCACCCCGCCCTCCGGCCATCCGGCCGAGGTCTGGGAGGAACTCGTGAAGGACGGCAAGCTCAAGCGAGAATATATTGGCACGTATTCGCTTGTGCCCGGAGCATGAGGTTGAGCCACACGGGGTTCCGCGCGGTCCTCTGTCTTTCGACCGCCCTGATGATGGCCCTCTCGTGGCCGCTCTGGGTCTCGGGCGGCCTGTTCCCGAAGGTGCCGTTCCTCGGTGGCGTCCGGCTGCTGCCGGTCTGGGCGTCGTGGGTACGATTCGCAGCATCGCTGGTCGCGTTGGTTTCGGCGTCGGCGGGTTTGTGGCCGAAGCGGTCGTTGTGGATCGCGCTGGGGATCTCGGCCTGGATGGTGCTTGAGGATCAGTTCCGGCTCCAGCCCTGGATGTACCAATTTCTGTTGATGGGGCTGGCGCTGGCGGCTTGCCCAACCGAGGAGGCGATCGGACTCTGCCGGTTGTTCTTGATCGCGCTCTACTTCCACTCGGGGCTATCAAAATTCGATCGAAGTTTTGAATTTGGTATGGGGTATCAGTTTCTCGAAGTCGCCATGCGACCGTTCCATGTCGAACCCCATCTCTGGCCTCTCTCCCAGCAGGTGGGAGCGACCCTGGCGATGCCGGCGTGGGAAGTCGCGATCGCGATCGGGCTGGTCTTCCGCCGAACGCGACCATTTGCTCTCGTCGGCGCGGTGATCCAGCATGCCGCTCTGCTCGCGATCGTCGGCCCCTGGGGCCTGAATCACAGCACGGGCGTACTCGTCTGGAACGCCTCGCTCATCGTCGAGCTGCTCCTCCTGTTTGGGATGGTTGGCGTGCCGGTCGACACCCGGTCTGAAGTTGGCTGCCGACTCTGCCAGGCCACTCGAACGATGATCCTCCTCGCCGCGATCCTCCCTTTTGGCGAGAGGTGGGGTCTATGGGATACCTGGCCCTCTTTCGGGTTCTATGCCAGCCATAATGAGCGGATGATCCTTCTCGTGGATCCCGACGCGATCGAGGCATGCCCGAAATCGATGCGGCGACACGGTTCGGTCGTCAAGTTCGGCTCGAATCGAGATTGGACGCATGTGGACTTGTCGGCCTGGAGCTTGGCGGAGCGAGGGACTCCGCTCTATCCCGCGGCTCGCGCCCTGAACGGGGTCGCCGAGGCTATCGCCGCGCGGTATTGTAGCCCGCACTTTCTCACCGTTTTTCACAGCGGCCGCGCCGATCGCTGGACCGGTCAGAGGAGTTCTCTCGAACTGATCGGCCTCCCCGCGATTCGCCGTCACGGTGATACCTATCTCTTCAACGCCCATCCCATGCCGTGATCGACGACGATTGGCACGCCCAAGTGAATGGACTGGATCGACTGCCCAAGGACCACGGAGGACTCCCCGCCATGCGGCTGCCCCGAGCGAGTGGAATCTTGCTGCACCCGACCTCGCTGCCGGGACGGTTCGGCATCGGAGACCTCGGCCCGGAGGCCGAGAAGTTCGTGGATCATGTGGTGGAGACGGGTCAGAAGTGGTGGCAGATGCTGCCGCTGGGGCCGACGGGGTTCGGCAACTCGCCGTATCAGTCGCATTCGAGCTATGCGGGCAATGCGCTGCTGATCAGCCCGGAGAGGTTGGTCGAGGACGGCTGGCTGGACGAGGCGGACCTGGCGGATTATCCCGTCTTGCCCGACGATCATGTGGACTTCGACGCCGTCTCCGCGGCGAAGCATACACTCTTCCTCCGGGCGTTCGCCAGGATCAAGCGCGATCCGCCCGCGTTCGTCGAGTTTCAAAAATCGGCGGCGGCGTGGCTCGACGATTACGCCCTGTATATGGCCCTCAAGTATGCCCACGACGGCAAGCCCTGGGAGGCGTGGGAGCCGGAGCTGATCGCCAGGGAACCGGCGGCGCTGGAAGCGGCGAGGGCGTCGATGGCGAAGGAAATCCATCGCACGAAGTTCATTCAATTCCTCTTCCACGAACAATGGGAGCGGCTTCGCGGCTATTGCCACCTGAGGAATGTAGGACTGATCGGAGACTTGCCGATCTTCGTCTCGGGCGATAGCTCGGATGTCTGGGCCCGGCCCGATCTTTTCGAGCTGGATGCGAACGGGAAGCCGACGGTCGTCGCAGGCGTGCCGCCGGACTACTTCAGCGAGGACGGCCAGCTCTGGGGCAACCCGCTCTACAAATGGTCGGCGCACCAGGCGGAGGGGTTCGCCTGGTGGATTGAGAGGATGAAGGGCACGATCGCGCGGGTGGACCTCGTGCGGCTCGACCATTTCCGGGGCTTTGCCGCCTACTGGGCCGTCCCGGCCGATGCGCCGACGGCGGCCACGGGTCGCTGGGTGAAGGCGCCCGGCCATGCGTTCCTGACCGCCCTGCGCGAAGGGCTCGGCGGCTTGCCATTGCTGGCCGAGGACCTGGGGGACATCACGCCCGATGTGATCGAATTGCGGGACGCCTTCAACCTCCCCGGCATGCGCATCTTGCAGTTTGCCTTCGGCGATGATCCGATGGCCGATGAATACCTGCCCTACAAGTACATCGGCCACTGCGTCGTCTATACGGGGACTCACGACAACGACACGACCGTCGGCTGGTTCACGGCACCGACGACCAACACCACCCAGAGCGCGACGCTGGTCGCGTCCGAGCGTGCGTTCGTCTTACGTTTCGTGGGCTCGGACGGTGCGCACATCCATTGGGACCTGATCCGCGTCGAATTCTCCTCGGTGGCCGACACCACCATCGTGCCCATGCAAGACATCCTCGGCCTGGACGGCTCGGCCCGGATGAACATCCCCGGCCATGCCGTGGGCAACTGGAAATGGCGATTCCGGTCCGACCAGTTCGACCAGGCGTCCCGCGATCACTTGGCCGACCTCACCGCCGTTTACGACCGCTGGAACGGCGACATCCCCGCGCGCTGGCGGTCGCCGAGACGACCCAAGGCCAGTCTGGATGCACACGACGGCGGGACGGCCGCAAGTCCCACTGACATGCTCATGTCTTCGTGATGTCTTGAAGAAAAGGTCCTCATCCGGCGCTCACACACCCGAGGGTCCCGGCAAGTACACGTAGAACGTCGCGCCGGAGCCGACCTGGCTCTCGACCCAGATCCGACCGCCATGGGCGAGGACGATCTTCTCGCAGATGGCCAGGCCGGCGCCGGTGCCCTCGAACTCGTCGCGGGTGTGGAGGCGGCGGAAGATCCGGAAGATCTTGGTGTGGAACTTCGGGTCGATGCCGATCCCGTTATCCTTCACGGCGATTGTGACCGATCCCGAGTCGCCGGGCGTGGCGGAGACCTCGACGATCGGTTGCAGCTCGGGTAACTGGTACTTGAGCGCGTTGCCGACGAGGTTGCCGAGCATCTGGGCCAGGCGGTCGCGATCTCCCCAGGCCGTCGGCAAGGGCTCGTGGACCCGGAAGTCGGCCGATCGCTCGGCGATCATGGCGGCGAAATCGGTGCGGATCTGGCCGAGCACGGCGCGCAGATCCACCGGGCCGAATTCCCCCGCCGCCTGGCCGGCGCGGGAGAGATTGAGTAGATCGCGGATCAGCGCCCGCATCCGTTGAGAAGCGTCGATCAGATGCTGGAGCTGTTCTCGACCCTGTTCGCCGAGCTGATCCCCGTAGTCTTCCATCAAGATTCTGGAGAAGCCGAGCAACGAGCGCACGGGCTCTTGCAGGTCGTGCGAGACGACGTGGGAGAACTCGTCCAGCTCCTTGTTCCGCCGCGCGAGATCGTCGTTCACGCGGGCGACCCGGGCCGTCTTCTCCTGGAGTTCCGATTCCAGGGCCTTGCGTGCCGTGATGTCCTGCGCGATCGACCGGGAGTGCAGAAGCTTGCCATCGCTATCGAACACGGCAACGCCCCGGACCCAGACATCGATCATCACGCCGTCGGCCTTGACCCAGCGGCTCTCGACCTCGACCTGACCGCTGCTCAGGTACGTCGAATACGCCGTGGCGAAGGCCGGAATCCGCCACTCGGGCAAAATTGTGACGTACGGCCAGCCGATCAGCTCCTCGCGGCGATAGCCGAGCGTGGTGAGGAGCGTCTTGTTGCATTCCAGGATCGTCCCGGCCTCGTCCAGGCTGAAATGCATGGCCGGCGCGTTCTGATAGAGGTCGCTGTAGCGGTCCTTCAGCTCCTCCAGCTCCCTGTTCGCCCGGATGAGCTGCTCGTTGGCGGCGATCAGCTCCTTGGTGCGTCGCCGCAACTCGCGGCTGGCGCGAAGGCGCTCGGTGACATCGGTCACGTGGCAGCGCAGGTGATCGACGGTCTTGTCCTGGGCGTATCGGACGGAGGCGTTGATCTCGACGGCCCTGGCCTCACCCCTCGCCGTGCGGATGCGATAGATGAGGCTGTGAGCCTCGCCCTTCACGAGTGCCGCGCGAAGCTGTTCCCTCGCCAGATCGCGGTGTTCGGCGTGGACGATGTCCAGGTATGACATGGTCCGCAGCCGCGACAACGGCCAGCCCAGGAAGGCTTGCTCCGCGGGGCTGGAATCGACCCACTTGAAGCTGCCCGGATCGAGCCTCGCGATCATGTCGTCGCCGGTCGAGGCGAATTCCTGAGAGGCCATCGGGTCGAGCGTGGGGTCGAACTTCAGCGACGTGTCGAACAGCCCGCTTCGAGTCAGCGAAGGAACCTGGGCCAATGCTCGGGGCAGCGGCGTGATCCGAGAATCCTGGAGGTTGACGGGATGGTTGGGAAGGAACGAGGGCGTGCGCGCGGAGGCGACTTTGTGGAGCAATCGCCCCACGGCCGCCGCCAGTGCATCCGCCTCGGCGACATCCCGAGGGGTGGCGGCATCGCTCAGCGACTCGGCCGCCTCGTCAACCCAGCTTGTGACGACGCGGAGGCCATCGGGGACCGAACTCCGGGCGCGGGCCTGAACGCGTGCCTCGACATACGAGGCGAGGACGGAAACCGGGGCGATCATCGCGATGAAGATGAGCGATATCGGCCCGGTCATCACCGCGCCCGTCAAGACGATCGCAATCGCGCCACCCAGGGCCATCGAGGCGAGCATCACCGAGGCGAATCGCAGAAATCGAGCGAGCCTGGCGCTCATGGCGCGGTCACCGTGGCCAGGGGTAGCCAGATCGTGAAGCAGGCGCCGCACTCGTCGCCGTTGCGGGCGGAGAGGCGGCCTCCGTGCTCGCGGAGGATCTCGCTGGCGAGGTAAAGGCCGTAACCGCTGCCGGTGGCCTTGGTGGTGTAGAACGGCTCGAAGACCCGACTCAGGTGGGTCGCGGGGATGCCCGGGCCGTCGTCGATGACCTGGACAACCACCCCGTCCCCATCGTCGCCCAGGCCGAGGTCGGACCGGACGCAGATCCGGCCTTCCTTGCGATCGCCCAGGATGGCCTCATGCGCATTGCCGAGCAAGTTCAACAGGACCTGGATCAACCGGCCGCCGTCGGCCTTGACCGCGGGGAGCCCGCCGACCGTCTCGGCCACGATCGCGATCTTGCCGGCGCGCGGGTCGGTCCCCTTGTGGAACAGATCGACGGCCTCCCGCACCAGGGGGCCGACGTCCTGGGCCATGAGCATCGCCGGACCGCCCCGGACGGTGGCCATCAGGTGCTCCAGGCGGACCTGCAAGAGCTGGCAACCGCGGATGATCGGCTCGATCCTGGTCTCGGCCTCGTTGCCGACCCCGAGCTGGAGTTTCAGGATCTCCGCATTGCCCCGGATCACCGACAGCGGGCCGCGAATCTCGTGGACGATCCCGGCCAGGAGCCGACCGACCTGGGCCAGGCCCTCGTTCAACGACGCGACCGTCGCCATCTGGCGATAGCGGACCAATCGCTTGACCCGCGCGAGTATGATCTGCGGGGCCTCATCCTTGGAGATGTAGTCATCGGCGCCGGCCTCCAGCCCCGCAATCACATCTTCTTCATGATGCTGGACCGTCAGCATCAGGATCGGCACCGGGGCGAACTGGGGATCGGTTCGGAAGTCACGGCAAACCGAGTGGCCGTCCGTGTCCGGCAGGTTCACGTCCAGCACGATGATGTGTGGGAGAACCTCCCGGGCCTTCTCCAGGGCGTCACTCCCGCGAGCAACCTCGTGGACCGCATACCCGGCGCGCGTCAGCACGGCGCGGAATAAGGCGCGGTCCGACGGGTTGTCATCAACGATCAGGACGGCACTCATCCGGGCTCCTCCCGAGACGGATTGGGCCCGCCTGGTCGCGCGGCCAGCTATCTACTGCTTAATATGACCGAATCCTGGTCGATAGTTCAAGAAGCCGTGCGTTGCAGACGTCTCCGTCTCTATAATACATTGGAGACTGCTACGTGACACCTGGCGGCTTTGTTCGGCCGACGTGGTGCCTCGCTCCGCAACGGGACACGCGCATGCCCGCTTCTCTCCTCACGACGATCGAGACCTCCGCCCTGCCCTTCGAGCCCTATCGCACCACGCCGGTCGCGGAACTTGAGGCGAGGATTCGCTCGGTGAAGGCGGAGCTGGGCGAAGCCTTGCTGATCCTCGGGCATCATTACCAGCAGGACGAGGTCATCCAGTTCGCCGACTTGCGCGGGGATAGCTACAAGCTTGCGCAGATGGCGGCGGAGAGCCAACTGTGCCGCTGGATCATCTTCTGCGGCGTCCATTTCATGGCCGAGACGGCCGACATCCTGACGCGGCCCGAGGTGGACGTGATCCTGCCCGACATGGCCGCCGGGTGCAGCATGGCCGACATGGCGGACCTGGATGCCGTGGAGGCCGCCTGGAGCGACCTCTCGGACGTGATCGACACCGACGACCTGACGCCGGTCACTTACATCAATTCCGCCGCCGACCTCAAGGCCTTCTGCGGGCGGCATGGCGGCATCGTCTGCACGTCGTCGAACGCCCGCGCCGTGCTCGAATGGTCGTTCGCGCAGCGAAAGCGAGTCCTGTTCTTCCCCGACCAGCACCTCGGCCGCAACACGGCCAGGGCGATGGGGATTCCGCTCGCGCAGATGCCCGTGTGGAACCCCGCGGAGCCCATGGGCGGTCACTCCGAGGCGGCCCTGCGAGCGAGCAAGGTGCTGCTCTGGCGCGGCCATTGTTCGGTCCACCAGATGTTCCGCCCCGCCCACGTGGCCCAGTTCCGCCAGCAGTACCCGGACGTGAAGGTTCTGGTGCATCCCGAATGTCAGATGTCGGTGGTCGATGCGGCCGACCTCGTGGGCTCGACCGAGTTCATCTTGAAGACCGTGAACGAGGCCCCGGCCGGTTCCACCTGGGCCGTCGGCACCGAACTCCACCTGGTGAATCGTCTCGCCGCCGAGAATCCCGACAAGACGGTGATGTTCCTCTCGCCGATGGTCTGCATGTGCGCCACGATGTACCGGATCGACGTGCCGCATCTGGCCTGGTCGCTCGACAACATCGCCCAGGGGACCCCGGTGAATATCGTCAAGGTCCCCGACGAGACCACACACTGGGCGCGTGTCGCCCTGGAGAGGATGCTCGACGTCAAGTAATGAGCGTAAGTTGCACCTTCTCCCGCTCGCTTCTCCACAGGGATGGCCGTGACTTCCCAACCCGACTTCTGGCAATGCCCGCGATGCAAGACGCCCAACCCGTGGGCAACCTACCTGACCGTGTGCGTCGGCTGCGGCGAGCCGAAGCCTCCGGAAGCCGGACGGGCCGCGTTCGTCCCGCAACCGAAGCCGGTACCGAAGGCGAAACGATCGAGCCGAGGCGTGGCGGTGGCAACGTGGGGCTACGCGGCCGTCGTGCTGGTGGCGCTGGGATTGATCAAGACCCTGGGCGATCGCTGGTGGCCCGCGACGGTCTTGATGTTCGCCCCTCGGTGGATCTTCCTGTTCCCGATCCCGCCGCTGATCCTCTGGGCCGGGCTGCGGCGGAGGTGGAGGCTCCTGCTCGCCGATGGGGCCGTCCTGGCGGTCGTCCTGGGGCCGCTCATGGGGCTGTGCCTTCCGGTTCGATCGCTGATCGCCGGGTCGCCGGAAGGTTTGAAAATCCGGGTCTTGAGCCTGAATCGCGGGTCGGGTCAACTGGCCTCGAAAGAGCTTGTTCGGATGATCGGCGACGAGAAAATCGACGTCGTTTGCTTTCAGGAGGCTCGGCCCGACCCGGTCCTCGACGCTTATTTCGCTCGCGCGGGCTGGACCCGCAACGCGGGAGGCTCGATCTTCAGCCATCTGCCCGTCATCAAGGACTACGGCCTCTCGGACCTCCCCTACGAAGCGCCCGACGTCTGGGACGTGAAGCTGACCCGGGTTTCGGTCCGACTCGACGACGGTCGAGAGGCGATGGTGGCGTGCGTTCACATGCCCACGATGACCTACGGATTCGCCAGGCTCTTTCGCCGGGATTTCGCCGGGATGAGGCGGTACATCGATTGGCGATGGAAACAGACGGATTCGGTCCTGCGGATTCTCGGCGAGACGGCGACCCTGCCCACGGTCGTCGCCGGCGATTTCAACATGCCGCCCGATAGTCCGATGATGCACAAGCTTCGGGCGTCCTTTCCCTCGGGTTTCGAGGAAGTCGGCTGGGGTTATGGTTACACCCGGCCGAGTCGAGCCAGTTGGATCGGCATCGACCGGATTCTGGCGAGCAAGGGCTCTCGATTCTCCCGGTGCCGGGTCGGCCCTCGCGTCGGCTCGGACCACCGGCCGATCCTGGCGGAAGTGATATTGCGCCCGCCCTCGGGCCTTCCCGATCCGCCCCCGATCGAACCCACGACCAGCGCAGCCACGCCCACCCCGGTGAAATCGCCGGTCCCGTCAGCGGTCCAGGCGGCCGAGAAATCGAAGGCGCCGACGCCGAGGCGGGTGGTCTGCCTGGGCGATTCGATCACCGACGAGTTCGCCTACCCCGAATTCGCGTGGAAGGCGCTCGATGCCGCCGGAATGTCGGGCTGGACGTTCCTGAACGCGGGTGTCGGCGGGGACTCGGCCGAGACGATGCGCGCGAGGTTGGATCGGGACGTCCTGTCCCTTCGTCCCGAGGTCGTCACGATCAGCGCCGGGGTCAACGATGCGCTCAAATCGGCCCCGCCGCAGGTCTTCGAAGTGGCCGTCGTGGCGATTGTCGATCGCCTGAAGGCCGAGGGGATCTCCGTGGTCCTCCTGCCGCCGACGCCGCTGGGCAAGGCCCACGAGGAGGCGAATCAACGGATCAGCCGGTTCGCCGATCTGGTGCGTGAGATTGCCGCCCGGCGCGGGCTTTCGCTCGCCGACGTCCATCGGGCGATGCTCCGGGAGAACCCCGACGGGGCCGATCCGTTACTCGGGGCCGACGGCATCCACCCGAACAAGGAAGGCCACCGCGTCATGGCCCGGACCCTGGTCGAGGCGCTGGGTGCGCGCGACGTTGCCATCCCGGACGACCTGGCCATCGAACCGGTCCCCGGCCTGATCCGGGAGTGGCGGATGGTCGCCGTCCGCGATCCGGCGACGGCGTCCTCAAGAATTGATCCAGGCGTGGCGCACGGCAAGACGATCTCGTTGCCGGAGTCGAATCCCCAGTCGTCCTGGCAACGTGAGTGGGACCGCCGTCGCGGCTATGCGCTGTCGCTGAAGGCTTCGGTCCCGCCCCACGGGCCGTATCAGGGATCGGCGACCATCACGGTCGATCGCGAGAAGACCGTGGTTTTCCGCACCGGTGGGATGGTGGACGCGATCTGGCTCAACGGTGAGATGATCCACCGGAACGCCGTCTGGACCGGCTGGCATCCTGGCAACCAGCGCATCACGGCGCGGTTGCATGCTGGCGAGAATGCGGTCGTGATCGCCGTCCACGACGGGTTCCTTCTGGGCGTGACCGACGAGTAACCTCCCGGAAAGCACGTGTTGCACTGGGCGCGTGGTACGATATGCTTCCGGGAAGAAAGTGTTCCCGACCGCGCCCGGCACCTCGCGAAGAGACCAACACGACCATGTCGACCCTGCCCGCTGTGCCCGCCGCCGCCGTACCGACCACGTCCAGCCAGGACATCGACCTGATCATCCACTCGGCGCATTGGGACCCGTTCGGTGTCCTCGGGCCTCACGAGATAACCGTCAAGGGAGCCAAGGCGCTGATCATTCGCGCCTTCTTGCCGGAAGCGGGCAAGGCCTGGGTCGTTGACCTGACGAAGGGTGAGCCGGGCGTCCGCGTCCCGATGGAAATGCTCCACCCGGATGGCATGTTCGTCGCGACCTTCCCGGGGCGGTCGCGCGAGATGCCCTATCGCCTGGCGGTCGAGAATCACGACGGGCATGCCTGGGACTTCGTCGATCCTTATCGGTTCGGCCCGGTCCTGACCGATTTCGATCTCCACCTCCTGGCCGAGGGGACGCACTACAACAATTACGAGAAGCTCGGCGCCCACCTGATCACGCACGAGGGGTTCAAGGGCGTCCATTTCGCGGTCTGGGCGCCCAATGCGCTCCGGGTCAGCGTCTCCGGCAACTTCAACCACTGGGACGGGCGTCGCCACCCCCTGCGCAATTGCGGCACCGGCGGATTGTGGGAAATTTTCATCCCGGATCTCTCGCAGGGCGAGGTCTACAAGTTCGAGATCAAGAGCCGGCACTCCAACTACCTCGTTGCCAAGGCCGACCCATACGGATTCGCGGCCGAGGCCAGGCCGAGGACCGCCTCCATCGTCTGGGATATCACTCACTTCGAATGGCACGACCAGACCTGGATGGCCGAGCGGGCCAAGAAGCAGTCGCTCGACGCCCCGATCTCGATCTACGAGTGCCACCTCGGCTCCTGGAAGCGCAAGCCCGAGGACGCCAACCGATTCCTCAATTATCGCGAGCTGGCCGACGACCTGGTCGCCTATCTCGACGAGCTCCACTTCACCCACATCGAGCTGATGCCGATCAGCGAGCATCCGTTCGACGGCTCCTGGGGTTATCAGCCGGTCGGCTACTTCGCGCCGACGTCGCGGTTCGGCACGCCCGACGATTTCGCGTACTTCATCGACAAGCTCCACCAGCACGGCTACGGCGTGATCCTGGACTGGGTGCCCGCCCACTTCCCCCGCGACGTTCACGGCCTGGGCTTCTTCGACGGCACGCACCTGTACGAGCACGAAGATCCCCGGATGGGCGAGCATCGCGACTGGGGCACGAAGATCTTCAACTACGGCCGCGCCGAGGTCCGCAACTTCCTGTTCGGCAACGCCCTGTTCTGGCTCGAGCGCTACCATATCGACGGCCTCCGGGTGGACGCTGTCGCCTCAATGCTTTACCTCGACTATTCGCGCGAGGCCGGCGAGTGGCTGCCGAATGAGTTCGGGGGCAATGAGAACCTCGCGGCGATCGACTTCCTCAAGAAATTGAACGAGCTCTGCCACCAGTATCATCCCGGCATCCTCACCGCGGCGGAGGAATCGACGAGCTGGTCGGGCGTCTCGCGCCCCACCTACCTCGGTGGCCTGGGGTTCAGCCTGAAGTGGAACATGGGCTGGATGAACGACACGCTCGTGTACATGTCGAAAGACCCCGTCTATCGCAAGTACGAGCACGGCGCGCTGACCTTCAGCCTGATCTACGCCTTCACCGAGAACTTCCTGCTTCCGCTGTCACACGATGAGGTCGTCCACGGCAAGGGGTCGTTGCTGGACAAGATGCCCGGCGACCTCTGGCAGAAGTTCGCGAATCTGCGGCTCCTGTACGGCTACATGTGGGGCCATCCCGGCAAGAAGCTCCTGTTCATGGGCGACGAGATCGCCCAGTGGCGCGAGTGGAAGCACGATCACAGCCTCGATTGGCACCTGCTCGAATGGGAGTCCCACCGGGGCATTCAGAAGCTCGTCTCGGACCTGAACAGCCTGTACCAGTCCGAGCCCGCGCTCTATCAGGTCGATTTCGAGTGGACCGGCTTCGAATGGCTGGAGCTTCACGACTGGGAGAACAGCGTCCTGGCGTTCCTCAGGCGCGGCCGCGTCCCCGACGATGAGGTCATCGTCGTCTGCAACTTCACGCCCGTGGTCCGGCACGGCTACCGGATCGGCGTCCCGTCCGGCGGGTTTTATCGCGAGATCCTCAACACCGACTCCGACGCCTACGGCGGCTCGAACGTGGGCAACCACGGCGGCTCCTGGGCCCGTCACGAGCCCCACGCCGGTCGGCCGTTCCACCTGGAGTTGACGATCCCTCCCCTGGGTGTACTGTTCCTGAAGAAGAGTACGTAGAGGAGGCGTCTTCTTGGCGAGCCCGGTCGCGTCGGCGCCGGGAGTCTCCGACTGGACAGACTCCCGGCGCCGAC
>JAQGHR010000028.1 GCA_028291545.1 Planctomycetota bacterium | reverse complement strand
CGGAGGTGCCGGCGTCGTCGCGGACGACGAAGAAGATGTCGCTGGCGCCGCCGGTGTCGTCGCGCTTGGCCTGGGCGAAGTAGAGGCCGGAGGTGGCGTCGGCCGGGACCGCCCAGGACGCCGAGACTGTCCAGTTGCCCGCGTCCACCAGCCCGGTCGCCGCGTTCGTTAACGCCGCCGGCTGGACCTTGGGGACGACTTGCGAAGATGGGATCGACGTCACGAGCCTGGCGCCGTTGCCCTGATAATAACCTATCCTATATAGATCTATGTGATATTTAGCCAATGAAGTATCATTGATCTTGAATCCGATGGTGTTACCCCGGTTGACGCTGATGTCGGTGGCGAATCCCTGGATGGAGGTATCACCGTCGCGTGAGAGTGTCCACTGGCTGGCCGGCGTGCCGGGCAGGAGGTTCTCGGCGACGATGGGGTTGCTGGCCAGGAGCACCCGGTCGTCCAGGCATTCCAGGTGCGGGCGCCGCCGCGTCCGGCAGTAGCTTCGATCGCGGCAATTGCGCCATTTGACCGCCATGGTGTCACCTGCCTAACCTGGGATGAAAGCGAGGAAAATGGATATATCGCGCACTCGATCCGTCAGGGAATTCTTGGGTCAGAGGCGTTATTCTCGATTGAGCGGACAGCTTCCACGGAGACGGCCTGTGCGATCAGACCAGAAGGTAAACTGGCGCGCCTATTTAGGAGGACCGCGGGCATCTCGCAGAGGCTGGCGACCGGATACGCCTCGGAAGAATCCGCGAGATTAGCTCGCATATCCGACCCTCCTGCAGTGAATGGTTCGGCGACTGATCTCAATGTAATATTAACTCTATTCATAGTTGTGATTATTGTTATAATTTTGCGGTTGTTTGTTGTATTCCATGAGGCGTTCCCTGGTCGCTCGTATGCTACTTTCATGTGCAACGACTTTCGCGAAGATCTCTTACGTCGAGATTTTTAGGTCGTTCGGCGATCCCGTGTTTGGCATAGTAGGAGTTCTTTCTTGGCGGAATCGGGCCGCCCTTGCTGAAATGGCGTCCTGAAGGCTTCGTCTCTGGAGGAATCGACCGGAGAGTCCCAGGAGGAAGCCGCAACGCCCCGCGAGGACCTTTGAGTGGTGGAAGAACTCTTCGGAGCGTGGCCCGTTGGATACGGCGGCGCGGACCGTTCCCCCGCAGGCGAGCAGAGACCACCAACCCGCCCTAGCCAGCGCGTAGAAGGTGACTTCACTGTCTCGGAGGATTCTCGCCTCGGACTGCAGCCCCCAATAACATCGGGACCAGAACCACGCCCGTCGCAGGCGCTCGGAGGGTACGCGGTGGCCAACGACGGCGGTTGGCTCGTAAAGCAGTTCGCCTCCCGCCTCGACGACACGAGCCAGCAATTCGGTCTCCTCACTCCCCCAGAGGCGATTTCCGACCCGGCCCAGGTCAGTCCGGAAGCCGCCGACACGCCCCACCCATTCCTTGCGCATGCTGACGTTCACGCCGTAAAGTTCGTCGGGTTCCGCAGCGCGACGGTCGGGACCAAGCTCCACCTTGGTGAGCAGGCCCTCGTCCCTCTCTCCCAGCCACGCCGGCCGCGCCTTGGGATAGACCAGGAACGCCCGGCCGCCGACCGCGGCGTAGTTTCCTTCACGATAGACGGCCGCGAGGTTCTGAAACCATGTCACATTCACATCTACGTCATCATCGAGAAATGCGACTATCTCATACTGCGATTCGGCGATGGCGCGGTTCCTGGCGTGGCTGAGCCCCTGCCTCACTTCTCGGATGTAACGCAGGCGACCTCCAAATCCGGAGGAAAATCGTTCCGCGACGCCGGAGGTGTCGTCAGTGCTGTTATTGTCGATCACCAAGATCTCGAATTCCCCCCCTCCTGAAAAATCAACCCGTTCCAGGCTTGAGAGGGTGAGATCCAGCTCCCGAGATCGGTTGTACGTGGCGATCGCGATCGAGATATTCACGTGATCGTCCCCCCTGAATTTTCCGTATGCGTTTGCGTTTATCTCACAGTCCCGTTCGCCGGGACCACGAGCTCACCGGTGTTTCCAGCACCACTCCGCATCCTCGTGAAACACGCCGAACTCGGTGCTCAGGAGCGGATGGCTGACGTGGAAGTCTTTCCCTACCTGGGCGCAGTAAAGCCTCTGAAACCGCGCATCCCAGACGAGGAGCTGCGTGGAATAGAGTTCGGAGACGAGCTTGAGGGGCGGCGTCAGCAACTCGACCGTGCCCATCCCGAGGAAGGCTCCGACGTCGACCCCATCCATGCTGGTATTGTAATTACAGCATGCGACGTTGTCCGATCGGAGGAAGCTAATGCTGAAATTGGGGCTCTTGATGAGCTCGCGGGCCTCGTAGCTCAGCCGAATTCGCATCCTCTCACCGTACTCGAAGACCGAGCGGGGGCTACCTGCCTCGTCGAGGATCTCCATCTCATGGAACTGGATCGGGCACAAGGACGGGTCGGAACCAACCATGCCGGTCGCCCAACCGGCCATGTCCAACCGGCCATCGTGGTCGTAGAGGCGAATCACGTCCTCGGTCGATCCCTCCAGGGCGAGTTCGCCTTGGGAGAGGTAAATCGCTCGATCACACATCGCCTTGATCGAGAACATGTTATGGGAGACGAACAGGAGCGTGACGTCCCGTTCGAGCATGCGCTTGGCATGGTCCATGCACTTGCGCTGGAAGGCAAGATCGCCGACCGAGAGGACCTCGTCGATCAAGAGGATGTCGGGTTCCATGTGGGCGGCGACGGAGAACGCCAATCGGACATACATCCCGCTTGAGTAGCGTTTCACCGGGGTGTCGATAAACCGGTCGATCTCGGCGAACGCGACGATCTGGTCGAACTTGCGCACGATCTCCCGGCGGCTCATCCCGATGATTGATCCGTAAAGGAACACGTTCTCCCTACCGGAAAGTTCGGGATGGAAGCCCGTGCCAACCTCGAGGAGACTGCCGACCCGTCCCCGGATCCGCAGACTCCCCCGGGTGGGCTCCGTGATGCGACTCATCACTTTCAGGAGAGTGGACTTACCGGCGCCGTTGCGACCGATGATCCCGATCGATTCGCCCGGCCGGATCTCGAACGAGACGTCCTTGAGCGCCCAGAGATCGGTGGGGTTGTCGGCAGCGGCGGTGGATTCATTGGCCCGCCTCCGGAGGCGTCGAATCGGCGCTGTCGCGGCCTCCATGATCGATTCCCGCAAGCTGCCGTACGTTCCGCTCCGGCGACCGCCGAGCTTGTAATGCTTCGACACATTCTCGACCGAGATGGCGGCTGTCATGGTGACTCTCGTTGGTGAGATTCGTGAGATCGACATCACGCCGTGTTCAGGCGACGACTTGCACGGTCCGGATCCGCCCGGCGCGAAGCAACCGAGCCCAGGGGCGAATGGCTCGCCAGACCCGACTGCCGACACGTTGCTTCCACTGGAATCGGGCCCACTCGGATCGACTCACGATCTCGGGCCAAGCCGTCCTGGAAAATTCGAGCAATTCCGAGCAAATCACCGGATTGCCCCGGTCGAAGGCGTGGCTGGCGCCCCAGAAGGCGGCCCAGGCCAAGCTCCGGGTCGCCATGGTCCGGAGCCGACCCCGCTCGGGGATGCGGTCGCCCCACTCGCGAAGAACGGTGTCGAACGCGGCCTTACGCTGGTACAGATCGCCGGTCGAGGTGATGTAGCCGCCGACGTTCATCTCATCAAAGTAAAGGAGGCTCATATTACTACTGTGCAGGCGGTAGTAGGCTTGATCGGCCTCCAGATAGCCGATGTCCGCGTGGGCCGCGAATCTCATCCACATCTCCATGTCTCCCGTGTGCGTCAGCTCGTCTCGGTAACCTCCAAGCTGCTTCTGAAGCCGGGTCCGCACGATGGCCGTGGGCGTACAGACGAGGTTGCTCCCCTCGGCACAACTTGCTTCCAGGAACTCGCGTCCGGGCACGACCCGATGCAGGCCGGACGTGATCGCCGAGGGTGCCGGCGGCTCTCCATCCCGGAAGGGGATACCGACGCCATGGACCATGCCCACACCGGCTTCATCGTCCATGAAGTCCACGGCCCGCGCCAGGGCGCCCGGGGCGAGCAGATCGTCGGCCGAGAGGAGGACGGTATAGTCCGCTTTCGACCAGGCGAGGCCCTCGTTATAGGTGGCGATGTGGCCGAGGTTGGCAGGGTGTCGGATGAGATGCACGCGGGCATCCTCGGCAACCAGGCTTTCGGCAACCTCGGAGGTCTCATCGGGTGAGGCGTCGTCGATGATCAGGGCTCGGAGATCCGGCATCGACTGGTCGAGAACGCTCCGAACGCTTTCTCGCAAATAACATGCGTATTTGTAACACGGGACGATAACATCGACTCTGCACATGACGCAACCTCGCTTCCCACAAGAACGTCCGCATGGCGCAGCGGGCGGGCCGGATTGCCAACAACGATCGCACCGCGGCGCACATCTCGAATCACAATCGCACCGATCCCCACCAGGCATTCATCGCCGACCCGAAGCTGTTGGCGGATCGCGCAGCGGGCGCCGAGGTATGCGGCACGGCCGACTTGAACGAATCCGCTGACGACGGCGCCGGGGGCCAGGATCGCATAGTCTTCAACGATGCAGTCATGCCCCACGATGCTGCCGGGGCCGAGCATCGCCTGGTCGCCAATGGATGCATTCCCCCCCACGGAAGCGCCGAAATGGACGCTCACGCCCCGGCCCAACGTCGCCCGCGGCGAAACCGAGGCGCCGGGGTGGACCAGAGTAGCGAACCGGTCGGCGGGCATCCCTGTCGCACCCAGGATTTCGGAGCGACGGCGGTAGTTCTTGTCGCTGCCGATCGCGTTGACGAAAGTGCATGCCCCGAAGCTGGGAGCATCCCGGAGCCCTCCTAGAATTTCCAGCCCCAGGTAATGGCTGCCGGCCGGCCGGACATCGTCGAGGAATCCGAGGAGTTCCCATCGCAAGTCCACCCGGTTGAGGGCCTCGACGAGGTCGAGGACATCGTGGGCGCCGCCTCCGGAACCGAGAATAATCAGCGGACGACTCATTTCCCCCCCCTGTGAGGCCCGGTGGCGAGTTCGTGCAGAGAGTCGATTACGTACCTCTGATCGTCTTCCTCCAGGGAATCGTAGAGAGGTAGGAGGATGACCTGGTCACGCGCCGCGACCGAGCAGGGCAGGCGAGCTGCACTGTATTCGGCGTACGCCGGCTCCTGATGGCTGTTCATGATCCCGCGGCGAGTGCTGATGCCGCGTTCGAGCAAGGCCTGCATGAGTTCGTCGCGACTCATCGGAAACGCGGGACCGACGCGAACGGCGTAGGACTGGAAATTGGTCCTCCTGCCGTTCGGGATCCACGGGATCGTGAGGCCCGGGATCTCGCTCAATGCGTCTGAGTAGCGGTGCGCCAGTTCGACTCGACGTTCGATCATGCCGGGCAACCGCTCAAGCTGTGCGCGGCCGACCGCCGCTTGAATGTCGGTCATCCGGTAGTTGAAGCCGACGAGGGGATACTCCTCGAAGATGACCGCCTTGGCCGAGTGTCGCACCGTGTCGGGAACGCTCATACCGTGCTGGCGAAGCAGGCGGAACATGCGGTCCAGATTCGGGTCGCGCGTCGTGATCATGCCCCCGTCGCCGGTGGTGAGCACCTTGCGAGGGTGGAACGAGAAGCAGGCGACCGTCCCGTGGGGCTGGCCGATCCGGCCCCAATTCCCTGCGGTCTGGATCTGGCTGCCGATCGCGCAGGCCGCGTCCTCGACGACCCGCAGCCCATGACGGCCTGCGATCGAGAGGATGCTGTGCAGGTCGCACGGCAGGCCGATCTGATGAACGGGAAGGATCACCCGGGTTCTCGGCGTGATCGCCTGTTCGATCAAGTCGGGGTCGATGTTGAAAGTCCGGGGGTCGATATCGACAAAAACCGGACGCGCGCCGCAATACCGCACGGCGTTGGCCGTGGCGATGTAGGAGTGGCTGACCGTGATGACCTCGTCGCCCGGACCTACACCCAAGGCGTGCAAGGCCAGGTGCAGGGCCGTCGTGCAATTCGAGACGGCACATGCGTGAGGAGCACCCACGAATTCCGCGAACTCCTTCTCGAAGGCGTCGACCTCGGGCCCCTGGGTAATCCAGCCCGACAGGATGGCCCGACGAGCGGCCGAGACCTCGCCCTCTCCGAGCGTCGGCCTGGCAATCGGGATGTTCCGCGCGAGTTTGCTCATTGAACCACCACCTGGAGGCCTTCGATCGCGTGATGCCTCCATGCCACGAACCGGCGCAAGCCCTCGTGCAACGGCACCTCGGCGTCGAACCCGAGTTCTTCTCGGGCCCGACGCGTGTCGGCCAGGCGTCTCGGGACGGGATTGACGTTCCGGGCCGGGTGGAACTCGGGTGCGAGCGACGGACTCCCGGTCGCCGTCTGCATCGCCTCCCAGAGGCCGAGAAGAGACGTTTCCGTGCCGCAGGCGACGTTGTACACGTCGTCCTGTCGATCACACTTCATGGCCAGGATGTTGGCCCGGGCGACATCTTCTACATTGATGAAATCCATGGATGCCGAACCGTCGCCGTGGATCTGTGGGGGACGCCCCTGGTCGATGCAGTCGAGCCATCGCGTGAACACTTCGGTATACGCCCCGGTCACGTCCATCCGAGGCCCATAGACGTTGAAGTAGCGTAGGCCCACGCTGGCAAGGCCGTACATATCGCGAAAACTCCGGGCGATTCCCTCGTCCATCAGCTTCGCGGCCCCGTACAGGGTGCGGTTTTGATAGGGGTGGTGGCGCTCATCCGTGGGGAAGACATCGGCCGCCCCGTAGACCGAGGCCGACGAGGCGTAGACGACCTTCTTCACGCCCGAGGCCACTGCTGCCTCGAAGACATTCAACGTCCCGCCGACGAGGACATCGATGCACTCACGAGGCCTCTCGGCACAGAGGGTGATACGGATCGCCGCCTGATGAAACACGAAATCGCATCCGGCGACGGCGCGGGCGACTTGGTCCTGATCTCGAATATCGCTTTCGAGGAAATTCAGACTACGGCGAGCGAGGGCCGGCGCAAGGTTCGCGCGCCGGCCACGGACCAGGTTATCCAGCACCCGTATTTCGCCGGCCCCCTCGTCGATCAGTTGATCGACGATGTGGGAGCCGATGAGACCGGCGCCCCCGGTCACAAGAACGGTTGCCCCTGCGAGCGGATTCGGCAACTTGTTATCCATGCTCATCGGACCTCCCCCAGCACGTCCTGCAACGCGAGGATGACGCGGTCTTGTTGAGGCTCTGTCAGTTCCGGGAACAGAGGGAGGCTGAAGCACTCGGCCGCGATCTTTTCCGACACAGGGAACGCTCCCTGGCCAAGGTTCAGATGCGCGTAGGCCTCCTGCCGGTGAACGGGGACCGGGTAATGGAGCCCGGTCTGGATGCCCCTCGCCTCGAGCTCGCGGCGGATCAGGTCGCGTTGCGGATGGAGCACAACGAACAGGTGCCAGACGTGCCGGCGATCCTCGGCCTCGGAGGGCAGAGCCAGGGGGAAATCCTCGAGTCCTTCGAGATAGCGCTGGGCGAGCCGCCGACGGGACTCGGTCCAGGCTTCCAGATGACGGAGCTTGACCCCGAGAATCGCACCCTGGAAGGCGTCCATCCGGTAGTTGAATCCGATTTCCGAGTGGTGGTAACGCCGGCTCTGGGCGTGATCTCGCAGGGCCTTCATCCGGTCGGCCAGCTGCGAGTCGTCGGTGACGATGGCCCCGGCCTCGCCATAAGCTCCCAGGTTCTTTCCGGGATAGAAGCTGAAGCAACCGCACAGGCCGAGGGTGCCCGAGCCCTGATCCCGGTAGCGGGCGCCATGCGCCTGCGCGGCATCCTCAATAACCGGGATGCCGTGCTTCCGGCCGAGCTCGAGAAGCGGCCCCATGTCGGCCGACTGGCCATAAAGATGAACAGGCAAGATCGCCTTGGTCCGCCGAGTGATCTTCCTTTCGACCTGTTCGACGTCCATGGTGTAGGTTACCGGGTCCACGTCGACGAAGACGGGGCTGGCACCCACGTAGCTGATCGCCCAGGTCGTCGCCACGAACGTCATGGGGACGGTGATGACCTCGTCCCCCGCCTGGACCCCGGAGCAGATGAGGGCCAGGTGAATCGCGGAGGTCCCGCTATTCACGCCGATACAGTGCCGCGCACCCGCCCGAGCGGCGAACGCCTCTTCAAAGTCCGCCACCCGAGGGCCGAGGATGTAGGTGCCGCTATCGGCGACATCCCGGAGGGCGTCGAGGATCTCGTCTCGGATGCCCGTGTACTGGGATTTTAAATCCAAGAATGGAACGGGCGTCTCTTTCGCGAGGGTGCGAACGCCATTGGTCGCGATCTTCATCAGCATGGTACTCCACTACGGGCCCGGCTGCGAAGCAACCGGGCAGGAACGCCCGCCACCACGACCCCGGGCGCCACGTCCCGGGTCACCACCGCGCCTGCTCCGATCAAGGCACCACGCCCGATCGTCACGCCGGACAGGATCACCGCTCCGCTGCCGATCGACGCCCCCTGGCAGACCCGCGTGGGCACCACTCGCCAGTCGGCCTCGGTCATCAGGCGACCGTCGACCGTCGCTCTCGGATCGGGGTCATTGATGAAGATAACTCCATGACCGACGAACACGTCGTCCTCGATTGTCACTCCTTCGCAAACGAAGGTATGACTCGAGATCTTGCAGCGGGCGCCGATGAACGAGTTCTTCTGCACCTCGACGAAGCTCCCGATCCGCGTGTTATCGCCGATCGAGCACCCGTAAAGGTTAACGAAGCAGAACATCTGGACGTTTCGCCCGACCGTTACGTCCGGCGCCAGCCGGAGACCGTTGATCGGGTCCGACCTCTCGTGGGGCGGCATGGCCATTGGCTGAGGCTCCGTGAGAAAGGACGACTCGCCCTCCTTGGGCACGAATGCTTCGCGTGGCGGCTTCCAACTGGCGGACGACCCTCAGCCCGAGGCGGCCGTCGCTGAGCGGTGTCTGGCGATGGCGGATGCACTCGGCGAAATGCGATACCACACCCTGCAGCGCCTCGCCGGGATCGATATGAGGGCTCCACACGTCGCCCAATCGGTAGCTAACGAGTTGCTTGTGCCGTTCCTCATCTCCATCATTCAGGTTGATCCCGCGGTCGTAGATCTTGATTGGCTCCGTGAGGTTGAGTTCGTTGAAGATGAGGCTCTTGCGAGAGCCGGCGAAAATCATCTGGCGCACCTTCACGGGGGAGAGCCAGTTGACCTGGATATTCGCCTGAAACTGATCGTCGTAGTCGACGTTCACGTACGCGACATCCTCGATATTTCGATCCGCGTGAGCGCAGCCCGACGCCGAGATGCTGCGCGCCTCGCGGCCGATCAAGTAATCGACGATCGAGAGATCGTGAGGGGCGAGATCCCAGATCACGTTGATATCTCGCTGGAACAACCCGAGATTGATACGAATGCTATCAACATAGTAGAGGTCGCCGAGTTCGCCTCCCTCGATCAGCTCCTTGATGCGTCGAATCGCCCCGCTGAAGAGGTATGTATGGTCGACCATGAGGATGCGGCCGCAACGATCGGCCAGGTCGACCAAGGCTTGGGCCTCCAGCACACTGGCGGCCAGAGGCTTCTCCACCAGGACGTCGAGGCCTGCCTCCAGGCAGCGGCTGGCGAGTGCGGAGTGCGTCGATACCGGGGTCGCGATGGCCACGGCGTCGAGCTTCATCTCCAGCAGTTCGTCGAGCGAGCCGACCAGCGACAGGTGTCCGTCCGACCGGCCGATGGCATCGAGTCGTTCCGGGCTGGAATCGCAGACGGCCGCGACCTCCGTCAGGGGGCACGCCGAGAAGTTACGGATGAGGTTGGGGCCCCAATACCCCGCCCCGATCACTCCGATCTTCAGCTTTTTCATAAACGCTCCGGGTCAGATGATGTCGGCGAATCGACGCTCAACGCGACGGAAATAGAGCGTCCCCGCCAGGAACAAGGCGATGGCGACCGTCATCGAAACGATTAATGAACCGGCGTCAATTCGTCCCCCCATGACGGCGGATCGGAAATTCGCGATCAGGCCGTAGGCAGGATTCAGGGGAAGGTAGGCACTCCACCCGCGGGAGAACGCTCCATCGGCTTGCATGTAGACGGTGGGCGTGGCAAACATCCACAGCTGGGTCAGGAACGGGATAACGTAGCGAAAATCCCGGTAGGCCACGTTCATCGCGGCGACGAGCGACCCCACCCCGATTGCGGCGAGGACCAATCCCGCCACAATCAGCGGAGCGAGCAAGATCGTTGGCTTGGGCGAAACCTGATAGAAGCCCATCAACAGGCCGAGCATGATGCAGGCGATCAGGAAATCCACGAGACCCGCCATGACTGACGTGATCGGGATGATCAGCCGTGGGAAATAGACCTTCGTGATCAGCCGTTCGCTGCCGACCACGCTCTGGCCCGCGTTTCCGATCGCATTCGCGAAGAATGTCCAGGGGAGCAGCCCGGCGAAGGCGAAGAGCGGATACGGGAGGTCGCCCGACGAGACTCCGGCCAGCCTGCCGAAGAAGACGCTGAAGACGACCATGGTCATCAGCGGCTGAAGGATCGCCCACGCCGCGCCCAGAACGGTCTGTTTGTACCTCACCATGACGTCGCGCCAGGTGAAGAATAAAAACAGTTCGCGATATCGCCACATCTCCTTGAGATCGAGCGAGCGCCAGCCCGATCTCGGGTGGATTTCGACGATCGGAAGCTCGGCGAGGTCGCCACCGGATTCCTGCAATTCGCTCGGGATCGCGTCGGTCATGTGATGAGTGAGCTGAGTCATGCGATGAAAGACCTATCTTCGAGAATCCGTGAGGGTTTCGCCGAAATCCCCGGGATCGCCCGGGATGGAACGAGTTGGTTCATAGACCGAAGCGAGCGAAGATTCGGATGAAGGCATAAAGCCCGACGAGAAAGCCGACATTGACCAGGAGGAGTCGCCGGAGGAACGGAGCGTCGAGTCGGGGAGGTATCAGGTCGGAGACCGAACCCACGACCTGGAGGTAGGCGGTGCTGAGGCCCAGCATCATGTACGTGGGGATGACGTACCCGCGCGACAGGCTGATCATCCCCGCGCCATAGGTGGCGAGCATGGCCAACAGGTACGGCCTCAGCCGGCGCAACTCGGTGTCGGGCACGTGGTCGCGGAACTGGCCAAGCCCATGAATCGAGTGGAAGGCGAAATAGCACGCACCGAGGAAAAAGGACCCGCCCAGGATGCCCAATTCCGTGAATGTGTTGATGTAGGTATTGTGAGCGACCAATCCCGCCTCATCGGCGTAACGGCCGCTACCGATCCCGAACACGGGCGATTCACGGAAGAGCTCGAGTCCCCGGCTCCAGAGCTGGACTCGGTCCTGTCCCGTATCCTCGGATGCGCTGAGCTTGGTCTGGCGACCCGCGAACAGGACGAAGATGATCGGGAGGGCCAGCGCGGCCAGGGGGATCATCTTCTTGATCCCGAAGCGAGCCCAGAGGAGCGTGGTGACGCCCGCCAACAGGCCGAGGAACCCGCCCCGAGAGTGGGTCAACGAAAGGGCGTAACCGAAGAGTACGAGCGGCCCTACCCAGACGAATCGCAGCAGTCCCAGGTCCGGCTGATTGAACCGGAACAGGCTGATGACCATGCCGACGAGCAGGATGAGGCAGAGGTCGTTCGGGTCGCCATAGATCCCCGTACTCGCGAGGCGTTTGAGCGAGAACTGTTGGGAGGTCTTGGCATCGACCTCGGAGTCCAGCACATCCTGAATCGAGGCGACAAGAATCACCTCGTGATAGTGCAGGAGCGCCACCACCGTGAGGCCCACGATGATGACGACCATCCACGTGAGGAACGCGCGTAGCCGCGCCGGAGTGTCCAGACAGGCGACGAGCACGAGGTAATAGGCCACGATCTTGACGAAGTCCAGGCTCGAGCGGACGCATTCGCCCATGTCCAATCGGGCCAACTGAGAGAGGCCCACCGTCGCCAGCAGACCCAGGACGAACAGGCTGATCGGCTGGCGGGTCAGCGAAGCCGCCGAGAACTGATCGAGGATTCCGGGCAAATACACAATCAGGCATGCCAGGATCATGACGTAATAAATCTGCAGTCCTTCCAAGCTGGGAACGATCTCCGCAGGTCGGATGAACAACGTGGCATTCAGGAGGATGAAGAGCGCAAACCGCATGGACGTTACACCCTCCATTCTGGGTTCGTTCGCACGTGGAACGGTGTCAACAGCGTCGTTGGGGCAGGACTTTAGGTAGTCAGGATTCCTTCCCGGTGTTGAACTCACGGATCCCGTTATAGGCCCCCCCCGGAAGGGGGCGATTCGAGGCTTACTTGCTCGTAATAGTAGTGGTAGCTCTCCTTGTTCCGCGTGCCGGAGACCACGGCGCCCAGCATGCGAACGTCCAGGGTCCTCAGGCGCTGATAGGCCTCATCGACCAGAGGGACGCGGCTGATTTCGAGGAGGATGCTGAACAGGACGGCATCGACGTGCTGGACGATCATGAGAGAGTCGTTGACCAGCAGTAAGGGCGCGGAGTCCACGAGGATCAGGTCGAATTGTTCTTTCACCCCGTCGATCAAGCACCCCAGATCGCCTTGTGCAAGAGCCGCCAGCGCTGCGGAGTCGCAAAACCCGGCGGCGATTAGCGAAAGCCCCGAGACCGCCGTCGATTGGACGACGTTCGCGAGTGGTAGCTCGCCGCGGAGCGCCTCACATAGCCCGGGACGAGGACACGCGTCGAGGACGCGGTGCGTCGAAGGATTACGCAGATCGCAATCCAGAAGCAGGGTTCGCCGGCCCGACCGCGCCAGGCTGGTCGCCAGGTGGCAGGCCAGCGAGGTCTTCCCTTCACCCTTCATCGCGCTCGTGATCATCACGACACGGAGATTCTCGGAACGCGAGGCGTGCAGGAGCATGGTGCGTGCCGAGTCGATCGACTCGATCATGATGCTCCGCCAGATGTGCGCCGGCCGGCCCAGGCTTCGTCGCGGAATCGCCGGCAAGGAGCCGATCAGCCGGATCCCCAGACCTTGCTCGACCTCATGCACCGTGTCGATCCGCCGACTCCGGAACTCGTAGAAGGAGATCAGGCCGAGAAAGCACGCCATCATGGCCAGGGCGGCGCCGCCGCAAATTTTGAGCCGACGCGTCGGGTCGGTGCGCCCGGGTACGCTCGCGCGTTCGATGAGACGGATTCGAGGCGGAGCGTCGAGTTCGACCTTTACCGCCTCGACCTCGGTCGCGACCGTCTTGGCCACTTCGTTGGCCACTTGAATCTCGTCCTGGATCCATTGCGAGTCCACGGATTTCACGTTGAGGCTCCGCAGTTCTGCCACAAGCGTGTTGTGCTGTTCCTTGAGGAGCTTTTCTTCATCTTCGAGCGTTTTTATATGAATGCGATTCCTGTGGAGCTCCGCCTTATCCGGTTGAGCTCGGCCGGTTTCCTGGTTCGCCTCGACCAACAGGCGTAACTCGGTCCTCCGGTTTTCGATGGCCCGCCTGATTGCGGCGACCTCGTCGGTGAGATTCGTCACGGCCGGATCTCGGCCGTTGCGGACCATCTGGCCGGTGCGTTTCAACTGGAGGAGCCTTTTCGACAACTGAGCCTGGAGGTCGGAGATACGCTGATCATTTTCGAGGGGCACCTCCGCGGGCTGGGCTCGATTGAGGCCATTCGGGTTCGTCCTCAGCTCCGCCTCCAAATCTCTTGTCTGGATTCGCGACTGGCGGATTTCGGACTGGAGTTTCAGCAGCTCTTGCCGGATCTGAAACAAGTGGTCGGTCGCGGTCTGCTGGATTGCGGCTATGTTCTGCTTGTCGTTGGAGCCGACCGCCTCGGCCAGGTTGCGAAACGTCTCCCGCTTTTTGCGGAGTTCTCTCTGATACTGGCCGGATAGCTCCTTCAGGCGTTCGAATCGCGAAAGCCGCTCTTTACGCTCCTCATCGACAATTAGCGTAAGATATGCATCGGTTACATGATTTACGATCGCGGCCATGTCCTTGGGATTGTCGCCGGTCATCGAGATCGTCAGGATCTCGGAACCGCGCGGGAAATCGACCTTGATCCGGTCGCTGAGCCAGGCAAACGGATCGTCGAGATCCCGTAACGTAGCAAGCTGCGCGGGCGCGGCCTCGTCCAGAGCCGCCCCCAGGACTTTGCGGCTCGATATCAGGGTCGTCTGGGTCTCCTGGTAGGTTCGATACGCGATCAGATTCTCCCGCGTTTCGTAGAGATATTTCGGCGGCTTCTCGGCGACGTAGATCAGGGAACGAGCCTTGTATTTCGAGGCGGGCACGAGCAGGTAGGTGGCTACCCCCGCGAGGATCGCAACCGAGACTCCCCCTAGGACGGCCAACCTCCAGCGACGTCGAAGTGCCCGCAGGAGGACGAGTGGATCGGGTGACTTGGGCGAGTCTGAGAATCTCGCCGAAGTGACCGGCGAAGGGTGGACCGCGGGAGAAGTCGGTGTGGTATCCCCCGGATGGACCGGTGGCGGACGGTCGGTCCACGCCGATAAATTCTGGGACTTGCCGCGATCGAGAGACCACATGGTGGCTGCTTTCCTCGGTGAGTTAGCAAAGTCTGCCAGGACAGCCTCGTTCGCCGGGGCCTTGCGACGAGACCATCTCGCGGTCCTTCCAATTCCATCCCGGCCGTATCATTCGGATTGCATTTGATGGAGTGGGGCGGGCGCTTCGTCCAGGTAGGAGATCACACGGACCGAGTCGTCCGGACCGGGCAGCGCGAGAATCTTGGTCGTGATGGGACAAGGGGCTCCCAGCACCTTCATGAGGGTCGCGATCATGATCCGAAAATCGAGCCAGGGGCCCAGCCGCCTGATGTAACAGAGATCGCACTGCAACTTTCGGCGAACATCGGCCACGTCCTCATCGGGAGGCAATTGAACCTGTGCGAGCCCGGTGATTCCCGGCAGAACCTGCGATCGGAGCATGTAGTCTGGGATCGTCCGTTGTAACTCGTCCACAAAGACCGGGCGCTCCGGCCTGGGACCGACAAGACTCATCTCTCGGCGGATCACGTTCCAGAGTTGGGGGAGTTCATCCAGGTGGCTTCGACGCAGGAACCGCCCGAGAGACGTCACCCGGGAATCGCGTGGCCCGCTGCTCCATCGCGGCCCGGACACCCGTTCGCATTCATTGGCCATGGAGCGAAGTTTGAAGATTCGAAAGGGCCGGCCGCCCCGGCCGGTGCGGACCTGCGAGTAAATCGCCGGCCCGGGCGAGGTCAATCTCACGAGCACCATCAGCACGAGCACGAGAGGAGCGACCAGCAGCAGCAGCACGCAGGCGGTGATGACGTCAGCGATCACCTTCCATCGCGCGTACCAACCCCCGAGGGATGGGGATGCCGCCATCCGCCCGCAAGGGCCGCCGTCGGACGGATGTTTTTCGTATTGTATTCTCATGTGTTGCCTCAACGCTCAGAGGGATGCACCTGTCTGGGTGCGAATCTTGATCCGTGCGATTATTGAGACGACTTGGTGGAGAGGGCCGATCAGCGATAGCCTCGGTCCGCCTGCTAGGCCGGCCATGCGCTACTGGACCGACCTAGGTCGGGTGACTTTGATAAAAACTCCACATCGGAATATCCTCCCGTGTTCTGGTCGCCTCCTCGTGGGCGAAACTCGAATGATGCTTCGGTGAAAGCGATGCGCCGCGACCATCCTTCAAATGCGCAGTCCCGAGTCACCGACGCGATGATCCCGTGAGCATGCAATCGAACGAGTAGTCTCCGACTGCCGGAAAACCATCCACAACGATGCGATGTTCTGTTAACGCTTGCACCACAGGTCAGTCGTGGCGACGCGGGTCGATCTTCGGTCCGTTTGAACGCGGGCAGAGTCGGACGAAAGTGGGTCAGCACGCCGCGCTGAACACCCAAGTTTGGTCAAAGATCTCGCCCGGGAAACCCAACCACACGGGAAACATTCGGAGTATGCCGGGGCTGGATATCAAGGTCTCCGGAGTTCTTGGAGTCGTTTGTTTTCACATGCACAGAGCGAGCGATCCTCGAATGCTTCTGTGTGCAGATGATAACCGCCGAATCCGATTCTTGCGAGGAGTCCGCCAAAATGCAACCCGAAATCGGCCCCATTTCCTCGGGGCGATTCACGCCTTCCGGTTTAGGCCAATTCGCCGACGCGATCGTTTAATGCATTGACGTGTTATCAAATTCCCAAATAAGCGTGAGTTAATGCATATTGGAGATCTGCTCTGGCGATTTTTAATCGTATCGGCCCGGTCGATCGGCTTTTCTTGAGGTCCAAATGCACGGGTTCGTTAACCACCGTGTAGGTTTGGACGTACGGAGGAAGGGGTCCGTATCGGTCGAAACTTTGTCATCTTTAGTCGAGTTCATGCCGACGTGGCGGTGATAAAAACCACGTCGAGAGGGGATATTTATCCGCCTTCCAAGCCAGAACGCCGCAGCGATGCCCTAGAATCTCGAGTCGGACGAATGCGCGAGATCCAGAATCCCGCCCAGGAATCGGGGTCGAAAGATCGTTTTGGTTCCTCTCGACCCGATCCGTCGGGTGCCGTGTATCGAAGTCTTCCAGCAAGGTGCAGGGCTCTTCGAGCCGTTTGGGATACGCAAGGTGGACCACATCACCGACGCAGAATCGAGGCCCGACGAGGGAGACGACTCCCCTTCCGGGGCCATCCTGACGCTGCTTCTTAGGATCGTGGCGACTCCATTCTTGGCGGCCGGTCTGACCATCTGGGCGATTTGCCTCATCGTGGGATTCGCCGTCCACTCAATGGCCAGCGTTATCCTCTGGCTGGGAAGCCCCAGAAATCCATCCCGGATCAGTCCGGGCAAGGATCGTGGAGGGCGCAACCGAAGCGATCCGCTCACGCCCGACTCGTAGTCGCCGTGCTCGATTCCTGCGACACTGCAAAACCCGTGCATCGGCAATCGCCACGCACCCCTGCACGTGGCCGGGGGTTAATCACGACTAACGCGCCCTACCTCCGGCGGATCCAAGAACTCGCCTCTCCGCTCATGTACACCGGCCGGCATGTGCATGGCAGACGGGTCCGATGTCCGAGGGACATTTCCCCGGCTATCCACCGAGACTGCCGGCTCGACACTCGTGTGAGGCGGGATTACCGATTTCATCCCAGGCCCGCGAAACGCAGAATTACCAATAGGTTAGGGACTTCTCCTGAATCGTTCTTGCCCCTATCCGATGTTGGGGGGACATTTATCCGATGCTGGGAAATGAGGTCCGATGCCCTGGGGACACCTATCCGATGCCCCGGGGACATTTATCCGATGCCCCGGGGACATTATTTTCCGTAAGTCCTTGTGGCGTAAGTGGTTTTTTTCCGGTAACCTTATAACTCTTTAACTTGCTGAATAACATAACAACAGCCTGAAGGGATTGTTGTTGCTCCTGGGTAATCAGGAAGAATGCCATGAACCTGGACCTTGAAACACTCGAAATCATGGGTGCCAGCCCTACCAACCCGGTGGAGATTATCCGTCTAGGCAAGGACGAGATGAACCTCGCCGAGTTTCCCATCACGCTTCTCACCGACCGCGTGCCCAAGGGCAAGAAAATCTTGAAATACCAGGACCGCATCTTCGACGAGAAGTCCGGCAAGCAGATTACGCGCACTCTGACTATCAGCGCCGACGAAGCCCACGGCCTGCCCACCGCCGTCGATGACGACGTGATCCTTGGACTCATCCAGCTCACCAAGCTGGTCAATAACTTCACGTCGCGCGAGGTGGAATTCAGCCGCCTCGACCTGATCCGGCAACTTGGTTGGCCCGATTCCGGCGATAGCTACCGGCGGCTGGCGACTTCGCTGAAGCGCTGGCTCAGCGTGACTCTGCTTTACGAAAACGCTTGGCGTGATAACCGCAAAGGGGCATGGATCACGAAAGGCTTTCATATCCTCGATAATATCGAGCTGAACGACACCCGAACTACCAACGAGCAAGGCGAACTTTTCCCTAGCAAGATCATCTGGAATAAGGTCGTTTTCGAGAGCTTTGAAGCGGGGTACCTAAAAACTATTGATTATGGTTTGTACATCAAGCTCCGCCATACCATCGCACGACGCATGTACCGTTTTCTGAGCAAGCGGATGTATTTCGGCCCTGACCTCACCTTCGACCTCCGCGACCTCGCCTTTGCCCATATTGGCCTGAGCGACAGTTACAGCGGCAATGCCGGTAAGATCAAGGAAAAGCTGCAACCGGCCCTCGAAGAGTTGGAGTCGGTCGGGTTTTTGGATCCTATGGGCAAAGAGGACCGTTACCAGAAAGACGGTAAGGATTGGAAAATTCGTCTGGTTGCACGACCCGGCAAATCCTCCGCCCTTCCCGACTCCGGTGACGTCGCTCCAGCGATACCCGGTGATCCGCCGCTTGTTACCGAGCTGGTACTTCGGAAAGTGACCAGAACGGTAGCCCTTGAGCTGGCTCAGCGGCATCCGTCCGAGTTGATCACCGCGAAGATCGAGGTATTTGACTGGCTTTCGGCCAGGCAGGATAGGAGGGTCGCCAAGAGCCCTGCCGGTTATCTGGTCAAGTCGATCACCGACAACTACGCCAATCCCAAGGGATTTACTAGCGAGGCCGAGCGTCGGCAGCGGCAGGAAGCCATGGAGGTTAGAGAACGCGGCGAAGCAGAGGCACGCGGCCGCAAACAGGGGGAGGATGCCCGCGAGCGGGCCAAGAAGCGGCGTGATACCGCGTATTGGGAATCGTTGTCGTCCGAACAGAAGGCCGATCTTGATGCGGCTTCCAAAGCGCAAGCCGATCCCGAATCATTGGCGATGGAAGAAAAGGGCGATGGATCATTGAGGCGGATCGGTCAGGCACTCCGGCGTAACGCCTACATTCGTCAGATGCTCGACAGCCAGTAAGCGACGCCTATGAAGGTGCCGATGCCAGCCCGTCCAGCTCCTGACCTCGTAGTCCGCCAGCCCGACCTCCTGCTTGGCCGCCTCGAATGCGTCCTCGATGTTCCAGCCATAATGCCTTCCAAGAGCGCGGTGGGGTGGCCCGGCTCGGAGTGAGCCGGGCCACCCCCAGTTTATCGATTGGGGCGGACTTTGGGCTGGATCAGTTCGGCGAAACGCTGCCTGGACTCCCAGCTTTGTCGCAGTCCGTGGAGTTCGCCCAGCCGGGCCAGTTCCGAGGCGTCGGCCCAGACGATGTGATGCCCCT
>JAQGHR010000129.1 GCA_028291545.1 Planctomycetota bacterium | reverse complement strand
GGGGTGAGTCCGGGGCGAGGGGTACGCATCGGGGGCCGCCTCGAGAAGTCGGGTGGTGAAATCCGCCGTTCCCATCAGTGGCCCCTGTTGTACGGAATTTCCCACCTACTTTCGAGACGCTTACCCGCGCTGATACCAACCGCGGCGCTTCAGGTGCAAGGCACGGAATCTCCGCCATTCACGACACTCGGGCGGGATGGGTAGGAAGATTTCCATCCCTTGATCTTACTGTAAGAACTTGACCTTCTTTGCGCAGCGGTCAGTAGGCCGTCTCATAAGCCGATCGCGACGGCCGAGCAGGGCGTCCGGGCCGCGCCGCCGGCTCATCGATCGGCCGCGCGGCCGATCGGATGGCCTCGGCGAAGTGGGCCAGGACCTCGGCGTCGATCCGGTCGGTCTTGGCCAGCCGCCTTGGCGAAGTCGCGGGCCTGGCGGGGATTGATCACGGCGACCGGGGCTGGCGGCCGCGAGGGCCGCCGCGACCGGCATCTCCAGGCCGCCGGTCGACTCGACCGGGATCTGCACCGGTGCCAACGACCTGAGCCGGGCGACGAGCGCCGCGATGCCGGCCGGGTCGTTGCGATGGCGAGTGAGTTCTCGCCCCGGACGGATGGCGACATCGAGATGGGGCTTGGAGACGTCGACGCCATACGAAGCATGCGCGGGACTCCATGGGAGCCTCCTCCGGGTGCGACACCTGAACGGATCCCGGGTTGTCCCGTCCTCGCTGTTCGGCCGGGCGGCCGGGCGACTGTTCGGGCTCAGTCCGGGCGGGGCTCGTGGCGGCGGCCCGAGCTTCAAAGCGGCCTCGAGGGCCGAGGGGGCAACGGCCTACCGGCACGACCCCCATGCTATGAACGCCGCCGCGGCAAATCTAACATACAAGGGGACAGGTCACTTCCCAGAAGGCTTGCAAACGATGCCGTAAGATATGTGGTGATCATTCGGATCCTAGTGGCATGACCGGCGAGCTGGACGAGGGTGCGTTCGAGCCCCATCATCCTCGCTAACGAAGAAAGCCCCGGAACTCCGGGGCTTTCTTCGTTTTCCGCCCGTGCGGCCATACATCTCTTGGGAAGCGGCCTTCTCTTTGCGTTGCCCTTTAGCTGCCCTGGACGAGCGGGAGAAATCGCCGAAATTGGCGAGCCGGTCTCGTGGCGGACGGAGCGGCCCAAGACTCCGGAAAGGCCGGTGGTCTGCCGGATCTGGAGCTTGGACTGTGTCCGTTCCCTGATACCGCCGTTCAAGCCGACATGGGCCTGGACGGTCAGAACGCCTAGCCCGGCCGGGTGGCCAGCCTAGCCCCTGGCCACCGGTTGGGTTCCGATCCGGATTTCAAATGCCTGTACCGGGCCCCGAACCGGTTCACGTCGCTGTGCCGGTGCCTGTTCCTGCGCCGGTCAAGGTTCCCGTTCCATCGATTGTGCCCGCCGCGCCCCCGATGCCCGTCAGGCCGGTCGTGAGGGTCGGAATGTTGAAGCCGAAGCCGGTGTTCTGGGTGCTGATCAAATTGTTGAACCCGGTCCCGAAATTGGTGTTAAAGCTGCTGGACGCCGTGCCCAACCCGGGGAAACCGCTTCCGAAGCCGGTGTTGAACCCATTCCCGAAGCTGGAGAACTCGCTGCTGAAGAGGTTCGAAAACGTGCTCGTCGGCAGTTGAAACGTCTGCGAGGCGGGCAGGATGAAAGACGAGGACAGGGGTGACGTCAAGCTCTGGAAGGCGTTCGTGAACGCGGTGGAAGTTGCCGCGCCGAAACCGTTGTTCGTCGAAGCGAGGCTCTGGAGTGTGCTGAAAAGGCTCGAGCTTCCGGAGCCGAAGAGGCCCGTTTGGAGCTGCGAGGTCAGGCTCGGCGCGAGGCCTGGGACCAGGGAAAGGCCGGTGCTCAGTTGCGACGCGGCCACTCCCAGGGCCGACAGGGTTTGGTTCGCGAAGGCCTGCTGGGCGGACGCCGTCGCGGTGGTCGCGCCATTGGCAAAGAGCGTGGAATTCGCAAGGGTGGGTAGGGTCTGTGAGAGCATACCCAGCGTATTACCGAGCTGGCTGATGATCTGATTACCGATAAACTGGGCATAGGGGATCGATTGACCGTTCTGATCGATCGAGGCAAAGGCCGGTCCGTTACCGCTCAGGTAGTTGTTAAAGACGCTAATCCGCTGCGTTGTCGCACGGTTGACGTTCTGAGTGAGAGAAGTAGTCAGCGCACGGGCAGTTCGGTCGGACTGCACCGCCTGTTCGATACGGCTGGCCAGGCTGTTCGATTGGCTGCCGAGAAGGGCCCGCTGAATTCCCGGCACGAGTACGTCGTTTCCTCCGGGCAAGAGCGAGGCCAGAGTGGAGAGGCGAAGCGCGGTGGCGTCGAGGATGCCGTTGGCGGTGGCGAGGAAGTCGGCCTTCTGTTGTGCCGTGGGTCTCCCATTCGCGTAGAGCTGCGTGATCTGGGCGTTAATCGCCTGCCGTGCGCTGCTCGTCGCGGCGCGTACCTGCTGAGTGACGGCGTGGTTGAGGCGTTGCCCTGATAGGGAATAAACGAGGTTGTTCAGGGCTTGGGCCGCCGCCAGCGAGGCGTGCGTCCTGACGACGGTTGGGACGACGGTGCTCAGGACGATTCGTGGCTCCAGCGGGCTGTCGTCCACGGTCGGCCGAAATGCGTATTTCATCCTGCGTGGCGGAGTCATGGTGTAATCCTGAAAAGACAATCAGATGGGTGAATCGCCCGTGCAGGCCGTTGACTTTGTCGCTCGGCGATACCCAGGCGTCATCAGCTATCCACGCACAGCCCGTGCCAACGATGACCGTGACCATCAGGATCTATGTACATTCGCAAAAAGGTAGACTCCTCGCCGCGTATCGCAATTAAGCGGCCCTGAGATGCGTGAGCCCGGTTCAGGCAAACCTCGGAGATGCCCTCCCAGAAACCCGCTCACCGCCCCGTCATACTCCCGGCGGCGGGAGGTGCCAGTCTTTGGATCGAGCGAGGACCCTCACCATGTCGAGCCCGCGGTCGCGGCTGACGTAGGCCGCCCACCCCGACATGACCGACTCGACCTGTATGTGGGAGTTGACGTGTTGCGGATGGATTGAACGCGACCCGATCGGCCAACCGCTGCACGTGCGCGAACACGAATTAGCCCCACCTGAAGACCGCGAAGCCCTGCCAGAACGCCCACTCGCCCTGGCGACGTCGCGGCCGAAATGTGGCGTTCGTCGGCGGAGCGAATAATCTCGCGCCGGGAGACACGAACGGGACCGTTGAGGACATCTACTTCCGAGACCTCGTGGCGGGCACGACCCTGGCTTGCCAGCCAGAAATCCGACAACGCGGGGACGGGCGACCTTTCTGCGTTCTTCCCGCTGATCAGCCCCGACGGCCGCTACGTCCTCGTCACGAGCTTCGCCACGAATCTCGTGCCCGGCGACACGAACGCCGCGCCCGATCTTTTCGTGCGTGATCTCCAAAGCGGAACGACCGAGGCGATCTCCGTGAAGGCGGGCGGCTCGGGCACGGGAAACGCGGGAATCGCTTATCACTCAACGATCCACCCGGTGGAGTTCGTTGGAGGCCGGTTCGTCCTGTTCGGCAGTCAGTCGTCCAATCTCGTCGCGAATGACCCCAATGGGTTCGTGAGCGATGTCTTCCTCCGCGACATCGTTGCGAGCACCACCCGGCTCGTGAGCGGCAACCGGGTGGGCACGGGTACCGGCGATGATGCCTCGGTGCAATTGTTCGCGTTCCAGCTCCACGGCCTGGCGCTGAGCGCCGACGGCAACGTCGCGGTCTTCAGCAGCACCGCCACGGACCTGGTGGCAGGCGATCTCAACCGGTCCACCGATATCTTCACGCGCGACGTCTCCTCGGGCGTGACCACCCTCGTCACGACCCATTCCCCGGCGATCCCGACGCCCATGACGGGCCGCGGGATTAGCTCGTACGATTCGATGAGCGCCGATGGCCGATACGTCGTGTTTACCAGTTCCGCCGATGACCTAGTCCCCGGCGACACGAACCATGGCCAGGACGTTCGGTCCCGCGACGTTTTCGTGCGTGACCTTCAGACCGGCCTGACCCGTCTCGTCGACGCGTCCTCGGCCGGCCAGATCGCCGACGCCGACTCGCACGGCGGCCGGATCAGCGCCGATGGCCGCTTCGTGGCGTTCGTCAGCCGGGCCACGAACCTGGTCCCGGGTGTGGCGGGCTTCACCGATAACATCTATGTGAAAGATCTGATCACCGGGGGCTTGGAACTGATCAGCCCCAACTCGGGCGGCACGGATGGAGGCAACAGCGCGAGCTTCGCGGTCGAATCGATCAGCGCGGACGGCCGCTTCGTGGCCTTCGCCTCGTTCGCGACGAATCTCGCACCGAATTTTGTCGATGGGAACGCCCGGGGCGAGGATCTTTACGTTCGCGACCGAACCTTGCACACGACGGAACTGGTGACCCTCAACGGGACGGGCACGGCCAGCGCCAACGCCGGCCTCCCGGTTGATGACGCAGGGGTTGCGATGAGCAGCGATGGGCGTTACGTCGTTCTTGATAGCGACGCGAGCGACCTGGTCGCCGGGGACACGAGCGGCCAGACCGACGTCTTCGTCCGCGACCTGGTCGCCGGCAAGACCCGGCTCGTCAGCATCGACCGCCTGGCCTCGGCGCCCGGCAACGGGCGATCCGTGCTCCAGGCTGCGGACGGAGTCAGTCCCGATGTTCGCTATATTGTCTTCGAGAGCACGGCCAGCAACCTGACGGCCGATCCCGACACCAACGGCGCTTTCGACGTGTTCGTGCGCGATCTCCAGGCCGCCATCACCACGCTCGTGAGCAGCGACCTCGCGGGAATCGGCACGGGCGATCTGGCCTCGGAGCGAGGCGTCATCAACATCGACGGTAGTCGCGTGGCGTTCGCCAGCAATGCGGGCAACCTGACTTCGGATGCCACGAACGCCGGCTACGACGTGTTCGTGCGCGAGCTCTCAACTCACACGACCTGGCTCGTGACCGTGCCGATCGGCTCACCGGGGACGGGAATCGCGAGTGTCACGCAGCCGTTGCTGAGCGCCGACGGGCAGACCGTGGCCTTCCTCAGCCCGGCCGGAAACCTGACGACCGGCGATGCTAACGGGCTCGACGACCTCTTCGTTCGCGACCTTCAGCACGGCCGGACGGCCCTCGTCAGCCTCAACCGCTCGGGAACGGCCAGCGTGGCCGAAGGGGTCTCACAACTCGGGCTTGGTCTGGGCTACGGCCTCAGCACCGACGGTCGTGTCGCGGTCTTCGTTTGCTCCTCTCCCGACGTGGTGGCCGGCGATCTCAGCAGCAGCGACGATGTCTTCGCGGGGAATCTGGCCGTCACGGCCCACTCGATCAGTGGCCAGGGGTTCGACGACGTGAGCCACAACGGGACGCGAGACGCGGGCGAAGGTGGACTCGCGGCCGTGACCGTCTTTCTCGACGCCAACGCCGATGGCAATCTCGACCCGAGCGAGGTCCGCGCCCAGCGCGACGGGGGCGGTCTGTATTCGTTTCCGAACCTGGCGGCCGGAAGTTTCACGGTCGTCATCGTGCCAACCAACACCGGCTACACCGACGTCCCGGCCCCCCTGGCCCGGCTCACGGCTGACAACGCCGTGCTGAGCCTCCCCGACCAGGACGACTTCGTGGGCCGTTCCGTGCAGTTCCTCGCGGCGAACTTCGCCGACGGTCAGACCGAGCAGGTCGTGACCATCCCGATCCTCGGCGACGGTCAGGTCGGACCCGACCGCCAGGTCGACCTGGAACTGTCGACGACCGGCGACGGCGCGATCCTCGGTGCCCCGGCGACGGCGACACTGGTCATCCGCAACACCGACTCTTCTCCGCCTCCGCCTCCGCCCCAGGTCACCGTCATCAACACCGTATTCGGCACGATCAAGCTCACCAAGCCGAAGATGGCGCCGATTGTGGACGTCACATTCAGCGCGCCGATTGACACGGCCGGGGCGCAATCGTCCACGGACTATCGCCTGGTCGCGGCCGGTCGTGACAAGAAGTTCGGGACGAGGGATGACAAGGCCGTTCCCCTCGGCGGCGCCACCTACAATGCCCAGACGCGAACCGTGCGTTTGACGCTTCGCGGTCAGCCCCCAAAGGCCAGGCCCTCCAGCTTCGTGCCACGGCCTCCGGGATTCGCGACTCGCTGGGCCGGCCGCTGGATGGCTACCGAGACGGCCATGCTGGAGGCGACCTGAGCGTAATGCTCGGCAAGGCTCGCGCCCTGAGTGTGCCGGTCGGCCCGATGACGATCAAGGGCCGGTTTGCGGCCCGACGAACTCCAAGAGGTTACATTCACAGAGAGGGGTAGACGCGATACTTACTCCAGTGATGGTCTGGACTCGGTCGGCCACCCTCCGCTGTGATGCAGGGCCGTCACCTGCCGTCCGCGAACCAACGCGACGCGGCGGGGGATTCTCGTTGCACGCCGTCCTCCGTCTCGATAGGTTCGAACCGGGTACAGCAGGTACGCGTCGCGGGCTCGGTCGGCCCGGGGGCGGGTCGGCTCCGGGAGTGTCAACCATGGGAATGCCTCGCCGCGCCGCCGCCGCCGCCGGCCTGATCACGATCCTCGCGCTGGGCGTGACGATCGCGGCTCCGCCAGGGGACATCGGGTTCTTCGAAAAGGCCCTACAGTATGCTCGCAGCAGCGACGGGCCCAGCCTCTTCCAGGCAGACGCGCGGAAATTTGCCGAGCGATTCGACGCCCTCCCCGATGGACCCCGCGCCTTGCAGGTCTATCAGGACGCCTTCAAATATGGCCGCAGCAACGACGGCCCCGGCCTCTTTTCCGCCGATGCCATGAAGTTCGCCGACCGATTCGCCGGTCGCAAGGACGGGGCAAGAGTGCTCGCGAGCTACCAGGAGTCGTACAAGTTCGCCCGGAAGTCGGACGGCTTGAGCCTGTTCGCGGCCGAAGCCATGAAATTCGCCGAGAAACGAAGCGGCCTGCTCGATCCCGAGAAGCCCGAGCCCTTGAGGGCCGACGCCATCGCGAAGTCTCACCCCGGCCGAGTCGAGTCCATCAAGCTGCTCGCCGACCTCAGCCGCACCCTTGCGGACGGCCAGAAGGAGGCGGACGCCCTGATCGAACTCGCCACGGCCGCCAGGACCGACTCCGATCGCGCCGCACTCGACGGCCGCCTCTCCAAGCTTTCCAACCGCCTGAAAGCAACCGTGATCGAATTGGAGAAAGTGAGCCTCGCCCCCGTGCCGGCAACGTCAAAGCCGAAGTGAGGGCGTCCCCGGCAAACCGGTCAGATCGCGGTGCGAATCTCGTTTCTTGAACGCGTCGAGATCCTTGACGCATTGTGCGTGGTCGGGGTGCGACTGGCCAACCGTATGGCCAAGGATGGACCTGACGCGTTCAAGAAGGAGACGGGCTTCGCCCGGATTTCCCGACTTCCGACAGGCCGCCGCCAGGTTCGAAAGGCACTGGGCGTGAGGCAACGAAACCTCGCCATGAACCGCACGGTTGACCTGCGCGACGTGCCGGAGCACGGAGACGGCATCCTCGGGTCGCCCGACGACCATGAATGCTCCCGCCAGGTTGCCCAACGCGCTGACGTAAGCCGGGTCCTGATCGCCGAGCGCTTCGAGGAGAATCGAGCAAGCCTGCTCGAACGTTGCGATTCCGCGCTCGTGGTCTCCGGTCTTCAGATGGAGGGCGGCGAGGTTCATCAGGGTGGCGGCGTAGTCCGGGTGCTGCACCGTGAGCGTCTCGCCGCGAACCCGCAGGGCCTCGGTGAAGGCTTCGAGGCTCGGCGCGTGATCGCCCATGACGCGGTAAATCTCGCCCAGACTGTTCAAGCTCTCCCCATACTGGGCGTGATTTTCGCCGAGCAAGCCGCGGCGGATCCTCAGGGCCTGCCGACACTCGGCGAGTGCTTCGACGTGTCGTCCCAGGGCGCAATGCGTCCTCGCGAGATTATTCAGGAGGGTGGCATAAACGTGATGATTCGTCCCCAGGATATTGGAGGCCAGCTCGGTTGCGTGGGCGATCACGCCCGACGCTTCGACGAATTCTTGCTCTTGAAATAGCCGCAGAAACCGTTGATTCAGGTCGTCGAGCTGCTTTTCGGCCGGCGACTTGAGAAGGGCCTCGAGTTGAGCAAGCTCCGCCATCGCGAGCATTTTTTCCGCGCATCGAGCAGGAAGACCGGTGCATATTCTTAATATTTCACGAGCTTGATCCGTCTCTCCCGCGGTGACGAGACGCTCGGCGGCGTAGAAGAGCGCCTGGCAGCGCTGAACCTCGGTCTGCGAACTGGCGAGGAGCGATTCGGGAGCGGTCAGGCCCAGGGTCAGCTCGATGAGCGAGTGAGACCAGGCGTGGGACGCGGTCAATTGGAGGGCCTGGGACCCGATGTTGGCCAGGGCCTGCGCCTGACCGAGCCGTTCGAGGCTGATGAGCACCACCTGGACGATCTCCGGCGGAACCTCGTCCTCCATCAAGGGGAGCCCCTGGCGGATGCATCGCTCGTAATCGTGGCTGATAAATGCCTCAAAGCAGGAACTCATCGTATCAGCATTTACCATTATTTACGCCTCCGGGTCGAAACCGGTTGAAAAAGGCGAATCGGGCCTTTGCGCCGCCCCACATTGATCCTGACCGCCCATGCGCGTTCCGCTTGATCCTCAGTCACCCGTGCTGATCGCTGACGTGATCGAGCATGAAGACTCTGATGACGGTACCGCGTGCGTTATTCTTAATATGTTAAACATTAATTCAGCCGTGATTATCTTATCCTGGTTCATCCCGGCCCCATTGGCCGTATTGATGGCGAGCTTCTCCAGGGTCTGGTCAACAGATTGGCGGATTTCCGGGACGATAACGGACATCCTGCCGTGGTGCTTATGCGCGGAATCGTTGGGTCGAGTGATCACCGTTGTCGTTTTCATCACGCCGGGGCATGGCGCGATTCATTTCCGGGACGCGAGGGCCCGGCGACCTTTCGAGGTCCAACGGTCAGTCCGTAGCTTCGGTAACCTTCCAGACGCGAGAGGAACGGCGCAAACATTGTGCCTCGGCTTGAACCGGGCGACCCAAGTTTCGGCCGTCTGGGATGAGTCTTCGGATTCAAGAAACAAGGCGGCCTGACCCCGATGGGACGATTACGAGGTCTGGGCAGGCTGCTTAACGAGGCGAATGTACCATACGGTTCGAGTGACATGGAAAGGAAAAAGTTCAGCGTCCCTGGAATTTTGGAGTCGTGCGGCCGTGTCTTTATGTTCGTAAATCATTCCGGGACTGATCGCGCAATCCGACACCGAGACGCGGAGTTGATCCGTAACCTGCGACGGCCCCGACGCGGCCTGTCGTATCGAGGCGCGAGGGACTGCGACGAGTCGAGGTTGCCCGCGCAACGATCGATCACATGCCGAACAGCCCGGTGATCCTGCCGAAGAAGCTCCGACGCTTGCCTTGCGGCGGGACCGGGGCTACGTCTTCCGCCCGGTCCTGGAATCGGACGGTCGGCTCGCGCTCTCTCAGGGCGCGAGCGGCGGCAAGGCTGGCTTCTCGCGTGTGCTCGACATGCGAGATCAGGCGGATGGCCGGGTCGGAATCGGTGACGATCAAACGGCGGGAGAGCGGACTTGGGTCGCCCTCGCCCCGCTGATCGGCGAGGAATGAGAGCAGGGCGGCCTTGCCGGAGGCCGGCCCGTTCAGCAGATAATGCACCCAGGCCCAGGATTCGCGATAGTCGCGTGGAGTCATCTTGCGGACGTCGCGCAGCGACTCCAGGCGCTTCAAGTCGGGGATGAAACCGGATTCGAAGTCGTCGGGCAGATGTGCGAGGTGCTCGGCGTTCAGGCCGTCACGGGCCTCGTCGCCCTCGAAATACTCGGCCAGGCCTTCGTCCAGCCAGAGGGGGAGTTCGGGCGCCGCCGCGTGCAGGAGGGCGTGGGTCGCTTCGTGGCGAAGGTCCTCCTCCAGGCGTCCGCCCTGATACGTGTACACAACTCGTCGCGTCCCCTGCGCGAGGAAGAAGGCGCGTCGCGTGGGAAGTTCGGGGAAGTAGAACATGAGGAAGTGACGGAAGGCCTCGGGGCTCTCCAGGATGTAAACCTCGATCGGTTCCGTACCCGGAGGGACGCGGATGCCCAAGGTTGCCTCGAGCTGCCGTTCGAGCGATTGAAGACTGCGGATCGCCGGAGCGTCGGGGGGCATGGCGGCGTTCGTGAAGACGCAGTACGGGCCGGTACGAGTCTGATGTTGCGTCGGGAGCAGCGCGGTGGCCGCGGGCGGCTTCACCGTCGCACAGCCGAGGACGAGTGATGCGAAAGCGACCAGGAGGAACCGGTGCCGGGAGGATCGCGACGAGGCTTGCAGCATCGGTGTATCCTTACGATTGGCAGCTCGTGGGGCCGGCTCCAGCCAGCCGTTGCGAACGGCACCCTGGCCGGCGGTCACCGGCGCTACGACAGCACCCGGCCACGTTTGCGATTCTGCAATTCCTTGGAGCGGCACGCCCTCTCCACGTCGCGCCACAGCCCTTTCCAGGCCGGTCGGCTCGTGTGAATCCAGGGAAGATAGGCGCGAAGAAAGCGAAGAGCGTCGGTCCGCGTCCGGCCCGGGACGTTGGCCAGGCTGATCTGAAGTCGCGCGAGATTCTGCACGCGGCGCCCGTGGGCGATCGGATGATCGAGGGTCACCCCCACGAGATCAATCAAGCTCAGAATCGGACTTATTGCATCCGGATCGCCGACGATCAGGATATTCGCGGCCTTCAGATCGCGATGCGAGAGCGACCGCTCGTGCATCGTGCGGATCAGGCGCGCGAGCACGGTCGTGAAGCGGCGAATGCGCTCGCGACGACCCTCGATCGGCAGGCCGGCAAGCACCGTCAGGGCGTAGTCGCCAACCGTGATGGACGGTTCCGCCTTCACCGTGGCGAGGTAGGTGTCATGCGACCAAAAATGGTGCGGGAGGATCCTCAACCGGCGCGGCGAGGACTCGCCGATCACGATCAGGTTTCTCGGGGTGGGCACGGCGCGGCAGTCCAGATGCTGGCCGTTCTGCCAGGCGCGCCAGGCGCGAGACGGGCGGAAGATGTTCAGGACTGGGTCGAGGACTTTCTTCCGGTTGAATCGCTTGTAGATCACCGGCGTGGGCCGACCCTCAACATGCATCGTGACCTGCGCCACGGTGGTGGTCCGTGAATCCTTCAGGACCACGGCGTCGGGCCGCGAGAACGGCTCGTCGGGATCGTTCATCAGGCCCGAGACTGTCGCGCGGTCCAGGTCTCGCGAGGCCACGGCCCAGCATCGGGATTCGCGATACGTCTTGAAGTACTTGTTATCGCCCCGGCACCGCCGGCCCCAGCGTCGCCAGAGCTTCTCGGCCCAGGATCGTGTCGCGGTCTCGATCCCCGCGGCGATGGTACGCAAGTCGGGGGGGCGTCCGACACCCCGGCGCGATTTGAGGTAGGTCGACAGGAAACGCAGTCGATCGGTCCGGTCGCAGCGCGTCCAGAAATAGTTGTTCAGTAGCGCGAGATTGGCCTTCGCGTCCTTCCAGCTCACGTCGCGGCGGACGCGAAGGGCGTCCAGGTCGATCATGGCCAGTTGCGGACGGTCTTCCTCGTCGAGACGGACCAGGAGGTTTCCGGGGTGGAAGTCCTGATGAACGAAGCCCGCGTCGTGGAGGTGTGCGGTCAGTTCGCCGAGGGCGAACGCGAGGGCCTGGCCTACCCGCGCGCGGCGAGACGGCTCGAATCCGAGCAGGCGCGTCTCGACGAATTCATCCAGGGGAACGCTATCGGGAATCGCCGGCGTGATCAGGTAATTTTCAAACAGGAACGCCCGCTTCCTCTGCTCGCCCAGGGCGATCGGTGTGATGGTCGGCACACCGATACCGGCCAGCTTCAGGGCCCGGCGGCCCTCGTTGCGACCCTTGCCACGGCGGAACCACTGGCGGAGCTTCTCTCTCCAGCTCGGGACCAGGAAATGCTTGACGAAGACCGACCCTTGCGCCAGGTCGGCACGATACACCACGCGATTCGGCCCGGTCTTGATGGTGGTGAGCTGGCCCCGATCGCGCCATTCGTCGATCCGCAGCCCGCTCGGTCCGATCAGAGTCGAGTGCCACTCGGGCCGGACCCACCAGCCGATCTCGCCGGGCTTGGTCCAGTGCCAGGAAGGCGGCTTGAAGAGCGACTCCGCGGGCGGATCTTCGTGTGATTGTCGCGTCGCGTGCCGGATCATCGCGGGACCGCCTTCCCCAGGGTCGGGTTCTTGGGAGGCGGCACCAGCCCGCTCCCCGCGATTGCCGCGACGAACCCGGCCGACCAGGCCGCGACCGAGAAATCCGCCTCGACCTTCGCGCGGGCGGCGCGTCCCAGCCGCCGACGAAGTTCGGGGTCCGCGCTCAACATGCGGATCGCTTCGACCCACTCTTCCTCGGTGCTCGGCAGGAAGCCGGACTGCCCCTCGGCGATCATCCGAGAATGGACGCCCACCGGATTCGCCACGGTCGGGAGCCCGGCCGCACCGTACTGCAGCACCTTCAGGCCGCACTTGCCCCGGCTCCAGAGGTCGTCCGGCACCCAGGAAATGCCGATGTCGCCCCCGGCGATCGCAATCGCCTCGCCCTGCTGGCTCCACGGCACCGACTCGACCGGCAGCGGGTCGAACCGGGGGAAGCGATCGGAAATCAACCTCAACCGCAGGTTCGGGAACTCGCGGCCGAGGCGCTCCAGGAGCGGCCTCTGGCGCTCGATCCCCTGCATCGTGCTCGACGATCCAATCCAGACCAGCCTCACCATCGGGTCTCGGCTCGAGGTCTCGTCTTTGGACCGGTAGCGGTCCGTGGCGATGCAGGTGGGAACCACACGGATATGATCGGTCCGCGCGCCGTGGATCGCGGCGCACTCGGCGAGGAAGTCGTTCCCGGCAAGAACCAGGTCGGCGGCACGGACGATCCGGCTGAACCGCGCGGCCCGGCGACGGGAATGCGGCCCGCGCGAGTCGTAGGAATCGCGGTACAGCACGGCATCGTCAAAGTCGAAGAGGAGTCTCCGCGTGCTTCTCCGCAGGATCGCCGCCTGCCAGCCGGGCAGGAGCTTTCTCTGAAGGAGGACCGCGTCATACCCGGCCGCCCCGCGAAGCTGTCGGACTCGGGCGATGGGGCCGGCTGCCAGGCCATCGACGGTGAGCGACCACCCGGCGGCATCCAGGGCCGGCTCGAAGGCCGAGACGCGATAGCGAGCGCAGACGTGGTCCGACGCTTCGACCAAGGCCAAGGCCTTCACAATCCGTCCTCCGTGACGGCGAGGCAAATCCTAAAGCGGCGCCGGGAGTCTAGCCGAGATGCCGGCGACTGCCAAGAGGACTTCGCGGGCCGGGCCGGGCAGGGCCGGGGCTCCCTCCGAATCACGGGAATTTCTCCCGCGTTCCCACGGTCCTCGGCAGGAAGGCCACCCCGGGTGGAACGACTCGTTTACGGCGGAATAAAAACTCCCCGAGAGGAATCGAAACTCCTTCCGCCGCAATCCCAGTGAGCGGTCCGCGTTTCTTCCTCCCAGTGGATCATCGGGACAAGCGCGTGGTTCGATCGCGGAATCGAACCAATCCCCGCCTATTTCTGCGAGAGGATCTCGATCGTCCTCTTCACGAAGGCCGAGGCCGCGGCGAGATTCTCGGCGGGCGGGCGCTTGAGACCCTGGGCACGTTCGAAGGCGTGCATGTGGGATTGGTCGAGCAGGCCGGTACGGACGTAGAGATGCTCACACGCGAGCATCAAACAGCGGAGCCCCATCTCGCGGTAGCCCTTCTGATAGACCAGGGCACGGAGGCAATTGAACATCGCTTCGTAGCTGAGGAAGCTGACATCGGCCATGTCGCCCTGGCCGGTGTGGTTAATGTTCGCAGCCGCCTCCAGACGGTCCGCCGCGGTGGTCATCAGGGCGCCGACCTTGGCGGGGGCGTCCTGGTCCTCGATCAGGTAGGGGCTATCCAGACACTTCGGGAACGTGTTGATGATCGCCATCTGCGTGGATCTCGTTTCGATCTCGACCCGTGATTCGATTCGACGCGACTGGACGAGGGTCGGACATGCCGACCTCTCGGCTCACTTCGATTCCCTGTCCTGTTTCGCTTTCGGCTGGCCCGATTCTCGCGGCGCCTTGGGGGGCGTCGTCTCTCCCTTGGGGGACGCCTTCGCCTTCGGGGCCGACCCTCCCCCCATGGGAACCATGCGAATCCCGTTGGCCTCGGCCTCCGCTCGCTTCCGGATCTGCTCGGCCGCCGCATGTGCGGGCGTCCAATTCGGGTCCGCTTGCGTGCCGACACGCGTATTGGGGCCGGGACGTGTCAGGGAGGCATGCCGCATCGCGTCCAGCAGCGGGGCCGGGTAGAGCCCGAATGCCACGGCCGCTACGGTCGCCGCCACGATCGGGATTGCTATCGTCGGCCCGGCCTTCGCGAGGGGTGTTCCGGACGGTTCTCTAAGGTACATGGCCTTCAAGACCCGTACGTAATAGAACGCCGAGACGACGCTATTGAAGAGCCCGAGGAAGACCAACCACGTCAGCGGCAATCGGCCCTTGTCACCCGCGTTCAGGGATTCCATGAACATGTAGAGCTTGCCGAAGAAGCCGGCGAGCGGCGGCATGCCGATCAGGGAGAGCATCAACAGGACGATGCAGACCGCCAAGAGCGGCGAGCGACGCCCGAGCCCGTTCAGATCCTCGATCTGATCGGTCCCCTTGTCGCGGACGAGCCAGGCCGCGACGGAGAACGCGCCGACGGTCGTGAGGCTGTAGACGACGAGATAGAACAGGACCGGAGCGGTTGACGACGCCTGATTGGCCGAGACGCTGGCGGCCAGCACGCCCACCAGCATGTAGCCGGCATGGGCGATGGAGGAATACGCAAGCATTCGCTTGAGATTCTTCTGCGCGAGCGCCGCGAAGTTGCCGTAGGTCATCGTCACGGCGGAAATCACGGCGACCAGGCCGATCCAGCCGTGACTGGTGACATCCGTCCCCTTCATCGCCCAGGGACCGAGTGCCCCGCCGAGTACCTTCAGGAGGGCGACGAAACTCGCGATCTTCGAACCCGTGGCCACCCAGGCCGTGACCGGGGCCGGGGCTCCCTCGTAGGCGTCGGGAGCCCACTGGTGAAAGGGGACCGCGGCGATCTTGAAGCCGAATCCGACGAGGACGAGCAACACGGCCATCGCGCCGGCCACGTTGCCGGATAGCCCGGTCGACCCACCTTGACTGACCAGCGCGAACCGGATGGCATCGAGCCGAGTCGTACCGGTCAGGCCGTAGATCAGGCTGAGGCCGAACAAGAACAAAGCCGAGGAGACCGACCCATAAACGAAGTACTTCAGGCCCGCCTCGGCCGAGCGACGTCTGGTCTTCTCGAACGCCGTGACCATGTAGAGGCAGAGGGTCATGGTCTCGAGCGTGAGGAACAGGGTCAGGAGTTCTTCCGAGGCGATCAGGAACATCATCCCGACACCCGCCCAGCACAGCAGCGCGAAATACTCACCCCAGTGTTCGGTGAACGACCAGGACATCGACATGATGACAATCAGGCCGAGGAGCCCGATCACCGTGAGATTCATCCACGAACTCGTGCCGTCGCTGGCGATCGTGCCTGAGAACAGGGGGAAGTAGAGGTTCGCCGTGTCGAACCCGCCCCAGTCCTGCGGGAGCATCATCACGAGCTGGATCGCGAAGGTCGCCACCACGCCGAAGAGCGTGAGCCAGGCGAGCCGAGACTGCCGCTCGGCGCTCGGTCGCTTGCGCACGACGGCGAAGTCGTAGATCAGGACCAGCAGCCCCAGGACCGTCAGCGCAATTTCCGGGGCGATATAAAGCATGTCGCCCGAGAGGACTTTCAGCGGATCGATCTCTTGCTGCATCGTGAGTTCTCAGTTTTCCATTTTCCGTTGTCAGCTTCAACCGGTCAGGCAGCTCGGCATTCTCGGGTCGCCGGTCGTCCGATTGGAAACCGACGACTGACTCCTCGCCCTCAACCGGCCATGCTGTCGTAGCGATCCACGTCGGCCGCCTTCCAGCGGCGGTAGCAGAGGAGGATCAGTCCGATCCCAACGGCAACCTCGGCCGCGGCGATCGTGATCACGAAGATCGCCATCATGACGCCCGTGAGAGGACCTTCATTGACCGAATAGGGCCCGTACCGCCAGAAGGCGATGAAGTTGATATTGGCCGCGTTGAGCATGATTTCGATCGCCATCAGCACGGCGATGGCGTTTCGGCGCACCAGCACGCCGAACAGGCCGATGCAGAACGACGCGGCGGCAAAGTAAAGGAACCAGTTAAGCGGGATGTCGGTTTTGCTCATGGCTGAGTTGTGTCGCTCGCTGGGGAGAGCTTGAGCACGGTGAGCGAACCCGCCGCGTGGATCGATCCGTTGTTGTGAGTCTTAACGCCGCCGCCGGCCGCGGGGTCCAGGGTCGTGCCGCCCCGAACGTCCACCGAGGCACCGAGGCGGGGGTAGTCTTCTTTTTCATCCGATTGGGCCAGAGCAATCGCCCCGATCAGGGCGGCCGTCAAGAGCAGGCCGGCGACCTCGAACGGGATCATGAAGCGCTGGAGCATCTCGTTCCCGACCGATCGGCTCATGTCCGCGATCGCGATGGATCGACCGTCGACGCCCGGGTCACGCCCGTTCTTGGATATCGGCTCGGGACGGACCTGGATCGACGACCAGGCATCGCGACCCGCGACCGGCTTTTCCTCGACGATCCCGGCGATCAGGATCGCCAGCAGGGCCACGGCCACCACCGCCGCCGGGACCTTGCGGACCCAGTGGCCCCCGGTCGTCTCGTCGCCCTGGATGTTCCGGGTGAGCATGATCCCGAACATGAGGATGATCGCCACCGCGCCGATGTAGACCAGGACCTGCATGGCGGCCATGAACTCGGCCTCCAGCAGGACGAACTGGCAGGCGATGATGAAGAAGAACGCCACCAGGAACAGCGCCGCGTGGACCAGGTTCCGGGCCAGGACGGTCCCCAGCGCCATCAAGATCCCCAGCGACGAGATCAGGCCGAACACGATGCGAATCAAGGGGGCAGACTCCAAAGAATCGATCCGCAGATTTTTCAGGCGGACGCCGAGGAAACCAATCGGGCCGTTCCTGGATCGGCGATGCTCCGCGACATCGCCAACCCGCATCGACTATCTCACGAGCGACGCCGCCGGACGCCGGGCGGAGGCCAGGGCCGGGGCGGAATCCTCGCGAGTCACGCGGTGGATCCAGAAGACCAGGAAGACAGCGACGATCTCAAGAGGAACGGTGACCAACCAACCCCGGAAGGTATCGCCAAAGACCGGGATGTAGTTCAGGTTGTGGCCGACCACCACTTCCTGCCAGATGGCCGCGATCAGGATGTTGATGATCGAGAGTGGCACCATCATCTTCCAGGCGAAGGCCATGAGCTGATCGACCCGCATGCGAGGGAGCGTGGCCCGGATCCAGAACATGAGGAAGACGTAAAGGATCACCTTGACCGAGAAGACCCCGACGGTAATCGCATTGACGAACACGAAGGACGTGGTGTTGTCCGAGAGGAGATCGCGGAGGTCGAAGAGCGGCAGTGAGCCGCCGCCGAGGAACAGGATGGTTCCCAGGCAGCTCACGCTGAAGACGCTCAGGTACTCGGCCAGAAAGAACAGGCCGAATCGCATGCCGGAGTACTCGGTGTGGTAGCCGGCGATGATCTCCGACTCGGCCTCGGGGAGGTCGAACGGCGTACGGTTGACCTCGGCGATGTTGGCGATCGTGAGCAGGACGAAGGCCATGAAACCGGGTGGAGAGAAGATGAACCAGCCGAATTCCACCTGATGGTTCAGGATCGCCACCAGGCTCAGGCTGCCCGTCCAGAGGATGATGGGCACCGTGGCCAGAACCTGCGGAACCTCGTAGGAAACAAGCTGGGCGACGGCACGCATCGCGCCGAGGAGGGAATACTTGTTGCGGCTGGCCCATCCCGCGAGGAAGATCCCCAGGGAAGACATGCTGGAAACGGCGATCAGGTAGAGCAGGCCGGAGGGCAAGTCGATCGGCGTGAGGCCGGTCAGGCGATTCCCCACCTTTCCGCCGAACCCGAACGGGATGACAGCCAGGGTCAGGAAGGCCGAGACCAGGAGCAGCACCGGGGCCAGGAGGTGGACGACCTTGTCGGCCGACCCGGGGACGATGTTCTCCTTGGTGATCAGCTTGATGGCGTCGGCGATCGGCTGGAGCAGGCCGAGCGGCCCGACCCGGTTCGGCCCGATCCGGTCCTGGAACCGCGCGGCGACCTTGCGCTCGGCCCAGACCATGTAGGCGACGATTCCCGGGAACAGCCCGAAGAAGCCGAGAGCCAGCCAGGCGATCCAGATCACCCACTGACGACTGATTCCCAGCAACATCGGCTCGTCCAGCCAGGCCGTCTGGGTCGCCTGCTGCGCCCAGAGAACAGGCCAGGCTGTGGAGAAGGCAAGATTCACCGTGCGGGCTCCCTCGCGGACCTGTCTCGAATCAAACCCACCGCAGGACGCCCTTGGCCCAGGCGTATGCCAGGCCGACGGACAGAAGGGCGAGGAAGACGACCATCTCGATCAAGGCGAACGTCCCCAGACCGCCGTAGGCCACGGCCCAGGGGTAGAGGAATACCGTCTCGATATCGAAGACGACGAACATCAAGGCATAGATGTAATATTGGATGCGGAACCGGATCCAGGTCTCTCCCGTCGTCAACACGCCGCATTCGTACGTGTCGGACTTCGACTTCGACCGCTTCACCGGGGCGACGAGCAGGACGACCGCCAGGGGCGCCAGGGCGAACCCGATCGCTCCCAGGAGGAGCAGGCCGACGAAGATGTACTGGGTGAGGATCATGGCGAACCGTTCGGGTGAATTCGGCTTGGACTGGACCGATCAGAGTGGCTTGACCTCGGTATTTTCATCGAACGCGACGACGGTAATTTCTCCGTCCGGCTCGCGGAGACGGAGCGTGGTCTGGCGGCAATACATCGCCTTGCCACCCATCTCCATGCCGCCGACGGGTCGGACCCCCTCGCCTTCCACCGTGCCGGTGGCCTCAGTGGTCCATCGCCTGTGCCCGACGCGAACGTGCTGGATTACCCGCACCTTCGTCCCCGGCTCGTACTGTGGTCTGGGAGGGTCAGGGATCATTGGATCTCGCTCGGGCGGTTCCTCGAAGGGGACATCATAATGGCGCTCCAACTCCCGGACAAGGGGGAGGATCGAGAACCCGGACCGTTCTCTCGACTGAAGAAATTCGGCCGCAGACGGCCCGTGATGGGCTCATCCTCCCGATCATCCTTCCGTGCGGGCGTCGCGTCGGACCGATCTCGATCTCACACCTTAGCCGTCTTCGGCGCGACGGCCGCCGGCTTGGTTGCGGCGAGGGCCTTCTGCAACCTTTGGTCCTTCTTTTTCTGAACCTTGCCACGCTCGGTCACCTCATCGGCGGAAGCCCATGCATCGGGATGGGTCTTCGCGTAGTATTCGCTGGAGACGAGCAGATCCTGCATGCTGTAAATGTGCGTCTGATGCCGCTCGTAGTTTGAGAGCTCGAAGTTCTGGTCCATCTTGATGGCGTCGAACGGGCAGTATTCGGAGCACAGCCCGCAGTTCATGCAGACGTCCATGTCGATGAAGAAATCCTCGGGCAACGGCACCGGCGACCCGGTCGGCCCGGCCGCGTGGGTCATCCAGATGCACTGCGGGGGGCAGACCTTCGCGCAAATGTTGCACGAGGTGCAGCGGACGTTGCCATCCGCGTCGTCGTAAACCAGCACCGGCAGCATGCGAAATCGCTCGTAGACGGGGAGCCGCTCGTCGGGATATTCGACGGTGAAAAGCCCCTCGGTCCTGGCATCCTGCTGGATGGTGGGCTGCGAGCCCCGCTCCTTGTCGCCGAACCAGAGGTCGAGGATCTGGTGACCACCCCCGCGGCGCTTGAGGGTACGGCCCGCGCCCAGGAGGAACGTGCGGAGAAACCGCCGCAGGGTGACCCAGTGGCCGATGAAAAGGCCCTTGCCGAAACTCATGTCAGTGGTCCCTTATCGATCATCGGTATCTTATCTTTCGTCCACGATCAAGACGGCTGGCCGCCCGGCTCGGGGTTGGTCCCGGAAGAATCGGAGCCGCCCTCGGCCTTCGGGGCTGAGCCATTCGCAGACCTCGTGCGTCCGCATCGTTCCCGCTCGCAAAATGAGGCCAAGATCACCGGTCCACCTCTCCCAGCACGATATCGAGGCTGCCCAGAATCCCGACCACGTCGGCGATGGTGTGACCCAGGCACATCTGCTCAAGCGCCGTCAGGTTGATGAAGCTGGGGCTGCGGACGTGGTAGCGGTAGGCCGAGCCGGAGCCGTCGGACAGGACGTAGAATCCGAGTTCGCCCTTGGGGGCCTCGGTACGAGATAGCGCCTCGCCCGCCGGGACCTTGATCTGATACGACTTCTTGCCCGGCAGGATCGGACCCTCGGGCAGGTCGCGCACGGCCTGCTTGAGGATCTTGACGCTCTCGCGCATCTCCAGGAGGCGAACCAGGTAACGATCGTACAGATCGCCCGTCTTGCCGGTAATCACCTTGAAATCGAACCGATCGTAGATCGAATAGGGCGAGGCGCGGCGCAGGTCGTAATCAACGCCCGAGGCACGCAAGACGGGGCCCGCCGTCGAGAGGTTCGTCGCCTGCTCGGCCGTCAAAACGCCGATCCCCTTGCAACGGTCGAGGACGATCTCGTTGCCGGAGAGGTAGCGGTCCAGCTCGTCGATCCTCCTGTCCAGGCGATCGTAGACGATGTCGCGGCAGCGCTCGATCCAGCCTTTGGGCAGGTCGAACGCGACGCCGCCGAACCGGAAGTAGTTGCACATCATCCGGCTGCCGGAGGCCCACTCGAAGAGGTCGAGGATCAGCTCGCGTTCCTCGATCGCATACAGGGCCGGCGTGAAGAACGCGCCCAAGTCGTTCAGCAGGAAGCCGATCGACCACATGTGGCTGGCCACGCGGGTCAGCTCGGCCATGATCACGCGGATGTACTCGGCCCGTTCCGGCACCTTGGCGTCGTCGCCCATCAACTGTTCGACCGCCAGGGCATAGCCGAAGTTGTTGGCCATGCTCGTGAGGTAATCGAGCCGATCGGTGAACGGGAAGTTCATCAGGAACGTGTTCCGCTCGCCGATCTTCTCGTGGTTCCGGTGCATGTAGCCCATGACCGGCTTCAGGCCGACGATCATCTCGCCGTCCACCCGAAGGTTCATGCGGAACACGCCGTGGGTCGACGGGTGCTGCGGCCCCATGCTGACGATGAACTGATCGGTGTCCAGCTCCGAGACCTCGGCGCCGGAGGGAAGCAGGTACTTCCCCTTGGTGTCGTCGCCCGGGTCCAGCGTCTTCCAGCCGTTGTAGCCCTTGGGGATCTTGATGTTCGTGCCGTGCGGGCTGATCTCCTCGGCCCGGAAGTGCTGGCCGTCCTCGATGCGGCTATCCAGAACCTTGGTGGGGCCTTCGTAATACGGCTCCAGATAGTCTTTGCGGAGGGGATAGTAGGCGAACCCCTCCCACATCAGGATGCGCTGAAGCTCGGGGTGGCCGACGAACCGGACGCCCATCATGTCGTAGACTTCGCGCTCCTGGAAATCGGCCCCGCGCCACACCGAGACCACCGACGGAATTCGCCCCTCGCCCTCGCCCTCCGCGCAGCGGACGCGAAGCTCGATCAGCTTGCCGGGGTCGTGGATGCTATCGAGGTGGTAGTTGACCTCGATGCAATCCTCGTAATGGACGCTCTGGAGGCTGGTCAGGTAGTCGTACTTGATCGGGTTCTTGTGGCGGAGGTAATTCGCGACGGCCAGCAGCTTCTCGGTCGGGATCAGTAGCGCGGCCATGACGATCGTCGCCGTGCCCTCGCCGAACTCGGCGTTGAGGCGGCCTTCCAGATCCTTCAATCCTGCGTTACCCAGCCAGACGAGCGACGGCCGGGCCTCGGCGGTCTTGATCTTCTTGCCCGGCTTGGCCGCGGGCTTGCCGGTGTCCTTCACGGGGACGGGCACGGCCGCCGCGTCGGCGTTCGGGCTCGTCGCCTCGGTCGTGGCGGGGTTGGGCTCGGCAAGGTTCTTGGCCTTGGCCCGGATCATGTCCAGCTTGCTCATCGGCTTGGGAGCGCCGTCGGCGGGCTGGGGCGTGGGGACATCGACGGCCGCCGGGGCCTCCGGCTGCGGCGCGGCGATCTTGGGCGGCTTGACGAGCGTGGCTTCCCTCGCCTCCACCAGCCCCGCCGCCGTGCGCTCGGCCGTGATCTCCAGGGTTCGCAGGTCGATCAGGTCCGGCCCGAGCACCGGGATCGGCACGTCGCGCTCGACCTCGCCGCGATACCAGGGCGACGCCGACAGCTTCTCGCCGTCAATCTTCTTCTGGAGCATGATCAGCCCGTTCAACAGCGCCTGCGGTGTCGGCGGGCAGCCGGGGATATAGACATCCACGGGGAGGAATTTGTCGATCCCCGAGACGACATTGTATCCCTCCTTGAACGGACCGCCGCCCGAGGCGCATGCACCCATGCTCATGACGTACTTGGGCTCGGGCATCTGGTCGTACAGGCGGGCGATCATCGGCATCATCGTCTTGGTGACGGTGCCCGAGACGATCATCACGTCCGCCTGGCGGGGCGAGCCCCGGAAGACTTCGGCCCCGAATCGCGCGATATCGAACCGGCTGGAGGCCGTGCAGATCATCTCGATGGCGCAGCAGGCCAGTCCAAAGCCGAGCGGCCATAAGCTGCTGCGGCGTCCCCAGTTATAGACGGTATCGATCATCCCGCCGATGCCGACGAGTTTCTGCCAGGTGGTTGTGTAGACGACCTGCTGGAGTTCTCTCTGGAGATCCGGGTCGATCACCGTCATCCATTCGGGGCGGATGATGGTCTGCTCCGGACGCGGTTCGGTCGTAATCGCCATGATGTCCTGGTGCTCGCCGGCTGATCTGAGTCGTAAATCCGAAACCAAGCGGGACCGCCAGCATGCGCGGCCTCGGCGCGGCCCTCTCCGGGTCTGATACCGGTTATCCTAAGCTCCCGGCACGCCGCTTGCCAGTGGGTAGCGTCGCCGCCTCGTGGAGTCGCCCAGCCCGCATCCGGTCGCCTCCCTTTCCGCCCGCCCCTCGCCCGTTCATAATGCCACCATGGAGACGTCCCGCCTGCAAGTGAGCCTGACGACGATGCTGGTCCTCGTGGCCTGCGTCGCCGTCAACCTCTGGCTCTTCCGCCTCGGCATGCTCTGGGGCATCGTCGGCCTGAACATCACCAAGCACGTGGTTATTGCGCAGCTCTGCCAGGCCGTGGGTCTGAACCGAAAAATCGAGGATGCCCCCGTTCGCCCCAATCCCAAGCCGCCGAGAGTGACGCAGGCGGAGCCGTCAGCGAATTGAGGGGGCGGGCTCTCAGCGGGCGTATGGCTCCAACAGCGATGTCTGGGGCCCCCGTCGACTTGATCTCACACCGTGCCGTCAGGGGCCTGCGGTTGTTGAGAGGCTGCCTCAAGCAAGGCAGCGGTCTCCTCGAACAAGATCGCACGGCGACGACGCTTTTGTCAGAAGAACTCATCGACCGTCGGCGTGATGACCAGCTCGGGTACGTTGGCGCGCTCGGGAAGCTCGACGAGGAATTTGACGGCGGAGGCAACGTCCTCGGGCTGGAGGATGGCGGCCTTGCGCTCGTCGGAAACCTTGACGGGGCGATTTTCGAGGATCGGGGTGTTCACCTCGCCGGGGTAGATCACGGTGGAGCGGATGCCCAGGTCGTGGACCTCGCGGCCGAGGCCGAGGCCGAGGGCGGCCTGGCCGAACTTCGAGGCGGAATAGCCGACACCGCCGAGGAGGCTGGCGCGGACGCCGGAGATCGAGCAGATCTGGATGACGAGCCCCTTCTTGCGCTCGATCATGGACGGCAACGCGAAATGGACGAGGTTGTAGGCCCCGGTGAGGTTGGTGGCGATCATGGCGTCCCAGTCGGCCGGGTCGAGGACGTCGAGCTTGCGTTTGCGGACGTTCATCCCCGCATTGCAGACCAGCACGTCGATGGAGCCGAACGCCTTCAGGGTCCGGGCGACGATCGCCCCGAGGGTCTCGCGGTCGGCCACGTCGCCGGGCTCGACGGTGACCCTGGCCGCGGCGACGGGATCAAGGCCGGCCTTCACGGCTTCCAGCTTCGCTCGGTCGCGGCCGACGAGAGCCACGCTCAGGCCGGTCCGGGCCAGCATCTCGGCGATCGCGCGGCCCATGCCGCTGCCAGCACCAGTCACGAGGGCGGTCTGATAGGGAGACGACAAGAGAGAATCCTCAACTCAAGGGGAACGGCTCGGAACGGCGGATTCCTCGCGATCTTATCGCGTCCGGAAGAGGGTCGCAAACGCCCAATGGTGGCGTTTGGGTGAAATAGGGGCCTGAATGCAGATCAAGGAGTTTCACGCAGAGGCGGGGAGACGCAGAGAAGAGGGGAAAAAGCAGCACGGAGATAATACGCGGAGATGGGGAAATAGGGGGAAATGGAATGCGGGTTGAGAAGACTCTCGAATCTCCGGTCCCGTGATTCTTGTCTCTTTTCTCTTCTCTGCGACTCTCCGCCTCTGCGTGAAACTCTTCCATCCGCCTTTCCCCTTTAAGAAAATCCGCCTTGCTCGCCTCGAATGTCCAGGGTACAACACCCGCCGAACCGATCCCCTCGCTCGGCGTTCGCGCCGATCGAGCAAGGCATGGATGCTGGGGATCGCACGTCTCTCCAGTCGGCACGGCCGCCGAACGAAGACTCAACCATGA
>JAQGHR010000114.1 GCA_028291545.1 Planctomycetota bacterium | reverse complement strand
CAGCTTGGGGAAGCGGTCGGCCGCCATCCCCTTGCAGAGGCTGTGGAATGCGCTCAGGGCCACGTCCTCCTCGTCGGCCGTTGCGCGTGACACGGAACCGAGCTTGCCTCGCGCGAGGCGGACGAGATCGGCGAAATAGCGGCGCCAGAGATGGTCCGCGGCCTGGCCTGCGGCGTCACCAGCCTTCAGGGCCCCGATCCAATGCGTGATCGAGCCTTCATCGTCGTCCATCCTTCACCCCGAATGCGCCCCGTCGAGGAAATCGTGCAGAAGGCATGTCCCACGGACCGCCAAGACGTCGATGTGTCCTTCGGGGAGTCGGTCACCCCGAGATGTTTCCATGGCCAACGAGCATCGTACCACAACGGGACGACGGCCTTCGTGTACCATCGGTGCCGGGCCTCACGACCACGAGCCTCGCCTTCGACCCGGGCCGGAGTTCCGCGATGAGTGATTCACCTACCCTGGATGATCGCACCCAGGAAATCCCCCTGGCAATTCGTGTCGACCGGGCCTGCGACGTTTTTGAAGCCGAGTGGCGAGCCGGTCGACTTCCCCGCATAGAGGATGCCGTGCAAGGTATCGACCCCGAAGAGGTCGGTGCCTTTCTCGCCGAACTGATCGCGGCCGAGCGGGAACTGCGCGGGTTGCGAGGGGAGACGCCGGAGGACGACGAATATTGCGCCCGTTTCCCCGGTCACGATCAGGCGGTCAATTTGGCGTTCAGCAGCGTCCCGACCGGCCGGGCGTCGAAAGGCCGCTTGACCTCGACAATCCTCGGCGGGGATCGCGACTCCGGCTGGATCGCCCTGCTGGCCTGCGAATTGGGCCTGGTGAACCGCGATGATCTCGCCGAGGCCATCCTCGCATGGAGGGCCGACGCGGGCCGATCTTTAGCCCAAGTTTTGGTGGACCAAGGCCGCCTCGCCCCGGCCGACCTGGAACGACTGACACGCCGAGCCGCGAAATCGCCGGGCTTCGAGTTGGGAGCTGGTGGCGACTCAACGCCCCTAACTGATGCGACCGCACCGTGGAGGGACCCTCGCCCCGATGCGCTCGCTCGGTCGGGCCGAGCCCCGTCGATCGTCGAGGTGGCGGGGACCATGATCGGTCCGTACAAGCTGCTGCAGAAGATCGGGGAGGGGGGCATGGGCATCGTCTTCCTGGCCGAGCAGGAGCGGCCGCTGCGCCGCACGGTGGCGCTGAAGGTCATCAAGCCCGGCATGGACACCGAGCAGGTCGTCGCCCGGTTCGAGGCCGAGCGCCAGGCCCTCGCCATGATGGACCACCCCTCGATCGCCAGGGTGCTCGATGCCGGCGCGACCGGATCGGGCCGGCCCTACTTCGTGATGGAGCTGGTCAAGGGCGTTCCTATCACGGAATACTGCGACACGGTCCACCTCACGCCCAAGGAGCGACTGGAGCTGTTCATCCCGGTCTGCGAGGCGGTCCAGCACGCGCACCAGAAGGGGATCATCCACCGGGACATCAAGCCATCCAACGTCCTGGTGGCGATGCAGGACGGCAAGCCGGTCCCGAAGGTGATCGACTTCGGCATCGCCAAGGCCGTCGATCAAAAGCTGACCGAGCGTTCGTTGTTCACGCAGCACGGCATGATCGTCGGGACGCTCGAATACATGAGCCCCGAGCAGGCCCAGATGTCGGCGATGGACGTCGACACCCGCACCGACGTCTATGCCCTGGGCGTTTTGCTCTACGAGTTGCTCACGGGGACCTCGCCGCTGGAGCGATCGCGGCTGAGGGGCGCCGCCTACTCGGAGATCCTCCGGCGCATTCGCGAGGAGGAGCCGCCGAAGCCGAGCACGCGCCTGAGCGAGTCGCGCGAAGGGCTGCCCTCGGTCGCCGCGAACCGAAGAGTGGAGCCGGCACGCCTGACGAAGATCGTTCGGGGCGAACTCGACTGGATCGTGATGAAGGCGCTGGAGAAGGACCGGACGCGGCGCTACGAGACGGCCAGCGGGTTCGCCCGCGACATCCGCCGCCACCTCGACGGCGACGCGGTCGAGGCCTCGCCGCCGTCGGCGATGTATCGGCTCAAGAAGCTTGCGCGCAAGCACCGCGTGGCATTGACGACGGCGGGCGTGATCGCGCTGGTGCTGATCGCCGCCGCGACCGTCAGCACGGTCCTGGCCATCAAGGCCATCCGCGCCGAGGCAAAGACGAACCTGGCGCGAGCCTCCGAGGCCGACGCGCTGAAGCGTACGCGATCGGCCCTGGACGCCATGACCGACGACGTGATCGAGCAGTTCCTCGGCAGCCAACCGGTGCTGACCAAGACGCAGAAAGCATTCCTGGGAAAGATCAAGCGGCAGTACGAGGGATTCGCCGAGGCCAGGGACAACTCCCCCGATGCCCGCCGCGACCGCGCCAACGGATTGCACCGCGTCGCGTTCCTGGGCGAGAGGCTCGGCGGTTCGAGGGGCGAGGCCGATCGGATTTATCGGCAAGCGGTCTCGGAGTACGAGGGGCTGGTGGCGGATTACCCCGGATCGAAGCCATTTCGCCGGCTACTGGTCCGATGTCGCCACGATCTGGGCGTCTATCTGCTGCGGGCCGGGAACACGAAAGCTGGCGAACTGGTCCTTCGCGAAATCCTTGACGAGATCCGCAAGCTGAGCGCTGCGGACCCCACGGATCATTGGCTCATAGATCAGAAGGCCAGGATCTGCCAGTCCTACGGATTGACCCTGAATCTCCTGGGTCGGTTGGATGAATCCGAGGCGGTTCTGGTCGAGTCGCAGTCCGCATTCGCGAAACTTGTCGCCGAAGCTCCCACGGACGTGGCGCGGCGCGAGGGGTTGGGCGGGGCACTCCAGGCTCTCGGCACGTTGCTGGACATGCGAGGCAAGATCGAACCCGCCGCGGACGCGTTGCGGCGCGCGATTGAAGTCCAGGCGAAGCTCGTGGCCGAGCGCCCGGATGTGCCTGGCTACCGCGAGCGGCTCGCCTTCAGCTACAACGGCCTGGCGGTCGTGTATCGCAAGCAGGATCGTCTCGAGGAAGCCGAACAGATCGCGCGGAAGGCCCTGCCGATCCGCGCCTCCCTGTCCGCCGATTTCCCGGGGCTCCCCCGCTATACCGCGAGCCTGGCCGAGGCGTACAACAACCTCGCGATCATGATCGACCCGGCGACGGGAGCGGCCGAGATCGAGTCCCTCCTGCGCGAGTCGCTGGCCCTGCATTTGAAGATGGCGACCTCGTTCCCGGAAAACACCGACGTGCTCAATGGGGCCGCCGCCTCGCTCGTGAACCTCGCCCGGGTGGCGCTCGATCGAGGCGACCCGAAGCAGGCCAAGCAATGGCTGGAGCAGGCGCTGCCGTATCACAAGAATGCGGTTCGCCTCAGCCCGAACAATCCCCAGGTCCGCGCCTTCTACCGCAACAATGTCGCGCGCCAGATCCTGGCCTTCGCGGCGCTGGGCGACCACGCCAAGTCCGCCGAACGATGCGAGGAGCTGGCGCGCAACGCGGTGCAACCAATCGAGAATTTCGAGGCGGCGGCCGCAGGGTTTGCATCCTGTTCGGCGCTTGCGAGGGAGGACGACGGCCGTCCCAAGGCCGAGCGAGAAGCCCTGTCTCTCGCCTACGCCGATCGTGCAGCACACTGGCTGATCCAGGCGCTGGAGAAGGGCTCGACCGTGCCCAAGGTCTTGAAAGCCAATCCCGAACTCACCCCGATCCTCGCCAGGAAGGACGTGCGTGACGTGATCCTTCACCTCCGTCGCGCCGCGGCAGAGCCTTCCAAGTAATCCGTCCCGCTCGCTGTCAAGTTCCGCCCCACCTGACACGGCGACCCCCAAGCCACGGGGCATCGCCGTTAGCCCCCTCATGAATCCCCGTCCCGCCTGGCATTTGCCAGGCCGGGGCGACCGGCGCTGGGAAGATCACCGGCTGGAAGTAACGCAGTGTGACCATCGAGGCAACCCCCAGCACGACGCCGCCGGAGGCCCGCAGGCCCGAATCTCTAATATAGGCCTCCAGGCGACGCGCCAGAGGCGTCAGCATCCAGCCGGCGGGCACGGCCGCGAACGCGGTCGCGGACAGCAGGGCCGTTGCGTCAAGGACCGTCAACCTGAGGTCTGTGGCCACGTCGGCACCTCCTCGGAGAGTGGATGCCATCGAGTCTAACAGCTCGGCGCGGCAATGTCTCCTAAACAACTCGGTTCCGGATCGCCCGGACGCGGGGTCCGTCTCGTGCATCGGTCAATCGCTCAACCGTCCGATAATGGGGCTTATGTTATATTGAGTACGCTTGTGCCGATTGCAACGATTGTGATTTCTCTGAAACAAAGTCCCTTTCGCGCGGCTCCATCCGCACGACGCCCGCCTGGAGCCCGGGACGCCCGGCGTGAATGTTCACCGGATGGCAGATCGCTCCCGAGGATCTCCATCGTCCTCGGCCGAGCCACGCGGCGCCGGATACCGACCCACGCATTGCCCGGGCATGACCGCTCGGCTACAAGGATGGGGAGGGTCGAGTGATATCGACCCCCGGGCACTCCGATCCGGCGGCGAACTGCCGTGGTACTCCAGGGGGCGGTGGATCATGAGCGACGACGGCTTCAGGCGTCGGGAATTTCTCGCCGCCGCGGGAGGACTGTTGGGATCGGCCAGCACCCGCCCCGCCGCGGGTGCCGGCGAGCAGCTGCACCGCACTCCGGTCATGACGCCAGTGCCGGTCGGTGAACGCAAACAACTCTTCATCGATCGCCGCTTCATCGCGGCGAGCGATGGCGTCGCCCTGAACATGAACCCGGCTCAGAAGCTCGGCATCGTCCTCGACTCCTCGAAGGAGCCCTGGGAGAAGGGGACGGGCGGCTATTTCCGCGTCATCGAGGACGGCGGAAAGTTCAAGATGTACTACGGCGCCTTCGTGGAAACCGGCCACGGCCTGTGCTACGCCGAGAGCGACGACGGGCTGCACTGGACCAAGCCCGCCCTGGGATTGGTGGAGATCAACGGCAGCAAGGCCAACAACGTCATCTATCCCGACAACGCCATCGACGCGACGATCATGGTCGACCCGAATGACGTGCCCGGGCGCCGGTATAAGCTCTTCCGGTCGAGGGTCACGAACGACGCGGCCAGCGCGGGCGTCTATGCCTCGTATTCTTCGGACGGGATCCGCTTCACGGAGGCGGGCCGCGTCCTGCCCATGTGGCCGGAGACGTCGCTCATCGCCGACTGGGACCCCCGCATCGGGAAATACGTGGTGTTCCTGCGCGTCTACGTTCGTGACCGCGAGAACCAGCGTCGCGTCGGCCGGTTCGAGACCGACGACTTGCTCAAGCCCTGGCCCTACCGGCCCACCGACCCGCTGCTCAGCCCGCCCTCACCGGAGAACATCCCGGCGGTCCTCTCCGTCGACGCGCAGGATGACCCGCACAGCGACCTGTACGCCAACGCGGCCTGCATCTACCCCTACGCGCAGGACGTGTACCTGATGTTCCCCGCGCCGTTCCGCCACTTCTCGCCGCGCCGTCAGCCCTGGTTCCGATTCCGGCCGGGCAACGACGACGGGCTGATCGAGGTGCAGATGGCCGTCAGCCGCGACGGGATCCGATGGGAACGGCCGGACCGGCGTCCCTACTTCCCGATGGGCTTGCCGGACGAATGGGATCGGTGGCTGACGATGATGGGCGTGGGGATGGTCCGCCGGGGCAACTCGTTGTACCAGTATTACTGGTCCAGCGGCAGGATGCATGACTCGGCCATCCTCCGGCCCGAATATGACGAGGTCGTCGGGTTGAAAGGCGCCATCGGGGCGGTCCGGCAGCGTCCGGACGGATTCGTGTCGGCGGACTTCGCCTATACGGGCGGGACACTGACGACGCCACCGCTGGCCTTCGGCGGCACGCACCTGCGGCTCAACATCGACACGGGGGGGATGGGGACGGCCTTCGTCGAGATCCGCGATGCCCGGGGTGAGCCCATCCCGGGCTTCACACGCGGGGAGTGCGAGGAGATCGGCGGGAACTTCCTGGACACGCCGGTTCGCTGGAGGGGCAAAGCGGACCTGTCCGCGCTGCGCGAGCGGCCGATCGTGCTGCACATCTCGGCACGCGGAACGAAGCTGTATGCCTTCCAGTTCCCCGCCGGCCCACCCGCAGCGCAGGGATGAGGCTGAAACAGTCCTACCCATCTACGACCCTATAATACTTCTTATGTTTCAATGCCATGGGTGCGGCCACGGAATCATGTAGATTTTGCGGGTGGTGAGGATTATCGTGCCTACCCCCCCCGTCACCCCGGAGACCGCGCCATGCCCGCCGTCGTCGTCCGACGCTCCGACAAGGGCTTCGTCGTCCAGGTCGAGGTCCCCTACGAGGACTCCATGCTCGACGTCGAGGGCGCCATCCTCGCGGCCCTCAACGAGGCCGGCGTCGCCGCCACCGAGGAGGCCCTGCGCCGCTTCGACGCCGACGGCCGGCCGATCCGCTCCGCCTCGGGCCGCTGAAGCTCACGTCCATGGGCCGGGTCCGCAAGGGCCTCGATGGGCGTGAGGAGCCGGCCTATTACATCGCGGCGGGGCCGGCCCGCACGACGCTGACCCGGCCGGCCCGGACCGCCGGGGCGAGGTGGGCGATCGAGAAGGACCAAACAGACTCCACCTCAAGCGACGGGTGGTGTGCCGCCGCTGACACCGGTTACCATCGGTGTCGACGCGCTGCTTGACCTGGCGGCGTTGTGCCGAGAGCACCTGAGT
>JAQGHR010000160.1 GCA_028291545.1 Planctomycetota bacterium | reverse complement strand
CCGCGGAGGTGTCGCGGGTCCTGTGGCGGAAGGAGGCGGCGCGGATCTATCACTGGCACAAGGCCACCGGCGGCTTCCCGCCGCGCCGGCCGCCACCGGATACCAGTTGATCAGGTGAGACTTCGTTTAATCGGTGACAGTCCAACTATTTCCGGGCCGAGATCGTCGTCGGCCGGGTCGGCCCTGAACAGGCCGAGGCGAAAATGAAGTTTGCGTAGTGGCGGCGTGTGCCGGGCGAGGAGCCCCCGATGGATGACCCGATTGCCGAGACCTGGGCGATCCATAATCGCATTAACCTGTACCTTCTCGACGCCATCCCCGCCGAGGCCCTGGGCGCAACACTGAACGGCAGGGGCCGTAGCGTACACGACCAGTTCGGCCACATCCACAACGTCCGGCTGATGTGGCTGAAATCGGCGGCGCCGGAGCTGATGGAAGAGCTGGAGAAGGTGGAATCGAAGGTCGTGGGCACGAAGGAACGGCTGGCGGAATGCCTGGCGGCGTCGGGCAGGGCGATCGAAGAACTCCTGCGCAAGGCCGTCGCGCCGGGGGGCAAGATCAAGGGGTTCAAGCCGCATTCCACGGCGTTCCTCGGCTACCTGATCTCGCACGAATCCCACCATCGCGGCCAGGTCGGCTGGACCCTGAAACACTCGGGCTTTCCTCTCGATCAGAAGACCGCGTTCGGCCTCTGGGAATGGGGCGTGCGGTGATGCGATGGCCGGAACCGCATTGCCGAATGTGGCAACTGAAAATAAACACAGAAGAGGTTTCACGCAGAGACGGGGAGGGGACGCAGAGGGCGCAGAGAAGAAGAAAAATTTAATAATTCCAACTTATATATTTCTTAATATATTAAATCTTTCTCTGCGGCCCCTCCCCCGTCTCTGCGTGAAACCTCTTCGATTCCGTTTCGCTTGTCTGCCCCTTGACCTCCCTCCCCTCTCCCACTATATTCGGCTATGCGAATTCAGAAAAAGGCGGCGACAAGCTCGGTCGAAGGGTCGGCTCGCCTGCTCAAGGCGATGGCGGACCCGGTGCGTTTGAGGCTCTTGAACCTGCTGGCGGGCCATGAGGTCTGCGTCTGCCACTTGCACGATGCGCTCAACCTGCCGCAACCGACCGTGTCGCGGCATCTGGCCTATCTGCGGAAGACGGGGCTGGTCGTCGGTCGCAAGGACGGCCTCTGGGTCCACTATCGCATGGCCGAGCCGTTGACGGACCTGCATCGGACGCTGGTGGATGCCGTGGTTCCTTGCCTGGCTGACCTCGCCTCTTTGAAGGCCGACCGCGAGCGCCTGGCCGGGCTGTCGTGCTGCTGAGACGCGGCGGGCCGCGCCGAGGCGTTTTCGTTTCCACTATATTCGCCTGACCCCATATTGACGAGGACGGCCGATGGAAAACGACGCCCTGAAGCTCGCCGTGACGAGTCGTTACGCCGAGGTAGCCGAGGGGACCGCGACGTGCGGGTCGCTCTGCGGATGCACGGAGAATGCGCAGGGATTGGCCCTGGCGTTCGGTTATTCGGCCGAGGAGCTGGCCACGCTGCCCGAGGGGGCCAACCTCGGCCTTTCGTGCGGCAATCCCCAGGCGATCGCGGGCCTGAAGCCGGGAGACGTGGTCCTGGACCTGGGCAGCGGGGCCGGTTTCGACGTGCTGCTGGCGGCCGGGAAGGTGGGGCCGTCGGGCCTGGTCATCGGCGTGGACATGACGGACGCGATGCTGGAAAAAGCCCGCGAAAACGCGGAGAAAACGGGCGTGACCAACGTCGAGTTCCGCAGGGGAGAGATCGAGGCCTTGCCCGTCGACGACGGTTCGGTGGACGTCGTGATCTCGAACTGCGTGCTCAACCTCGTGCCCGATAAGGATCGGGCTTTCCGGGAGATTCACCGCGTCTTGAAGCCCGGGGGACGGCTGGCGGTCTCGGACATGGCCTGGGCCGTCGAGCCCGAGGCGTCCGTCCGCGCGGATCTGGAAGCGATCGTCGGCTGCATCGGCGGGGCGCTCGTGCTCGACGATTACGTCGCCCGTCTCCGGTCCGCGGGGTTCGCGAGCATCGAGGTCGAGCGTCATCCCGAGGCCGTCCGCATGATGGTCGAGGTTTCCAGGACGGCCCCGTCGCCGGGCGTCGAGCATCTGCTGAGCGTCAACATCCAGGCCACGAAATAACCGGAGAATTCTCCTCATGCGCCCTCCGATCGCCCTCGCTTTGACCGCGTGCCTCGCCCTACCGACCGCCGGCCTCGCCGTCGAGCCCGGCCCGTTCGTCTCGGCGCTGCGGCTGCTCCAGAGCCAGGGAACGCCAGCCGCCGCCAACCCCAAGAACGACCAGCGCGTGAAGGCCGCCCTGTCCAGGGCGCTCAAGGATTCCGTGCTCACGGCCCGCGAACTGGAGAGTTTCATGGACCCCGCGACGTTCGCCAGGCTCGCCGGAGCCGATGGCCGCCTGGATGCCGCCGAGATCGCGAAGGCCCTCGTCGCCGAGGCGCCGGCCAGTCGCGATCATCTCCTGCCGAAGGTCCGGGCTCATGCGGATTTGCTCACAACGTCCTTCGACATGATCGACGAGGTCCACCGCGAGGCCGGTTCGAAGCTGGCCGATTGGATCGCGGCCCATTATCAGCCGGGCACGCCGCTGCACCTGACGGTGGTCTGCACGGGGAATTCGCGCCGAAGCATCCTCGGCGCGACACTGGGTAATATCGCCGCGAGCTACGCCGGCCTGCCGGAAATCCGGTTCCACAGCGGCGGGACGGCCCCCACGGCCTTCAATCCCCGGACGATCGCCGCGCTCCAGGAGATCGGCGTCGAGGTCGAGGCCACGGGGCAAGAGGCCCCGCGAGGCGAGCCGAAGACGGCGAATCCCGTCTCTCGCGTCCGCTGGGGAACCGGTCCGGAAAGCGAGGCGATCGAGTTCTCGAAGCGCTACTCGGATGCGTCCAACCCGCAAACCGGCTTCGCGGCGCTGATGGTTTGCAGCGAGGCCGACGCGGAATGCCCGTTCGTCAAGGGTGCCTCCCTGCGGGTCTCGATGCCCTACCTGGACCCCAAGATCTTCGACGGCAGCCCGTTCGAGCCGATCAAGTATGCAGAGCGTCGCGACGACATCGGGAGGCTGATGCTGTCGGTGATGACGCAGGTCCGCAATCGTCGCCAGACCTCTCCCAATGCGGCCACAACCGTGGGTGCCCGATGAGCGTTGCCCCGGTGACGTGTCATCCGACGTCGCGAGGACGGCTGTCGTTTCTGGACAGATATCTGACGCTCTGGATTTTCCTCGCGATGCTCGTGGGCGTCGGCCTCGGCCATTTCGTCCCGGCGGTTGCGCAGGGGGTCACTCGCTTCTCGGTGGGGACGACCTCGCTGCCCATCGCGGCGGGGCTGATCCTCATGATGTTTCCGCCCCTGGCGAAGGTGCGCTACGAGGAGCTGCCCCGGGTGTTCCGAAATACGCGGATCCTGAGCCTGTCGCTCGTCCAAAACTGGGTGATCGGGCCGGTCCTGATGTTCGCGCTGGCCCTGGTGTTCCTGCCCGATAAGCCCGAGTATGCCATCGGCCTGATCATGATCGGGCTGGCCCGATGCATCGCGATGGTCATCGTCTGGAACGAGCTTGCGAAGGGGGACACCGAGTACGCGGCGGCCCTGGTCGCCTTCAACTCGGTCTTTCAGGTCCTCTTCTACTCGGTCTACGCGTACCTGTTCATCCAGGTGCTTCCTCCGCTGCTGGGCGTCCGGTTCGGGACGACCGTGGACCTGTCGCGAATCACGGTCGGGGCCATCGCCCGGAGCGTGCTGGTCTATCTCGGCATCCCGTTTTTCGCCGGGATGCTGACGCGCTACGTCCTGATGCGGGCCAGGGGCCGCGGGTGGTACGAGGGGCGATTCATCCCGGCCATCAGCCCGCTCACGCTCGTGGCCCTGCTGTTCACCATCGTGGTAATGTTCTCGCTTCAGGGCGGGCACATCGTGCGGCATCCGCTGGATGTGCTGCGGATCGCCGCGCCGCTGCTCGTCTACTTCGTCGTGATGTTCTTCGTGTCGTTCTTCATGGGGATGCGGGTCGGGGCGGATTACTCGAAGACCGCGACGCTGGCGTTCACGGCGGCGAGCAACAACTTCGAGCTGGCCATCGCCGTGGCGGTCGCGGTTTTCGGGATCGACTCCGGCGCGGCCTTCGCCGCGGTGATCGGGCCCCTGGTCGAGGTGCCGGTCCTGATCGCGCTGGTGAACGTCGCCTTCGCGTTGCAGCGTCGCTACTTCGCGGCGGAAGGGCCGATTCCGAGGGGCTCGGAACCGGTGTGAGAGGCTTTCCGGAAGGCCGTGTCTCAGCCCCGAAGGGGCGGCATCGTGTCGCCCCTTCGGGGCTGAAAATGCGGCCTTCCGGATCGTCGAGTCCCCGGCGAAGCCGAGAGGCAACGGTCACTTGGCCTTCGCCTCGCGATTCCGCTTCCGGGTCTCGGCCGCCTTCTTCGCGGAGGCCGAACGTTCCTCGGGCGAGCGGGAGGCGGAGGCGGCGCCGCCTTTCTTGCCGCCCTTCTCGCTGGAGACGTGGGTGTCCTTTACCCCGCGACCGCTGCCGGATTTGTTGCCGCCGCCGGTCTCCTTGTTCACGGTCGCCCAGGCGCGGCGCTCGGCCTCGGGGTCGGGGACACCGCGGCTCTCGTAGCTCTGCTCGATATGCTCGGCCTGGCGTTTCTGCTTGTCGGTATACTTCGACTTGTCACCGCGAGGCATGATGGACCTCCGATCGTTGGCCCTTTCCCATCAGGGAGTGTGAAAATTCCTACGCGCTCTCCCCTGCAAACGTCGCGCCCGATCTGGCCCGGATTGCTCGCAGAATCCTCGATGCCGGACTGATCCCGATCTCTTTCGCAATCACGAGGGTCGGCATGTCCGCGCCGGCGGGGGAGGATTCTCCGCGGCGTGGATCGTGATTGTGGATTAGGGTTGATCAAACAACTCTCGAATCCGAAACCGACGGCGAAGAGCTCGTCGCGAGCCGGGTTGGAAAGGACCATCGTCCGATGAGGATCTCGAAACCGATTCACCTGGGTCTTTGCGTGCTGACGGCCGCCGCGCTGGCCGGATGCGGACATTTGCATCACAAGCGCGTGACGGCCATCGAACCGCCTTTGATCAGCGAGAACGAGGGCGTGACGACCATCGTGGAGGCCCCGGTCGCCCGACCCGTCACGTTCGCGGACCGGCATCCCCTGCTCAACCGGCCCAAGCAGTACTACCACAACACAAACGGCGGCAAGTTCTCGAAGACCGTCGCCGCCACGGTCATCGGCGTGCCGTGCGGGATCGGGGCCGAGGTGGTCCAGATCGTCGCCGGCCAGGCCCCGGCCATGCGGTAAGAGCGGCTCACGCTTCGCCTGACGGGACCGGGCTCGCCGGTTTGAGGTGGCGTGCGGGACCGCTGTTCCGCCGCGATCGCCGAATTCATTCAATCGTTGCCCCTCGCGCGTCCGATCGTTTCCTATGGGGAGACGGTCCGGCATGCGCCGGGCGTATCGTCTTGCCGGCAAGATCGTCATCGCTGCGAAGTCGCAGAGGGTGGGCCATGCGTCGGACCTCAGCCGCGGGTTCCTGGGGACTGGTACTGGCCCTTGCGGCGACGGCCGCGGCGGGTGAAGACCCGCCCCCTCCCCTGACGCCCCCGGCCGACGCGCCGCCCGTCCTGGAGGCGCCCGGCCAGCCGGCCACGCCGGGCCCGGCGCCCGCGCCGCCCGTCGTAGTCCCGAGGACGCCGCCCGCCTCGCGTACGACGAGCAGCCTGCTTCGTCCGCGAACCGCCGCGCGAACGGTCCCGGCCCCCGCGGCGCGACCCCGCAACGAGCCGCCGGTGTCTCCGACCCCGCCGCCGTTCTCGGCCGTCCCCGAGGCCACCGACGCGCCGCCGCCCCTGGACGGGCCGCCCCCGCTGGACGCGCCGCCCGAGTTCCGACCGCTGCCCGATCGGCCCCTGGGGGGCCGCTCGACTCGACGGACCGGCAGCCCGGCCGCGAACCCCTTCGCCGATGCGCCGCCGTCGCTCGTGCTCGAGCCTTCCCAGCCCGGCGACCTCGAACCTCTGCCGGACGGGGCCGACCCGAAGACTGGTCGCAACGCCGCCAAGGGCGAGAAGATTCCGGACAATCCCCCCGCCTCATCGCGGCGGCCGTCCCGGCGCCTTGGCCTGTTCGCGACCCCGGCCGGCCGTGCGCGAGCCGGCGCCAGTGCCGAGCCGGCCCTCCGCGTGGAGCCTCGCTCGGACCCAGCCGCCGACGCCGCGCTGAAGCGCCGGCTGGAGGCGAAGGTCAAGGAGGCCGTCGGCGACCGCGCCCGCGACGTCGAGGTCCGGGTCGTCGATCGCAATATCGTCGTTCGCGCCCGTGTCGACCGGTTCTGGAACCGCCGACCCGTCCGCCGCACTATCGAGGCCCTGCCCGCCCTGGCCGGTTACAAGGCGAAGGTGGAGATCGAGGATTGAGGCGGTCCCTGCCTCATCCACGTAGGGCGGGCTGTACCCGCCTTACGGTCTCCCGCCTTACGGTCTGAGGTACCTCAGACCCAGCCACAGAAACAATCCGGCGGGTGCCTCGGTCAGATTCCGACGTCGCGATGACGCGGCTTCGCCGGGGCGCGGCCCCTGGGGTCGAACACGTTTCCCATATCTTCCGGCCGGAACGCCGGAATCTCGTCGGAGCTGAGGCTGAACGCGCCGAGGTCGTTGGGGAGATCCGCAAGCCAGCGGTCATCGGTCCCGCTGTCCTGGCGGGGATTGGCCTCGGTCGTTGGGATGGTCTTATCGGATCGCTCTTGGGGGCGGTTCATCGGTGTCTCCCTGTCGCGGAGCGACGTTCGGAGGTGAGAGGTTGAGGCGAGTTATTGCACCTCGAATCCCTCTCTCCACCTATTATATACTACGAGCGATATCCTCCGTCGGGACGGATTGAGTCGCGGAATTCGCGGGAATCTCGTCCAGGGCGGAAATCTTCGGCCGGGGGATCGGCTCGTGCCCCGGATCGACCCGGCCGGGCCGTACGGGCGGGGCCGTGGTGGGCGAGGAACGTAGCCATCGTCTCGGGTCGAGCACGCGGGCGATCGCCTGGAATTCCGAGGGCGTCAGATAGGCGAGGTAGCAGGACAGCATCAGCTCGCCGAAGATCGGGATGTTGACCGTCAGCATGATCCCGAGGTGCAAAAGGACCCCGACGGCGATCATCCAGGGCCGGGCGGCGCGAACCCAGAGCAGGAACGCCAGGGCGAACTCCACCACGACGGTCCCGAACGTCAGGGCGTTCAGCACGGCCGGGTAGGCGGTGAGGCCGAGGGTGAACCGCCTCGCCTCCTCGTTGTGGAGGATCCAATACAGCGCCGTGCCGTCGGCCCAGCTCTTGCCCTGCGCCTTCAGGAGCGCCGTCATGAAGTACACGACCGTCACCTGGATCGCGATCAACCGCTGCGCCCAGGGGATGATCAGCGGCTCGTACGGCACCCCGATCTTGCGGGCCTTGCGGCGCGCGTCCAGCGAATAGGCCGCCCCGCAGGGGCACAGCATCATGGTGAAGCACACGATCATGAGCAGGGCATCGGCGCCGCTGAGAGTGAGGATGTTGCGGTGGTAGATCGAGAGCATGAGCCCGTACAGCAGCACGCTCATGACCCGAGTGTGCCAGCCCAGCGTGAAGACCAGGGCAACGACGGCGGTGGCGGCGAAGACGCGATGGACGGTGGCCGGGTCTTGATAGGTTTGCAGCGGCGACCAGCGCATCGGCCGGTTCGTATCGTTCGACCAGAACGGCCCGGCGATCTCCCTGGCCTCGGGGCCGCGAAGGTATCCGGCGTCGGTCAGCCAGGTGTCCATCTCCGGCGCCATCAGCCCGAGGTTCGCCAGTACGATCAGGCCGAACAGGATGCGGAACGCCCCCAGGGGCCGGGCCGAGGTGGGCGCGAACCAGAACCGGTTCCAGACGCGAAGCGGGTTGGTCATGGCATCGCCTCGGCCAGGGTCGGGAAGTTGTAGGTCTCGATGACGGACTTCCTCGGCGGCGGTGCCGGCTGGTCCGGCGCCGCGGTCGGCGGGTTCGAGGGCCGTACCTCGTACAGGAGCTGAACGTCCACCGGGAAGTCGTCCGGCTTGAGGTTCAGGGTGCGGACGACGAACCGCGCGGCGTATTCGCGGTTGGCGACGGCCTCGGGCATGCCGACGTTATTGGCGAACTTCGAGTGCCGATAGCCCCAGACCCCCTCCCACGCCGATTTGTCCATCATCCGGGGGAACGGATGGGTGCGGACCAGTCCGCGCGCATCGCGGACGACCGCTTCGAGCGTGAGCGTGTCCCTGGCCGGCTCGGGCGCGAACATCCCCCAGCTCTGCCACAGGCCGGTGGGGAACATGTACGCCTCGGTCCATCGTCCGGCGAGATTCGTCTTCAGGGCGCACTCGGGCATGTTCCAGAGCGCGACCGCCGCGAGATGCCCGATCAAGAAGGCCGAGATAGCCAGACGTTTCGCGGTACCGGCCATGATCGCGACTCCCTTCGCGTCGAGGGTTCGATCCAGAGCACGTCCCACGAGGCTCTTGGCGAATGGTGAGACGCCCTCAGCGCGGCGGACACCCTACGACGGGCCCGCGAATCGGTCAAGCTCGACCTCTCACGCGCCGCCGCACGCCGCAACCAGCCTCGCCACCCGCCCGGCATCAATGGTCCCGGCGCGGTCCGAGCCGGCGCAGGCCGCGCCCCGCACGGCGAACAGGTCCGGCGCGAGAGGCCCAAGCGCACGGATATCGTCCACGTCCAGCCCGCCCGCCAGGGCGACCAGGCCGACCGTGTCCTGAATGCGCCCGACCCGGTCGGCCCACGAGAGGGAAAGCGGACTTCTCGACCCTTTCTCCCACGTATCGATCAGGACGCCCGCGCATCGCGCCTCGGCGGCGGCCGCGATCACGTCCTCGGGATCGGGCGAGCCGGCGAGAGCCCAGTCGGCATAGATCACGGCAATCCAGGGCGGACCGTCGCCCCACGAGTGGCGAATCCGTGCCCAATCCTCAAACCAGCCGGGTCCGGCGCCGGCCAGCCCCATCTTGCGGAAGCCGATCCCGGCGAACGCGTCGCGAGGCGGAGGGGACCGGTCGAGCCATTCCGACAGCTCACCGAGCGCCACGCTCACGGGGATCTCGGCGGGAACGGCCGCGCGAACGGCCTGCCAGACCGGGATCCCGGCCATCCCCAGCGGGCCGCGAAGCGGTTCTTTCACGTCCACCACCGCCGCGCCACCGGAGACCGCCGCGATCGCTTCCTCGGCCGATCGCACGCTGACCAGAAGGCCGGGCTGGACTCTCATTCGACGGCGAGGGCCGCGGAGGCGGGCTTCCACCGCGACGTCACTCGATACGCCAGCCCGTCCAGGCCGAACAGCACCGCCGTGCCGATCAGGTCGGCCACCAGCGTCTTGCGGAAGAATGGCAGGGCGAACGCGTAGCACTGGAGGAGCCCGTCCATCGTCGCCGGGAAGGTCGGATGCCCGACCTGCGGCGACGCCCAGACCACGAAGTTGCTGGTCAGGAAGAACGCGGTCGAGGCGGCCACCGACATCCCCATCCGCGCCATCGGGCTGGTCGTCGATCTCAGCCAGCGCCCGGACGCGACGATCAGCGCGAAGGTCGCATAGCCGGTGATCCGGTCGATCGCCAGCACCGACCGGCCGCTGCCCCAGTCGATCCAGACGTCCGACGCCGCCATCGCGGCCATCGGCACCAGGAACGCCCACCTGCGGGGTAATCTCGCCCCGGCATACAGCGCCAGCGCACCCATGGCCACGGCGTTCGGCGGATGCGGGGCCAGCCGGGCCAGCGTTCCCAGCACGGTCAGTAAGATGGCGGTCAGCATGCGAGCCTCGAAGTCTTCCCTACCGGAGCCGAGCGTCCGACCCTGACCCCAGCATAGCTCGACCCTCCTCGGGCAATCAAGCGCTTCGGATTCCCGGTCGTGTCCTCTCGGCCCGGGACTCGCGCGGCGACCACGGTCACCGACCTTGGCCCTACTGAAACACGGGCGCGGGAGGATCGGGTGCGACGGGCAGCCAGGGTCGCCACATCGCCCGGCGATACTTCCGGGCCAACGGCGCGTAGTAATCGGAAATCTGCAGGCCCCATTTCACCCCGACGCTCCGCGCAAGCGTCGGATCCCCGCGATCCCTGATGGCGATCTCCCGCCATTGGCGCTCGATTTCGCCGTAGGCCCTCGCGTGCCTGGCATAGACGTACGACCGTGCCCCCATCATCGCGCCCCAGACGAGCAAGGCCGCCACGCCCACGGCCACCATGAGCGTACGGACCCGGAAACGCGGCAGTCGCATGATCTTCCCCCGCGAATGAAGGTCGCTGACGGATCGAAGATTTTACTTGATCCGGATCCTACGACGCCACCACCTCGAAGCGGAGGACCCGATCGAGGCGGAACGACTTCTCGATCCGGTCGGCGTGGCACCTCGCGACGACGTAGGCGACCCCGCCGTGGTGCTCGAAGCGGCGGGGCGTGATGTCGCGAGGGGCGAGGCCGCGGGTCCCGCCCTCATATTCGATGCGGACGGGGAGGCCCGACGCCATCGCCGCGGCCAGAGGCTCCCAGCCGGTCGGGACCGCGGGGGAGCCGTTGCGATCGACGATCGGGTAGGAGGCGAGCGGCAGGGCCGCCTCCGGCCCCGCCGTCAGCGCGAGCCAGAGCCCCTTGACCCGGAAACTATCGGCCAGCGCCCGGTGCGGTCCGTCGGGGTCGAGCCCGAGGAGCCGGGCCAGCGTGTCGAGCCGGTGGTTCGGAGCGTTCGGCAGCCGTCGCCGAGCCAGGGCCAGCGTGTCCACGATCGGCGGGACGGCGCGAGACGACCCGATCCGCGCGAACTCGCAACCGAGGAACCCGGCGTCGAAACTCGCGTTATGGGCCAGCAAAATCAGGTGAGACGTCTCGCCCAGCCAGGCGAGGAACGCGGGCAAAACGACATCGGCCGTCGGCGCGACGGCCAGCTCGGCGTCGGAGATCCCGTGGATGGACCGGGCCTGGGCCGACACCGGACGGCGGGGGTTGACCAGGCTCTGAAAATGTCCCAGGTCGCGCCCCGAGGCATCGAACCGGACGGCGCCGACCTCGACGATGCGGTCGGTCTCGGCCGACAGCCCGGTCGTCTCCAGGTCCAGCGCCACGAATTCGCGAATCGGCAACTCGGTCATCTCGCGGTATTCCCCCTGCAAGGTATTATGGATCGACCGATCCCGGAGGACCAGTCCGGGATATGTGCCTCAACGCGATTCCCTCACGCCTCAGGCGGGACATCCGTCATGAATCCTTCCGCTCATAAGATCGTCCGGCCGCTGGCGGCGATCCTCGCCGGTTTCGCGGTGCTGGCGCTGGTCGCGGCCGATACGCCGAAGCCGAAGAAGATCGACATGGCGAGGCTGCTGGAGCTTCATAACAAGGAGCGCGCCGCCGCCAAGCTGCCGCCCTTGAAGTTCAACGCGAAGCTGGAAGCCGCCGCCAAGGCCCACGCCAAGGACATGGCCGACCACGATAAGATGACCCACGACGGCAGCGACGGCTCCACGCCCGCCGAACGGGTCGAGCGCCAGAAGTACCATTTTCAGACCACCGGCGAGAACGTCGCGCAGGGCCAGAAGTCGGACGAAAAGGTGATGGAGGCCTGGATGGACAGCCCCCACCACAAGGACAACATCCTCAAGCCCGAGTTCACCGAGATGGGGGCCGCGTGCTACGTCACCGACGACGGCATGCCCTTCTGGGTCGTCGATTTCGGCACCCCCTGGCCCGAGATCGACCCCGCCAAGGCCGTCCCCGCCCTGCTCGACGCCATCAACGCCGCCCGCGCGGAGGAGAAGCGCCCGGCCCTGAAGACCCATCCCCGGCTCGAATCCGCCGCCTCCCACCACGCCAAGGCCATGGCCGACGCCGGCGAGTTCCTCAAGAAAGATCCCGACGGCCAGGCCCCCACCGAGCGCGCCCAGCGCGAGGGCTATCCCGCCCGCGCCATCGCCCAGAATGACGCCATCGGCCAGACCGATCCCCAGAAGGCCGTCGCCAGTTGGCTCAAGACCGACACCAGCCGCGACGTCTTGCTCGGCAAGGAGTACTCCGACATCGGGATCGGGCTCGCCGTCGATAAGAAGGGCATCCCCTACTGGTCCGTCCTGTTCGGCAAGCCCAGGTCGGCGCGGGGACGGTGAGGGTGCTCTGGTCCCCTCTCCCCCGGTGGGCAGAGGGGACCAGAATCCGCATCCGAGAATCGACCGGATTTTATTGGACAGGGACGACTTGCAGGACAACGATACGTCTCCCTGTGATACGGATGATCTGGATGCGCGCCTCGCAACCTCGGACCCGACATCAGGATTCCCCCATGACTACGCGCCACGTCCTCACGATCGCGACACTTCTCCTGGCCGGTTGCACCGAGCGCAATGACAGCAAGCCGCCGTCGGGGGCCGCCAGGCCCGCGAGCAGCACGGCGACGCTGGCGGAGGCGAGGCGGGGATTCACGCCGAGGATCACCCATCCGCAACCGCCCGGACAGCCCGCGACGGAGCCGCCGGGAGAGGTCTTCCGCCTGGTCAAATACGACGCTCCGGTCGGCAAGCTCTCGGCCTATCTCAGCCCGATCCCGCAGGACGGGACCAAGCACGCCGCCATCATCTGGATCACGGGGGGCGACTGCAACACGATCGACGAGGTGTGGACCGACGCCCCGCCGGACAACGACCAGACCGCCGGGGCCTACCGCAAGGCCGGGCTGATCATGATGTTCCCGTCGCTACGGGGCGGGAACGACAATCCGGGCGCGAAGGAGACCCTGTTCGGCGAGGTGGACGACGTCCTTGCGGCCCGCGACTTCCTCGCGAAACAGGACGGGATCGACCCCGCTCGCATCTACCTGGGCGGCCATAGCACCGGCGGCACGCTGGCCCTCCTGGCGGCCGAGATGTCCGACAAGTTCCGCGCCATCTTCTCGTTCGGACCGGTCGACAACGTCGCCGGATATGGCCAGAAGCTGCTCACCTTCGACGTCAACGACCGCCGCGAGCTGGAGCTTCGCGCCCCGATCCTCTGGCTGGCCTCGGTCAAGAGCCCGACGTTCGTCTTCGAGGGGACGGGCGGCAACCTGGCCTCGTTGCAGATGATGGCGCAGACGTCAACGAATCCTCTGCTCCACTTCCATCCCGTCACCGGCGCGGACCACTTCAGCATCCTCGCCCCGCTGAACGGCCTGATCGCCCGCAAGATCCTGGCCGACAGCGGGCCGAGCCTGAATGTCTCGTTCGACCCGCAGGAACTGAACGGACTGTTCGCCAGGTAGCCGGGCCGCCTCACCACGGCAGCGGCTCGCGATCCTGGAAGAAGCCGCCGGTGGGTCCGTCGTCGGGCAAGGTCGCCAGCCAGACGATCGTGTCCGCCCCGACTTCGACCGGCCTCGGCGCGTCCGGTCCGCCCATGTCGGTCCGCACCCAGCCGGGAGACGCGGAGTTGACCAGGACACCGGTGCCCTTGACCTCGGCCGCCACGATCCGGGTCAGCGCGTTCAGGGCCGTCTTGGAGATCCGGTAAGTCGGGTAGCCGTCGGCCATGCGGGTCAGGCTGCCCAGCTCGGAGGAGACGTTGACGACCCGCCCGTAGCCTCGCTCCCTCATCATGGGGACGAAGGCCCGGCAGGTCCGCACCGGCCCGAAGAGATTCGGCTCCAGCGTGTCGTGGAGAGTGCTGACGACCGGGGCGTCGAAGAAGGATCGGATAGCACGGGGCTGGTCCAGCGCGACCCCGGCGTTATTGACCAGGACGTCGAGGCGGCCGTAGTCCGACCGGACAAACTGTTCCATCTCCGCCACGCTGGACTCGCTGGTCACGTCGAGCTGGTGGGCCACGACATCCAGGCCCTCACCCCTCAACTTCTCCGCCGCCCGCTCGGCCTTGGACCGGTCCCGCGCGGTCAGCAGAACAAACAGCCCCTTCCGGCCCAGGTGACGACAGACCTCGAACCCGATCCCCCGATTCGCGCCGGTCACGATGGCAATGCGCTCCCGTTCGCTCATCTCCGCCTCCCCTCTCGGCTCTCGAAGCCCCAATGACCCCTCTGCTTGCACCCGTCGTGCCGACTTCGCGGGGCACGGGCATGCGGGGCGGTCGTCTTGCCCGGCCCATGACGGTGGGTTGGCGCCGCCGGAAGGCGGCTGAACCGACCTACAAGCCTACTCAAATCAGCATGGCTCATGATGGGTTCCGGGATGGTGTGGGATCGTCCCTCGCGATCCCCTCCGGTAGGTCCGACTTCAGTCGGTCCTGTCCGAGGATTGTCCTTGGGGACGGGACCGACTGAAGTCGGACCTACTCATCCGAGGCCCTGCATTGCCGCCAACCCGCAACCCATCATGAGCCTCAGCATTTTCTTGTAGGCGGGCAGGGACGCCCGCCCCACTTCAGGACGGGCGATTCCGCAAGCTCCAGCTCTATACCGCGTGCGGCTCCTCCGCGTGCTCGGGGCCGGGCGGCGTGCCGGTTTTTCCGATCAGAAGCAACACCACCGCCACGGCGATGTAGGCGGCGGCCCAGTGATAGGGGGTTTGCGAGCGGGTGGCGGCGACGCGGTTCTCCGCGACGAGTTGCTTCATGGCCGTCGTGGGCAGGACGATCGGACCCGAGGGGAGCGGCGAGTGGATGATGCCGAACAGGGCGAAGGCGCCGCCGAGGATGAAGGTCAGGGACGCGGCCTTGATCTTGCCGTCGATCAGCTTGGCCAGCGCCGTGCCCCACAGGAGGCTCGTGACGATGAACCCGCCGGAGAGGATCGTCACGGTCTGGACCCAGTGTTGCGCCTCGGGGGTCAGCGCGGCGAAGGCACCGGGCGACGTCACGCCGACGTTCTTGATCGTGACCAGCGCCAGGTACGCCAGTGCGGGGACGCATGAGAGCGCCAGCGCGGGATAATGCCTCCTCGGCGTGGCGCGGAACGATTGGGCCGTGATCTCCAGGCCGACGAAGATCAGGATCGGGAAGACCACCGATTTCGGCAGCAGGAAGAAGATCCACTCGAAGTAGCCGAACACGCCGGCGCCCCCGATAAATAGCGCCGTGGCCAGGGTGTAGCCCGCGCGGGCGCCCATCGCCTTGTAGGCGGGATGGCCGATGTAGGGGGTCGATTGGATGACGCCCCCGAAGATCCCGCCGACGATCGTGGCCAGGCCCTCGACGGCGATGATCGGCCCGGTGGGGTAGTCGTCCCCGGCCGCCGCCGCGCTCTCGGCGCAGTCGATCCCGCCGACGACCGTGGCCAGCGCCAGCGGGATCGCCACCGGCAGATACGTCACGGCGTCGGCCCAGAAGACGCGGAACCAGGCCCACCATTCCACGATCGGCACCGGGAGCATGGCGCGGATCCTCATCTCGGGCATCGCGCCGTCGGACCAGGCCATCGGCAGATGCATCCCGCCGAATCGGTTCAACGCCCAGTAGAGCCCGTTCATCGCGCCCAGCGCGAGGCAGCCGATCAGCACCGCCCCCAGGGCGCCGGGGATCTTCTTGGGCAACTCCCACCCCGCCGTCAGCGTCGCCAGGATCACCGCCAGCGCCACGAACCCGGCGACCGGCTGCGCGGCGACGTCGATCAGCGGCAGGAAGCTGATGATCACCAGCGCAATCGAGACCAGCGAGCCCAGCAATCCCGCCCTCGGCACGATCCGCCGGACCCATCCACTGACAAACGCGCAGGCCAGCTTGAAGATGCCCGAGGCCAGGATCATCGCGATCCCGATGAACCACGCGTGCCGGGCCGCCCCCTCGGCCGACAGCCCCAGGCCCCCCTGCTCCACCGCCTTGCGGGCGTTCAGGAACGCCGGGAACAGGATCAGGAACACCGTCCCGAACGTGCTGGGCGTATCCAGCCCCAGCGGCATCGCCGTCACGTCCCGGCCCAGCCGTTTCGCCAGCCGGAACGCCATGAACGTGTAGACCAGATCTCCGAACATCACCCCCAGGGCCGTGCCCGGGATCATCTTCCCGATCACGAACTCCGACGGGAACCCGAAGCCGACGAGCAGGCCGGCCATCAAAATCATGTCGCCCACGTTGTCGAGCGTCAGCCCGAAGAACGCGTTGATATCTCCTCGCGCGAACGCGCGATATCTCGTCCTGGCGACGACCTGCGCGGGATCTACGAGTGTGCTCACCGTCGAGGGGCTCCGAAGATGGACGTGACGTGCGAAGGGAATGACCGGGCGGAGACGGGAGAGGAACGAGCCCGCGGGACATTCGGAGATACCATGACGGTCCATCCGAGGGAAGACCTTGGCGGGCCGGAGCGTGCTCGCGATAGAATGATCGCGGGAGGTCCCTCGATGAGCTTGCTTCAAGATGCGGAACGTCTCCTGAGCCTGATGACCCGCGCCGAGAAGGCGCAGATCCTCCAGTGGGTCGTGCGCGACGTGGCCGACGCGGCGCCGGGCGTCGCGAGCACGCCGGGCGTCTGTGGGGGCGATCCGTGCATCGTCCGAACTCGCATCCCCGTCTGGCTTCTCGAACAAGCGCGCCGCCTCGGCAGCACCGAGGCGGAAATCCTCCGCGCGTATCCCAGTCTCCGCGCGGAAGACCTGGTCAATGCCTGGGCCTATGTGCGCGCTCATCCGCAAGAGATCGACGGGCAGATCCTCGAGAACGAGGACCTGGATATTCATAATTTGTAGGGTGGATCAGCCTGCCGGAGGGGCGCAACCCACCACAACTGCGACCATGCCGAAACCCGGTGGGTTGCGCCGCCTCCGGCGGTCTGACCCAACCTACGAAACTCCGGTTTTCTCCCGGCGGGCAATCGAAGAGGACGCGGGAGCGGGCAGGACGGCGGGGGGATTAAAATCCTCGGAGAGGAATCGAAACTCCCTTTCCGACAGGTCTTGCCGCCGATCCGCGGTCGAGACCTTCGCCCTCCATAAGATCATCGCGGCGAGGCCGGAGTTTGATCGCGGAATGCGTCGCGATCGCCTCAGATTGCGTCGCGAGAGGCGGCCAGCCTTGCGACGAACGCGGCGTGCTCGTCGGTCGCTAGCCCTCGCTCCAGGGCGGCGACCAACGCCGGGCCGTGGTCGAACATGAGGGCGAGAGGATCGAGCCACAGGCCGGGAAAGGCGCGCGAGCGAAAGAACCCGTCGGGATCGGGCGGGACGCGGACGAGGCGGCCGGCCTCGCGGACGTGCCAGGCGACCTCGTCGGGGTCGATCAGGGCCACGAGATATTCGAGGACACCGGATCGGGAATAATCCTCGAGCTTCGGGCCGAGATCCGTGTCGCGCGTGGAGTCGGAGACCTCGACGATCAGCTCGGGGGCGCCGCCGACAATCTTGCCGAAGTTCGTGGTCTGGCCGCCGTATTCGGGCAAGATCCTCAGCTGGGCGTCGGGTTGAGGTTCCCCAACGTCGTCCAGGGCCGCCGACGCATTGCCCAACACCTCAAGGCCTGGGGTCCGGAACCGATAGTGATTCAGCCAGTAATGGACCAGGCCATCGACCCCGCCTTGACGACGACCGAGCGGGCCGGGCATCGTGACGACTCCGCCGATCAGCTCGGCCTTGATCCCGGCCGGCATGGTTTCGTAGAGCGCGTGGAACGTTGCGCGATCAAGCCGCTGACCGGCACGTAGCGGCGAATTCGGGGCTTTCTCGCGCCGGATCGTACTCATCGGGGCGCTCCTGCCGCAGAGATTTCGCAGGGATGTTTCCATCGTAACAGAGTCGTCTGTGGTCTCCGAGGCGAATCCTCGACATACCCCCTCGCATCCATGATACTCCGCGCGGTATCTTCACGCGTCCGCACATCATACTCGCCTGCTTCTCACTTCTTGATGCGTAAGGAGACACGGATGCGTTCACGCCGCGGGTTCACGCTGATTGAGCTGCTGGTCGTGATCGCGATCATCGGCGTGTTGATCGCGCTGTTGCTGCCGGCGGTGCAGGCGGCGAGGGAGGCGGCGAGGCGGGCGCAGTGCGTGAACAACCTCAGGCAGATCGGGATCGCGCTGCACAATTACCATGCGGCGATCAACTCGTTCCCGGTCGGCTTCCAGTATCGCAGGGTGGACGGCGGCACGGGCGGGACGATCGCGGCGCCGGATGGATTGGAGCTGCATTATCGGTGGTCGGCCCTGGCGCAGCTCGCGCCGTTCCTGGAACACACGACGCTCTACAACGCCCTGAATTTCGACTGGCCGGTGGATTCCGGGCCGAAGGGCGTGATGGGCGTCGCGCCCTACACCTTCTTCCCGGCCAACCTCACGATCAAGCGCACGGTCATCAACCTGTTCCTCTGCCCGAGCGACAACAAGACCGGGCCGGACCCGGACTCGGGGCCGACGAACTACGCGTTCTGCTCGGGCGACGGCCAGCACTCGGGCGACGCCGGCTGCGCCAACGGCGCGTTCGACATGCCCAGCCCGCAGTCGATCGCCAGCCTGTACGACGGGTCGAGCCAGACGGTGGCCGCCTCCGAGTCGCTGCTGGGCCTGGGCGGGGCCGATCAGATGAGCGCGGCCCCGTATCCTCGCGACACCCGCCGCGCCTTCGCCCGGTCCTCCAGCACGATCTTCTACGACGGCGGCTGCGCCCTGGCCGCCAGCGGCTGGCGGTTCGACAAGGGCAACGGCTGGTTCGATGGCGATTATCGCAGCACCTTGTATAATCATTACTACACCCCGAACAGCGCGCTGAACGATTGCCTCGGCCCCGAGAATCGCCACAACCCAGCCTGGCGGGCCGCTCGCAGCCTCCACCCCGGCGGCGTGAACGTGCTGTTCTGCGACGGCCACGTCCAGTTCGTGAAGGACGCTATCAACCCCTATACCTGGCGCTCGATCGCCACCCGGAACGGCGGCGAGCTCATCAGCGGGGGCAGTTTCTGACCGACGACCCGACCGAGACCCCTTGCCATGTCGCGACCCCGAATCTCCATCGCCAGCTTGCTGATCGTGGTCGTGGTGGTCGCGATGGGCCTGGCCGCCTTGCGCGCGGCCTCGTACCCCTGGGCCGGAGCCTTCACCTCGCTGACGTACTTCGCGCTGCTGGCCTCGTGGCTGGGGATCGCCTTCGGCCGGGGCCGCCGTCGCGTCTTCTGGACGGGGTTCGCCCTGCTGGGTTGGGGCTACGTCGTCCTGAGCCATTCCTCGTGGATGGGCAACGGCTTCCGCTCCTTCTTGCTGGCGCCCAACCTGTCCGCCTCGCTGTTCGAGATCCTCCACCCCGAAGAGGCCGCCGGCGCGGGCATGGGCGGAATGGGAAACATGGGCGGGGGCATGGGAGGTGGAATGCGCAACATGCCGCTGGCCGGCGGTGGGGCTCCGCCGACGTCGGCGATCGATTTGACGGCCTTCACCCTGATCGGCACGGCGCTGGAAGCGCTCCTCTGGGCCTTCCTCGGCGGCTGGACGGCCCGTTACTTCGCCTCCGCACGCCCGACGACGCCGGCGACCTGACGCGGCGTGGGCAGCAAGGCCTCTTGTTGGTCGCGGTCGCCGTAGCGGCGGGCGGCCCTGCCCGCCGACCGAGAGAATCTTACTTGGAGTAGGTGGGCAGGGACGTCCGCCGCCACGGCTACGGAAGACGAAAAAGCGATTCCGGGAAAAATCCGAAATCCGCGACGGATTCCTTCCGACGGCCCCCCTAATAAGAGTAGGCCGCCCGCTCATTGCGGTTGCGGACGCCCTCGGTTCCATGCCGCCAACCTGGACGACACCACGATGCGCCTCACCTTGCGGACGTTGCTGGCCTGGCTCGATGACACCCTGCCCCCGGCGGAGGTCCGGCAGATCGGCCAGCAGGTGGCCGAGACGCCGCTGGCCCAGGAACTCGTGGATCGGATCCACCGCGTGACCCGCCAGCGACGGCTGACCGTGCCGTCGGACTCCGGCCACGAGGGGGTCGATCCCAACGTCGTGGCCAGCTATATCGGCGACACCCTCACGGCCGAGCAGGTCGCGGAATATGAGAAGCGCTGCCTCACCTCGGACGTCTACCTCGCCGAGATCGCCAGCGTCCACCAGATCCTCAGCCTGCTCGCCCAGAGGGCGAAGGTCCCGCCCGAGGCGAGGCAGAGGATGTACCACCTGATCAAGGGCCGCGAGTCGGTCGGCCCGGCCGTCCCGCGCACCTTTTCCCCGCCGAAGGAGGCCGTCGCCCCGGTCTCAGTCGCGGCCTGGGCGCCTCCCCCCGTGCCGTCGCGATCGCTGGTCGAACGCTACGGGCCGGTGGCCGCGGCCCTCGCGTTCATCGCGATCCTGTGCTGGTCGGCCTGGCTGAGCATCGGGACGAACCCGAAGCCCGGCGGCGAGGATCTCGCCCTTACGAAGAAGGCGCCCCTCGCGAACGACCCGGGCAAGGCCGTGGTCCCGGCCGTCGGGGCGGCCAAGGACGCGAACGCCGCCAAAGCCGTGGCCACGGAGAAGGACGCGATCGTACCCGTCCCCGACCCCGCCGCGACCAAACCCGCCGACCCGATGCCCGAGCCCGACGCCAAGGCCAAGCTCGACGAGGTGAAGCCCATCGAGACCAAGGCCGCCTTGCCCGCCGGCGCGGTGGGCGTGGTAGGCAAGGCGGACGAGGGGATTTTGCTGCGGCATAATCCTGACGCGAATAGCTGGGATCGCCTGGTCGCCGGGGCCTCGCTCCGCGAAGGGGATCGGCTGGTCAACCTGCCGCCGTTCCAGACCCCGCTCCAGATCGGGACGTCCAACCTCACCATGATCGGCGGCGGCGAGATCAAGGTCCTGGCCCCGGGCGTGGGCACCTCGGCCCGGTTCGAGCTGGTCCGGGGGCGGGTGCGGATCACCGGATCGCTCGCGAAAGATCCGATCGCCGTGCCGTTCGATTCGGGCCTGCTCAAGCTCACGGTCCCGCCGGCGACCGTCGCGGGGCTGGAGCGCGTGAGTTATCGCGCGCCGGGCGACAAGCTCCCCTCGGCACCCGGCCTGCGGATCACGTCGGCCGAGGGCACCATCACGGCCGAGTCCGGCGCGGCGTCCGAGACTCTGGCCGCCGGCACCTCGATCCTCTTCCACGCGCCCAACGTCTTCACCGCCAAGACGGCCGACCCGGTCCCGTCCTGGATCTCCGACACCGGCCCCTCCGCCGCCGACCAGGAGCGCGGCAAGCGGATGGTCCGCTACATCAAGCCCAACCTCTCGCCCATCGTCTGGCTGGTCGAGGCCCTCGACGATGAGAACGCCGAGGTCCGCCACGACGCGATCTCCGCGCTCGGGGCCGTCGGGTCGCTCGACCTGATCGTGACCTCTTTGACCAAGAAGGGCGACCCCGCCTCGCGCAAGGCCGCCATTGCCGTGCTCCGCGACGTCGCCCGCCGCGACGCCGCCTCGGCCGATGCGCTTCGCACCGAGCTCCTGAGATTCGGCGGCTCGCCCGAGTGGGCCGAGACGGCCGAGAAGCTCCTGGTCGGCTATTCCGCCCGCGAAGCCGCCGACGAGACCAACCAGGTGAAGCTCGTCAATCTCCTCAAGCACGAGGACGTCGGCATTCGCGAGCTGGCCCTGGAGGCCCTGCAAGCGATCTCCCGTCGCGGCGACAGCCTGGGCTACGATCCCGACAAGCCCCAGGACGCCGACGGCCTCAAGGCCTGGCAAGACCTGGTCCAGCGCCACGAGCTTCGCATCCCCGCCGCCCCGAAGCCGAAATGATCCCGCTGCGGTTTCCCGGTGGGGCGGGCAGGGCCGCCCGCCCCACCGGGAAGCCGCCGTAGCTCCAGCATTTTCTTCTCATCCCATCACGGCCCGCCGCACCGCCGCCAGCAGGCCCGGGGCGCGGCTGCGCACGATCATCTCGGCGTACATCAGGCCGAACACCACCGCCCAGATCAGGGCGAGCCAGCCCAGGAGATCGGGCCTGCGGCCGACGGCGGGCGTTTCCGAATCTCTCATGGGATTCCTCGCTCCGATCAGTCCTGTCCAGACGCACGAGGCAATAAACCGAGCCCGCGGCCGAAGTCTTCGTAGCTGGTGCCTCGGCCCGCCCGATCGGCGGCAGACGCGGGCGCTTCGCTCCAACGGAAGATCCTCACATGAAATGCGCCCACTGTTCCTCCGACGCCATCGGAGCGTGCGCCCATTGCGGGAGATTTTATTGCAAGAACCACGGCAAGAAGGCCGAAGGCTTCAGCGCGATGAAAGGGAAATGGCTGTGCGAGGAGTGCGCTCCCGTGTTCGAACGGAACCAGGCGATCATGCTGCCGGCGGTCGTCGCGTCGCTGGCCATCGGCGTGATCACGCTGGCCTTCCTCGCGTGGAAGTAGGGATTTCGCCTCACATCGGCGCATGCGGGGCCTCTTCGCGATGGAGCCGCGCCCACCACAGCCGGGCCGCGCGGTAGACGCGATCGGCGCCCAGCCCAGCCAGGCAGGGATGATCGGCCAGCGGGCAGGTCTTGTGGTGGCACGGACGACACGGCACTCGGCGGCGCAGCACGAGCGACCGCCGCGACCAGGGCCGCCACTGCCGGACTCGATTGGTCCCGCTGAAGAGGATCACCGAGGGAACGCCCGCGCAGGCCGCCAGGTGGGCCGGGCCCGAGTCCGAGCCGATGAACAGGTCGGCCCGCTCCAGCAGCGCGGTGGTCTGGGTCACCGCAAGTTGCCCGGTCCAATCGCGCAGGTCGGGGTGATCGGGCAATTCCTTCGCATACGGCGCGTCGTCCGGCCCGCCCACCACCACGATCCGCCACCCGTCGGCCAGGAACCTCGCCGTCAGCGCCTTCCAATGCCTCGACGGCCACCGCTTGGCCGCCGTCCCCGCCCCCAGATGCACGGCCAACAGCGGGGCTTCTTCTCCGAACCGGCCGGCGTGAAGCCTATCAGGGTCCGTCCCTCTGGCCCCGTCTCCCCTCCGGGGGAGAGGGTTGGGGTGAGGGGGCCGCGCGACCTGAGAGCCCGAAACGAAGTCCTGTCCCCCGTGCAACGCCGCGCCTTCACGCCAGCCTTCTCCCACTCGTTGATAGGAAGCCGGATTCGCTCGTCTCTTCGCCGGCCTGGACTTCATCCGCTCCGGCCACGCCTGCCGGAGCTTGCGGGCCACCGTGGCGCGGTCGTCGTCGCTCACACCGACGCTCACGCGCGCCTCGTCCTCATCCGGCAACCCCAGGCACGCCAGCAGCGCCAGCCGGGACCGCACCTCGTGCCGGCCCGGCTCCCACGCGGCCACGTCGGTCAGCAGGAACCCGCCCCCGCCCATCGCCCAGCCGACCCGCCGGGGGATACCCGCCAGAGCCAGCACCAGGACCGTCAGCACGTCGCCCCGGACGTCGATCCCCAGGTCGTACCGCTCGCCCCGCAGGCTCCGCCCCAGCCGCCACACGGCCGAGCCCAGCGCCCATCCGGCCGGGCCGCGCGCGAACCAGTTCTTCTCGGCCACTCGCACCCGATCCACGTTCGGGTCGGCCGCGAACACCGCGCGATTGCTCGGTGAAGCCAGCACGTCGATCCGGGCGTCGGGATAGGCCGCGCGGAGCCTCGGCAGGATCGGGCTGGTCAGCACGGCATCGCCCAGATGATCGAGCTGGACGATCAAAATCGACCTCGGCGCGACCGCGACCGGCGCAGCTCGCAGCCGCCTCCAGATCGCCATCAGCACCGCCCCCACGGCGTCGAGCGCGTGGACCAGCACCCGCCACCGCAGCTTGCTGTAGCGGTAGCGCCGCACCGGCACCGGTCGGGGTTCAGGCGGCGACTCGGTCATACGCCTCCCCCGTCGCGGTCGCCACGGCCGACCACGTGAAGTTGGCCGCGACATGCCCGGCCAGGCCCGGATCGGGGCCGTCGTCCCACGCCCTCGCCAGCGACCGCGCGATCGCCCGGTCATCGCCGGGGCGCGCGTAGATGACACGATCGCCGAAGTACTCGCGCGTACATCCATAAGGCGTGATCACGACCGCAGATCCGGCCATCGCGGCCTCCAGCGCGGCCAGGCCCGGCGTCTCGAACCAGCTCGGCAGCGCGAACACCCGCGCGGCCGCCATCGCCGAGGCCAGGACGGAATCCTCGTGATCGAGCCTCTCCACGAAGGTCGCGACCCCCCGCCCCTCGCGGCGACAGGCCTCGCCATACCCCTCATGACCCGGCACCACCGCGCCGATGATCACGAGCGGCAAGCCCGCGAGCTTCGCCCCGCGGATCAAACCGAGCACATTTTTGCGAGGCTCGATCCGACCGACGTACAGGACGAAATCACGGTCGCCGCGGATCGCCCGAAATGCGCCCGCGTCGGCCGTCGCGAATCGCGGATCGACGCCATTCGGAACAACATGAATCTTCGCCCGATCGGCCCCGAACAGGCGGGCGAGCTGCCACGCCTCGGCCTCGGAATTGGGCAGGATCGCATCGGAAAGCGCGAGCAACTCCCGCCTCCATCCCGGCAGACCGGGCAGCACTCTCCGCGCCGCCCACGCCCCCAGGGCGAGCGCCGCGCGGCCTCGCGACGGGGCCAGCGCCGCCATCGCCCTCGGCTCGAACCAGCAGATCGGCGACAGCACGACCGGCACCCCGCGCGACCTCGCCAACCTCGCCAGTTCCAGCCCCTCTCGCGACATGCCGAACAGGTGAATCAGCCTCGCCTCCTCCAACCGATCCGTCCACGGTGAGAATGGCCGGACGGGAATTCCCATAGCGTCTAGAGATTTCGATGTCTGGACGAGCTGATTTTCCCCTCCCCCTTGCGCCTGGAACGCGAAGCTGGGCGCATGGACCAGCACGGCGTCGGCCGGCATCGTTCCGCCCGACCTCGATGCCAGCCAGTTCGGTCGCCTCTCGATCACCGCCACGGTCCACCCCCGTTCCGCTCGGCGGTCGTGGCTCGCAGGAACCGTAATCGCTTCTTGATCCGATCGCGCAAGCAATCTTCGGGCAAGTCGTGCAGCGGGGTCACCGTCTCCCAGTCGATCGCGGCCCGGAGCGCCGAGCGAATCCCGCGCGGCTTCGGCGCCATCCTGGGATGCGGGCCGTCCTTCCGCACCGTTTTCCGAACATAGGCCAGGTCGGACAGGCGCACCATCTGCCGGGAGTCGATCAGGGGGATCGTCGCGACGTGGTCCCCACGGACGATCTCCAGCGCGAGCGGATAGCGGGCGTCCCACTCGTCGAACTGGACCTCGAACTTGTGGTCGCCCTTGGGCACGAACGACCAGGTTCGTTGCGAACGCCACCGCCACCAGCGCGCGAATTCGGTGAGCGTGACCCGCCAGAGCCGGTCGATGTCCGCGACCGCGTCGGCCAGCGCCGAGACGACGTGCGGAAACCGACCCAGCCGCCGCTCCGGATGGCCGTAGACGAACGCCGACTCGCCCGCGTCCGTCTTGGCCCGCACCGTGGCGATCAGGTGCCTCGCGATCCGGCCCGGATCGCTCACCCCGGCGTCCAGGAACAGCCCCTCGCAGATCGGGTGGATGGGCACCTGCAAGACGCGGGAGAACCGGCCGTCGCGCCAGGGGAAGAACGGGTCGTCGTCGTGACCAAGATGAAAATCCGACGCATATTCATATCCCAGTTCTTCAATCACACGATCCAGCCCCGCCGTCCACCGGCCCTCGGGCGCGGCGAATCCTTCAGGCGTGAAGTTGTTCTTGCGCAAGATCGCGTCTGCGCGTTCCAGGTTCCGCCGGTTGGACGCATCGTGGCGATAGACGACGTGATAGTGTCCATGCGACTGCGTGTCGATCCGTCGCAAGTCGGCCATAACCGCGGGAGATTTTCCATAGGCGTGTGTGCTGACGAAGTGGGTCGAGCAATCGTCGATCGGCCTCCGCGCGCGGGCGAATCGCGCGTAATCGTCGGGGTAGGGCTCGTCCAGGTCCGCCCGGAAATTGAAGGCCGATCGGTAGGGATGCGGATACGCCGCGAGCCGTGCCCAGACGCCGCCGGATCGGGCCACCGCGTCGCGAAGCCGCGCGATCAATCGGCGGCGAATCGCGGCCTTGTTCACGCGCGAAACCCGCTCGGTCAGGCGCTCGCCATCGATCGTCCAGGTCTTCCTCGCCGCGCGGGTGTCGATCAGCGCGGCGAACGGGTCGCCATCGGGCGATTCCCGCCGCAGCACGTCCACGTCGATCGCCACATGCGCCGCCGACAGCGTGTTACGAACGACCCGAGACGGGACTGCGCGTCCGTCGAACAGCACGAACCGGCCGCCCCCGAACGCCAGCGGGTGCGGGTCGACCACCTTGCGAAACGGCACGCCCTCTTGCATCAAAATTTGTTCCAGCCCCGGAGGCGTGCCCCACAGTTGCAAGGGCAAGGCCGGCGGCTCGGGCGCGAAGACGTTAGGCATCCCGCCCTCCCGCCGCGCGGGCCGTCCACAGGGTCATCAACCGGGCCATCGGCACGCGGCGGAAGACGGAGAAACGCGATTCCTCGGGGGAGAGCAGATGCGTCACGGTCACATCATCAAAGGCCGTTCGCAGTTGTCTCGCCAGCCGGCCCGGCCGGAACCAGCGCTCGCGAACCGGCGCGTCGCTCGGGTACATCCACAGGCCGCGGCGCTCGTCGATCCACTTCACCGCGAGCTTCGGCAACCAGGGACGATGAACGTCAAGCGCAAAGACATTCTTATCCACGATCGCGACCCGCCCGCCCGGCCGGAGCACGCGGACGATCTCGGCAAGCGTGTCGACACATCCTTGCGCGGAGATATGTTCCAGCACCTCGATCGCGATCACACCATCGAACCGGCCCGAGGCGAACGGGAGCCGGGTCGCCGACGCCTTCACGCCGTCCAGACCGGTCGCAAACGCGAGCATGCCGGACGACGGATCGAGCCCGACGACGTCCGCCCCCAGGCGCTTCAGGTGCCGCGCGAACCGCCCCTTGCCGCATCCCAGGTCGAGGATGCGGAGTCCTCGCGGCTCCCCGATCGCGGACAGGCAGCCGAGGAGGCGGAAATCGTCGCGATCCACGCCGGATCGGAACCGATCGGCCACGGCATCGAACCGGGACGCCACGTAGCGCTCCTGCGCGAGGGTCATGCCACACCCCCGCTCTTGAGCATTTCCCGATGCTTCCAGTGCCGCACCGCAACCGACATCCCCGACAGGGCGCAGAACAGGAACCCTTCCAGTCCGTCGCGAAATCCCTGCTTGCCCAGGTAGAGCTTCGCGAAGGTCCAGACCGGCCGGAGCGTGAGGTCCGAGGCCCGCACCGGGCGGCCCTCCGCCGCGAACTTGCGGGCTTCCAGGGTCGTATAGGCGTCGATCTTGGAAAGAAACGACTTCATGTCGGGAAGTGTGCGGTGTCGGAGCGCGTGATTCAGTTCGCCCGCCACTCCTCGCAGATTCACCGTCTCATGCACCGCGCCCGTCCAGCGGCCGGAGTCCCGCCGAAACAGCCGTAGCGGGCGGTCGTGCTGCGTGCCCGAGAAGCGGAACGGGCGGCCCAGCACCTCGCTGCGAATCGGCACGCGATACCCGGAAAAACGAGCGTCGCCGATCCGCGACCGGATCTCCCGGCCCTGCTCGGGCGAGGACCGCTCATCGGCGTCCACGGCGAAGACCCAGCGGCCCGACGCCACGTCGAGCGCGGCATTGCGCTGCGAGGCGAACTCGTCGAACGCGCGGACGATCACCCGATCCGCGAGCCTGCGCGCAAGGATTTCGCTCGCGTCCTTGCTCGACGCGTCGACCACCACGATTCGCTCGTCGGCCCAGGCCAGGGACGCGAGGCAATCGGGCAGGTTCTCGGCCTCGTCTCGGGCCAGGATCAACGCCGAGACGCGATCCGCCGGAGCCTCAGAGGCGATCCGGATTGTGGTCTTTGCCCCGAAGGGGCTTCGGCTCATAGCCAGGGGCGGAACGCCCCTGGATCCTGGCTCCATCGAGGAATCCTCGCCCGGGACGGGCGACGGAACCCCTGCGCCGAGCGACGGTCCCGTCGCCCGTTCCGGGCTCGCGTGGTCCGCCTGAACGAGTCCAGGGGCGTTCCGCCCCTGGCTATTGACCAGAGCCCCTCCGGGGCAAAAGGGGACCATTCCGGATCGGCTCTCAGCCATGCCGCACCGCCTTGCGGACCGCCAGCGCCAGGGTCCGCGCCGGGAAGTACGCCGCGTACGCGATCAGGGCCGCATCGAGACGACCCATCGCCGCGAGCAAGATCCACACATGCCAGCGGATGTCCGCGTGCCCGATGAGCCGGACGGCCGAGGTGGCGAGCGAAGGCCGGGTCGGAATGCCGGTCGTGGCGTTGCCCACGCCGGGCGTCTCGGGCGCCTGCTGGGCCACGACGAACAGGTATTTCCCCATCGCGTAGACCGAGGCCAGCATCAGCCAGGCCGGATTGCCGGTCGCGCGAAACGCGGCCCAGGCGATGGCGGCGTGGAGGGCCATGTCCACCAGCTCGTCGAGCAGGGCGTCTAGCCAGCGGCCGAACTCGGAGGCCGTCCCCTGCAACCGCGCGAGATGGCCGTCGGCCGTGTCCAGGACCAGTCCGAGCGCCAGGGCCGTCGCGACCACGGCGCGGCCGATCCCATTGGCCGCTGCGAATGCGACGACGCCCGCCGCCGCCAGCATTGTGACGGCCGCCGCCAGCGTGACCGCGTTGGGCCGGACGATGGTCGGTTGGAGCAATCTCGCCAGGGCTTTCGCGGGCGCCAGCGCCCAGAATCGGCCCAGGGGCTGATACGTCCGGCGACGGACGAGCTCCTCGTCGGCACTCGCCAGAGCCGAGGGTCGATCAAGCCGCCAGACGACGGCCACTTCCGGGTCCCGGCCCGCGCGCAACGCCTTCCGCAACCGGCCGGCATCGTACAGGCGATCGGTGCGCAGGATGGCGGCATGCTCGGGCGGAGGCCCCGTGGCGAAGACGACGGCCTTCGCCACGGCATCGCTTACCAGGTCGCGGAACGGGCCATGCTCATCGACCCTCGCATGCACTGCGACCGGCCCGTCTCCGCATTCGCGCGCCAGATCCACCAGATGCGCCAGCACCGGCTTGCCCAGCACCCGCTCTCCGGCCAGCGGCCCGCGCGGCCCGCGCGGGCGTGCGTCGATGACCAGGGTGCGAGACGATCCGGACATGCGGGGCGCCTCCGTGCGCCGGGAGATGCGATTCGAGTTTCAGCGGCTTTCCAGTGGGGCGGGCGTCCCTGCCCGCCTACAAATCAGGATTTTTTTCGTAGGCGGGCAGGGACGCCCGCCCCA
>JAQGHR010000156.1 GCA_028291545.1 Planctomycetota bacterium | reverse complement strand
CGCCGGGAGTGTGGGTTGGCAAATTCCCGGCGCTGACGCGACCGGGCTCGCCAGGGCGCGGTTTGATGTATTACGCCATGACCGGGTCGAGCGGTCCGGCCTCGACCGGTCGGGGCTGGGTTTGTGGGAGATAATCCGCCGCGATGCCCGGCACGCTGTATTCGTAGGCCGGGTGGTAGACCGTGGGGATCGTCTGGAAATTGTAATACGCGGGTGGCGAGGTCGTCTGCCATTCCAGCGTGTTGGAGTGCCAGGGGTTGTCGCCAGCCTTGGGGCCGAGAAATAGGCTATAGAAAAAATTCAGGGCGAAGGGGATCTGGGCCAGTCCAAGACCGAATGCGCAGTAGGTCATGAACTGGTTCATCCCGACGATGCCTTTGGTCGCCAGGAACGGATAGATGGTCGGGTCGGCGATGCGGCGGGGGTGTCCGTGCATGCCGATGATGTGCATCATGAAGAACGTGCCGTTGAAGAAGATGAACGTGAGCAGGAAGTGGAGCTTGCCCAGGGGCTCGTTCATCATCCGGCCGAACATCTTCGGGAACCAGTAATAGATGGCCGCGAACAGGCCAAATGTACTCCCGCCGAAGAGGACGTAGTGGATGTGCGCCACGATGAAGTAGGTATCGTGGATGTGCATGTCAACCGGGGTCGCCGCCATGAAGATGCCCGACAGGCCGCCGATGATGAACATGGCGACGAAGGAGATCGCGTTCAGCATGGCCGAGGTGAAGTGGATCTGGCCGCCCCACATCGTGCCGGTCCAGTTGAAGACCTTGATGGCCGAGGGCAGGGCGATCATCATCGTCGAAAGCATGAAAGTCGCGCCCAGGGCGGGGTTCATGCCGGACTGGAACATGTGGTGGCCCCACACGATGAACCCCAACCCCGCGATGCCCGCCGTGGCGAAGACCATGGGCTTGTAGCCGAACAACGGCTTGCGCGAGAACGTGGAGATGATATCGGAGACCATGCCCATCGCCGGCAGGATCATGATGTAGACGGCCGGGTGCGAGTAGAACCAGAACATGTGCTGCCAGAGCAGCGTCTGGCCGCCGCCGACGCCCAGCGAGTCGTTGGCCACCATCCAGTTGGCCGGCGTGAAGAAGTTCGTGCCGACGGTCCGTTCCAGGAGCTGCATGACCAGCGCCGCGGTGAGTACGGGCAGGGCGAAGGCCTGCAAGAGCGCGGTGATGAACAGGGCCCAGACCGTCATCGGCAGGCGGAACATCTTCATGCCCGGGGCACGGAGCATGATGATCGTCGTGATGTAGTTGATCGACCCCATCAGGGACGACACCCCGGCGAACAAAAGCGCGATCAGCCACCAGGTCTGGCCACTCAACGAGCCTGGCGTGGACCACTTGGCGATCGAGAGAATCGGGTAGCTCGTCCAGCCGGCCTCGGCCGATCCGCCGGGTGCGGTGAAGGACATGAACAGGGCGACGAACGCCGGGGGCATGCACCAGTAGCTGAACATGTTCAGCTTGGGGAAGGCCATGTCCCGCGCCCCGATCATGAGCGGGATCAGGAAATTTCCGAACGCGCCGGTCAGGAGCGGGATGATCACGAAGAAGATCATCACGGTGGCGTGCATCGTGAACATCTTGTTGTACGACTCGGGCGGCATCCGGTATCCGTAGTCGGCCCAGAGCAACTTCGAGAGGATCGGCACCGGCCTCCACGGCCACGCCAACTGCCACCGCACGACCAGCGCCAGCAGGCCCCCCAGCACGAAGAACAGCAGGCCCGAGAACAGGAACTGGATGCCGATGACCTTGTGGTCGTGCGAGAAGACGTACTTGAAGAGCGGGTTCGTCGGCGCGGGATGGATATGGTCGTGCTCGTCGTGCCCGTGATCGTGGGCGGCGGCGGCCGTGTGCCCGTCCCCGTGGCCGGAGGCGGCGTTGTGGGCGCTCATGGTGGGTCAGTTGCTCCCCTTGGTGCCGGCGGAAGCGACGATCTGGCTCTGCGATTGGGCGCGATACGCCCCGGCGAGCCACTCATCGAGATCTTTTTGCGTGGCGTGAACGGTGACCTTGCCCCGCATCTTGTAGTGGCCCCATCCGCAAAGTTCCGCGCAGACGAGGTCGTAATCCCCCTCGGTATCCGCGTCAAACCAGACCGGGATCGTCAATCCGGGGACGGCGTCTTGCTTGATGCGGAACTGGGGCAGGAAGAACGAGTGCAGAACGTCCTTGGACTTGAGATGGATCACCACGGGGGTGTTCTTGACGAAATGGAGGTCGTTGATCGTGTGCAAGTCGTCTTCGGTATTCATCTTGCCGTCGGGGCCGGCGTAGCGAATCAGCCACTGGAACTGCCGGGCCGTGACCTCGGCGATCGGCTTGACCTTCGGCTGCGCCGAGCGGAACTTGATGCTCGACCAGGTCCCCATCTGGTACAAGGCGATAAATACGAGGATGGCCGACGGAATGATCGTCCAGACAACTTCCAGCCGCTGGCTCCCGTGCGTGTAGCTCGCCTTTCCTCCAGGACGGGCGGCGTATCGCCAGAGCGCCCAGCCCAAAGCGACCTGCGTCCCGATGAAGACGATGCCCGTGATCCAGAGAATCAGGACGAAGAGATGGTCGACATCGGCGCCGAAATGGAGCGGGCTGGTCAGCGAGACGTTGTGGGGCATCCACCATTCTGGATCGAACGGAGCATACACGAAGACGCCGACGGAGGCGATCGCGGCGATGATGAACAACAGGCTCCAACTTCGCACGGCAGACTCCCTAGAACAGGGCTTTCTTGCGGGTGGCGGGTTTGGACGGCAGTGACCGACGCCCAACCTAGGAATTCACGATGACCTATTGCGGCGGAATCGGCCCTTCGCGTTCGCGCGAGCCAAGGTTATTTCGAACTTGCGGACGCGGTCACCGCCGGAGTGCTCGTGGCCGCCGGGATGGTGTCGGGCGCATCGTTCAGGAGGTTGGGCTGATACGGGAGGGCGAGCACGAAGTTGACCAGGTCCCATATCTGCTCGGGCTTGAGCAACTGGGCATGCGCCGGCATCTTCGCGCCGTTGATCCCCTTGGCGATCCGCCAATAGAGGTCGATAGGTCGCCGACCGCCCTTGTACTGCGTCGTGGGACCGTTGTTGATATTCGCGGGTCGGAGGGGATTGCCCCAGTCGTCGAGCGAGCCCTTGACCCAAAGCTGACGGACGGATTCGGCCTTGGCCTTCTTGATTTCCTCGGCCTTCTTCTCGCGCTCGCCGGGGGATTTGATCTCGGCCAGCTCGGGCTCGGCATCCTCGACCGCTCGCTCGGCCTCGCGCTCGATGACCTCCTCCAATCGCGTGTCCTGCATGGCCGGATCGCCGCCGAAGACGACCTCGCGGAACATGTCGTAGGGCACGAAGCTCTGGCCGTCACCCTTGGCTCTCGGGCCATGGCAGCCGGCACATTCGAGCTTGGGCGTACCCAGGCCGAGGAAAAGCGTCTTGCCGTTGGCGATGCTCTGCCGGGTCGAGGGGGTGCGGGGGACCGGCGGATTGAGGACTTCGGTCTCGGCCGTTTTCCACAGATCGAAGACGCTCTGCGCGATTTCTTCGGCCTTCTCTTTATTGATCGGAGACTCCGCCTTGGCGTCCTTCGGCTCATCCTCGGTGCTGGCCTCTTCGATCAGGCGACGCTCGGTCTCGCCGCGGGCGCTGAGGAAGATCACATAGTCGATGACCTGCTGTACCTCGCGCTGGTCCATGAGGGCCTCGAACGCGGGCATCGAGCTATTGCCGATGCCGTGATTCACGATTCGCGCGAGATCCTCGCGGGTCGGCTTCTGGCCGGTCGTCGAGGTGAACTTGAAGATGCCCCGGCGATAGTCACGAGGGCGAGGCCAGAGGAAGGCGGAGGTCGGGCCAGCCCCGTCACCGCTAACGCCGTGACAGTGGAGGCAATGCTTGCGATAGAGCGAATAGCCCCCTTCGATCAGCACATCCCCCTTGAGCTTTCCGTCGGGACCGTACTGGTGCCAGCCGACCGGGCCGAAGGTCTTGTCGGTCCCGACACGAGCCTGATCGGCCAGCCTGGCGCCGCCCTCGGGCAAGCCGGCCCCTTTGGGCACGACCATTTCCTGGGGAGTTGGGCCGAAGACGTCCGTCATGGATTTATTGACGCGGTTCAGGAGTTCCCGCTTGGGCTCCATGACCGGCTTTCCATCCTTGAGGACCGGCTTCCCGGCACTATCTTTGGCTTCTTGATTGAGCTTGACCAGATCGGGGCTGGGGGCGTAATCGATCGGGCCAGCATTAAAGGAATCCGAGCAACCGGTCAGGGCAATCACACCGGCGACCAGGGCGAGACGAAACCGCGGAGTCACGCGCCAATCCTCCCCAACGTGGAAGAAGCACCGGAGATCGGCCGGGACGGGTCGGAGAGACCTCGCCACACCGGCAAGGACTCCCCGCGTCGCGACCCATCCGGGAACGACACGCCTTCGGACCGGCAAGGCCGAGGTCTCGCGGGTTGGGCAGAAGTCGTCAATCTGAAAGGAACCGCTATTCTGAGGGTGCGGCGCGACACCGTCAAGACACCGGTGCCACGCTCTTGGACGTATCCTAGCCATGTGTGAAGTTTGTCACAAGGGCCGGCACGATTTCGTTCTTTTCAGTCCGTTCGGCGATTTCACGAATTTCAATATTCCTGCCAGGACATAACTCGAAACTGGATTCGACGACTTCCTCCGGCCGATATTTCCCGAGTGAAGACCTCAACGGCGCGATCGACGGGACGGCCACGACGATTCCGATCCCGATTCGGCTACGACCATGCCTGGTGGGGGGAACCGGCCCATGCCGCCGTCCCCGCCGGCCGGGCGTCGTATTGGTCGGCGACGCGAACGCCGATGGCGTGCCTCGTGTTCGTGCTTCCCATGCTCGCCGCCTATGAAATCGGGGTCGCCCTGGTCGGCGGGACTTCGGCGGATGCGATGCGGACGGGTGCCGACGCCTGGATGCGGCAGGCGATGGCGGCCCTGGGTTTGCGCGATCGCTGGCTGTCGCCCTTGTGCCTCGTCGGGGCGATGCTGGCATGGCAGGCATTCCACGGGGAATCGTGGAAGCTTCGCCTCAGCGATTTGCTGGGCATGGCGATGGAAAGCCTCGTCCTCGCGATTGCGTTGATCGGGGTGAGCCGGCTCGTGGACCTTGGATTCGATCGCCTGGACGTCCAGACCGTCCTCCAGGCGGGTCCTTCTTCGTCGCGTCAGTCCGTCTCGGCCGTGATCGGCTTTCTCGGGGCGGGAGTCTATGAGGAAGCCCTGTTTCGGCTGGCACTCATCCCCGCGATCTACGGTTCGGCGAGACTGATCCATACTCCCGAGGTTCTTGCTGGCACCGTGGCCGTGACCGGATCGGCGCTGCTGTTCTCGCTGGCCCATCACGCGGGCGCGCCGGGGGAATCGTTCACCTGGTTCGCCTTCATCTTCCGCTGGCTGGCCGGGATTTTCTTCGCGTGGGTCTTCCTCGTCCGAGGCTTTGGCGTCGCGGTCGGCACGCATGCTGCGTACGATGTCCTGGTCGGCTGGGTTGGCCTGCATTTTTGATCGTGGCCAGACCCGACGATCCTATTCGGACCCGAAGCCGTGCGCATCGTCCACCTCTCGGATATCCACGTCTGGCGGCTCACTTGGAACCCCCTCCGCTTGCTCAACAAGCGGCCCGTGGGCATGTTCGACCTCCTGTCGGGCCGCGCCCGCAAGTTTCGGCTGGAGCGGCTGGAAGAGGTTGTAGATCGGGTGCGGCAACTCGCGCCGGATCACGTGCTGATCACCGGGGACCTGACGACAACGGCGCTGCCTTCCGAATTTCTTGCCGCGCGGAAGGCGCTAAACCCTCTCCTCACCGACCCGGACCGCGCGACGGTGATCCCGGGCAACCACGATCGCTACACGACCGGCGCCGTGCGGTACAAGAAATTCGAAGGCGCCTTCGGTGCGTTCGCGCCAGACGGCCCGTATCCTTGGCTGCGTGCCATCGACCGGGACACCTCGATCCTCGGGCTCGATCCGACCCGCTCTCACCTCTCCGCTCGCGGTTATCTGCCGCCCCAGCAGTTGGAGAGGGCCAAGGCCCTGGTCGCCGACGAGAAGACGCGTCCAAAACGCCTCATTGTTGCATGTCATTATCCGGTCGATGCACCGGAAGCGTACGTGCGTGAACTGGCCAAGAAGCGGATGGTCAACGCGGCGAGTGTTCGCCCCTGGCTCGCGACACTCGGTCCCCACCTCTATTGCTGCGGGCACGTCCATGCGGCCTGGGCGTTCCATCCGGTGGGGATTCCCGAGGAGCTTTGCCTCAACAGCGGCGCGCCGCTGCTCCGCGACCCGACCGGCCAGCATCTGCCGGGATTCCTGGAGATCGACCTGAACGGGCCCGACGTCCGGGTGATCCATCACGCCTGGTCAGGCCCGGAGTGGATCACCGTCCCGATGGTGGATTCGCCCAACTTTTTCCGGGCGCTGACGCCCTCGTCAAAGTGAGCGAAGATTCGAGGTCAGAGATTCAAGACGATCGCGAGCGGATGTTCCCAGAGATTCGGACAATCCATCCTCTCGAATCTCCGCTCTCGAATCTCGAATCCGGCCCCCGGATGGGGGTAAGCGTCAGAATAGTAGGTGAATCGGATCAGTTCGGCGTGGGCCGCCAGTAGGCGTCCCACTGCCGATCCCCGCTCTTGAAGAGCGCGCGCAGGTGGCTGACGGCGTCGGCACCGTCCGGCC
>JAQGHR010000136.1 GCA_028291545.1 Planctomycetota bacterium | reverse complement strand
CTCAGGAGCCGCAGCTTGGCCCCGGTGTCGTTGGCGAGGCTGGCGTCAACAACCGAAACGCAAAACCGTGAAACCCGGAAACCGCACCGCGAGTATCCCCTGCATGCAAGACGTGATCTATCTTGATGAACTCTCCCTTGTCGCCGAAGCTCCGGTCGAGGCGGCGATCGCGCCGAGGCGGACGCTGTGGGGCGTGGTCCGATCGGTGGCGCGGGGCGTCGGTTCGGCGACGGAGTGGCTGTTCGGGGTCGCCTCGCTGATCCTGGGGCTGTCGTTCCTGGCGGCGCTGCCGATCCTCCAGTTCCTCAGCCTGGGGTATCTGCTGGAGGCGTCGGGCCGGGTGGCCAGGACGGGGCGGTTGCGGGACGGCTTGATCGGCGTTCGACGGGCGGCGCGGGCCGGGGGCATGATGGCGGGGATGTGGCTGTCGCTCTGGCCGGCGTGGTTCGTGCAGTCGTACGCCGGCTCGGCCGAGTTGATCGACCCGGGCGGGCCAGTGGCGCGGGGATGGCGGGCGGCGACCGTGGCGGTGATCGTGCTTTCGCTCCTGCACATCTTCGTCGCCTGCGCCCGGGGCGGCCGGTTGCGGCACTTCCTCTGGCCGTTCGGCAACCCGTTCTGGCTGATCGGCCGGTTGCGTCGCGGGGGCCTCTATGCGGAGGCTCGCGACGGCCTGTGGACGTTCGCCGCGTCGCTGCATCTGCCGCACTATTTCCGCGTCGGCCTGGTCGGCTTCCTGGGCACGATCGCCTGGATCATCCCGCCCGCGATCCTGATCGCGGCGGGGGGGAAGGCGCCGGTGCTGGGGGTGCTCGGGGTCATCGTGCTGGCGGTGATCGTGCCGTTCCTGCCGTTCTTGCAGGTGCATTACGCCGTCGAGGGCCGGGTCTCCGCCATGTTCTCCCGCCGCGCCGTGCGCGACCACTTCCGCCGCGCGCCCTGGGCCTTCGCCTTCGCGCTGATGGTGATGCTCCTGGCCGCGATCCCCCTGTATTTGCTCAAGCTGGAGATGATCTCCCGCGACGCCGCCTGGCTGCCCAGCCTGGTCTTCGTGATCTTCCTCGCCCCGGCCCGGCTCCTCACCGGCTGGGCCTATGCCCGCTCCCTGCGCCGGGAACGCCCGCGACACTGGCTGTTCCGCGTCCTCGGGCGGCTGGCGATCATCCCGGTCGCGGTCCTTTATGTCATGGTCGTTTTCTTCTCCCAGTACACCTCGTGGGCGGGCGTCGGCAGCCTTTACGAACAGCATGCCTTCCTGCTGCCGGTGCCGTTTCTGGATATGTAGACTCCCCGAGAACTGGCCTGCTCGACACGCCTCATTTGGCCCGGGGCTTTGCCGGCGGCTTGAGCGTGATGACCACCGCCTCGGGCTTGCCCGTTGCGGGCACGGTGACCTTCGCCGAACCCGTGAGGTCCGCCCCCCGGAGACCCGTGACGAACCGCTGGTCCTCCGGCTCGGGACGATACGCCTGGACGATGACCTTGTAGTCGCCCGGTAGGAGCCTCTCGGTGGTGAACGTGCCGTCGGGCTCGGCCTTCATGGACTCGAACACCGTACCGAACGGGTAATCGTTGTCGTCCGCCTTCTTGACGAAAAGATGCACTCCGGCCGACTTGTCGCGATCCGGCAAATCGACCCGGCCGGTGATCGCCGCGCCCCGGTCGCGGGCGAAGACCGCCTCGGCCGCGCCTCCGGGCCGGATCACGATCCGCTGGCGGTCGAGCATACTCCCGAACCCCATGCTGCTGAGCCGGACCTGCTTGCTGCGAGTGATCTCATACGCCCCGGGCGCGAGGTTCGCCAGCGTCTGGGTCGTGCCGTTCGCCTGGCGAGGCTTGCGGATGTTGTCGATCCCCAGCCATTCGGGGATCTCGTGGGTGAGCATCTGGAGGAAAAACACGCCTTCGGGCGCGCTGCCGGGGATGTCGTACTTGATCGTGAGCCGGCCCGGCTCGGGGAGGCGGACCACCAGCGGCTTTTCGGCGTCGGTCGTCTTCGGCACGGGCACGATCCAGAGGTCCATCACCGCGCACGAAACGGCCAGGCGAGTGACGTCCTCACCCGCGCCGGAGACCGTGAAATGGCCGTCGGACTCGGTCAAGGCTCGTGTGACGGTCTTGTCCTCGCCGCCGTCATCGAAATCTCGCGTGGCCTTGCCCCCGGTGAGGTTGACCTGCCTCTTGCCGACGAGAAAGACCGAGGCGTCGGCCACGGGCTTGCCCTTCGCATCCACGACCGTGCCGGCGATTTCGCGACCGCGCTTCATCACCACGGTGACCGACACCGCCTTCGCCCCCTCGGGCGGCGGCTCGACCAGGATAGGCTGGGGCAGGTAGCCATCGGCGAGAAGACGGACGCGCTGGCCGCCGGCCCAGTCGATCGTCACGCGAAACGTGCCGCCCGGGTTCTCTCCCTCGTTACGACCCTCGGAGAAGCCCCAGATCACCTTCGACGGGTCCTTGGGGTCGACCCGGCCATCCTGCTCGACGAATTTCCCGACCGGCTTTCCCGTGCCCGCGTCGATCGCCTTGCCGGAGACCTCGATGACGTCGGCCGCAGCATATTTCGCGGTCGAGAACACGGCGAGCAGCATCATCACCATCATCCAGGCCCAGGTGAAGAGGGGAAATACGCAAGAGAAGCTCATGACTTGCTCCTTCGTTCCTGCCCGGATCGGGAGAGTGGAGGATCGCCGCCTTCGCGATGATAACGGACGAGGAAGCCCCATCTTAGGAAATCCCGATCAAAGAGGCACGCGAAGGCCCCCCTCGACTCTTGAAATCTTACGAACCCCTTGACCCGGGACGCTCCAGGGCCGACAACGGAAGGTTCCGCAACCTTCTTCCGGGACCGGTCAAGCCATGTCGAAACCTCGCCTCAAGCCGCTCACGCTCTGCCTGATCGCCCTCGCCGGGTGCGCGGGGGGCGAGGACGTGACGACCCGGTCAATCGCCAACGCTCGCCGGATCTGGGACGCGGCCAAGATTCGCGACTACGACCTCGAATGGACGAGTTCGGGCGCCCGAGACGGGCACTATCGCATCTTCGTCCGGGACGGCAAGGTCCGGTCGATCCGCGCGTTCGTGGACGACCGCAAGGAACGGCGGGTGCGGGAGATCGAGGTCAAGCCGGGCGATCCGAGCTATTACAGCGTGGACGGGCTGTTCAAGATCCTGGAAGAAGAGCGGTCGCAGCTCTCCGAGCCCGCCCCGTTCGGTCAGCCCAAGGGCACGTCGGTCCTCCTGCGATTCACGCCCGACCCCAAGCTGGGCTATCCCAAGCGATTTCGCCGCGACGTGGTCGGAACCCCCAGGGGCCTGGCCATCGACGTCGTCCGCTTCACCCCCAATCCTGGCGCCGCGATCCCGCCTCCGGCGAAGTGACGTGATGTGACGTGATCGGTTCCGACCCCCAGAGGCGAATTTCCAAGGACACCACCCGGGCATGACGCGCTCGACCCGAATGCCGAATCCCCCCTCGGAAGAGACCAAGGCCCAGGGCCGCTACTGGAGCCGCCACGCCTCGAAATATGACGAGGTCTTCCTCGACCCATTCCGTCCCGGCGTCGTGAATCCGATCCCCGAGGCGATCCGGGCAATCCCGGGCACGAAGACGAAGTCGGCCATCGACCTCGGCTGCGGGACCGGCCCGCTCCTGCCGCTGCTGGTCGAGCAGTTCGGGGAGGTCCACGCCCTGGATTTCGCCTCCGCCATGATCCGCTGCTCCAAGGATCGGTTGGGGGCCGACGCCGATCGCGTGACCTGGCACAACCGCACGATGGACGACCTGGGCGACCTCGTCGCCCAGTTCGACGTGGCCGTGGCGATCAACTCCCTGGTCATGCCCGACGTCCGCGACGTGGACCGCACCCTGAACGCCGTCCGCGCGGCCCTGAAACCCGGCGGCGTGTTCTTCGGCGTGGTGCCCTCGATCGACGCCATCCACTACCACACGATGCTTCTTCTGGACCGAGAGCTGGACAAGGGGCTCGACCCCGTCGAGGCCGAGCGCCTCGCCGCCCATCACGGCGAGCACCGCTACTACGAATTCGGCTTCAGCCGGTTCCAGTTCCAGGGCCTCCGCCAGAAGTTCTGGCAGCCGTTCGAGATCGAATACCGCCTGAAACGCGCCGGGTTCTCCCGCGTGGTGCTCGACCGCGTCCTCTACCCCTGGGACGACCACCTCCCCAGCGGCGAGGCCTTCGCCGATTACCCGCCAAGCTGGGACTGGTCGTTCACGGCAAGGCTGTGACCCCCGTGGCCTCTTTTGCAATAATCAAGACGTCGTCCCCATGCGATGATCTTCTTGTGGACCACGACGATGGCACCCAACCCCCCTCGCGAACAAGAGCAGTCGATCAAGGATCGCAAGCGGCTCCTCTACGATGACGACGAGCCGCCGGTCTCCGCCTCCGCCGATTCCAAGCCCTTCGCCGTCTACCTCCGCGAGACGCCCGCCCGGCCCCTCTCCGCCCCCGTGAAGGCCGCGCTCTGGGCCGCCGCGATCGCCGTCGGCCTCCTCCTCGCCGGCGCGCTGATGAAGTCCACGCAGGGGAAGCCGCCGACGAAGAAACGTGCCGAAGTTTCGCCGCCGAGAGTGACGTCCCCGCTGTTCGCGTGAGCCTCCCGCTCTACGGAAGCCACCACAGCAGCGCGCCGAACAGTCCCAGCGCGATCAGCGCCGGGATGAGGACCACGTACTTGACGTGCCAGCCCGTCACGGGCGTCCGAAAGTTGGTCTGGGCGATCGTCTCGAAGAACACCAGTAACTCGTGATACATCAGGTAAGGCTCGCCCAAGAATTTGATGAAGCGTCGTTGTGTCGGATCGCGATTCGTCGTCGACGAGACCGGAGCTAACGAACGAGCCGAAGCCGCAAACTTATCATGCGGCGCACAAGAAGGCCCGCCCCGGTGAATCCTGCGAGAGGATTGCGCCGGGGAGGGCCGTACGAGTGCGACGCGAACCGCTTCGTATCGTGTCTCAGGTCCCGAACTCGGGCCGGCGGGAGGAGAGCTGGGACTGGAGGCGCTGGATGATGGAGGAGTGCATCTGGGAGACGCGGGACTCGCTCAGGTCGAGCGTGGCGCCGATCTCCTTCATCGTGAGCTCTTCATAATAGTAAAGGATGATGATGAGGCGTTCATTCCGGTTCAGCCCCTTGGTCACCATGCGCATCAGGTCCTTGCGCTGGAGACGCTTGGTGGGGTCCTCACCCTTCTTATCTTCGAGGACGTCGATCTCGCGGACGTCCTTGTAGCTGTCGGTCTCGTACCACTTCTTGTTGAGGGAGATGAGCCCGACGGCGTTGGCGTCGGAGGCCATCTTCTCGTACTCCTCGAACGGGAGGCCGAGCCGTTCGGCCAGCTCCAGGTCGGTGGGCGGGCGGCCGTGCAGGGCCTCCAGGGACTTGCGGGCCTCCTCCATCTTGGTGTGCTTGGAGCGCACCAGGCGGGGGACCCAGTCCATCGTGCGGAGTTCGTCGAGCATCGCCCCGCGGATCCGGGGGACGCAGTAGGTTTCGAACTTGACGCCGCGCGTCAGGTCGAAGGCGTCGATCGCGTCCATCAGGCCAAAGACGCCGGCCGAGATCAGGTCGTCGAGATCGACCCCTTCGGGCAGACGTTGCCAGATCCGCTCGGCGTTGTACTTGACCAGCGGCAAGTAGCGCTCGACCAGGCGGTTCCGCAAGGGCGTGGTGGGCTCTTCCTTGAACTCGCGCCAGAGTTCGGTGACATCCACGTCCAGCTTGGTTGGCATCCTTGCCCTCCATGACAGGTCTTCGAGAGGCCCGGCGCGTCCTGCGTCCGGGGCGATCCGGCGGCCCGATCCGGAACCCCATCGGGCCCGTCTCGGATCGCGTTTTCGACGTCGGGGCCGGCCTTGGCGAGTGCCTCGGTCCGTCCCCCTCCCTCTCACCTCGCGCGGTTTCGGTTTACGGTCCAGATTACGGTAGCGTTCGCGTCACGCTTGTTATCGGGTCGCCGGAACAACCGGCTTGAGCCGCAGAATCGACAAGGTTGTTTTGTAAAGCGTGCCTCGCTTCGCACACCCTACGAGGCGACTCGCCCCAGGGCCCAGCGCGCCGCGAGCGACGTGAAGAAGCCGGGCCGGGGCGGACGGGGACAGCGTTCATCGAGCAGGGTCTCGGCGAGGCGCCGCACGCCTCGTGAAACCGGGGCGTTCGGATACGCCGTCAGGAACGGCTTGCGCATCCGCACGGCCTGGGGCACGTGGGGGTCGAAGCGGAGGAATCCCAGCGGCGAGACCACCATCCCCAGGAACTGGCGGCTCGACGCCGCGATCCGCTCCAGGCAATCGTTCCCCTCGGCGTTCGATTGCGCCTGGGTCACCACCACGCGGAGCACGGTGTTCCGGTTCAGGCGACGGAGCGAGGCGTGGGCGTCGGCCACCGAGGTCGGCTCGGGCGTGGTCACGAGCACCAGGCAATCGGCCGCCGAGGCGATCGTCGAGATCGACGGCCCCAGCCCGCTGCCCGCGTCGATCAGCAAGAAGTCGGTGCCGGCTTCCAGCTCCGCCAGCTCCTTGGCCAGCCGCTTCGGGGCCTCGGCCAGCACGTCGGCCATGGTCCGCGTGCCGTGGGCGCCGGGCAGGATGCGGATGTCGCCCGGACCCGGCACGATCGCGTCGGACAGCGGACGGCCGCCCGCCAGCACGTCGCCCAGGTCGCAACCGGGGGCCAGCCCGCAGAGCAAGTCCAGGTTCGCCAGGCCGAAGTCGGCATCCACCAGCGCGACCCGCTGGCCCTTTTCGCCCAGCGCGATCGCCAGGTTCAGCGCCAGGTTCGATGTCCCCACGCCCCCCTTGCCGCTGGTGAAGACCAGCGACCTGGCGGTGGGGATCGGCGGCGGCTCGGGAGGAGGCGCGGGGCCTTCCCGGGACCTCACCAGTTGTCGCAGCATATCGGCCTGATCGGACATAAAACCCCTCGCGATTCGTTCGGAAAGAATTTCACTTCGCCGTCAGATTCCTGGTTGGGCGGCCCCACCCAACGACACTCGATCCAGGTCGATACGGTCGAGGTTATTGGTTTGAGTACGGGGATTCGATACGGCCGTCCAATTCCGGGTTTGAGCTGGACGACGCCCCGTAGCCTTCCCGCGACTCGGCAGCCAGGCAACCAGCCAAAGCCACCACGATTCCGACTGCCGCGATCCAGACACGATGCGGAGCTCGTCTCCTCGGGGCAGTTATGCCTATCCCACTTAGAATACGGCCGTCCCTGGTTACCACCGCGACACTCCCATCAACAGACGATTTCCTGTCCGAGAATCAGTTCGAAACCGGGGAAATAAAATCGCTTCGGCTCTTACCGGTCGAGGTTGGCTCTTTCGTCGCGGCGTCGCGAAGGCGCTTCAGGCGGCCTCGCAGGCTTTGCTGCTGCCGGCGCTGCTCGGCGACCTCCGAGGGCTCGCTGACGGTGGTCAGGATGAAGTCGGACCTCTTGAACAGGCCCAGTCGGCGCGAGGCGTGGATCTCGTACGAGGTCCGGTCGTCGTGCTCGACCGCCACGCAACGAGACACGGTCGCGTCCTGCTTCGCCGCCAGGTCCTTCGCCGCGACCCGTGCGGGACGGGGGATTGACCACCAGTTGATCTGCGAACTGACCGCCCCGGACTTGGCCTCGGCCGCCGCCGCGGGCTTGCGGCCCAGGAGCGTTGAGAGCTTGGCCAGGCCTTCCCCGGCGTGGACCGTCGCGGGGGACCCTAGCACCGCCGCGGCCAGGCCGACGCGGATGAGGCGTCGAGCGATTCCATGATTTTGATTTCCATGACCATTCATACCACCGCCTCCTGTCCCAGAATCAGGGCCGCGAGTCGAGTGCGATCGGCCGGTTCGATGTCGTCGGGAACGGCCTGACCGGTGGTCAGGTAGCTGATCGGGCGGTTGGCCTGGCCGATCACGGCGAGCACGCCGCCGAGGCCCTCGGCCTCGTCGAGCTTGGTCAGGATCAAGCGATCGGCGCGAACCACGGCGAACCGCTCGACGGCCGATCGGAGGCTGCGCTCGCCCGAGGTGGCGCTCAGCACGAGATGGACCTCGTCGGGCCGGGCGACGGCCAGGAAATCGGCAAGCTCGCGGATCTTCACCTCGTCGCGAGGGCTGCGGCCCGCCGTGTCGATCAGGACCAGATCCACGTCCCCGAGCGAGTCGATCGCCTTGCGCATCTCGGCCGGCGAGTTCGCGACGGCCAGGGGGAGGTCGATGATCTCGGCGTAGGTCCGCAACTGCTCGACGGCCGCGATCCGGAAGGTGTCCACCGTCACGAGTCCGGGCCGCAGCCCGTGCGCGAGCTTGAAATTGGCCGCGAGCTTCGCCACCGTGGTCGTCTTGCCCACGCCCGTGGGGCCGACCAGCGCCACCACCTTGCGCGTGCCGGGCACCACGCTGATCGGCGGAGCGATCGGAAGGCAGGATTCGACGGCATCGCGGAGCGCGTCTCGCACCGCCTCGGGCTTGTGGATCTCGTCCGGCTCGATCCGCTCGGCCACGTGGCGGACCAGGCGACGGGCGAGGATCTCGGGAACTTCCGCTTCTAAAAGGGTGGCATACGTCGGGACCAGCTCGCCCGGGATATCCGGCAGGAGGTGGTCGATCGCGCCCTGACGGCTCAGGCGCTCCACCATCGCATGGAGATGGCCGAGCTGCTCGCCGAACTGGGACGGCAGGGAAAGCGTCGCGACGGCGGGCATGGCGATGGCGACGTCGGCCGGCGCGTCCCTCGCGGCCGTCACCTCGATCATCTCGCGACGACCCAGACCGAACAGGCGACGGCCCCGGACCTCGCGGGTATTGAGGATGACCGCGTGCCCGCCCAGGTCGCGGCGCACTTGCGCAAGCGCCTCTTTCATCGTCCCGGCTCGGTAGGTCTTGGTCGTCATTGCCACAGTCCAGTCCTGGGGGCGGGGAGGCCCACCGTTTTGATTCCATTGCGACACATCGCCGCGATTCACAGACCCTATGAATAGGCCTCCTCGAATTCTTCAACGACGGTGCCGACGGATTCGACCGGCAGATCGCGTGGGATCTCGCGCTGGCTGAGGACGGCCAGACGGGGAAGCTCGGCGCGCGTCAAATCCTTCAGGACGGGGCGGGCCTCGGCCGAGCAGAGCAGGACCGGGGGATAATCGGCCTCGATCAGGGCGTGAACGGCCACGGCGACCGCGCGGACGACCGACCGGGCGGCGTCCGATCCGAACGCGTCGGCGGGCCGGGTATCGGACTGGCCTCCCGCCTCGGCGAGCCGCGATTCCAGGGATGCGGAGAGCGTCGCCACCCGCAAACGGCCGTCGTCGCTGAGATGCGCCGCGACGATCTGACGGCCCAGGGCGCGGCGGACGTGTTCGGTTAGCGCGTCGGTATCCCGCGTCTTGCCCGCGTGCTCGGCCAGGGCTTCCAGGATCGATTCCAGGTCGCGGACGCTGACCCGCTCGCGGACGAGGTTCTGCAACACGCGCTGGACCTCGCCGGCGCGGAGCATGCCGGGCACCACCTCATCGACCAGCGCCGCCGAACTCGCCCGGGCGCGTTCCAGGAGCCGCCGGACCTGTTCGTGCGTCATCAACTCGTCGGCATGATTCAGGACGACCTCGCCGAAGTGGCCGGCGACGACGGCCGAGGCCTCCATCAGGCGGCAGCCGGCAAGCTCGGCGACCTCGCGGCCGTCGGCGTGAATCCAGACGGCCGGGTCGCCCGAGACGGGATCGACGCCGTCGCGACCGTCGGGCCGCGTGACCATCCCGGCCGGGGGGACGGCCAGCAAGCGACCGGCGTAGGCGGTCCCGCGACCGACCGAGGTGCCGCGAATCTTCAGCGAATAGTCGTTCGGTCCCAGCGAGATCTCGTCGCGGATTCGTACCTGGGGCACGATCAGGCCCAGTTCCCGTGCGACCTTCTGCCTCACGGCGCGGATGCGGTCCAGCAGGTCGCCGCCCCGGGTCGATTCGGCCAGGCCGATCAGGCGATAGCCGATCTCCAGCTCCAGCGGATCGACTTGCAACAGGTCTTCCATGCGGTCCGACGGCTCGTGGCTGGCCGGGGCCGGGGAGGGGCTCGCGGAGGACGCCGCGGCCTCGTCCTCGACGATCGCCGCCGCGGTCTCGGCCCCGCGATTCATGAGCATGAAGGCCCCGCACGCGAGGGCGCCGGCCAGGGTGAGCATCGGCACCTTGGGCAGGGCCGTGAAGGCCAGCAGCGCCAGGAACGCCGCCGCCACGCCCAGCACCGCGGGCCGGCAGAAGAGCTGGCCCACCACGTCCTTGCCGAGATCGCTCTCCGACGACGATCGCGTGACGATCAGGCCCGCCGCCAGCGAGATCAGGAACGCCGGGACCTGGCTGACCAGGCCGTCGCCGATGGTGAGCGTGGTGAAGATGCTCACGGCCTCGCCCGGCGCCATGCCGTGCTCGACGATGCCGAGATACAGGCCGCCGACGATGTTGACGAATGTGATCAGGACGCCCGCCACCGCATCGCCCCGGACGAACTTGCCGGCACCGTCCATGGCGCCGAAGAAGTCGGCCTGGCGATAGATCGCGTCGCGCCTGCGGGCGGCCTCGTACTGGTCGATGAGCCCCGCGTGCAGGTCGGCGTCGATCGCCATCTGCCGGCCGGGCAGTCCGTCGAGCATGAACCGAGCGGCGACCTCGCTGATGCGCGTGGCACCCTTGGTGATCACCACGAACTGGATCACGACCAGGATCAAAAAGAGGATTGCGCCGACGACCACCTGATCGCCCGCGACGAACGCGCCGAAGGCGTGAATCACGCCCCCGGCCGCGTCCAGTCCCTGCGTGCCGCCCTTGGTCAGGACCAGCCGGGTGACGGCCACGTTCAGGACCAGGCGAGTCAGGGTGCTGACGACCAGGATCGAGGGGAACGCGCTGAAGTCCTGCGGCTTCTTGATCGATAACACGGTCAACAGGATCAGCACGGCGAGCGTGATGTTCGCCGAGAGCAGCATGTCCAGGACGAGCGGGGGCAACGGGACGATGAAGACGACGATCGCGCCGACGATGGTCACCGGGAGGATGATCCCGGTGAGTCGCGCCAGTCCGGTCTCGTTCGATCTCGTTGTCTGAGGAGGCATCCGTTCCCCCGAGAGAGTGCTTGTCCGGCGACCTCGCCGCTCGTTATCGAGACAGGAACGGGTCGTTCGGCGGGCATCCATGCCCGACCGACGCCCGGTCGCCCGACCGCGCGGGGCGCGGCCGGCGATTGTCTCGATTCGCCTTGGGGATGCTCTCGGATGTACTCGCTGGCGACGTGCGTCGCGTCGGACGTGTGGACGGGACGATATCGCGGAGCGGGCGGGATGTCCAGAGGAAACGGCCCTTCAGTCTCGACTTCTCGACTTCTCGCCCCGCGCTCCGCCAGGTGGGAATCCCTGATTCGCCCCCATGCCGCACGCTGCTCCCCAGCGGATGAAAAGGGCGGCGAGCCTGCGTGGATGACGAAAGTATTTCCCAACAGGCGGCAGACTCCGCGTGCCGACGTCGCTCGGGACTCCGATTCCACGAGAGTCGCCGCGAATCTAATTGCAAACCGCCCCGGCCGTCGGTAGGCTCGCGAGCGTCGCCGCACAGCGGCATCCGCGATGCTTGCCTACCGTGCGGTGATTGTCGTGAAAGAACACGACATTTCGGACGTCTACTTATGGTTAGTCGCCATGCCGCTTCGCGGCACCCAGAGACGATGAAAATGGGCCGAGACCGGGCTATACTCGGCGCGCCGCACGCCCGCCGGGACCCGGCCGTCGCCGCCTGGTGCCGTGAGCCCGCTGGTTAGTCTGGCCCGGACATCGCACCGCATCCGAGACTGTCGCCCCCGCCCCGGCGGGGAGCACGTATAGCAGAGTGTTGAGCCCCTCGATGTCCCCCGGCGGGCGTCGGCCGGAGGCCGAGCCATGCAAGTGATCCACCGCTGCTGCGCCGGGCTGGATATCCACAAGGACACGGTCGTCGCCTGCGTCCGCCAGGTCGATGACGCCGGCAAGGCCCGCGCGCAGGTGCGGACCTTCGGCACCATGACCGGCCAGCTGATCGAGCTGGCCGACTGGCTGGCCGAGCAGGGCGTCCGCCACCTCGCCATGGAGAGCACCGGCGTCTACTGGAAGCCGGTCTGGCACCTGCTGGAGGGGCGGTTCGAGCCGATGCTGGTCAACGCCCAGCCCATCAAGCAGGTGCCGGGGCGGAAGACCGACGTGAAGGACTGCCAGTGGATCGCCGAGCTGCTCCAGCACGGCCTGCTCAGGCCGAGCTTCGTGCCGCCTGAGCCGATCCGCGAGCTGCGCGACCTGACGCGGCAGCGGGCGCAGATCGTCGCCGAGCGGGGGTCGGTGGCCAACCGCATCCAGGGGGTGCTGGAGGACGCCAACGTCAAGCTCGGCTCGGTGGCCACGGACGTGCTCGGGGACTCGGGCCGGGCCATGCTGCGGGCACTCATCGAGGGCCAGGACGACCCGGAGGCGCTGGCGGAGCTGGCGCGGGGGCGGCTGCGGGCGAAGATCCCGGCGCTGCGGCTGGCGTTGCGCGGCAAGGTGACGGAGCATCACCGCTTCCTCCTGCGGGTGCTGCTCGATCACTACGAGGCGCTTGAGGCCCTGATCGGCCGGCTGGGGGAGCGGATCGATCGGGTGCTGACGCCGTACGCCGAGGCGGTGGCGCGGCTGGAGACGATCCCCGGGGTCGGCCGCCGGGTGGCCGAGATCGTGGTGGCGGAGGTGGGCGCGGACATGGGGCAGTTCCCGACGGCGCGGCACCTGGCGAGTTGGGCGGGGATGTGCCCGGGGAACAACGAGAGCGCCGGCAGGCGTCGCAGCGGCAAGACGACCAAGGGGAGCCGGTGGCTGCGGACGGCCCTGATCCAGGCGGCGCACGCGGCGGGCCGGAGCAAGGGGACCTATCTCGGGTCGCAGTACCGTCGGCTGTCGGCGCGGCGCGGCCGGAAGCGGGCGGCGGTGGCGGTGGGCCACACGCTGCTGGGGATCATCTACCAGGTCCTGAAGACCGGGTCGGACTACCGGGACCTCGGGCCGGAGTACCTGGAGCGGCTGGAGCCGGAGCGGATGACGCGCCAGCTGGTCAGGCGCTTGGAACGGCTGGGCCACAAGGTTATCCTGGAGGCCAGCGACGAGGCGGCATAGGGCATTTTCATAGCAGGCGGCTCGGAGGCCGATGGTGGACGACGAGCCCGTAACCATCGCGCTGCACCCCGACGAGGCGCTCGTCCTGTTCGAGCTGCTCTCCCGCTACGAGGACACCGAGCGGCTCTCCGTCGAGGGCGTCGCCGAGGAGTTGGCCCTCTGGCGGCTTCACGGCTCACTCCAGAGGGTTCTGGTCACGCCGTTGCTGCCCGACTATGCTGAGCGCCTGAGCGGGGCGCGCGAACGGCTGCGCGTGCAGGCCGGGGACGCCTCCCCGTGAACTCTTCGCTCCGCCGGTAGGGCGGTGATTGCTAATATATAGACACGATCTCTGGTCATAACGCATCGCCCCTACCCCATCGCGCGGGGGCTCGCCGGGCTCCGGTCCGGCGCGGCTCGCGATCGGGCGCCTCGCCTTCGCCCGGGCCCCATCACGACGGCGACGACGGCGACGCCTTCGCCACCAACTCATACCCCAACGCTTGCGCCTTGCGACGCAAGCTCCTCTCCAGCTTCTCTCGCACCTGCGCCTCGTACTCGACCAGCGACCGCGCCACGTACTCCGTGCCGTACTTCAGCATCCGATACACCAGGCACGCCAGCTTGTGCGCCGTCGCCGTGATCGCGCCGCGGCCGCCGATCCGGCCCTGGGGAAAAGGGGACATTCTACTTTTTGACTTGGAAAAGGGGACATTCTACTTTTTGACTGCCCAATCGACCTGGACTGGGGGAAAGAAAAGGGGACGTTCTACTTTTTTCTTGCCCAATCGACCTGAATCCCGCATATTCTCAATAAAGTAGAATGTCCCCTTTGCGCGTCTCAATAAAGTAGAATGTCCCCTTTGCGCGTCTGAGATCGCACTTTACGGATCTCCGCGATTCGATATCCTGATCGCGACCCGCCATCTTAACGAACTCCGGGAGCCTCCCCGTGCGTGACCTTCGAGCCTGCGTCGTCGCTCTCGGTCTCTTGACAATGTCCTCGATGCCGGCTCGCGCCGACGCGATCCAATATACGGCCCAACTCTGGGTTCCGGGTTTGGGCAACGATTATTATCACGAGCCGGTGGGCCTTCCCGGCCTCACGAGCGGCGGCAGGGTCGTCCCCCTCGTAAATCTGTACTCGGTGACCCCGGCCGAAGCGACGAGCACCACCTACAACGGCGAGAATCCAACCTACCTCTTACAGTCCGAGTTTCCGATCTCCCTGACCGTGAGTTTGCCCCTGGACCTCGCCCGAAGCTCGGGCGTCTGGGGGGTCGAATTCCAGGGGACATTGGACGCCAATTATGCCTACACGCCCTACGGGCACAGGCTCGGCGGGACGATCGCAGGCAACTTCACGTCGGCGAGTTCGTTCGGGGGACAATCCTTCTCGGCCGACGCGATCCCCGCGGACCTGCGTGCCCTGATCGATCATCCCGAGCGCCTGCACATCACCGGGTCGAGCAACGGCTCGGTCCTCAGCTCGATCGAAGTGGACCTGACCATCGATCCGCCGACCCCGATCCCCGAGCCGGCGTCGCTGGCGATACTCATGTTGGGGGTCGCCGGCTTGATCGCCCGCCGCCACTCGTCATCCTGATCCGAAGCCTTTCCGCTTCCCTCGCGAGTGGGAAGAACAAATGGTGCCACTGGTCGTACCCGACCAGTGCCCTTCGGCGACGGTCCAGGGGCACTGGTCGCGTACGACCAGTGGCACCCAAAACCACAGAAATTCGGCCTAACCCGCGGTGGCAGCGAACGGAATACCGCCGCTGAACCGGGTCGTTCGGTCCACAGGACGTTCATTCGGAGGCCAGGCCGAAGCGTCGACGGGCCTCCGCGATGGGAACGACCCGCCCTTCGCGGGAATCCCGCGAGCCGGATTCGATGGCCTGACGGGCGTAGATCTCAGTTTGGAGGTCTTCCCAGGTCGCATCCGTCGGCAGACGTTCGATGAGGCGTCGGGCTTCTTCCTTGACGTTCGAGGTCGGCATCGCAGACGCCTCATCCGATCACGGCAGGCGAGCACCTCGGTACTCTCTACCGGGTTAGCTCGGCTAAGGCTTCTCCGCCATCATCATCCGTCGGAACTCATCGACGCTCCAGGGCAGGAAGCGGCCGCCGTTGGCGGCGATGGTGCGGGGGATGATGTCCAGGTCATCGCCGCAAAGGGGGGGCGTGACGGGCTGGCCGTCGCTCCAGCGGCCGAGGTCGCGGAACAGCGCGCCGTTGCTTGTGGCCTCGTCCAGGGTCTGGCCGGCGAAGCCCGCGGCGATCGTCAGGTCGGTCATCCGCCAGAATCCGAAGCGGTCGAGGATGTCCAGGGTCGCCAGGTTCATCTGCCGGGCACGGAACAGGCCCTCGCCGCTGTCGAGCGTGGCCAGTCCCGCCGTGGGCGCGAGGTGATCGGCGATGATCGGGATCCGGCCGCGCCGATCGGAGCGGTAGAGGATGTACTTCTTGCGCGAGATCGGGATCGACGTCGCCATCCCGTAAATCTCGCGTGCCCGGCAGTCGCCGACGAGGCGGTCGCCATCGGTCGCGGCGATGGTCAGCAGCGTCGTCGAAGGGATCCTGGAGAGGTCCGGCTCTCGCAACGGCCTGACCTCGCCGGGGCAGACGCAGATGACCGCTTTGGGCTCGGGCAGGCCCGACTCCCGGGCGATCGCCGCCATCTGCGCCGAGAGGTTGCCGCCGGCCGAGTGGCCGATGATCGCGAACCGGTCCCGATCCGGCCGGACCCGTCCCGGCCCGGTCTCCAGCACGTCCAGGGCGTCTCGCACCGCGAACACGGCATTCGGCAGGAAGTCGGCGGGCCGGGTGATGAAGTCGGTCTGATACTTCGGGAAGATCACGACCTTGCCGCTGCGCACGAGGTGTTCGATCCACGCCCCATACACCCCCGGGTTCACCGCGAGCCAGCCGTGATGGAAGACGACCACCGCCGCCTTCTCGGGCGTCGGCCCCGCCGGCTCGAAGATCCAGTACGACCTCGCCCCGGCCCCGAACGACTGCGCCGTGATCGACTTGTGCGGATACACCGGCGCAAGCTTGACCACGACCTTGATGACGCCGTCGTCGGCGCGTGCGACGCTGCCGGCGAACAGGAGGAACCCCAGAATGATGGGGATAGGGCGTGGCATGGCGAACGCTCTCGCAATCCTTGCGAGGCCGAGGCTTCCCTGCCCCGAGCCGGCCCTTTGAGAAGAAGGGGCCGGTGTTGTCCCCGTTCCTGGGGAAAAGAGCAAGGGCAATCCGGCCCGATTCAGGACTGACCCGGCCGCTCTTCCGACGGTCGTTGCCGAGGATTGCCCTTGAACTTCTCCCCCTCCACGCTCGGGTTACGCTGCCTTCCTCATGGATGACACCCGGCCGCACACTGGAGCCGATGATGCCTCGAACGATTGAGCGGTCACGGATCGCCTAGCTGGCGGCGATCTTCAACGTATGGCATCGGCGTGTCGGCCCGCGCGGGCGTGATGCGCTATGCGGTCACCGACATGGGTGCGGTGACGCCGGCGGCCGTCCGGGACTCCAACGACGGCAACTTCCCCCAGTATCGGGACGGACGCGCGCCTCATTTCGACGCAGCCGGCCTCGTGACCTTCGGCACCGCTCTCCCGTCAAACTTCCGCGAAGACCCCACCTTCCACGGCCCGGTCCCGCCGCAGTTGGCCGTGGACGGCTACAACCCAACGACCTACTTTACGACCGCCTCGGCCGGGCAATACAGCGCGGGCGTCGTCTCGGGACCGATCAATCGCCAGGAATACGACACGTTCATTTCCGACGGCTCGACATCCCGGCTGCTCTTCTCCGGATCTCCGCTGTTCACCTTCGGGGCCAACGGCATCAACCGGGGCGGTCAGATGATCTCCGGTAGCGTGGGCGGGAGCAGTCTCTACGACTTCCGGACCGGCACGACGACCGTCTCGCCCGGCATCGACTCCCTCGTTTACTCGTCGGTCGCCCTGGGGATGAACAACCTTGGGCAAGTCGTCGGTCGCTCGCACTATTCCATCTACCAACTTACGGACGACACCCATGCGTGGCTGGCACTGACACCCGGCGTCGGCCTGCCGACGGATCTGAATGACCTCATCGACCCGAAATCGGGTTGGCTCCTGCAATCGGCCTCCGGCATCGCCGACGATGGCCGGATCGTCGGGGTCGGCCTGGACGGGCAGGGGCGGGGCCATTATTTCCTACTGACGCCGCAGTCGGTCCCCGAACCCGCGACGATCGCCCTAGTCGGTGCCGGCTCTCTGCTGCTCATCCGCCGACGACGAAAGGAAAAAGGGGCGGAGTGAGCTGTTCATTTCAAGCAAAGTTACACATTCGGCACGCGCATGGAGAACTGCCGGGCGATTCGTTCACAGCCCGCTCGGCAAGCGCCGGGCACCGTGGATCACCGCGACGATGCCGATCGAATCCTCCTGGATTCGGTAGATGATCCGATAGGGTGCCTCGAACACCTCGCGGAGCGTCTCGTCGCTATATTCCCGGACGACAGGCCCGAGGCCGGGATAGGTCGCCTCCCACTCGACTCGGGCGACGATCCGTTCAATCATCGAACGTGCATAGCGCGGCGAGTTGCGGGCGATATATGCGTCGATCACCTGGAGATCGGCGAGGGCGGATTCGGTCCAAGAAACGGTCATTCCGCCGACAACCCCAGTCGGCGTCGGACCTCGGCAAGCGGGACGGTTCGTCCTTCCCGCAAGTCTTTCAGGCCCGCCTCGATGGCTTGCCGGACATAGATTTCATACTGAAGGTCTTCCCAGGTCGCATCCTCGGGAAGCCCCTCGACCACCTGTCGCGCTTCTTCCTTCACGGTAGAACCTGCCATCACGTACTCCTTCCCTCGTCCCGCGCCCCGATTCACTCTAATCAAACTCAGGGCGACGGACAATCAATCCGCGGCAAAGATGCATCCATCCCCCATCATCAACTCGGCTCAATTCCTCGTGTCCCCCGTCGTGGCGCTGGCCACCGGGGCGGGGGGGTACACCGTCTCCAGCAGGGGGCTGGCCCAGATGCCGTGGCGGTCGTTGCCGGGCAGGAAGATCTCGGTCTCCAGGGTCAGGCCTTTTTCCAGGACCCAGGGCGTGACCATCTGGAACATCAACACGACGTAGGGCGTGCGGGAGATGCGCTCCATGTCGCCGACGCGGATCGCTTGGGACAGGGTCAGGCCGCTGGCGCGGAAGGCCTTCTCGGTCATCTCAAGGCAGTAAAACGCCTTGTCGTCGAGGGCCAGCTCGTAGTCAAACGGGGGCTGCTCGGCGTAGAGCTTGCGGCAGAAGGCGATCACGGCGGGGACGTGGGACTGCTGATCGGGCTTGAGCCGCTTGACGCCGATCTGGCCGACATTGTCGAGGACCCAGATCGAGAACGGCTGCCGACGGACGCTGGCGTACGTCGTGTCGTAGACGACGGGCTCGCCATTCTCGACGGCGACGATGCCGGTGTGGGAGTACGCGCTGTTGTCGGCGTTGGCCAGCCACTTGCTGAACGGGAACTTGCCGAAGAGGACCCTGGCATCGCCACGGCGGAAGACGATGTCGCCTTCCTTGAGCACGGTCCGCCCCCATGTATCCCACTGGGCCATCAGCGGGCTGATCGGGATCACGGGCAGCTTGCCGGTCGCGCGGGCGAGGGTGGCGGCCGGACCCCATGGGTTGCCCTTGAAGCCGGGAGGGACGAGCCGGTCGGTCGGCTCGAGGTTGTCGTGCCCCTGGACCGCGAGGGCCAAAATCCAGCCGAAGATTCGAATCATCGTCAGGTTACCTCGATCGGGACAGGCCCACGAGAATCCTCGCCGTCTCGCGACGATGGTAAGGATAACCCCGCCCCGACCGCGGGGCGGACTCGCCGTGACTTTTCTTGACAAAAAAAGGGGGAAAATCGGCGAGATTCAGGCGGGCCAGCGCATTATATGGAACAGGCGAGAAGTCGATTTTTATGCCAATCGGAGAAAATTGCCACAAAAACTTTCAAGATTTCGCGCGATTCACTCCGATTGGACCAAAGATCGGAATTCTAGGGATTGTCCAATCGGGACGATTCGGGTCTGATTTCGCGGCCGCATGGATGCGGTAAGTGGGGAGGGCCGGGGTATCGATCTCCGCATGCGCAACGGATGGCGCGGGGCTGGTGGCGTCGGAGTGCTTGTCCTCTTCGTGGGGATGATCGCCGGGGCCGGTCCGCGCATTTCACCGCGCCCGGCCAAAGGAGAGGAGACGGCCATCCGGCTGACGCTGGATGTCTCGTGGGGCGACCCGGCGTTACCGGTCCTCCCCGGGGCCGCCAAGGCCGACGCGCCCGCCCTCGACCTGGAGGTCGTGGAGGGCCGCATCCTCGATGCGCAGGCCGAGGGTGAGGGCACGGATACGCCCCGATCCCGGCCCGACGGCACGTACCGGCTCGGCGAAGGCCCATCGGGCCGCGCCCGCGTGCGAATCGAGACGACGATCGGCTCGGTCTTGCTGACCAGGGTCGGCGGGACGACCACGCGATTCCCGGTGGCGGCGCTACTGGAAGGCCCGCTGCATACCCTCGCGACCAACCCGGTGCCGATCACGATCGAACGGATCTCCTGGGATGCCCTGGAGATCCGGCTCGGTCCCGAGGGCGTTTCCGACGGGATCTTCGCCCCGGGCGCACTGATCCCGGCGGCGCTGGGATTCAACGTGATCCTGCCCGAACCGGCCGAGGTCGCCGTCCGCTATTCGGCCGAGCTGCGACCAGTCCGTGGCGGCGAGCCGGCCTGGACCTTCCCCACGCATCGCGAGGTGGTGGCCACCAACGCAACCCGTCCCCCCGGGGTCCTGTTCTCGATCCCGGCACCCCGGCTCGAAGGCTCCTACGTCCTGGAAGTTCGGGCGACCTGGGAGCCTGTGGGGGGCTGGGAAGGCTCGCGTCTGGCGCGCCTGCTCAAACGGACGCGCAACCCGTTCCCGGTCACGGTCGTGCGGCGGGTATCGCTGGCGGTCATGGGGGCCAAGGCGTCTCCGCCGGCACCCACGGCACGGACGGAGACGGTGGCCGACTCGCTGGATTTGACCCGCGCCCGCGGCTACCGAGCGATGGCCTCGGGTCGGGCTCCGGCGATGGGCTCGTCGTGGGCCATCCCGGAGGCGGCGGTGGTGGAAGCGGCTCGGCGCGACCGACTGCGGGGCTGGAACCTGCGCGGCGGCCCCGAGCCCACGCAGCTTGCCCCGGCCGACGCGACCGGGTTGGCCTGGTCGGCCCTGGTGCTGCGGGTTCCCCATCCCGGTCGGCCGCATCGGCTTACGGTCAAGGTGGCGGAAGGCCAGCCGGCGGACCTCGGCGTGGCCCTGGTGGCACCGGGAGGCGCTGACGGCAAGCCGCGATTGCTGCTCGACGCGGCCGCATCCGGCCCGGCAGTGGCCGAGGGCGCGGCCGCCGCCGCCGTCTCATGGCCGGTCTGGCCGGATGCGGAAGAAACGGTGCTCGTGCTGGTCAACCGCTCGGATCGTGCGGCCGTGAAGCTGGCCTCGGTGGAGCTTCGCGAGCTTCCCGCCGACCCACCGCCCGCAATTCTGGCCGAGACTCACCCCGGCTCGCCCCGGTCGCTGGCCTTGCAACTGTCCGGCCCCGGGGCCCTCGATCGCTTCGGCGGCACGGTCGCGGGCGGTCCGCCGGATGTCTGGAGTCTGGCCAATGCCCTGACCGGATACGCCGTCCACTGCGGGGCCTCGACCCTGGTGCTGGCCGACGACCTGTCCGACCGCGCCCGCCGCGCCGCGCTGGAGGGCCAGGCCGCCGAGGATGCCACCGGTCCCGATCGCCTGGACCTGATCCTCCGCGTACTGGCTCGCCGCAACCTGACCGCCCTGCTCGAGATCCGATTCGACGGGACGTTGCCGGGCCTGCCCCCGCACGACTCGCCCGAGGCGCTGGCGCGGGGACTGGTCCGCGTCGATCGTGGGGGCAAGGCCGACGGACCGGCGTTTCAGCCGTTGCAGGCCGAGGTCTTTGCGGCGATGAAAGCCAAGGCCGTCGCGGCGATCGGTCCCCGGGGCAAGCACCCGAACCTGACCGGGCTGATCGTCCGACTCGGTCCCGGCGCCACCCTCCCGGGCGGTTCCGAGGTCGGCCTCGACGATTTCACGTATGCCCGCTTCGTCAAGACGGCGTTCCAGCCGGATCAGATCGCGAAGATCCCGGGCATTGGCAACGCCAACCCCAACCGGTTCGCCGCGAGGTGGCAATTCGTCACGGGACCGGGCCGCGAGGGCTGGCTCGAATGGCGGGCCGCGCAGGTCGGCCTGGTCTACGCCGAGATGGCCCGCGCGATCCAGGCGGCCAGTCCCGGCGCGATCCTGGCCGTGACCACGCCGGGTCTCGACGATGGACCGGCCGGGGCCGAGGCCCGCCGTGCCGACCGTGCCGGCCTGGCACCGTTGCAAGCGTGGCGGGCCGTGGGGCTGGACCTGGATCGCTGGCCGATCGAGCCGGGCGGGCCGATCGTGCTGCGCGGGGTCGGCGTCTCCACGGACGACCTGAGCCACGACCTGGCGACCAGCCCCGACCTCGACGCCTCGGTCGCCTCGCGTCCCGGCCGGGGCCTCTGGCTGGGTGCGAATGAAGGCTCGCCGGGGCTCGCCGGCTCGTTGCGGCTGGCTGCCCGGCCGATCGCCGACGGGCCGGCCGGCGAGGAGTTATTCGGGCACGCCCTGGCCGTGCTCGACGCGCGCTGGATCGTGATCTCGGGGACGGCCGCCGCTGGCCAGGAAGAGCGGCTCGCCCGCTTCGCCCGGGTCTTCCGGGCGTTGCCGGCCCCGGCCGAATCCGGCCCGCCGACGCCTCGGCTCGATTCCGGCGTGGCGGTGCGGACCTGGGTCGCCGACGGCAAGACGTACGTCGCGATGGCCAACGACACGCCCTACCAGATCCTCATGGAAAACGTCCTCCACGCCCCCGTGGATGCCACGGTGGACGACCTCGGCCGTCGCCAGACGCTGGAGCCCAAGGCGGCCCCCGGGGGCGGCAAGGCGCTGGTCCTGAAGCTGCCCCCGTTCGGCGTCGCGGCCGTCCGGGTGAGTTCCGCCTCGGCGAAGGTCGAGCCGATCAGCCCGTACCTGCCCTCGGGCCGCGACCTGGACGCCCAATATGAGCGCCTGTCGGCCCGTCTCGGGCGCCTGGCCCAGGCCGGCCCGTCCACCGGGCCGGCGAACTCAGGCTTCGAGGAGACGGGCCGCCCCCGCGCGATCGCCGTCGCCGAGATCCGCACCGTGCGATCTCCGGGACCGCCCGCGACCGCGACCCGGCCGCATGGCTGGGTGGCCGAGGGGGACGCCGGCAACGCGGTCGAGATCGACCCGACGAAGCCGAGGTCCGGCCTGGCGGCCTTGCGGCTGGATGCCCGCGCGTTGCCGGCCTCGGTCGCGAGCAGCCCGTTCCTTCCCCCGGGCAGGACGACGCTCAGCCTTCGCGCCTGGCTTCGCGCCGATCTGCCGGAGACGCCGGTCCGCGTCTGGATCGAGGGCGACGCGTCGGGCAAGCCGTTTTCCCGACATGCCGACGCCGCCGCCGGCACCGAATGGGCCGAGATCCGGCTCCAGGTCGTCGAGCTTCCGCCCGGCGGGCTGGACCGCATCCGGCTGCGGATCGAGCGCAAGACGCCCGGGCCGCTGTGGCTCGACGACGTGGCGGTGAGCGGCGACGGCCCGTCCGAATCGGTCCGCCGCGCCCACCTGGTCCTGACCGGTGCCCAGCAGGCCTACCGCGAGAAGCGCTACGCCGATTTCGCCCGCCTGGCGGGCTCGCACTGGGCCAGGGAAGTCGAGCCCGACCTGGAGGCGCAGAGCCCCGAACGGCCGCCGTCGCCGATCCGCACCGGCAGCACCGCGACTGACCTACCCTCGGGCCGCCGCCTGCGGTAAGATCGCTCCCGAGACGATGGCCCGCGCCGGGCATCGCGCGGGAACCGAGACAGAGCCGGGCGCGCCGCGCCCCGAGAGAAACCTGAGGATTCACGCCAGCTCCCCACGGAGGGCGAGGAGGGTTCGGTGTTCGTTGCGTGCAGCACGGTCTGCTTCACGAGGGAGCCGCTGGAGTCGGCCCTCCGTCATATCGCCGAGCTTGAGTTCAACAAGATCGACCTGGCGATCGTCGAGGATAGTCCGCATCTGCAGCCCAGCGTCTCGGCCGAGAGCCCGGAGGCCACGCTCCACCGCGTGCGCTACGGCCCGAGCCTGACGCCGTCGGCCCTGGACCTGAACTTCGGGGCCGTCGATCCCAAGACGTACCGCCGCCGGTTCGAGGCGATGTGCCGGCTGGCCAAGCCCCTGACGGTCGCGGTCCTGACGATCCCCGCCTCGCCCCTGGGCACGCCGTTCGACGATGAGGTCGCTCGCCTGCGGGACCTCGCCGACTTCGCCAATCGCCAGGGCCTGGTGCTGACCGTCGAGACCCATTCCCAGACCGTCACCGCCGACCCCGCCGTCGCCGTCGCCCTCTGCAAGGCGGTCACGGGCCTGGGCCTGACCCTGGACCCCAGCCACTACATCCACGGCCCGCACCAGAACGGCTCGTTCGACGAGGTTTACCCCTTCGTCCAGAACGTCCACCTCCGCGACACCGGCACCAAGCCCGGCGACTTCCAGGTCAAGGTCGGCCAGGGCGAGGTCGAATACGGCCGCGTCGTCAGCCAGCTCGAGCGCCACGGCTACAATCGCGCCCTCACCGTCGCCATCCGCGACGACATCGAGAACCCGTTCGATGTCGAGGTGGAAGTCCGGAAGCTCAAGCTGCTGCTGGAGAGCCTTCTTTAGCGTAGGGCCGGTTCCAACCGGCCATCTTCGCCCTCACCCCGATGCGGCCGGTTGGAACCGGCCCTACGGAGTGGGTTCACGGGCGAATCGAGGCGATGACTTCGGCCAGGCGGTCGGGGTCGGACTCGATCTGGTCGAGCCTCGAAATCGCCCATCGGGACAGGGAGACCGCGCGGAGAGACTCGGTCGACGATCGGAATCGCTGGGCGGTCGCAAGCTTATAATCGGCTTCGTTCCGAAGGCTGACGAGGAATTCTACGGCCTTTCCAATGTCCTTGACTTCGGCGTCGGTTGAATAGAGGAACCGGAGCCGAACGAAGGCGTGGATGTTCTCGCGTGGCGGGATGGCGATCCCCCACCGTTGCAAGGCCGCGAGCGCCTCCTGGAAGAGGGCGTAGTAGGACCGACCGGCTGAGGCACGCCAATGGGCCTCCGTCGAGCCAACGCTTAATTCCTGGGCGGGAACGAGGAACGATCTACCGTTCATAAGTGTGGTAGATCGACATCAGGGTGAAGTTCTGGCAGACCTCCGGCGGGAATTCGCGAACCTGCCACCGAGCGAACTCCTGATCCGCCCAGTCGTACCCCGTGGGCAGCGGGTCGCGATGGGCGTCGATCGTGAGGCTAGGCGGGCCGGTCTCGGGGAAGTCGTGGAGGACCACGTCGAGCGAGCGCAGGGCGGGGATGGTCCGCTTCGCCTGCTCCAGCATGATCTCCAGCTCGCGCCCCTGGCCGATCTCCTCAAGGAACGCCGCGGCGTCGGGGTGGATCGTGACCGGGATGGTGTCAACCGTCGCCATGCGGGCGTCTCCTTCGGGCCGGATCGGCCTTGATGCCAGGATACCCCCGATCCGGCCGGCTCACCAGCCCAGGCCAATGGCCCCGAGCTGGGTGCGGACCTGGTCCAGATCCCAGATGTCGGCGCCGGAATCATCCCCGGCGGCGAGGCGGCGACCGTCGCGGGAGTAGGCCAGGATCGTCACCGCGCCTTGATGGCCGGGCAGGCGCACCAGGGGCACGGGCCGGCCCACGGGACGGGCCGACCAGAGGCGGATCTCGCCGGAGCGAAACCCGACGGCCAGCTCGCCATCGAGCGAGAAGGCCAGCGCCGAGACGGCATCGGGCCCGTCCGGCGCGGGGATCGTCCCCAGGAGTGTCCCGTCCTCGGCGTCGACGATCGAGACCTCGCCGCTGACATGCCCGAGGGCGACCGTCCGGCCGTCGGGGCGGGGCGAGATCCTCGTGACCTTACCGTGCGCGACCGTCCAGTGCAGCTCGCGTGCGCGGTTCCCCTCGAAGGTCCAGATCCGGGGCTCCGGATGCTCGAACGCCACCGCGTAAAGCCGGTCGCCGGCCGGCGAGAGCGCGAACGTCTGCGGTATGCCGAAGGCCCCCCGCCCGGCGCCGCCGGGACCGCCGGGGCCGTTCGGCCTCGGCCCGGGTGGCCCCGTCGGGGCGTTGCGCGGGTTGCGGCCCCGGCCTCCGTCGCCGGGCCGCTGGTCCGTGAGACCGGGGGGGCGGATCGAGATCATCGTCGGCGGGTCGGCCGTCTCCCCGAATCGCACCAGGACCAGGTCGCCTCGGAACGGGTCGCCGCGGAACAGGCCCAGCACGCGGCCGTCGGCCGAGGTCACGCAGCCGTGGACGCTGGGGAAATCACCGATTTTCGACGTGTCGCCGGGCCTCGCCGCGCCGAGGAACCCCAGGCCGGGCGCCACGGGCAGGGGGAACGTCTGCTCGGGCTGGAGGTCACGCGGGCTTCGATAGCGTTCCAGCACATCGCCGCGCGGTACGATCAGCCGTCCCTCGGGATCGAAGCCGACGTTCAGGGTGCGGAGGTGATCGCGGGTCGTGACGCCGCCCTCGGGGCATTGCATGCGGGCCGAGGCGGTGACCTGGTTCCAGAACGTGGTGGCCAGCGTCCCGGTCGGCCCGAACGCCAGGCCGTGGAGGCGCGACGCCGGCTTGGTCTCGGCCGGACCGGCCAGCCGGGACCGGCCGATCGGCTCGACCACGGCCCAGATCCGGGTCGCCCCGGCCACCGTCGCCGCGATCGTCTGGCCGTCGGGCGAGAAGGCCATGTCGCTGACCTGGCCCGTGGTGGGCACGGTGGCCACCCGCGCGTTGGCCTCCGGGTCCCAGATCTCCACGCCGTTGCCACCGCCGATCACCGCCAGGGTCGATCCGTCGGGGCTGAACCGAATGCCGTTGATCCACGGCTGATGCACGCTCAGGCCGGGGAGCGGCTTGCGGGTCCCGACGTCCCATCGCGAGATCGAGCCGCTGCACGCGGCGGCGAGCGTGCCGTCGGCACCCAGGGCCAGCGACGTGACCATCCCCTCGGCGGGGATCGTGGCCTTCGTCGTCCCGTCCTCGGCGTTCCAGAGCGTGATCTCGGAGTCCAGGAATCCGGCCGTCGCGATCGTCTTGCCGTCCGGCGAGCCGGCGATCAGCGGCGGCGGGGCGGGCCCCGGCCGGGGCGGGGTCACGGCGTCCAGCTTGATCTCGGGCAAGCTCAGGGTTGCGATCGGGGCACCGTCGCGCTTGGGATCCCAGAGCGTGATGCGATACGTCTCCGCGGCGGGCCTGCTCCCGCCTCCGCCCCCGCCCCCCGTGCCGCCACTGCCAGGGCCGCGCTGCCCCTGGCGCGCCTCGTCGACCGTCACCAGCCGACGGCCATCGGGGGTCAGCAACAGATTCGCGATCCTGCGGCCGGGGATCGCCAGATCGGTGAAGGTTCCGTTCTCGACCTCGAAGAGGCGGACGCCATCGCCGCCGGGTCGGGCGACGGCCACCGTCGAGCCGGAGGTGGACAGGGGAAAGGTCGGTCGGAACCTGCGGAATCGCAGCAGAGGCGAGTCATCGGCCAGGGGGTCGGACAACGCGTGGCGGGCCGTCCGCTCACGGCGAGCGACGTCCCAGAGGCTCAGCTCCGAGCCGTCGCCGGCGAGCGTCGCCAGCCGGCCGGCCGAGCCGACGAAGACGACGCGTTGCGCCGTTTTGCTGTCGATCGGCGGCTTGGGCTCGAGGTCGCGGAGTGCCAGGAGTTGCACGGCCTCGTCGCGGAGTTGGGGCATCATGTCGGCGTCGGGCCGCAGGGCGACGGCCTCCCGCAGCCGCGCCAGGCCCGTCTTTCGCACGTCGGGCACGCGCAGCTGCCGGACGTCGGTTGCCTCGCGCTTCAGGCTCTTGACCATCAGGGCCTTCAATTCGTGCCGGGCGGCCTTCTCGCCGTTCAGCGCCGTCTCGGTGTTGCTCTGCGCCGTGATGGCCTTGTTCCGCTCCTGGACCACGCGGACGTACGCCACCGTCGCCGTGGTCAGGATCGCCACCGCCGCGATCGTGGAGACGGCCGAGAGGCTGGGGTGCCGCCGCACGAATCGCCAGGCCCGGCCGGCGGGTCCGATCCGGCGGGCCTTCACCGGCTCGGTGGCCAGGAACCGGTCCAGATCCTCGGACAGCTCCGCCGCGCCGGCGTACCGATCGGACGGCCGCTTGGCCATCGCCTTCAAAATGATCGTTTCCAGGTCGCGCGGCAGCTTCGGGTCATGCTTCCGGGGCGGGATCGGCTCCCGGTCGCGGATCTGCACGACGAGCTCGGCGGCCGTCTTGCCCTCGAACGGCGGGCGGAGCGTGACCAGCTCGTACAGGGTCGTGCCCAGGCTATACACGTCGGTCCGCCCGTCGACCGGGCCGAGGTCGCTCTGCTCGGGGCTCATGTAGCGCGGCGTGCCCAGCAAGCTGTCGGTCTGGGTCATCGCCGGGTCGGCCAGACGGCGGGCCAGCCCGAAGTCGGCCACCCAGACCGTGCCCCGGGCGTCGACCAGCAGATTGGAGGGCTTCACGTCGCGGTGGATCACCCCCCGCCGATGGGCGTGCGCCAGCGCATCGGCCGCCTGGCTGCCGGCGCGGGCGACCCAGCGATAATAGTCCGCGCCTCGCGGCGGCTCGAACGGCGGCGCCTCGTCGGGCCTCTCGTCTCGCGGCGAGGCGCCGGGGTTCTTGAACGAGACCCCGGAGAGCCAGCTTCGCGTCAGGTCGCCGATGCTCGACGCCCCGAGTCCGTCCAGGTCCAGCGCCAGGGCCTCCGGTTTCGGCTTGCCCGGGCTCGACCCGGCGGCCGTCGATCGCCCCTTGCGGAGCGCCTTGACCACGCGGTCCAGCCCGCATCCCTCGATCCTCTGCATCGCGTAGTAGCACAGGCCGCCGACCTGGCCGACGTCGAACACCGGCACGATGTGCGTGTGGTGCAGGCCCGCGGCCGTCTTGGCCTCGTTCAGGAACCGGCGACGCCCCGTGGAATCGGGCGCGGCGTGCATGCCCAGCACCTTCAGCGCCACCGGCCGATCGAGGTCGACGTGGACCGCCTCGTACACGATCCCCATCCCGCCCCGGCCCAGCTCGCGCACGATCCGGTAGCCGGCCACTCGCCGGCCCGCCTCCAGCCGACTACCCGGGCCGGGGCCCGAGTCGCCCACCAGGCCCTGGACCATCGCCAGCCCATCCAGCGCGGCCTTCAGGTCCTCGCTCAGGTCCGGATAATCCCGCGCGAAGACCTCGGGGTCCGGCACGGTGCCCGATTCAGCCAGCGCCAGGTAGTCCTCGATCGCCTCACCCAGCCGCTCGTCGCGGTCGCCGGGCTCGGGCGTGGCCTGGGTGTTGGCGTCAGAGTTGGAGTCGGATTCGGTCTCGATTCGACGGACCATGGGAGGCCTTCCGGGTGCGGACGGCGGTCGAGTCTGTAACGATCACTTGGACATGTGCCTTTTCAACCGCGTGAGGCCCCGCGCCCAGATGCCCCGCACGCTCTTGCGGCTGACCCCGAGGCGGTCGCCGATGGCCTCGAACGAGAGCCCGTCGGCGTGATAGAGCCACAACACCTCGGTCTCCTGATCGGGCAATCCGTCGAGCGCGTCGGCCAAAAGCACGATCTGCTCGCGGCGGCTGGCATCTTCGCTGGGGCTGGTCTGGCTCAGGGACAGCATGTCCAGCAGCTTGCCGCCGCCGCCCGCCGAGTCGCCGCCGCCGGCGTTCTCGCTCCAGGGGGAATCCAGCGGAAGCGCCGCGCCGCCGGCCGCACGCTTGGCCCGGCTGTGATACCGGCCCAGATCGGCGAGCTTCTGGCCCACGAGCCGCCGCAGCCAGCCCACCAGCGCCGCCTCGTTCTGGCCGGTGAACTGAGGGAACTGCCTGACGACCTCGACCAGCGCCTCCTGCACCACGTCCGACAGCTCGACCCGTTCCCTCAGCTTCGGCCCCAGGCCGGTCCGCACGACCATCCGCAGGTAGTTGCGATACAGCGAACACAGCTCGCCCAGCGCCTCCGCCTGCCCGGCTCGCGCCTGCGCCATCAGCTCGATCGGTCCCACCACGCCCATGCGCGTCTGCTCTCCGGGACCGGGTCTCGCCGCCCAACCTTATCCGACATAAGGTCTAGGCGTCGCCCACCCGTGATTGGTGCCGCCTTTCCATGATGGGCGTCCATCATGGATGTGACAAGAGGGGACCACGCGGAGGGCAGGGGATCGCCCCGCCCGTCGAGTCGGCCAACGGATCCTGACGTCCGCGTGGCTGGGTCGCGTATCGGGGCAGGTCCGCCCACGATGGCGAGGTCACATGGTCTCGTACGGTTCAGGCAGGCCGATCCGGCTGAAGGTATCGGCGAGATGCTCGCGATAGGGTGATTGGAGCCGGGCTCGGCGTCGACAGCGTCTTGCGAGGTCGGTGAGGAGATCAAGGCGGATGGTGCGGAGCTGGCGGAAGTCGACGATCATCTCCGGGAGTCCGAGCGGCCTGTTCTCGGGCAGGAAGTACCAGCCGTAAACTCTCCCGGCGCGAATCGGGCCTCGGACGTCGGCCGGCTTGAGCAGGCCACGATCCACCAAGTTCTGGGCGTCGAGCACCACCGCCCCAGTGACCGAGGACACCCTGCGGTTCGCGAGGTCACACGTCTGCGTGAGCACCAGGATCCGAGCCGGGGCGCATTCAGGTGCCGAGTTGCCGGGTTCGTCAAGATCCTACGTCACCAGTTGCAAGACCGAGCAGCCGTCCAGGAGATCTCCCTGGTCAAGGGGCTCGTCGTCGCCCGGTCGCCGATAGATCATGGCCAATCCTCATCCGTCGGGATCTCGGGGATATCCGGCTCGGGGAGTCGACCGGCCCGGGCGGTCAGTCGGACGACTGGCGTGGGCCGAGGCAACTTAACCCACGGATCAAGCATGACGTCCGATTCGTCGAACCCGGCCACGGGTCGGTCCGGGGCGGGCTCAAGCACGCGAAGCTCGACCAGATATCCCTGGACGTGACAGCGATAGACCTGCCCGGCCTCCAGATCCACTTGCCCCAGCGCTTCAGCCAGCGAGACGCTCATGGATGCCTCGGGCGTAGAGGTGACGATTCCGGCGCCGCAGATCTCATCTTACCTCACGCCCGATCCACGCCGCCAGTTAAGGCAGGGACGCAGACCTCCACGACGTTCCCCCGCCCGAAGTGCCGTTGGACGACCTCGTGGCGGATGCTTAGGATGATAAGAACCGGGACCGAGGGGAGGGGCCAGGAATGTTCGGCATCTACGACGACCACGGCATCCGTTTCGAGTACCCGCCGGAATGGGTTCTCGACGTCGCGGACGAAGGGACCAGGACGACCATCTCGGTCCAATCCCCGAGCGGATTGGCCTTCGCGATGGTCTCCGTCGATGCCGATCGGCCGCCGCCGGCCACGATGGTGGACGAGGCCCTCGGCGCGATGAAGGAGGAATATCCCGAGCTGGAACTCATGCCCGCGATCGAGGAGATCGACGGTCACAAGGCCGTCGGGCACGACCTGGAGTTCATCAGCCTCGACGTCCTCAATGGCTGCGCGATCCGCAGCTTCCGCACAAAACGGCGGACGATCCTCGTCTTCGGGCAATGGTCCGAGGTTGACGACGAGGTTGAGCCCACCGACTCCGAGGCGCTGATCCAGGCCATGCGACGCACCCTGGAAGAGACCGACGCATGAGGGTGCCGATTCGGCCGATTGCGCGATTGAAATCCGCATCTATCGCGATGATAGTCTCGGCCGCCGAGGTCTCGACCCAGGATCGACGTCCAGATTTGCCGGGGAGGGGATTTTGATTCCTCTGCGGGGATTTTTATTCCCCGGGGAACGGGGCCGGAGGGCGGTTCAGGCCGCGCCCTTCTCTTTTTCCAGGGGCGAGGCGCAGGCGGGCAATCGCAGGGTGAAGGTGGTGCCCTGACCGGGTCGGCTCTCGGCGCGGAGGCGGCCCTTGTGGCTCTCGACGATGTCGCGGCAGACGGAGAGACCCAGGCCCGTGCCGCCCTGGCCGGAGGAGTCGGGCCCGATCTTGGTGGTGAAAAACGGCTCGAAAATGCGGCGGAGATCCGCGGCGGCGATCCCCTTACCCGAGTCGGCAATCCGGATCTCCGCGAGCCGGCCGGCGGGGTCCACGCCCACGCTCAATTTCAGCAAGCCGCCCTCGGGCATCGCCTGGCGAGCGTTGATGACGAGGTTCAGCAGCACCTGCTGGATCTGGGCCGGATTGACCCGCGCGTGCGGACGGCCCTCGGCGCGGAACTCGACCTTGACCCGGCCTTTTTGAAGATCCTTGCCGGTGAGCATGATCACTTCTTCGGCCAGCCGCACGAGGTCGGCCGGGGCGCGGACGTCGGATTGGGGCCGGGCCAGCCCGAGGACGCCGCCGGTGATCGCCGCGGCCCGCTGGGCGCCGTCGAGGATCTTCTCGAAGGCCCGGCGGCGGAATTCGGGATCGGGGTTGCGGAGCCCCAGCTTGGCGTAATTCAAGATCGGCGTCAGCGCGTTGTTCAGCTCGTGGCAGACCGAGCCCGCCAGAACGCCGAGGCTGCTGACGCGCTGGAGATCGACCACCTGACGCCTCAGCGCATCAAGTTCCTCGCGTCCCGGTCCCGCGTTTCCGGTCGTCGGCTCGTTCGGCGTGGAGGCCATCGTGGCACCGTTCCTTAGGATCGGGGTCATCCGTGCGACCCGAAAGATACCTCTCCCGGTATCGGCCAGACCCGGGCCTCGGGATGAGTCCACTCCGCGCGGCGGGCCTTCATCTACCTTCAATCAACATTCACGAGAACTTGATTAGGAGGTGACGGTTCGGTGTGCGAAGCTGCGAGCCGGTTGATGGCGCAGCCTCGTCCGCCTACCCCGGGAGTACACTCGGATGCGACGCAAGGGCTTTACACTGATTGAGTTACTGGTCGTGATCTCGATCATCGGCGTCCTGATCGCTCTGGTCCTACCCGCCGTCCAGGCCGCCCGCGAGGCCGCCCGCCGTGCCCAGTGCGTGAACAATGTTAAGCAGCTATTGCTGGGACTACACAACTTCGAGTCGGCCAACAGCACGTTCCCGAAGGGCGTGATCTTGCCCTATGTGAATGGTCTGACCAATACTCAGACCTCCGACGCGCTGGCGAGCGACCAGACGGAGCCGATGGGTCCGAACTGGGCCGTGATGATCCTGCCCTACCTGGAACAGCAGGTCCTGTTCAACGCCTCGAACGTCCTGGGTTACCCGGGCTGGAGCGGCCCCTTCGCGGTGGCGGACGCGAGCACGGCCATCAATCCCAACTTGTATAACATGGATTGGGCGAACGCGACCCTGCGGGGCACCCGTCTGGGTGCGTTCATCTGCCCGACGGACTCGTTCAACCGGGATGACAGCGTCTTCTACACGCCGAGCGACTACGCGAACTACCCCCAGTACGCCCCGATGGATCAGAGGACCAATACCCCGCTCACGAACTGGGCGCGGGGCAATTACGGTGCCGTCCACGGGGCCACAGACCCCGATCACACCGTGAACGGCTACGATGGGGCGGGTTCCGCCCCGTTCAGCGGGATGCCCAAGGGTGGGATGATGGGCCTGAATTTCGGGGCAAAGATCCCCGAGGTGACTGACGGGCTTTCGAATACCGCGGCCATCAGCGAGCTTCGCGTTGGACTCAACTCGATGGACCTTCGCGGCACCTGGGCCTTGGGGCTCTCGATGGCGAGCCTCGTCGGTCACGCCAAGTCCTACAATCCCACGCCCAACAACAAGAACGGCCTGAATTACCCCAACTGCAAGGACGGCGGCGACGAGATGCAGGCGGGGCCGGTACTCGGCCCGCTCTTCCCCAACGCCGCCGCGCTGGGAATGGGCTTCAACTGCGGCGGCGGCATGTTCAACAGCGGCGGACAGAGCCGCAGCATGCACCCGGGCGGCGTCAATACGGGATTCGCCGACGGCAGCGTCCGGTTCATCAAGAACTCGGTGTCCAACCGGATCTGGTTCTCAATCCTGGTCCGCAATGACGGCACGATCCTGAACTCCACCGACTATTGAACCGTCGTGACGACGGACGATCGTTCCACCGGAAACGACTCGGGCCGAGGCCGGATCCGGCCCGAGTCAGTTCGATTCGAGATGAGAGAAGCAAGCTGGACCACGCCCGCGTCCCTCCAAACTCGCACACTCTCCCTACGGCCCCTGATCATGAATTTCATCCTGAGGGTTTCTGTTCTCAAGTCGCGCTTGTGGCGTGCACTCGTCCTGATCGCCGCGCTTGGAATGACCGGGTGCGGCTCGAACGTCAAGGTCACCGGCACGGTCAGTCGGAGTGGACTACCGGTCGATGCCGTGAAGGGTATGCAGCTCGAGGTCGGGTTCCATCCCCTGGCAAAGGCCGAGGTTGACGGCAAGACGCCCACCGGACCGGACCTCTATGCGGCGAACGTCGCCAGCGATGGATCCTTCGACGTTCCGGGCATCGACGGCGAGGGCATCCCGCCCGGGAAGTACCGCGTGTCGGTCGTCCTTCGCGCCGGCCGGGATCGGTCCCAGGCCAAGAAAAAGGGCAAGAACGGAGATCCCGACAAGGACCTCCTCAACGGAGCCTTCGCGCCCGAAAATTCTCCGATCGTCCGCGAGATCACGTCGTCCCAGCCCCTGCGAATCGACCTGGACCAACCGTCGCCGTGATCGGCCGGTATTCCCTGCCCCGGCTCACTCTTCAGGATCGACTCCGAGTTCGCGAAGGCGAGCGGCCAATCGCTCGGCCCGCTGGTTTTCGGCCTGGGCCTTCTGCCGTTCGGCCTCGGCTTTCTGCCGCTCGGCCTCGGCCCGTCGCCGCTCGGCCTGGGCTTGCTGGGCGAAGTCTTGAGCACGTTCCCGCTCGGCCTCGACCTCCTGATGCAACTGGTCAAACGATTGGAAGGGGCCGCCGTCGGGGCCGAACATCTCCAGGTAGCCATCATCGCGCAAGTGGAAGCGGACGCCCAGCCTCGGGCTGGTCCAGTGGTCGAGGACGAGGATCGGCTCGAGCCGGTCGCCGTCGCGAAGGAAGCCGGAAAACGTCTTCTTGGTGAAATCGTAGAGATAGTACTCCTCGACCCCGAATCGTTCGTACAATTCGAACTTCTTCGCCATGATGTACGGCCGATTGTGCTTCGAGATCACCTCAAAGACGACCTGGGGCGGAATGCCCTGCTCGCGCCACTGCATATACGAGGCGCGAGACCCCTTCGGCCTGCCGAAGACGACCATGGCATCCGGGGCGGTGCGCGTCTCGGGCTCGCCAAGGACGGGATACCAGAAGAGGTCTCCCGCGACGAAGACGTTCGGGTCGTCCCGGAAGATGAGTTTCAGGCCCTCGACGATCATGACGATCCACTCGTACTGATCGGTGGATTCGCCCATCGGCATGTCGTCCGTGTCGGGGTAGTTCGGGTCGTAGCCGGTCAAAAAAAGCTTCCCGAACGCGGCGATATCGTCCGACTCAGCGGCCGTGCTCATGGCGAACCCTCCCATCCGGTCGATGCGGCTCCCTCATAGGATCGGTGAACTCTCCGGAAAAAGCCAGCCGGTCCCGCCCCCCATCCTCCTCTCCAGATCCAGCAACCACTGCTTCCGCCTCAACCCGCCCGCATAGCCGCAGAGGTGGCCGTCGGACCGCACGACGCGGTGGCAGGGGACGACGATCGCCAGCCGGTTCTCGCCGTTGGCCCGACCCACCGCCTGGCTCGCGCCGGGGCGGCCGATCCGGGCGGCGATCGCGCCGTAAGACGTGGTTTGACCGTACGGAATCCCCTTCAGCGCCGCCCACACCGCCGCCTGGAACGGCGAGCTGGGATGGACCAGAGGCACGGTAAACGCGGTGAGCGTACCGTCGAAGTATCGAGCCAGCTCCTCGGTGATCCGATCGAGGTGCTCGTTCCTGCCGGGGACGACCGGGCCGGGAAAGTGCTTGCGGAGCGTGGCCACCTGCTCCTCCATGGCCCGGCGATCGACGAATTCGAGCAGGCAAAGCCCATCGTCGCCCGCCACCGCGAGCATCGGCCCCAGCGGCGTTTCCACCTGCTTCGCCAGCAAGCACGACGCCGAGCGGGCACGCCCGGGAGGCTCGCCGAAGAGGCGGGAGAAGGCGTCGCGGAAGCCGCTGGACGAGTCATATCCGTTATCGAGGCCCGTCGCGAGGAGATCGCTCCCATCGCGGACATCCGCCAGCGCCAGGCCCATTCTGCGGGCACGATGATACGCGTGAAACGTCATGCCGAAACGCTCCTTGAAATAGCGGCGAGCCCGGGATGGATCGATCTTGCGAGCGATCAGGTCGTCGTCGGACAGGCGTGTGCGCGGCGATTCCTCGATTTCCTCCAGGAGCGTCCTCGCCCACTCCGGAGCCCCGCCCGCCATCTCCATCGGCCTGCACCGCTTGCACGGCCGGAACCCGCGGCGCAGGGCCTCGCTCGTGGTCGGGTAGAACGCCACGTTCTCCCGCTTCGGCTTCCTCGCCGGGCAGGTCGGCCGGCAGAAGATCCCCGTCGTCTTGACGGCGACGTAGAACACGCCGTCATACGACGGATCGCGATCCACGAGGGCCTGATACATCTCCGCCGCGCCGGGAACCTGTGTCGTCGCCATGGTCGCCTCTCCACACACTTGAGGATGACCAAGGATACGACGCGGACTGAGCGCATCTCCACCGATTTTCGGGCGCGGAATTCGGATCAAGGCGACGACGCTGATTCGGCCGCGCTCCCGCCGATGACCTGCGCCGCCCAGGCCGCCTGCTCGGCGCTCAACGGCGGGATGATGGGCTCCTCGCCGTAGCCGACGTTCGAGCGATAAGGGCCCGTGTCGTAGCATCGGTCGAAGACAGCCTGGAAGTCGATCAGGACATCGGGGTCGCCGGGCAGGAGCGGGAACGCAACCTCGGGCAGGCGGTCGTCGAGGAGGATCGGGTAGACCTCGAAGTCTTCGAGGCGATCGAAGCGGTGGATCGAGACGAGGTAGTCGAACGGCCCGGCCGACTCGACGACGAGATCCCGGGGCACGGCGATGGTATGCTGGCCCGCGCGCAGGAGGTCGATTTCGATGAGGTGGGTTGCGCTGTCTATCAACTCGCGTTGCTTGCGCAGGTAGAGTTCGCGGCCTTGCTCACCCGGCACCTTGTTCCCTGGGCTGAGCACCTCGATCGCCGCGACAACGCGCTCGCCGTAGTCCTCGCGCAGGCGGATTTCGACGAACGTCTCCCTGCGCTCGTCGTGGGGGACCGATACGACGATCGGGCGACTCCGGGGCCGCATCGCCGTGGCGAGGCCTCCGCCGCCCGAGACAGGATCGCGAGGCCGATTCGCGCGCCTGACCTGCACGTCCGGCTCGACGGCGCGACGAGAGACCTCTACCCACAGGCGTCGCCCGATCTCCGCGAAGTAGGGGGCAGGGAGCTTGGCTTGGAGGAATTCACTCAGGACCACGATCAGACGATCATGCAAACCCGGGAACCATCGGGGATGCTCCAGGTACGGGTCCATTCCAGGGAACGGCGACGGCATGGCGCGTCTCCTTCGATCAGCCGGGTCGCGGCTCGGCCCGATACAATCTCTGCTCTGTAATATACGCCTCGACTCCGCGGGGCACGAGGTATCGGATGCTCCGCCCCTCCGCCACGCGCCGCCGCAAATCGTGCGAGGCGATGCCGATGGGAGGGATCGCCACTCGCTCGATCGGCCGGGCCTTGGGGCCGAGATCGGGCGGGGACAACAGGACGGCAGGATCGATGCCGGGACGGTTCACGACGACGATCGTCGCCAACTCGGCGATGCGATCGGGGCGGCGCCAGAGGGGGAGATCGGCGAGGCTATCGGCGCCAATGAGGAAGAAAAGATCGTCCTCGGGTCGATCGCGGTGGATCATCTCCAGGGTCTCGAAGCTATAATTCGGGCCGGCCCCCCGGGCCTCGATCTCCGAGACCTCGAACGCCGGATGACCGGCCGTTGCGATGCGGGCCATCTCGATCCGATCGCCCACCGGAGTCCTCCCCGCCGGCTTGTGCGGGGGAGAACCGGCCACCACGAACCAGACGCGATCGAGCGCCAGCGCCTCCCGACACGCCTCGGCCAGGATCAGGTGTCCCTGGTGGATCGGATCAAACGTCCCACCGAACAGGCCCAGTCGCATCGGCGTCGATCCTCGGAGTTCGGGAAACCGGTCGGATTTCAGTTAACAGGCGTTCACAGATGAAGTAGAATCTTACACGACATTCCGGCCGGGGCCAGCCACGACCCGCGGCGCGTTCTACCTCTCAAACTCCGCCACGAATCGCCAGTTGTCCTGCTCTTGAGTAATGCGGAAGATACAACGCCTCCAGGAATCCCCTTGCGCCAGGCTCGCGAGTTCCAGCTCACGGGTCGCCGCCATCAAGTCCTCGGTCGGGACCACGATATCGCGAGGATGCTGCGGATTGTAGATGAGGTGGCTGACTCCCCGGCCCAGGCCCTCGGGCGGGGCCACGAGTTCCAGGGTCGCCGAGGTCCACCATTCGGGGGTCGCTTCGATGAGCGTGCGAACGATTTGCTTGAAGCTGGACGGTTGCGGATCGGGCGAGGGATCGTTCATCGTTGTTTTCTGGAAATAAAGGCCCTGTCCTACCGCCACGACCATAAGGCCCCCCGATGACCCCCGTCAACGCCAAACGACAGGCCGCCATGTTCGCCACGGAGGCCGATGGTCCGTACGCGGGCATCGTCCTGAATCGGCCCGTGGATCAGGTGTTTTCCTACCGCGTGCCGAAGTCGATGCAGGGGCGATTGAAGGTCGGGGCCAGGGTACGCGTGCCGCTGGGGCGGGGGAATACGCCCGCGGTCGGATATTGCGTGACGATCGGCGTGGATCCGGAAGACGGGGTCGAACCGGACCGCGTCAAGGACATCCTGGAGGTGATGGACGACCCGCCGTTGATCGACGCGCCGATGCTGGAATTGACGCGGTGGATGGGCTCGTACTACGCCTGCTCCTGGGGCCAGGCGCTCGACGCCGTGGTTCCGGCCGGGGTGAAGAAGGCGGCCGGGACGCTCATGAGGACGTTCCTGATCGTGCCCGAGGAGACCAAGCTCGCCCGCGAGACCCTGCAATTGCCGCCCAAACAGGCCGAGGCCCTGGCGGTGCTCTGCCGATCGAACGAGTTGCTGACCCTGGACGACGCCTGCCGGCTGGCGAGGTGCGCGCCCGGCCCGATCACCGCGCTGAAGCAGAAAGGCCTGCTCCACACCGTCAAGAGGCGGACCGATAAGCCCCTGGTGGACCGGGTGAAGGACGAACCCGAGGCGGTTCGCGCCCCGCTGGATCTGACCGACGAGCAGCGGGTCGTGCTCGACACGATGGCCCCGGCGCTCGACGGCGACGGCTTCGCGGCGTTCCTGCTGCACGGGGTGACCGGGAGCGGCAAGACGGAAGTGTACCTGAGCGCGATCGAGCGCGTGGTGGCGCGCGGCCGGGAGGCGATCGTGCTGGTGCCGGAGATCAGCCTCACGCCGCAGACGATCCGCCGGTTCAAGAGACGGTTCCCGAAGATCGCCGTGCTGCACAGCCACCTCTCGGACGTGGAGCGGCACCGGCACTGGCGGGCGATCGCGGCGGGCGAGGTCCAGGTGGTCGTGGGGGCGCGATCGGCCGTGTTCGCGCCGGCGAGGAACCTCGGCCTGATCGTGATCGACGAGGAGCATGAGAGCACGTTCAAGCAAGAAAGCATCCCCCGCTACCACGCCCGCGACGTGGCGATCGTCCGTGCGCAAAAGCTGGGCGTGCCCGTGCTGCTGGGTTCGGCCACGCCGGCGATGGAGTCGTGGCGGAACGCCGAGTCGGGCCGATACACGAAGCTCACGCTCTCCAAGCGGGTGGCCGAGCGGCCGATGCCGGAGGTCGGCCTGATCGACCTCCGCAACGAGAAGCCCGAGCGCGGCCATGCCCTGGGCGGCCTGAGCGCGCCGTTGAGACTCGCGATGCGCGAGGCGCTCGACGATCGCGGGCAGGTGATGTTGCTGCTCAATCGCCGGGGCTTCCACACGTTCATCCTCTGCCCCAAGTGCGGCTATATTGTGAAGTGCGACGCCTGCGACGTGGCCCTGACGCATCACAAGGGCCGCAAGCGGGCCATGTGCCACACCTGCGACGCCGAGCGCGACCCGCCCGAGTTCTGCCCCTCCTGCCGCACCGGCCTGCACTACGGGGGCGTCGGCACCGAACGCCTGGAGCGCGAGGTCCGGGCCGCGTTCCCCGACGCCGTCGTGCGCCGGATGGACTCGGACACGATGCGCTCGCCCGGCAGCCACGAACAGGTGTTAAAGGCGTTCAAGAATGGCGAGGTGAATATCCTTCTCGGAACCCAGATGATCGCCAAGGGGCTGGACTTCCCCGACGTCACGCTCGTGGGCGTCGTGAACGCCGACACGTCGCTCCACCTTCCCGACTTCCGCGCCGCCGAGCGTACGTTCCAGCTCGTGGCCCAGGTCGCCGGCCGCACCGGTCGCGGCGATCGTCCCGGCAAGGTGCTGGTGCAGACGTTCTGCCCCGACGAGCCCGCCATCCTCCGCGCCCGCGAGCACGATTATCTCGGCTTCGTCCGCCACGAGCTGGAACGCCGCCGCGAGCACCGCCTTCCCCCGTTCGGCCGGATCGTCCGCCTGATCGCTCGCGGTCCGAACGAGTCCGAAGTGAGGCGATTTCTCGACGGATTGGCCTCGATTCTGAAGTCCTTGGCCCCCGACGGCGTGGTCCTGCTCGGCCCCTCGCCCGCCCCCGTGATGAAGATCAAGAACCTCTTCCGCTACCACCTCCGCCTCCAGGCCCCGACCGCCCGGCCTCTCCAGGAGATGCTCCATCAGATCTTGCCGACCGTGGTGCTTCCCGGCGAGGTTGAGCTGGCGGTGGATGTGGACCCGGTGAGCTTGCTGTAATGGATTTGATCGACGATCTTTTTTCGACCTCGTGCCATTCGGATTGGGATGAAATGCACATACTGGTCGTCGGTTATAGCATCACCCTCCTGATATGGCTTGTCTTCCAGGTCAGGTCGATGTTGAAGGATCGCTTTCCTTCGGCCGTAATCGTGACTGAGGCTCTCTCGGGAGCCTTACTCATCTTGGGGCTCATCTCGTCCGAGTTCCGCGTCGTACCCACCTTCGCCATTACATGGTGGAGGCTGCTCATCATATTCGTGCTCGTAAGTTCGGCTGCGCTTCGTGTGATCAGCGTCCGGCATGTGCAATACGATGTCGAACTGAGTGCCAACGCAAATCGAGGGCTCGAAGTCTTCAGCTTGGTGACCGAATCGGCACTGATCAGCCCGGCGATCTACCTCATCGAGTTCTCCGTGACTCTCCGCACGGATAGCAGCGGGTATTATCTCCTGAGTGCGGTGGCTTGTGCGCTAGGTGTAGCCATCGGCTGCTTCCTGCCCCGGTTCCCCAGCGTTCTCCCGAGCAATGCCGAGACAAAACTCATCGAGTGGCTGGCCTCTCCGCAGGAATATGGCGAGCCCCCAGACGAAATCCACTTACTTGACACACGATTCCGAAAATCTCCCGGCCGCGATCGGAAGACGCTCTGTTCCCTGTATCGCTACCGATACGGCGACGAATGGAGCATCGGCTTCGTCGGCCACTACATCTTCTCGTTGGATGCCAAAGCCGATCTGCCGCTCGAGCGTCTTTATGCGGAGTACGAGGAGTTCTACGTCGAGACCGTGTTGAAGGCCGCAAAACGAGATTTGAAACTCGAATAGCGGGTGACAACTCGGGTGAGTCGGCTGGTTGGCCGGGGGCGTCGCCGCGGCGTGGCCCGACCCCAGCCACCCAT
>JAQGHR010000074.1 GCA_028291545.1 Planctomycetota bacterium | reverse complement strand
GGGGCGGGCGTCCCTGCCCGCCTACCAATCTTCTTGGGGTTTGTAGGCGGGCAGGGACGCCCGCCCCACTCGGCTCGCAGCCCGGTCCCGGTCGCGTCGGCCAGGCCGGCGTCAATAGCCCCTTCGGGGCGAAATATGCACGCGCGGGCGAACGAAGATATCGATAGGACTCCTTCATCCGTCCCCCTCGCCCCTGCCGCTGATCCGCGACAATCCGGCGTAATCCACCTTGTCCGTCGAGGTTCGAGGCAGGTCGGGCACGAACGCCACGCGGTCGGGGATCATGTAGTGGGGCAAATACAGCGTGCAATGCCGCTTCATGGCGATGATCGACCCCTTGCGGCCGGGCTTCATGGCGACGAACGCGGAGATCGCCACGCCGTCGTCCCCGCTCCGGGCGACGACGGCCGCGGTCGCCACGTCTTCGTGCCGATACAGGGCCGATTCGATCTCGCCGAGCTCGATCCGGAAGCCGCGCTTCTTCACCATCCGGTCGCGACGGCCGCGAAAGAGGTAAACGCCCGTGCCGTCGTCCTCGACGAGGTCGCCCGTGCGATACCAGCGCGCGCCGAGGTCATCGACCACGAAGGCCTGGACCGTCAGATTCTGGCGCGCGAAGTAGCCTCGCATCACGCCGGGGCCGGAGATCAGCAATTCTCCGATCGTGCCGGGCGGGACGTCGCGGCCGTCCTCGTCGATCACTCGGGCCGAGAGCGGGGGGCAGACGCGGCCGATCGGATAGGGCTCGTCGCGGTCCTCGGGGATCGTCGCCGGGATGGGGAACGCGGTGCAGACGTTGGTCTCGGTCGGCCCGTAGAGGTTCCACATCGCGGCGCCAGGCCAGGCGGTCCGCAGGGATTTCAAGGGGCGGATCGGGAAGACCTCGCCCGCGAAAAGGACGAGCCGGGGGGCGGGGACGTCGATATCGCCGTGGTCCGTGAGCAGGCTCAAGATCGACGGCGCCGAGTACCAGACGTCGATCCTCGCCTTACGCAAGAACACGCCCACACGAGACGGATCGCGGCCGGTCGCCTCGCCGATCAGGACCAGGGTTCCGCCTCGCCGGCACGACGCGAACAGGTCGAAGATCGACAGGTCGAAATGAAACGGCGCGTGCGAGCTGAATCGATCGTCGTCGCGCAGGTCGAACGCATGATCGCACCAATCGAGGAAGCAAAAGGCGTTCGCGTGGGAGAGCATCACGCCCTTGGGCCGGCCGGTCGATCCCGAGGTGGGCAAGATGTAGGCGAGGTCGTCCGCGTGCCGCGAGGGCAGGAAGGGGGACGGGGCATCATCGGCCAGGATGTCGTCCCAGGAGGCATCCCCCGGGCCGGATGCGCCCGGTTCCTCGCCCACGACGACCAGGCGGGGCAGGGGACCGGGTCCGGGCCAGGCCTGTCGCAGGGCGGGGGCCAGCGCGGCCGAGACGACGACGGCGCGGACGCCGCAATCGACGAAGATCCCCGCGGAGCGGAGCGGAGGCGCGGCGGGATCGACGGGCACGTAGGCCGCGCCCGTCCTGAGAATCCCGTGGATGGCGGCGACCGCCTCCGGGCTCTTCGGGAGCATCAGCCCGACCCGGTCGCCTCGATCGACGCCCCAGCGCGCCAGGCGGGCGGACACGCGATCGGCGACCTGGGCGAGCTGAGCGTAGGTGAGCGACCGACCGTGTTCATCCTCGACGGCGACGGATTCGGGGCGACGCGTGGCGGCGTCGTCGAGCAACTGGCTGAGGTGGCGAGCGTCCGTGCTCATGGGTGGGCCTCGATCGCGAGGGTGGCGACGGCGATGCTACGGGGTGGGTGGCTCGACGCCGAAGATGGTGTGATAGAGCGTCACGTTGTCGGCGATCGCGTGCGCCAGGGCCTGAAACAGGAGTTTGTGCCCGAGCGCGTTGGGATGGTCGTCCCATGCGGCGATCTCGATCGTCGCCGGGTCGCGGTTATCGAACGTGGCGGAGAGGTCGAGCAGGGGGACGGCATGCCGCGACGCGATCGCGGCGAAACTCTCGATCGAAGGCCCGCGCAATTCGGGGCTGTCAGACTGACCGACGCGGGGGATCACGATCATCGCCAGGCCGTAATCCTCCGAGCGGCAGCGCGCGGCCAGGTCGCCCACGGTGGCGTCGATCACCGGCCAGAGGTGGGGGCGAATCTTGGACTTGATCACGTCCTTTTCCGCCCGGAGGTCGGCCGGCGACACGTCCATCGCGGCCAGTGCCCGGCGGAGGAAGTCGTACTGCGGGTCCTGGTCGTCTCGCAGCATGTTGCGGAGCTGGATCTCCAGCAGGCGCGTGTCGAGCATCGTGGACGAGTACAGGACGAGGTCGGGCTGATAGTCGCGCGCCTTGCGGCGGAAGACTTCCAGGCGATGGAGCGGGCTGTAAGCGGCCATCGCGAAGTTGATCACCTCGAACCGCCGCGTGATCCCGCGCCTGGCGGCGTGGGCGTTGAGCCAATCTTCCAGGCGGTTCTCGTAGGTCTCGTCGGTGGACACGCCCCAGCCCATGTCCATCGACGAGCCGAGCAGCGCGACGCGGAACGTGCCCTCGGGCTTCGCCAGCGCGTACGCCCGATCGCGCAGGCCGCGATCGTTGGTCGTGAACCGCTTGCCGAAGACGGTCTTGTCCTCGTTCGGCTTGAGCTCGAACTGGAGGAAATCGCCGCGGAGGTAGCGGGTCGCCTCGATCTCGTGAAAGCTCTTCCAGTCGCTGGTCTTCCCCAACAGCCGCAACGTCAGCTCGTCCCGGCCCATGTCCGGCCCGCCGTCGATCAGGCCGACGTAGTAGCCACCGGCGTGACCCTCGCGATCCGCGTTGTTCGGCTCGGGCGATCGGACGCTGCGAAGGATCGACCGGGCCCGGTTGCCCGGGAGCGGGATCAGCGCGATCGCCAGCACGACGGCCGTGACGGCGAAGGAAACGCGCAGGGACGAGTTGGCGGGGGGGATCATCGCGTGCCCTCCACGATCGCACGCCATTGCGGTCGCGACGCCAGCGCGGATTCCAGCCTCTTTGCCAGTAAAGCATGCCCTCGCGCATTGGGGTGGAAGTCGTCGGGCGCGATCGCCAGGGCGGATGGCTCGATCCCGTCGAACGCGTCTGAAAGATCGATCACGACCGCGAATCCCGCGGATTGAGCCAGCGCGACGAGCTTCCTTCGTTCTTCGGGTTCGATCGGCTTGCCGACGCGAGGGATCAGCACCCAGGCCGGGATCACGCCACGATCGCGACAGTCGCCGACGGCCGCGCGGTAGACGTTCTCCAGGATCGCCCAGCGGTGCGGTTTCAGGGCGGCCTTGTACGCGTCGAAGTCGCCGCCCGGAGTTGCCCCCGAAGCGGCGATCGCCTCGCGATAGAGCGGCGAATTCCAGCCGAGATTTCGCGCGAGCAAACCTCGCAACCGTCGCTCGTCCCAGCCCGGGTCGGCCGGCGTGGCCTCGAAGATGACGAGGTCGGGACCCGTGGACCATCCGTTGCGGCGGAAGTGCTCCCACCTCTGGCCGGGGGCGTGGCCGGGGACGGAGAAGTTGAGGATCTCGACGGGCTTCGCAGTGCGTGAGGAGCCCAGCGCCTGTTCCAGCAACGGTTCGAACCCCAGGCCGTCGTCGACGCCCCAGCCGGAGCCGATCGAGTCGCCGACGAGAGCGATCCGTATCGTGTTCGCGGGCTTGGTCGTCGCGTATTCCCGGTCGCGCATGCCCAGGGAATTGGTCGTCCACGACGCGCCGCGATGAGTGGTTCTTAGGTTGGGCTTGAGGACATATTCGCGCAGGTCGGCCACGACGTCGCAGAGCCGTCCCGCGTCGAACGCGGCCGGCGCGACGGGCACGGGCGCATCGAGGCGGCGGCCGGAATCGAGGAGACGCTCGTAATAGCCGCGCTCCATGCGTTCGGTGTCCGCGCGGTTGGCGCCGTCATCGCGGAGCGAGGCGACCAGGCGGGTCGTCGTCGTGAAGCCGAGCGCGAGCAGGACCGCCGTCAAACCCATGGGCGCATGCTGCGCGGCGAATCGGTTCATCCCGTGGCCCTCCGCAACATGGAGAACCACGCGGAGAGGCTGGGGCTGGACCAGAGGGACCAGAGCAGAGCGATCGTCGCGAACGTGGCAACCGTCTTGGCGGCGCGAATGGCCAGGGGACGAGCGGACAGGTCGATCGCCCTGGGTTTCGCGCGTCGAGGGGTTCGTGCATCGAGCTGAACATTCACCAGGACGAGCACGCCGAGGATCGCCCAGAAGAGGGCATCGGGCAGGCTCACGCCCCAGGTCCCGCGCAGCCAGAACGACTGGTAGGCGTGCAGCGCCCAGGTGACGAGGAAGACGACCGTGGTCGCCACGGCCAGCGCCGGGCCCTGGCCGCAGCGCTTGAGGCGGAACACGACCGGGTTGAAGACGACCCGGACCATGAAATCTTTCCAGTAAATGTTGATCCGTCGCCAGTAATCGGTGAACCCGGTCGCGAGCAGGTAGTGGCGGTGGGTCTCCGGCAGGCTGAAGCCGAAGAGGTGGAGCAGGCCGCACGCCATGTGGAACTGGCCCGAGACGCGGAGGTAGAGCAGGTAATTGCAGGACAGGAACCCGAGCAGGCTGGGGACCGACCGCACCTGGTCCATCGGGATCAGCAGCTCGTGATAGACGAGCCGGTAGAGGAGCAGGTGCAGCGTCCCCCGGAGCATCATCCGCAGCCCGTCGCGCTGGGTCTCGTGGATGTCCCGGGCGAAATAGCCGCGGCGAAACGTGCGGTAATCGACCACCGGGAAGTGGACGAAGCAGACGTTCGGCACCAGGAAGAAGTAGGCCAGCGCGTCGGTGAAGGACTCGGAGGTCTCGGCGTGTTTCAACTCGTACAGATACAGGATCATGCGGAACATGAACATGGAACCGAGGATCGGCCAGACGACGTCGGGCACGGGCGTGCGTGCGAGCCCGGCGCGCGCGGCGGCCATCGCGGCGACGACGGCGGCCATCGCCACGACCCTGGCGTTCCACGAGATGGGCAGCCGGCTCAGGAGGATCAGCCCGACGCCGAGCGTCACCACGATGGCGGCCGTGACCGTCCCGAAGACCAGCGACAGGCCCACCATCGACGCCAGCAAGAAGCCCGGCAACTTGAGGCGGAAGGGCAGGAGGTAATGGATCGGCAGCGCGACCGTGGCCAGCGTCATCATGATCTGGAAGGCGCGGCCCTCCAGCCGGTAGACCTTCGCGACGGCCAGCAGCAGGGCGAGGTGCGCGAGGACCAGCAGGAACGCGGCCAGGTTGCGCCGGCAGGTCATCGGCTCGCCGGGATACAGGCCGGGTTCGTCGCGCGGCAGGGCCGGGGTCGGCAGGAACCGCCGGTGGGGGGCTCGCCGTGGTGGTGGGGCGAGCTCTCTTGTGAGTCCAGGCCGCATGCGCCGCCTCCGTGAATCCATTCGGCGGAGATTGCGGACGCGAGCGATGGCGGCGGAATGCCCTCAAGGCCATGCGAAGAGAGTGCGGGGGCCGGCCCATCCCTGGGCTGGCGATCCCTGCCGCGGCCGCTCACATCCGTGTTCCCTTGTATCGTTGCGCACAGCGATGAACGTTTGATCGGAAGATCACGCCCCGATTCCAGGAGCCCGGCTGGAGGCCCTGAACTCTCCGGTGATCGGCCGTGATGGCCCGGGGTATACCCGAAGACCGGATGGACTGTCAACCCGAGCGGAGGGGTCGAACAGGTGCTCGTTCCTCCGAAGGTTTCACGCAGAGACGGGGAGGGCGGCGCAGAGGGCGCGGGAAGAAAAAAGTGGAGAGATGTAAGAATGGAGCCAGTCGTTCAAAATCTGTATTTATCCTTCCCGCGCCCTCTGCGCCGCCCTCCCCGTCTCTGCGCGAAACTCTTCGAGAGATGCTCTCCTGCTCGTCTTGCCGCTCCGCACGGTTTCGGTTAGGGTGCGGCGGCCCCTCGATGGACCGGGGGCCGAATATCTGCCGTCTGATCGCGCAACGCGAGGCAACGGTCACGCTGCTAGTTCACGGAGGACGCGATGCCCGAGGCATCGGCATCAGCAGAAAGTTGGGTCCGGCGGCGGGCGCCCGAGCTGGCCCTGCTCGTCATCGCCGCCACCATGTTCCTGGGGCGCCTGGGCGCGATGGACCTCTGGGGCAAGCGCGAGCAACGGGCCTCGGCCGAGGCGCTCGACACCATCGAGCACGACAACTGGCTTGTCGCCTACATCCAGTGCCGGCCTCGCCTGGAGAAGCCCCCGTTGCCGCGCTGGACGATCGCCGCGCTCATGAAGGTCACGGGCCTTCAGGACGAGTGGATCGTCCGCCTGCCGAACGCGCTGTCGGCCCTGGCCATGGTCGGCCTCGTCTACGGCCTGGGCCGCCGGATGGCCGGGAGGTCGGTGGGCCTGGCGTCGGGTCTGGCGCTGGCCTCGACGTTCTTCTTCGTGATCGAATCCCGCCAGGCCGGCAACGACGGGCCGCTGGCGTTCTTCACCACGCTGGCCCTGTACGCCGCCTTCCGCCGCCTCCACGGCGTCCCGGCCGAGGAGCCGTGCGGCTTGCCCGCGGAGACGCTGGGCGGGCGAGGCTGGTCGCTGCTGATGTGGGTCGCGATGGGCCTGGGCTTCCTCAGCAAGGGGCCGATCGCCGTGGTCCTGCCCGCGCTGGCGGTGGTCCCGTACCTGGTCCTCGCGCGCCGCTTCAAGGCCGGCTCGCGGGCCTTATTGGACGGGTGGGGCGTGCTGGCGTTCCTGATCCTGGCCCTGAGCTGGCCGGTGCCGGTGCTCTTGAGCGACCCGCGTGCGTTTGACATCTGGAAGCTGGAGATGGGCCAGAAGGCCGGCGCGGCCGGGATCACCCACCATCGGCAGAGGAATTTCGCGGTCGAATGGCCGTGGATGACCGCGCCGTGGACCCTGGTGGCGACCTGGGCCGTGCTCCTGCCGTTTTTCGGTCGCGGCCGCGAGGAACGGCCCACGGTCTGGTTCCCCTGGTTCTGGGCGGTCGGCAATTTCGCGATGTTCTGCCTCTGGAGCGTCGCCAAGCCCAATTATTACGTCCCGTGCGAGCCCGGCGTGGCGCTGCTGGTGGGCCTGACCAGTGTGCGCCTGCTGGCGCTGGCTCGCGAGGCCAGGGGCGCGGCCTCGTCTCGGGCGAGGAGGTTCCTGCAATTCCACTGGGTCGCGATGATCGCGATGGCCGTGGCCGCGCCGATCCTGGCCAGGATCAACGTGCCGGAGCTTTTCCCCTCGATCCTGCCCTGGATTCTCGCCGGTTCGGTGGCCATGGTGCTGAGCGTGGCGCTGAGCGTCTGGGCCTGGTGTCGCCGGGCCGACGAGGCCGTGATGGCGTCTCTGGTGGGCGGGCTGACCGTGGCCGTCACGATCGGCTACGCGGCCGTCGTCCCCCATTTCAACGCCGATAAGAGCCATCGCGGCCTCGCCGCCGAGCTGGACCGCGTCCTGCCCCGCGACGCGAAGACTGTCATGTTCTTCCGCGAGCTGGACGAGGGCCTGTGGTTCTACCTCCGCGGCCGGACCCTCGCCGCCGTGCCCGGCAGCACCCCCGAAACCAACAAGGGGATGGACCTGGTCGTCGCCGCCCGCGAGAACCGCCTGATCTACGACGAGCGCGAGCGCATCAAACGCGATCGGAAGATCCTGGTCGACTGGCTCGAAGGCGCGAAGCACGAATCGCCCTACGTCCTCATCCGCGCCCGAAGTTACGACCTGTTCAATCCCGGTCTCGACGAATTGGTCACCCCGATCTTCCGCGAGCCCGAGCTGGATCGCCACCCGCTGGTCCTGCTCCGCGTTCGCGATCAACGGGCCGTGGCCAGCGGGATCGGGGCGGACAGGAAGTAGGAAAGCGTCCTCGCCTGGCCGGTCGCAGGCTCGCTCCGTTCCCCTCCCCCTCGTGGGAGAGGGTTAGGGTGAGGGGGGCCGCGCGACCACCAGGCCCGGGACGAAATCGACACGCCTCGGCGATGCCGCCCTGATCCTGCATTCTCCTACGAGGGGAGAGGGGACGGCTCCGAAGCTGCGCCGCGGCAGAATCCCGCCCAGGATCACGATTGGCCACCCGGTTTGGTCCTCGATCCGTCCCCTCGACCCTGCCGATTCCTGAAACTGCTCCGGTCGGGAGAACCCTATCGCGCGGATTTTGCGGGTTCTCGCAAATGCGCGATCGGAAAGTCTTGTGTAGATTGCCTGGATTTCCCGACCGCGACGACCGTCACGATCGATCGACGTAAGTCGTTGGCAGAAAACGGGAAGGGCGTTCAAGCGAATCACCGGGGATGACGATACAACGGGTGGCTCGCCAAGGTTATGCCGCGGCGAGGACTCGGGAGCACCTAACGGGGGTGTCGTCCGAGAGGGTTGGGTCTTCGGACCCCGAGCGTTCGGGAACGCTTGCTTTCGGACGGTGCCATGAAACTTTCCCAGGGAAGAGCCAGGCGTTGCGAACCGGCCGGCCGGGATCGCCGCTTGACTCAACCGAACAAGATCGCCAAGGAGAATAGTCTCCCATGTTGAAGCCCTTGTCTCTGAGCGTCAGCCTTGCCGTCGCCCTGGGTGCGTGCAGCCTGAGCTTCGCGGCTGGCCATCACAAGGCCCAGCCTTCGGGCCAGTACGAGACGCCCAGCGCTCAGTCGATCCCCTCGGCCCAGAGCATTTCCGAAGGCTGCGGCGAAGTCTGCGGCCCCGTCAAGAAGAAGTGCGACTTCTTCAGCAAATTCAAGCCCAAGCACCAGTACACGTACGAATGGGTCTTGAAGAAGAAGAAGGTCCATGGCAGCCTGTTCGGCCACAAGAACAAGGGTTGCGCCGAACCCGCCTGCGACACGTGCGGCACGGCTGTTCCGTCCGGCCAGTCCTACGGTAGCGGCCAGGCCTATCCTAACGGCCAGTCTTGGGGCACCACCCAGATCCCGGCCACCTACTCGATCCCCCAGGCTGGTGGCGACGTGGCCCCCGCCGCCCCGGCGATGGAGCCGCCCGTAGCTCCGGCCCCGGCCCCCGCCCCGGCTCCCGCCCCGGCCCCGGCTCCGGCTCCCGCCCCCCCGGCTCCGGCTCCCCCCGCCGCCCCGCCGACCGCGGCCAACGGTGGTCTTCAGCTCCTGCCGGCCGGTAACTGAGTCCAACCCGCCTCGGGCCTTACAAAATCCCGATGCTCAACAGGCCCACGCCTCCCCCGGGAGGCGTGGGCCTGATTGCGTTGATGGGCATGGGGACCGTACCCGCTGGTAGCCGTGGAATCCACGGCTCTCCGGTCAGACCTTCTGGCAATGCAGTCGGGGCGTTGATCGGCTCGGGTGCCGATCCTGGTGGCCGGTGGAAGTGCGGGGGTCGGTTTCCCGTAGACGGCGGGCGGCCCGATCTCCCGATCCGGCCTCCCCTACGAGGTGACGGACATCTCTTGTGGAGGGCTCGGCCGGGGGATAGGCTAGCCGGGCGAATCGAATTGACGCCGGTGATCGGGGAGGAGTTTCGACGTGAAGGATGCCGAAAACCCGGACCTCGGTCCCATCCATGCCGACGCGCCCGTGCTGATCGAGAATTACAAGATCATCGCGGATTGGATCCGTTTCGCCGACGCCAAGGCGGGCGTCATCCTGGGCGTCCAGGGGGTGCTGGCGAGCCTGCTGATCCCGATCGGGACTACTTATGCCGAGGGCGTGAAACGGGTCGATCCCTCCGCGCGGCTCTGGTCGGGCGTCGTCCTCCTGGCGTATGCCGCCTGGTTCGTCCTGTTCCTCGTCTCCACGTTGCTCGCCCTTCGCTGCGTGGTCCCTCACCGGCGGAAGGGCAAGCATCTGGCCAACGATCGCTGCAATCACTTCCACCCCTCGGCGATCGCCGGCTGCTACGGCGAATCCGACATCGAGACCTTCCTTCGCAAGTACCACGACATCGGCGCCGAGGGGCTGAAGCGGGAGATCATCCAGGCGATTTTGATCGATTCTCACATATCAAACCAAAAATACTGGTACGTCTACTGGTCGTCTCACCTCTTCTCCGCCGAACTGGTCTTCGCGTTCCTGTTCTATGTGCTCTCTCGCTTTTGATCTCTGTGGCGAACGGCCGGCGCAGGAACGGGCTCAGGGCTGTCGAGGCTGCCTTGCTGATGGAATCCCGGGGGTGTAGACCTGGATGGGAGGCCCGCACCCCATGTCATCCCTTCGCACGATTCCCCTCGCCGCACTTTACACCGAAGACGAGACCGCCTGGCTGGACCGGATGTCCGAACTGGCCCGATATCGTAGCCTGGCGGAATTCGACTTCGACAACCTCAGCGAGTATCTGAGCGATATGGCCCGCCGCGACCGCGTTAGCGTCAGGTGGCTGGGAGTTCAGCCTGGTGGTTTCAGCTTGCTGAAGACGATGAAGACTTGACCCGGTGCTGCCTCGTCGTACTTGAGCTGCTTGGGCCGCGTCTTGCTGTCCCCGATGCCGAGGTGGAGCTTGCCGTCCTTGATCTCATAGACCCCGAGGAACTTCGTCTTCCTGTCCACCAGGAGATCGACCGCCTTCGGACTCTTCGTCGGGTCGCACTCGATCTTGGAGGATGGTCGCCCTGTGGCACATGTGATTCTGAACGGGACATTCTGGAGTTCTTGAGGCGGCCGGCTCGACCCCACCTACCCAGATGCCCAGACTTGAATCGTTGGGACACGACGTCCGATCTCTCCCCCGCATCCCACCGCCGTTGACAAATCGGCGCGATTGTGGATAACTCTCCGCACGCAGGATGCGAAGGGCCAACGACTCCAGGGAAGGGGTCGCGGCTGTCTCGATCGTGACCGGCCGCAACTTGGGTGGCGTCTTTGACGCGATCGCCCTGGGCTCGTGGCCGTGATGTCGCGATCGAAGCGCCGATACGGCCCCTTGCCGTCCGCCATTCCGCTCTCGCGCCTGGAATGGGGGGATTGAAGCCTCGCAGGGCAGGCACGAACACGAGGCCGTGTTCCGCCTGGTCCGATGAGGCTCACCCGACCGACCGGGCGGACGGAGGAGAGACGATGCGGACCGAGGAATTACGCACGCGCGCTTCGGCCCAGAGCCGGCTCCGCGAGGGGGCGAAACGGGCCTGGCGGTGGACCTCCGACCAGGGGCCACGCGCCCGGCTCGCGCTGATCGGCGCGCCTCTGGCGATCCTGATCGCCGCGGGCTATGTCCTGTCGATCACGCCCACGGCGGCCGAGACGGAATGGCTCTTTCCCGAGCATTCGCTTTCGTCCGAGGACGCCCAGCACGCCCTGACGGCGCTGGCCGTGGCCAAGATCCCCGCCAAGGCCGGGCCTCGCGGACAGATCGCCGTGGCGGTGGAACGAAGAGGCGACGCCCTGGCGGTGTTGCACAAGGAGAAGCTCGGTCCCACGTCGTTGCATGCCCTCCAGGCGGCGTCCGAGACGACGTCCCCGTTCGCCGCGCCCGTCGATCGGGGCGAGCGCAGGGAGAGGCTCAACGAGCGCAAGTATGAGCTTTTGATTTCGGAACTTGACGGGATTTCGTCGGCCGACGTGTTGATCAATCGGGCTCCGGGACGGTCGGCGGGGTCGAAACCGGGCAAGCTGTCGGTGCTGGTCCGCGTCCAGCCCGACGACGGCCAGCCGCTCTTGCCGCAGAGTCTTCACGCGATCCAGGCGATCCTCCATTCCACCGAGCCCGATCTCTCGCCCGATGCGCTGACCGTGCTGGACCGGACCGGGCGGACCTACCTGGAGGCCGGCAACCCCGAGGCCGGGGCGGCGACCATGGCCCATGTCCGCGAGGAAGAACTCGGCGGCAAGATCAAGGGGCGGCTCGACTGGATCGACGGCGTCCGCGTGTTCGTGACCCTGGAATCGGCGCCGGCGCCGGCCGCGATCGCCACCGTGGAATCCCCGGCCGTGGTCCTGAACGCCCCGGCGGCGATCCCCGAGCCGCCGCCCTCGCCTCCGGTTCCGGCGGCGGGCAAGGCGACGATCCTGATCCAGGTGCCGATCAGCGACTATCTTCGCCGCTACCAGGCGATGCACCGTCGCCACCCCTCGTTCGACGACCTCCGCCCGTTCGTCGCCAAGAATGAGCAAACGATCCGCTCGACGATTTACTCGGTGGTTCCTGCGACCGAGGTCGCCAGCCTGACGATCGACCGGATCGACGACCCCGGCCCGATGCTCCCGCCGCCCACGCCGGTCGACAGCGAGACGGTGCGATTTCGCGAGTGGTGGGTGCCCGCGGGCGTGGCGATCGGCGTGAGCCTGCTGATGGTGGTGATGATGGGCACGCGCTGGCTGGCGACGCGACGCCCGGCCTCGGTGGCCTCGGCCGTGCCCCGGGCGCACTTCGAGGTGACGGACGACGCCGGGCCGACGGGCCGCGTTCGCGAGCTGGTGCGCCGCGATCCGGCCGCCGCGGCGGGCGTGCTTCATCGCTGGATCGGGCAGGGGGGGCATTCGTCATGACCCGCGTCGATGCGAGAACCGGCCCGACCCCCAATCTCACCGCGACATGCGCGGAGACGGCCGGCCCCGGCCCGTTGCGCAAGGCGGCGATCCTGGTCGTGAGCCTGGAGCAACCGCTGGCCTCGCAGCTCCTCGCCCAGCTCGATCGCGCGGCCGTCGAGGCGGTGACCCTGGAGATTGCGCGGCTTGAGCGGATTGCCCCGGCGGAGCAGCATGCCGTCCTTGAGGAATTTTACGGCCTGGGGCTTCGCCGCCTGCGATTTGTCTTCGACGACGTGGTGAGGATGGACGATACAGACTTGCGGGAGGCGTTCCACGACGAGGACGCCCCGACCTGGGCCCTGGCCCTGGCGGGAGCGGCCCCTCCGGTTCGCGCCAAGGTTCTCTCCGCGCTCGGACCCGGCTCATCGGGTGCGTTGCGGAAGGCCCTGGATGGGCTCGGCCCCTTCCGACTCGACGACGCCGAGGCCGCGCAGGTGGAACTGGCCGAGCGGCTGCGGCGCCTCCATGACCACGGACGAATCACCCTGCCGGACCCCGACGGTCGGGAGGAAATCCTTGTCTGACCTCGTTGATTTCGAAGATCTCGGGCTGCTCGATGGCGGTGACCTCCGCGCCGTGTTCGGCCAGGTCACGCTCGACCAGGTGCTTGCCGCCCTGGTCGGCACCACCGTCGGGTTCCGCCGCCAGCTCTTGACGAAACTGCCCATCGCCTCGGCCAGTCAGCTTGAGGCCCAGATCACCGACCACGGCCCCGTCTCGTTCGGGACCGTGCAGAGCGCCCAGCGCGAGCTTGTCGAGGTCCTCTGCCGCCTCAGTCGCGGCGGCCAGGTCGCCTTCGACGATCCGGCGGATATGGTGGCGTGACAAGAATCGAATAGGTTTCACGCAGAGGCGGGGAGACGCAGAGAAGAAATCCAGGCGAGACCCATCGTCGATTCGAGAGTCCGGATCGCCTGAAAGTAGGTCTCTTCGCCACTTCTGTTCTCCGCGCCTCCCCGCCTCTGCGTGAAACTCTTCTTCCATTCCGCCTCGACGAGACTCCCGGATCGTGGTATCACACGGCCCCAATGTGTGACCCGCTGGATTCGACGAAGGAGTGTCGATGACGCGCACGATCCTCCGTGGATGGGCCGTCGCGAGCGTCGGGGTGCTGACGCTCGCCCTCTCGCCCGCGAGCTCCGCCGACGCGGCCAAGGCCGCGAGCCTCGCCCATCATCCGATCTCGCGCCCGGATTCCTCGGCCCGGCCCGGCGCGCATCCCTCCCCGACCTCGGGCGGATTCTGGATCGGCACGGGCGGGATCGCCGTGGCGCTGGCCGCCTTCGGCGCGATCGGCCTGGGCGCGAAGAAGCTGCGTCCCGGGGCCGAGGCCGGGCCGCTGAAGGTGATCGGCCGGACGGTCCTCTCGCCTCGCCATTCGGTCTACCTGCTCCGCGCGGGCGATCGGATCCTGATCGTCGGCGCCGGCAGCCAGGGGCCGCCGTCCCTGCTCGGCGAGCTGACGGAGGCGGAAGTCTCCACACCGACGGCGCCTCATCCGCATCGGGCTCACGTCGGCCGGATCGGAGCGCCCTCATGAGGCATCGCCGATTCTCCGCCCTGCTCGCGGTCGCGGCCTTCGCCCTGCTGGGTGGCGACGATCCGGGCTCGAAACCGGTCGTGCCCCAGCCCCGTGGCTTCGAGGTCTTGCTGCCGAAGCTGCCCGACATGAGCATCGCTTCGCCCGCAACCGCGCCGTCGACCGGCAATCCTCCCGCGCTGGTGAACTCGGCGCAGACGATGGCCCTGTTCGCGCTGATCTCGCTCGCGCCGGCGGCGCTGCTGATGGTCACCGCGTTCGTGCGGATCAGCGTCGTGCTCACGCTCCTGAGACAGGCGCTCGGCAGCCCGCAAATTCCGGGCAATCAGGTCTTGATGGCGCTGGCCCTTTTGCTCACGGCCCTGGTGATGAGGCCCGTCGCCGAGTCCGTGTATGAGCGCGGGATCAAGCCCTACACGGAACATCGACTCGACGCGAAAGCGGCCTGGGACGCGGGCTCGGAACCCATCAAGGTGTTCATGAGCGAGCAGATCAAGCGGACCGGGCATGAGCATTATCTCTGGGACCTGTATGAGCGATCGTCCCACCCGCCCGGAGAGCCCGAGCCGACCGAGAGCGAGCAATTCTCGATCGCGATCCTCGCGCCCGCGTTCCTGCTCAGCGAGCTGACGACGGCGCTCTACATCGGATTCGCCGTGTACCTGCCGTTCCTCGTGATCGACCTGGTCGTCTCGGCCGTCCTGGGCGCGATGGGGCTGTTCATGCTGCCGCCCGCGCTGGTGGCGCTGCCGCTGAAGCTCGTCCTGTTCGTGCTCGCCGATGGTTGGATGCTTGTGGCCGGGATGCTATTGAGAAGCTTTTCCCCGTAAGGGCTCGCCAATCGAGGAGTGGCTCCGATGGACATGACCGGGGTTGTGGATTGGTCGCGCGAGGCGATACGCATGGCGATCGTCCTGGGCGGTCCTCTGCTGCTCACGGCGCTGGTCGTGGGCCTGATCGTGGGGATCGTTCAGACCCTCACGCAGATGCACGAGCCCGTCGTCGCCCAGGTCCCGCGCTTGCTCGCCGTGGCGGCAGTGGCCCTGATCCTCCTGCCGTGGATGCTCGGGTCGTGGGTGGCCTATATGCGAGATTTGATCGGTTCGCTGCCGGAGAGGTTCTGAAGGATTGGAGATCAGTGGGGTTCCCCCGGTGGGGCGGGCGTCCCTGCCCGCCTACAAAAGTGTGGCTCAAGATGGGTTGCGGGGTGACCGCTACGCAGGGCATCGGAGGAAGAGCAGTAGGTCCGACTTCAGTCGGTCCCGCACCCAGCATGATATGTGGATTGGACCGACTGAAGTCGGACCTACCGGAGGGGATCGTGAGGGCCGATCCGTCACTCCGCCATCCATCTTGAGCCAAAAGTGTCCATTTAGTGGCGGGCAGGGACGCCCGCCACACTCTGGAAAAACGCGTGATCGCGCCCATTTCGGCGGATTGCGCGATCACACGCCGCGATTCTCACGATGTTCTTCCTGGGGATTCTGGTCTCCACCGCGGATCGGCGGCGAGACACACAGGGAGAGGAGTTTCGATTCCTCTCCGGGGATTTTAAATCATTCCGCGTCACGAGGCCGGCCAGATCGTCGCGAGTTCCCGGCCGAGGGCCTCGGGCAAGGCGTGGGTTCGCGCGGAGGCCCCGGCGAAGTGGCGGGCGAGTAGAGGGGACTCGACCACGATCAGCCCCGCGCGTTCGGCCGAGCGTTTCAGCACCGCGCCCGACGTGCCTCGGGCGATGCCTCGCACCGTGATCTTGCCGGGAGGCCCCTCGCCGCCGAGCACCACAGCCAGGCCCGATGACCCGGTCACGACGACCACCGCGCCGGTCAGGATCTCGCCGGGATCGGACCGCCACGCCCTCGCCAGGCTCTGGCGGCGGGAGCGGACGGCGGGGTCGCCGTCGATGGCCTTCTGGTCCTCGCGATGCTCGTCGGGAGTCACGCGGAGCATGGCCTCGACGCGGCCGAGGGCGAGGTAGTAATCGAGCAGGCCGAGCGCGAGCAACGCGAGGCCGAGCGTGTAGGCCAGCCCCTTCAGGATCGTGCCGGACGACCGCGCCAGGTCGGGCGTCTCCATGCGAGAGAGGGCTGTCATGGTCGCGACCTCGGAGCGGATCGACCAGGCGACCACCGCGACGATGATGGCCGTCTTGGCGATCCCCCACACGCCCCTCGCGGCGCGCGTGCCCCAGTCCGGACCGGATGGGCTCCAGATTCGCGCCAGGTCGGGCGAGAGCAGGCTGGGGGCCCACAGGCCGCCGACCTGAGCCTGGTGGGCGGCGATCATCGCCACGACCACGCCGCCGAGAATCCCGCACAGAGGCATCATCACATGCACGACCACCGCACGGATCGACGCGGAGACGGCGATCGCGTCGGTGTCCCACGAAGGCGAGGCCACGAACGGGGCGCGGATCACGTCGAGCAAGCCGGAGGCGAGCGCACCGCCCCACGCCCCCAGCAACGCCACCGCCGCGAGCAGGCCGACGGCCGCCGTCAACTCGGGGCTGCGCGCGACCATGCCGCGAGAGCGTGCCTCGTCCCTCCTGCGCTTCGATGGGGCCTGCGTGCGATCCTCGGACATCGTCCCTCGCCGGGCGTGTTCGCCCGCCCTACAGGAAAATCTCGCCCCACGCCGACGCGAACACACCCGCCAGCGACGCGAGGCCGAGCAGCACGAGCACCAGTCCCACCGCGACGCGGATCGGCAGCGCGAGGCTCATCAGTTGCAACGACGGGGCGGCCCGGCCCAGCAATCCCAGCGCGACTCCGGCCAGCACAAGCGCCAGGGCCGCCGGAGCCGCCGCGCGGACGGCCAGGCTCAGCGCCCATCCGACTCGCGCGAACATCAGGTCCACCGTCTCGGGCGAGAGTCCCAGGCCGTCAACCGGGATCGCGCGATAGCTCTCGACGAGCGAGCCGACCAGGGCGAGCGGGCCGTCCATCGCCAGGAACGCGCCCATCGCCACGAGCCCGTAAACATGCCCGATCGGGTTCAGGTCGTCCCCCGCCTCGGGGTCGAACAGGCTCGCGGCCGAGAGCCCGGACTGCATGCCCACGAGCTCGCCCGCCTGCCTCGCCCCCGCCAGCAGCAACGACATTGCCTGGCCGAGCATCGCGCCCACGGCCAGCTCGATCGGGACGAGCTGGGCCACGTGCCAGCCGTTCAGCGGCCTCGTCAAACCCAGGTTCACGGCCGGCGCCACGGCCAGCGTCACCATCGCGGCCAGCCCCAGCCGGATCCTCCATCCCAGGCCCGGCGTGCCCCACCCCGGCGCCGTCGCGGCCATGCCCAGCACCCGGGCCAGGACGAGGGCATAGACCCCGACATGGCTTGATGCGAGCGACAGGGCGAGGGAGAGGAGGTCGGACATGACCAGCCCGGGAGAGTATGGGGAGGAGGCGAAGTTCACGGTTTCTTCAGCGCGGCGGGCGTCCCTGCCCGGCTACAAAGAAGCACTTTTGTAGGCGGGCAGGGACGCCCGCCCCGCTGGGGGAATCCCCCCTGATCTCCAATCCGTCAGAACCTCTCCGGCAGCGAACCGATCAAATATCGCATATT
>JAQGHR010000106.1 GCA_028291545.1 Planctomycetota bacterium | reverse complement strand
CCACCACCTCATGTGCTATGTCGACTCCAACGGCGAGGCCCGCAAGAAGGACGCCGCCGACCCCGGCCCCGGCTACTCGTGCCTGTCCGGCCCCGGCGTCCCGATCAGCGGCGACCTCGGCATCTGGACCCCCGGCAACGACCCGGTCCGTCTGCCCGAGGGCGTCGCCCGCTCCTTGCCCCGAGGTTCCGACATCATCCTCCAGCCCCATTACCATCCCACCGGCAAGCCCGAGGTCGACCGCACCCGAGTCGGCCTCCATTTCGCCCGCACTCCGATCAAGCGCACCGTCCTCTGGAACGCCGCTACGGACCTCCACATGCGGCTGCCCGCGGGCGACCCGAACATCGTGGTCCGCGGCGCGTGGCCGATCCCCGTCGATGTGGAGGCCCTGGCCGTCTTCCCGCATATGCACGGCCTCGGCCGCGACATCGCGATGAGTCTCACCTTTCCTGACGGGCGATCGCTGGACCTGCTCAAGATCGAGGACTGGGACCCCGCCTTGCAGAACACCTATTACTTCGAGAAGCCCCTGGACATCCCCAAGGGCTCGATCCTGAATGTGGTCGCCCACTTCGACAACACCGCCGCCAACCCCCGCAACCCGAACCATCCGCCCACGGACGTCTTCTGGGGCGAGGCGATCACCGAGGAGATGTGCAACGGCTTCCTCTTCATGACCAAGAAAGGCCAGGATCTCACCCGCCCCGGCGAGCGCGATGACCTGTCCGAGATCTTCGCCCGCCAGCCCGAGGATTATCGCAACATTCGCAAGGCCGAACGCCGGCGCCGCGAGCTGGAGGCCGCCTCGGGAGGCCCCGGCACGAAGGACGGCTCCCGCATCCGCTGACCCGGCGAATCGACGGGCCAATCCCTCGGATTGCACCGTCGTGCGGCGTGCTTCGTTGCGCCGAATTCGAGGAGATCATCGCGACGACTCGACGGTTTCCCCGATCAACCGTCGGGCTCGTCGCGATGATCTCCTCGCGGGAGGCGATCTCGACGGCGGATTGGTCGCGAGACCTACCGGCGGAGGAATTTTGATTCCTCTCCGGGGATTTTTATCCAGCGGACTCCGATCAGGCGCCTTCGTCCAGCGGCGAGCCCGTCGCCCGCGTGTCGGCGAGGCCCGGGTGGCTGGGGTCGAGCCGGCTGAGCCGGCGAGCCCCCGGCTGACGGTCGGCACCCCCGCGCCGGGGGCTCGCCGCGTTACGGCTCGAGCCCGGCCATCCAAATGCCAAAATCGAATGGGACACGCCTTTTGGACTCGTAACAGCTCGTTCGGAATCGCGACCTTCGCGGGCCGGCCCCTCGTTCCCATCCATTTGCCTTGGCGCTCGCGTCGGCGACCTTGGCGGTTACTCCGGAATTCGACGTCGAATTTGGGTTCCTGTTGCAAAAGCTTCGGGACAACCCCCGTAGGTTCAAGTAAATAGGGTAGAGCGGTCGGCAACGTCGCCCATCGTTCGAGACGAGACAGTCCCCCCCGGAGCGTGGACCCATGTCAGCCCGAAGGAACACCCGTGCGCTGCATCCCTCGATCGACAGCCTCGAATCCCGTGAGGTTCTCTCGACCCTCGTCGCCGCGCCGACGACGGGGGGCATCCATGTGAAGTCCGTGGCTGTGCATGCGCCGGTGCTGCCTCATGGAGCCGGCGGGATCGTGTCGGCGAGCCGCTTCCTCGACTGCGAGCTGTACGGCAAAAATTGCCCGAAGCCGCCGCCGCCTCCCGTGACGACCTATTCTCCGGGGCCGGGCGCCAAGGTCGGCAATTACAGCAGCCTGAACGACGACTCGCTCCGGTTCCTGGTGAATACGAGCCTCGCGAAGTTCACCACGACCGAGGCCAGCAAGGCGGCCGCGAGCCTGGCGAAGCTCGCGACGAATTATGGAAGTCGGCCGACCGGGAACTTCTTCCTGACGGTGGGGACGAACAAGTCCGTCCTCCTGTTCATGCAGGATCTGGACACGAAGCAGACCGGGTATGTGGCTCTGAAGAACGCCGGGAGCCAGGGGTGGTTCGCCCTGACCCCCAACGGCAAGCAATTCAAGATCGGCGAGGGAAGCAGTCAGTCGTTCTCCAGCAGTTTCGGTGGCTCCAAGGTCGGCGTCGTCATTCTGAACCCAACCAACAGCAGCGTCTGGAACCCAGGCGATATCCAATATCGCTTCTTCGTGGCCTGAGCCGCTTTCCGGCCGGTGTCCCTTCGACCGGGTCCGTGGGAAAGGGGTCGTTCTGGTATTCAAGTTCCAGGACGACCCCTTTTGCCTGGATCCAGGCCCGAAGCCGTAGGGCGGGTCGGCCGCGAGACGACTCGTTCGATGAAAATTGCGATGGATTCCGCGATCAATCGTCGGCCCGGTCGCGATGATCTCCTCGCGGAACACGGGCTCGACGGCGGATCGGTCGCGGGACCTGCCGGGGAGGGAGTTTCGAGTCCTCCCGCGGGATTTTTATTCCGCGGATTCCGATCCGGCACCCTCACTCACGGTTTGAGTCCGAATTTCGCCCGTCGCCGGGGCGATCTCGTTCGTCATCGTGATCGGGTTTCGAGCGCCGCGGCATGCGCCCTGGGGGATTCCTCGCGGTACGATCCTGACGCCGATCGCGGTTATCCTGGAAAGGGGGGTGCATGGACGCGCCCCCCGCCTCCGATATTCCGACATTCGTCACAGGCCGGTTCCCTCGGACGGTCGGGGGCGGATATAATCCAGGCATCGTTGGGGTAGAGAAGCCCTCGGATGGGAGTCCGCGACATGGCCCTGGGCGCACAGACGCAAGGCAAGCTGCTGGACTACGAGCAGTTTATTGACCACCAACTCGGGCTGACTCGGGCTCGGATCAAGATGACGGACGTGTTGACGGCGGGCGTCCTGCTCGTCGCGGCCGTGCTCGGCGTCCTGTTCCTGGAGGTGGTGCTCGACCATATCTTCGGGCTGCCGTTCATGCTACGGCAGATCGTCCTGATCCTGGGGCTGTCCGGCGCCACCGTCTTCTCGGCGCTTCGGATCGTGCGGCCGTTGATCGGGCGGGTCAACGGGCTCTATGCGGCCAAGGCCATTGAGGAGACGGACCCGGCCTTCAAGAATAGCCTGATCAACTACCTGGAGCTTCGCAAGCATCGTTCCGAGATGTCGCGCACGATCATGGCGGCCATCGAGGCGAAGGCGGTGGACGACCTCACGCGGGTGGAAGTGGACACGGTCGTCAACCAGAAGCGTTTCCTCCAGACGGTTTACGTCATGTGCGGGATCGTGGTGGCGTTCTGCATCTACTGCCTGATGACGCCGAAGAATCCCATGGATTCCATCAAGCGGGCGTTCCTTTCGGACGTCGCGAGGCCGACCAATACACGGCTGGATAACATCAAGCCGGGCGACGATCCGAAGCTGAACAAGGTGGTCGCCAGCGCCAACGTGACGTTCTCGACCGAGGTCAAGGGTGCCCGTCCGAACAAGGTCGCCCTGCACTACAGCGAGGATGGCGGCCGGAACTATCTGACCAGGGACATGACCCGCAAGACCGAGAACGACTACGCGCCGTGGACGGCCCGTTTTGATAATGTTCAACAGTCGATCGAGTACTACTTGACGGCCGAGGACGCGGTCTCGCGCACCTATCACCTGGAAGTGCTGCCCGAGCCGGTGGTGGTGTCCGTCCAGCACGACCTGGACTTCCCCGCGTATACCCGCGTGCCCCGCCGCCCCGGCGTGGAGGGCGGCAACGTGGAGGCGATCGAGGGGACGATCGTCACGGTCCGCGCCCGCACCAACGAGCCCGCCGATTCGGCCTGGATCATGATGATCAAGCCCGATCCCAAGACCCCGAACCGGAAGGGCGGGACCGACCAGGAGAAAGTGAATATTGGCGTTTCCGAGACCGACGCCCATGAGCTGGTCGGGAAGTTCAAGGTCACTTCCAACGGCCAGTACATGATCAAGTTCAAGACGACCGGCGGCCAGGAGAATCCGAACGCCGCGATCTACGACATCAAGGCGCTGAAGGACAATCCGCCCCAGGCCCAGATCGTCCGTCCCGACCGCCCCGCGATCAAGGCGCCGAGCAATTCCAAGGTCGCGATCCGGTTCAAGGCCAGCGACGACTACGGCGTGAAGGAGGCGACGCTCCGCGTCCACCGCAAGAGCGACGCGATCCAGAAGTCCGACGAGATCCTGCAGACCCGCGACTTCCTGGAGCGCAAGGAGCCGACCCGCGAGCTGGTGCAGGACGACGTGCTGGACCTCGCCGCGCTCCGGGTCAAGCCCGGCGCGACGATCGAGTACTGGGTCTCGGTGCGAGACACGCGGGAACCGCTCTCGAACAAGGTCGAGACTCAGCGTCAGACGATCGAGGTGACGGCCCCGGCCTCGAAGGACGAGCTCCAGAAGATCGAGCAGCAGAACAAGCCCGACGAGCCCCCTCCCGCCGAGAAGGACGACCCCCAGCCGCCGGACGCCGGCCCGAAAAAAGATCAGCCGGACAAGGGTGAGAACGCCCCCTCCAAGGACGACCCCAACGACGGCAACAAGGGCGGCGATCCCCGGAGTCAGCCGGACGACAAGCCTCAAGACGACCCGAAGGACAATCCCAACGAGCAGGATAAGCCGCTCTCGGACAAGGATCGCGCCGAGATCGAGAAGATCTCCAAGGCCCTCGCGAAGCAGAATCCCCAGCCCCCCAGCACCAAGCCCGGCGGAAAGCAGGCGAATTCCGGGAACTCGTCCGGCGCGAATTCCGCCGACAAGTCCCAGGGCGCCTCGAAACCCAACAGCGATGCGAATCCCCCTGCGGGAACGAACGGCAACGACCCATCCAAATCGCCCCGCGATCCATCCTCAAAGAATCCGGACAACACGTCCCAGGTCCCTCCCTCCGGGAATGACTCGAAGTCCTCGCCCCCCGTCGAACGCGCCGACAAGTCGAACCCGTCCGACGGCAAGCAGGCTGACGGCAAGCAGGCCGATGCGAAGAGCATGAAGCCAGCCGACGGCAAGCAAACACAGGCCGATGGCAAGCAGGCCGACGGTAAGCAAGCCGACGGCAAGCAAGCTGATGGCAAACAGGCCGATAGCAAGCAAGCTCAGGCTGATGGCAAACAGGCCGATAGCAAGCAAGCTCAGGCTGATGGCAAGCAGGCCGACGGCAAACAGTCTGACGGTAAGCAGGCTCAGGCTGATGGCAAGCAGGCCGACGGTAAACAAGTTCAGGCCGATGGCAAGCAGGCTGATGGTAAACAGGCTGATGGCAAGCAGGCCGACGGTAAGCAGG
>JAQGHR010000069.1 GCA_028291545.1 Planctomycetota bacterium | reverse complement strand
ACCCCGGCCAGGGTCACGTACTTCTTCAGCCACTCCTCCGGCAACAGGCCGAAACTGCCGTCGCCCAGCGGCACGAGGTCCTCGCCGCGCCTCAGGGCCGCGAGCAGGGTAGGGAGCGGCACCTCTTGATCGCCGAAGGTCGCCCCGCCGTGCAGCTCGAACCAGTCGATCCCGGACGTCACCTCGATCCGGAAGTCGCCCGCCTCGCGGTACAGCTTCCCCTGGGCCTCCACGCGCCAGCCTTCCTGGAGGAGGGCCCGCGCGGCTTTCGGCAGGTTGCGTGCGAGCAGCTCCAGGGTCTCGCCCTGGTTGTAGTCGGACCGGCGGTGGAAGCCGACCTCGTCGAGTCTGGCCGCGAAGGTCCGCTCGGCCGTCGGGTCGCGCATCAGCAGCCGCCGAGCTTCGGGCTCGAAGACGCTCCGGGCCGGGCTCCGCGCGGGCACGACGTGGCCGTCGTACTCGAAGGAGAGGTCGCCGATGAGCCAGTTCTGATCCCGGTCGGACATAAAGCGCCGGTCGTCGCGGCGCTTGATTTTCAGGTAAGGCCGCGGCGCCGGCGCGACCTCTTCGTACCGCAGGTCCTCCGGCATGTCGAGCCGGGGCAGGTCCGGCAGCCGGAGCAATTCCGCGAGGAATTCCTGCTTCTGCTTGGCGGGGACGGACACTTTACCCTGCTGTCGCAGCATCGCGATCCACTGGAAGGCGCCGAAGTCAAGGAGCGGCGCGGCGCGATCCTCCCGGAATACGAGCCCGCCGCTCAGCAACAGCAGGGGAGTCTCCAGCGCCAGTCGCTCCTCGGCGCGACGGAGCTCGCCGGAGATCACATACGTCTTGCCGGTATCGTCGGGCGTCACCGTCAGCCAGAACTCCCAGGGGCCGGCGTCATCCCAGCGGAGTGGCCGCATCGAGCCGTCCGGCTCTGATTCCCGCAGCAGGCACCGCCCCGTGGCGCAGAGCATCGGCAGCAGGGCCTCGCCGAGCGCGGGCGTGAGGTTGTAGCGAGCCGGGGCGCTGTCGTAGTAGCCATAGCTGGAGTAGGAGTAGTAGCTGCTCACCTGCTCGCGCCCGCCGGCCAGGATGGACACGGCCTGCCGATCGGCGGGGTCCTGCAGGTGAGCGATCTCACTCCGGCCGAAGCGTCGCGTTTTGGGTTTGCTCCACTCGCCGTTCTTCTTGCGATTGCGCGTCGCCACCTCGAGCACGAGCCCATTGCCCGCCAGGGAGGCCGGGATGTCCACGATATAGACGAGCTCGTGTCCGGGGGGCAGGGCCGCGGCGCGGGTCGCCTGCGTCGGCTCCGTCGCCGAGTGCAGGCGCGATAAGGTCTCCTTCCACGCCGTGGTCGCCTGCCGAGGTCGACGGGACCGGGGTTTGGAATCGGCGATGCCGTCCCGCGGGCGGGACGTCGGGGACGGTCGAGGAGACTCGTACCGCTCCTCGTCTCGGAGGTCATCCTCGTCGTCCGGGGCGACCAACGTCAATCGCCGCACCGTTGGCCCGCCGTCTCCCCGGAGATATCCTCCGGCTTCCGCGGCGAGGAGGGTGGCCCAGATGTGCTTGCACGGATCGAAATATCCCTCGCAGTACGGGCACGAACACCAGGCCTCGATCTCATCCTGCTCTCGGGAGAGCTTCACGTCGTACGACCGGCTTCCCCGGACGGTCGCGTCCACATGCCACGCGTCGCCCTCGACGACCGTCACCCTCCGCGAAACGAAGTAATCGCGGCCGCGCTCGCGTGTCCCCTTCGAAACGAGAGATGTCAAGTTCGCTGACAGCACCGTGCAGTTCCCTTGGCCGGATGAGGATTCCTCGTCTGATTGTCATTGTATGAAAGGCGAGGACCATCGCACCACGCCGACCGGAGGGACAAGGAGCCACGGCTCGATTGCTGATCCGTCCTGCTCTCGGGGAGAGTGCGACGCTCGCTCGGCGAGGGTGAGAAGACTTCTCGCCGATCACTCCAGGCTTCGCCGGCTGGGCAGAAAGACACATCTCACCCGCGGCCAACGGGCCCCGCTTCACCCCGCCAGCGAGCCGTATCCACCGCGAGCAGATCCGTTCGCCACCCGAACGCCCATCGGTCTCCTGCCCAGCCCGGCACGAGGCGGACGGATTTTACACGCTTGCCGAAAGGACACACTCTTTGATAAATCCATGAAAATCCATAGTCTCCTCCATCGTTGCTCCGGGCATCATCGCCCGCGAGTGAGGAGACACTAGGCCGGGCAGTTGGCCGTGTCAACAGTTAGCTTTGATGCGTTGGCGAGCTGACGCTTACGGCTTGAATTCCTGTCCCGCTCTGGCGGTTCACCCCGCCATTTCCCGCTCTTCAACCGTTGAGGAGCGAGACGCCCCCCATCCTCGCCTCCCGACCCATCCCCCCAACGGAGGCGGCGAGCCATGCGAACCCTCATCCGCACCTGTTCGATCCTTGCGGCCCTCGTCCTGAGCATGCCCATACCGACCCTCGCTGGCGGGCCCGGCGGAGGTACACAGGCACCGAAGAATCCGCTCGTCGGGTCGTGGCTGGGCGCAAGAATCCCGGACGGCGGGCCGTTCCGATATCACTTCACCTTCAACAAGAATTTCACCTACACCCTGGTCGAGACCGACGCCTTCACCGGACTGCCCACGGCATCCTTCGCGGGCACCTACACCCTCGGTGGCGTGGGGCCGAACGGCTTTACCGTCCTGACGATGGTTTCGCAGGGGGAGATCATCTTCCAGGCGGAGGTTTCCCCCGCCTTCGAGGGGATCTGGCTCCGGGTCAGCCCGTCGCTCGTCATCGGGATGGGGAAGCTTTAGGGCTGGAAAGGGTGGGGCGAGCGATGGCCCGCCCCGATCCTTATTCACGCCGTCCTCTTGAACCCCGCAATTCTTTCATCGTCGTTCATATGTCAACTTCCTCCTCATGGATCGACCTGATCCGCGCTGCCGCCAGCGGACTGATCTGCCGCTTCCCGGCCAGCCACTTCCTGACCGTCCGCGGGTTGACGGGTAGAGCCCGCGCCATCATCGTCTGCCAGCGCGGGCCGAACAGCTTCTCGCCGATGCTACGAAGTTCCTCCGCCTTCATGATTCCCGTCCGCTGGGTCATGCGGCCTCGCCGCGTGCTTTGGCGACGGCGGCACGGACCATATCACGCCCGATGCAATCCACTTCGTAGCCATCTGATCCGAGGATGACTTCCAGCGCCTCCAGCAGCTCTGGTGCGGCGGCGATGAGGCGGGCGTTGGCTTCATTCTCACTTCGTGGCCTTGGATCTCCATTCATCATCGCTATTGGATATTTGGCCAGTTCTCCACCTTCTTTGACGGGATGAATAGTCCGATAGGATGAATGCCGCCTATCAGGTGCGACCAACGTCAGTTCTTTGGGACGTTCATGCCAGACGTTCTTCTGTATGGCCCAAGGCCCCGGCGTGTGTTTCGTGTTCGTCATGTCGCTTCCTCGCGATCCTCCAGGCTTCATTGCCCATGCGTGGGACGGAGAGTAGGCCCTTTGGGCCGCATAAGTCAACAACCTTAATTGATGTAAATAATGATAATACTAACCGCATCTTCGCGCCCGCGATCCGGGTTGCATGCGGCCGCTCGATGCCGACCAAGGCGTAGTGGGAGTGGGCGAGGATTGCCCTTGCCTCCGGTCAGCTTTGCAATGTAAAGTGTCCGGGGTTGGCCGATGGCGACGTGCAAAGCCTTCGGTCGGGCCTCGTAATCGGCTGGCAGTCTGATTCTCTATGCATGCTGGGTCAGATCGCATGGCATCGCAAAGCTGGCTTGGCCCGGTCTTCGCCTATGATTGGCTGACGTCATCGCGACGCTGGCAGGGCTACGCCCTGAGATCGTTGCTCGTCCTGCAGCTCCTGCTCGGCCTGTCGGCCGTCTGGGCGAGGAGCGGCGGGGCGGAGGAACTTTCGATCCCGCAGCAAGTCCAGATCGGCCGGGCATTCTACGTTGTGACAACCCTGGTGGTGCTCGGGCTGGTCGGTCTGGCGGCACCGGCGGCGACGGCCGGGGCGATCTGCCTCGACAAGGCGCGGGGGAATCTGACCCTGCTATTCACGACCGACCTGACCGACGCCGAGATCGTGCTGGGCAAGCTCGCGGCGAGATTGCTGCCGGTGCTCGGCCTGATCGCCTGCGCCGCCCCGGTGCAGGCGCTGGCGACGCTCTTCGGCGGCGTCGATCCGGTGGTGCTTACCGGCGCGATCCTGGTCTGTGTCGCCTGCGCCGTGTTCGGCTGCACGCTGGCGCTGACGTTGTCGGTCTGGGGCCGGAAGACCCACGAGGTGTTGCTGGTCACCTACGCGTTCGGCCTCGCCTGGCTCCTGGCGCCGCCGATCTGGGCGGTCACGGTCTCGATGCTGCCCTGGCAGATACGCCCCCCTTGGCTCCCGAGTTATCTGGCACTGATGCCCTACAACCCCGTCGTCCTTATCATCGGCCCGCTTGATCCCCCGCCCGGGATGAGGATCGGGCTGGGGGAGCAGGCTTGGTTCTGCACGCTCGGCCTGCTGGCCTCGGCGCTGCTGGCCGCCGCGGCGACCTGGAGGATCCGTGCCGTGGTCGTCAGGCAGGCGAGCCGGGCGGAGGTCGCGAGGCACGGGGACCGCCGACTCTCCTGGCCCCGCCTCCTCCCGTCGCCTTCGCTCGACGGCAATCCGGTGCTGTGGCGTGAGTGGCATCGCAGGCGGCCCTCGCGGTGGTCGGCCGCCGTCTGGGGCCTCTTCATCGTGCTGTCCACCGGCTTTAGCCTCTGGGCGATCTTCCAGGTGCTGGGAGGCGGCGGGATAGGCGGCCGCGATTCGGGCGCGGCAATCAGCGGCATGCAGGTGTCGGCCGGGCTGCTGCTCCTGAGCGTCTCGGCCGCGACGAGCCTGGCCGAGGAGCGCCAGCGGGGCAGCCTCGACGTGCTGCTGGCCACCCCGCTGTCGACCCGGTCTATCGTCCTCGGCAAGTGGTGGGGGGCCTTCCGCACCGTCCCGCTCCTAGCGGTGCTGCCGGTGCTCATCGCCGCGGCGCTGGCGACGCACACCGGGTTCATCATCGGCCCCGTGCTGATCGGCGGCCTGATCGTCTCCTACGGTGCCGCGATCACGAGCCTGGGCCTGGCCCTGGCCACCTGGCTGCCGCAGATGGGGCGGGTCATCGGCCTGACCGCCGGCCTCTACCTGGTCGTGCTGATCGGGGCCGTACCCGTCGGGATGAGCCTCTTCGGGTACTGGGCCGGCGCCGGGATTGCGTCAGCCAGCCCGTTCTGGGGCGTCGGCTTCTCCAGCGCTATGATCGGCGGCACGGCGGGTCCGGGGAGGCAGATCGGGACTCACGCCGCCTGGCTGGTCTTCTGGATCGTCGCGTACTGCCTGGTCGCTGTCGGATTGCTGCTGGCCACGCTGAAGACGTTCAATCGTTGCCTCGGCCGGATCGAGGCGCGTAGTTAACTGAGTTAGAGATACTCCCCGCATCGGTCAATCGCAATCGTCCCTCCGCGTCAGGGATCGCAGCGGCGGCCAAGCCGATCCGAAGGATGGAACCCGGCCCCGAATGGGGAACGCCCAGGAATCCACGCGACATCCCGCCCTCCTGGGGTTATGCTCTCCCCAGGAGGCACCCATGACCCCAACCATATTATTGGCGCTCATCAGCATCAGCTGTATTCACCCGTCAGACGAGGAGCGAGTAGCGGCGATCGTGGAGAAGCTCGTCGGGCGAACTGCCACGCCTGGGATGCCGGACCAGTTCATCGGCGAGAGGAGGCTGGAAGCGGAGCCCATCCCCCTGACGGTCCCGCAGGATGACGAGGAGGAAGAGGCGCCGAAGGGCGACCAGACCAGGAGGATCGCACTCAAATCCGCGTGCTTCGATTTCTGGGTGTTCGGCAACATGAGGCACACGCAGTCCGCATGGATGAAGGTGACTCTCAAGAGAAGGCTCAACCTGTACGGAACCCGTTATCGCCTGACTGAGCCAGAGCTCGCCAAGCTACACCTGGCGGGTAAGGAGACATCAAGCACCTCTTCGACCGGATCGAGAAGCATCGGAAGGTATACGAAGCGTCGAGGCAGGATATCAAGAAGGCACAACTTATACTGCGAGAGACTGCAAGCCTATGCGAGACCTTCCGCGACGGCCCCTTCTATTCGGGCTCGATCTTCGACAAGGTGCTCACCAGGATTCTCAACGATCGCAAGAAGGCCCGTTAGAACCATGCGATTACCCCGACCCCGCCTCTCCGTCCGGTTGATGATGGCTCTGGTCGCAGTTGCGGCCCTGGTCTTCCTCGGCATGATCTGGGCGCAGAAGTCGAGCCGTCATCACGCCTTCGCGGCCAGCTACGCCGCTCGGGAGGCCAACAACCGTCGGATCGCGGCCACGCAAGCGGCAATCATCCGCAGCCGGTCAAAGTTGATCGCCATCACCGAGGGTCTCCTGGCGGGCAAGGAGGGCCAGGACCCGCGGCGCGCCGCCCAGTATCAGGAGGAGCTGGCCCGCGAGCGGGAGACGCTGGCCGTTAATCGGCGGGGGGACGAGGTCGTCGGCAAGAAGCTCGCCCACTTCGCTGAGATGCGGAAAAAGCACGAGCGGATTGCCCGCTCCCCCTGGCTCCCGGTCGTGCCCGATCCGCCAGAGCCGGAGTGACCATCGTCCGGGACCGGATCGTCCATTGCCCCACGCCAGGGTCTTGCTACAATTGTCCTAGATCCCGTCCGGGTGCCTCTTGAAACTGGTTCGTTGCGATCGAGGGGAATTTCCCATGAAAGAGCAGCCGCCCGTAACCCGTCGGCGAGCACTGATCGCGGCGAGCACGGTGACCGCGATGGGCATTGCGACCAAAGTCGCGAACGCCGACGACACCTCTTCGAAGTCGAGCGGGGACCGATCGAGGAAGCCGACGCCGCTGAAACTCAAGGTCACCCTCACCGACGGCCAGGTCGTCACGCTCACCGCGGCTGAGGTGCTCATCGATTTTGGCGCGAACGGGCAACTCCTGCTCAAGCCTGATGGAGTTCCGGAGAGCCACGGCGGCCAATCCGATAGTCAGGGCAATCAAAAACGGTGAGTTGTCCGCCGCTCTCTCCGCCCTCACCACCGCCCGCCTACTCGTCGGCCCTCTGCCGCCCCCGGTAGCTGGAGACCACGAGAAATATCCCGGCGATGACCGGCAGCAACCAGTACGTCCATGCGGGGATTAAGACCCCGAACCGATCCAGCCTCGGCTTCCCGCCCGCCCGGATCTCCTCTTTCCATCCCTCGATCGTCGCGGCGTGCCTACGGTCCAACTCGGCGAACTTATCCGAATCGCCCGGCTTGCGGGTGGCCCAGAACTTCGCCACCAGGTCGAGGAACTCCAGGACGGTCTCCTTCTCGCCTTTGTCCAGGAGCCGCTGCGCCAGCGTCATTTCGGGCCCGAAGGAATCGAACTGGGGTGAGCCGGGGGTCCTGCCGGCGGCGATCAGGTAGCGTTTCGCCGACGCCATGTCGCCTTTCTTAAGGGCGGCGAGGCCGAGGATCTCATTGGCTTCGTAGACCACGTTGCCGTAGTTCCACGAGGCCTTGTCGGTGTTCTTCGCCAGCAGTTCCGAGGCGTATTTGGTGGCGAGGTCGGTATCGCCCGCATCCGAGGCGGCCTTCGCCTTGGCCAGAAGGCCCTCCAGCATCTCGTAGCCGGGACCGGAACCCTGGTCCTGCGCCTGTGCGGTGACGCCCATCCAGAGAAATGCGGCCAGGGACGCGTTCCTCCACACGGTCATTTGCCCGCCACGGTGGTCAGCTCGCTCTCGCACACAAGCTCGATCCTGGCCACCTCGGCCGCAATCCGCTCCAGCCGGGCTACCAAAACCCGGATCGCCTCCACGTCGCCGACCCCCTCCAACGCCTCGCGAGCCGCATCAAGCCGGTAGCGTACCTCGCTGAGATCACAGGCGGCGGATTCGAGCGTGTCCATGGGATCGATCCGGGGAGGAGGTTATCGCCCGGATCATCTTACGTCGGATAGACGCAAGGCCATAGGTGGACGGCGGGTTTAGGAGGGGAGGGCCGCCTCGCTCGCGATCCGACGGAGTGATTCCGCCTCAACGCCGCTCGATCTTCAAGCCCGGCTTGCTCTTCTTCAGAGCGGCCATCTCCGGGTCGGGGAGCACGCAACCGGTGAGGTCCACTTCCCTCAGGGCCGGGAGCGATCCGAGGAGCGGCAACGTGCCGGGCTCAAAACCCGCACGGTTCAGGGAGAGGCTCCGCAGGCGGGACGCGCCGGCAAGGGCCTTCAGGCCCTCCGCGTCCATCTTGCACCCATCGAGGGAGAGCGTCGACAGCAAGGGCAGCGACTTCATCTCGCCCAGGCCGGAGCCCTTGACCCCGGTGAATCCCAAATACAGGCTCTGCAATTCGGGCAGGTCCGCGATCGCATGCAACCCGGCGTCGGTGACCGAGGAGTAGCTGACGTCCAGGCTCTGGAGCCCGATCAGTCCCTTCAGATGGACCATGCCCGCGTCGGTGATCGCCTGCTTCTTCCCGGCCGCCCATGCGAGGTCGTTGCGAATCTCAAGGCCCCGCAGATTCGGGAACTTGGCCAGTTGTGCCAGCCCGGCGTCCGTCACGCCCGTGTTCTCCAGGTACAGACCGCCGATCCGCGCGCCATTCCGTTCCGCCAGGCGGCCGAGCGCCGCGTCGTCGAACGACTTCTCGTGGATGGCGACGCCGAACCACTCCCCGGCGTAGCCGAGGGCCTCCGGCTTCAGTTCCGTGACTCGCGCATCCCCGGCGATCGCCTTGACGCCGTCGATGAACCGCTGGGCCGTCGCGCTCGGCGGGCCGGGCCGGGCGGGGGCATTATTGAGCAGGTCGTGGAAGCGGGCCGCGACGGTGCCGAGCCGTTCGACCGCGGATCGATCGAGCCGGGCGAAGACGTAGAGGCCGACCGCGAGGGCAGCGACGGCGATCAGCACCCGTAGGCGCCATGTGCGGCGTTTTCGGGGCGGTCGCTGCTGGGCCATGGGTTGATCGGTAGCCATGAGGATCGATTCTAGCGAGGGCGTAGCCCGATGGCCATACCTAATTCCCTAAGACTGCTGGCCGCCTCCGCTCCCTCTCCGCCCCGCTAAAGCCCCCTGACGACCGCTCCCCGCCCTCACGCCTTTCGCTTTGGACATTCTTGCCCCGGTTTCTGGCTATGGTTTCAGCCTCTGCTTGCTGCCGTGGTGAGTTGGCGAGGGTGTCAGCCCCGGCCTGTCCCTGGTATCCTCGCGTGGAGGTGCCGATGAGACGTCCCCGAATCACCGTGCGACGAGTGATGGTCGCGGTCGCGGTCGGAGCGTTGATCTGCGGAGTCATCGGGATCTGGGTTGCCTGGCTGCGGGCCGGGGTGAATGTCGCCAATTACGAACGCATTCGGCTCGGCATGGGCGGCGACGAAGTCGTGACTCTGATCGGGCGTCAGCCGGACTCCAGCGTGTTGATGCTCGGGCGGATCGCCGGCCCGGAGTTGTTCGCGTTTGACGGCCAGACGGGCTGGTTCCGTTATCAGGAATGGGATGGGGCGAGGATCACCATCGTCACGATCTCCGACCCCGATTCAGGCCGCGTGCTCTGCCGGTATTCCGTGCCGGGTCCTCTCGACCGGCTCAGGCAATGGCGACCGTGGTAGGTTAATCCTCAAACAAGCGTAATACGAGGATTGACATAGGGCTGTCAACGGCTCAAAGCTCATGAAACAAGGGGAAAACCGAAGCGATGGAATTCGGAGTTGCGCTCACTTGAAATCGACAGCCCACTCGGGA
>JAQGHR010000065.1 GCA_028291545.1 Planctomycetota bacterium | reverse complement strand
CGGCGCCGGGAGTCTGCGAATTTTTGACGACTCCCGGCGCCGACGCGACCGGGCTCGCCGCTTGAGTCGTTTAGAATCCAAGACTCCCGGCGCCGACGCGACCGGGCTCGCCTAGGAACCTCGTCGAGAATGTATCGGCCCGGCTGCATCGCGGTCAAGCGAGCTGGAATCCTCGAGCGCCAGCACGTTGCGCTCGATCGTGGACGTGAACTCATCCATAGATAGGTGGTTGAGCCGATAAATGAAGAACGGTTCCTGCAACTCGTGGCCGATCTTGTCGATCGCGAGCAAGGGGTAGGCCACCAGGACCGTGACGAGCGGGGCCAGCCAGATCGCGCGCGATTTGTCGATCTGCTGGAAGAGGACGAACGGCAAGGTGATCAAGAACAAGAAGATGAACCGTCGGACCTCGATCGCGTAGGCCAGTGGTAGCGGCGATTTGAGGATCCGTTCGCAACCCCCGATATAGTCGATCAGCGCCACGCGCTGGGCATCGGCCTGGAGGAACGCGAAATCGCCCAGGCCGGCACGCACGTCGATGGCGATCAGACGGGCGACCGTCGTCGGCATGTGGTCGGACTCGGCGATCATCCGGGCCTCGGCCGGGCCGAGCAACTCGACGACCTCGGGGATGTCTCGCTGGCCGCGCAGGCTGCGACGGCAGACGTGGGCGAAGGCCGCGATCCGCCGGAGCACCAGACCACGCCATTGAGGATCGTCCGGCCCGAACGCCGTCGCGGAGATCGCCAGGGATCGCGAGGCGTTGGTGATCCCGCCCCAGAGCTTCCGCCCCTCCCACCATCGGTCGTATCCGGCATTCGTGCGGAGCACCAGCAAGAGCCCGAGCGCCGCGCCGGCCGCCTCGAAGGGGGCAACCTCGATGTTCAAGCTCGGCAGCTTCTTGTTCCAGTGAATCAAGGCCAGGATCAACGCCCAGACGCCGAACATCGCCACGCGAGGGAACACCAGCCACGCGGCCGAGCCGTTGAGCCTCAGGGCATCGATCCAGAACGAATAAGGCGTCTTGACGGGTCTCATGAGAATCTCTTCAGGAACGGCTTGGGGGGGAAAGGCCGATCACGGCAGACCATTCTACCGGGCATGGCGCGAAGGAGTAGGGCAAGCGATTGTGTGCTCCTGCCGTGGCACCCGTCCAGGATTGATCTTCCCCGCCTTTGCCGGATCTGGTATCTAGCGTCGCCTCTCTCGGGGGCAGGCCGGGTGGGCATGGCCCACGGAACGCACTGCGAGGGTGGGCGAGGCCCACCCGGCCTGCCTCCGAAAGTCGTTCCCAAGGAGGGGAGCGTTCCATGACCCGGCGACTTCTTACCGCGATGGTGACGGCCCTGGTCCTTTACGGGGTCGTCGGCGCTCGCCTGGGCCAGGCCCAGCAGCCGCCTCGACGCGCCCCGGTGGCCCCGGCCGATGAGCCGCCCCGCATTCCGGCGGATTCCGAAAAAGACAAGGACCCGCCCCCTCCCGGTGACCCGCCCCCACTCTTGCCGAGCGGCGACCCGCCGCCGGCCCCGGAAAAGGGCGACAATACGCCGAAGAATCGCCCCGTCCCGATTCCCAAGGCCGAGAAGCCAACCGCTCCGGCCCCCGATCCGGTCGAGCCCGCCGAGCTGGGGAAGGGTCAGGACGCGCCGAAAGGCGACAACCCGTTCGGCCCGGAGACCGTCCCGCCGGCCGGCGATCCCAAGACCGACGACGTGATCCCGGCGCAGGCCCCGGCCGGCGACGGCGGTCCATTACCGCCCGCAAAGGTCAAGGACGGGGCCGCCCCTCCGGCGTCCGGCGCCGCGCCCGACCCGAAAATCCTGCCCCCCGACCGCCTGCCGCTGGGCCCCAGCACGGCCGCCTTGACGGTCGACGTCCAGGCCCCGGCCAACGCGAATCTCAACCGGCCGGTGAAGTTCAAGATCTTCATCAAGAACTCGGGCACCAGCCCCGCCATGGGTGTCGTGGTCAACGACCTCCTCCCGGATGGCCTGGAGTTCGTCAAGAGCGAGCCCCCGCCCAGGGAGGTCATCGGCGGCAATAACCTCCACTGGCAGCTCGATACCCTGGCCGCCGGCGCCGAGAAGGTCATCACCCTCACGCTCATCCCCAAGCGGACCGGGGACTTCGACCACGCGCCGAATGTCTCCCTCCGCACCGGCAGCAAGTCGCGGACGCTGGTCAAGGAGCCCAGGCTCAAGGTCGAGCTGACCCACGAGGAGAGCGGCCCGGTCCTCCGGGGCCGCCCCGTGAACTTCGCGGTTCGCGTCACGAATAACGGCAGCGGACCGGCCCGCGGCGTCGTGCTCCACGCCAACCTCACCGCCGGGCTCAAGCACGAGGCCGGTCAGACGATCGAGGTCGTCTTCAAGGACTACCTCGGCCGCGACACCCTCAACCCCGGCGAGAGCGAGGCCATCCCGCTCGAAGTCGATGCCGTCTCCGGCGGGGAGCAACTCTGCAAGGTCTTCGCCGACAGCCCCGACGTTGAGCCCAACACGCCCCAGTCCCAGGGCGAGGCCAAGGTCACCGTCGTCGAGCCCAAGCTCATCCTCGAACTGAAAGGGTCCCACGAGCGTCATACCGACACCGTCGGCACCTATACGATGAGCGTGGCCAACAACGGCACCGCCACGGCCAAGAAGGTCGTCGCCGCCGCGTTCCTGCCGAATCTGGGCGGCCGACTCGAGAGCGTGCCGGCCGGCACCCGATACGATGAAAAGACCCGGAGGATCTACTGGCCGGTCGGCGACCTCGCACCCGGGGAGTTGAAGCCGCTGACCTTCAACGTCCGGCTTGGGGGCGTGGGGATCTTCACGGTCGATGCCGTCGCCGAGGCGACAAGCTGTCCGAGAGAGACCAAGGCGGCCACGACCCACGTGGTCGGCATGCCGAACATCAAGTGCGTGGTCATCTCCCAGACCAGCGTCCTGGACCTCAACGAGCAGGCCGTCTACGAGATCCAGCTCAAGAACGTCGGGACCAAGGACGCGATCGGGGTCCAGGTGAAGGCCGTGCTGTCCGAGCACCTCCTGGTTGTCGCGACCGACGGCACCAAGGACGTGGCAAAATCATCGACCAAGATCGAGGAAGCCCACGACTCCACCTTCCCGCTGATCGACCTCCCGACCGGTGGCTCGCAACGGCTCACCCTCGTCGTCCGGGCGATCAAGGCCGGGGTCGCCGAATGCACCGTCACCGAGACCCACGACGGCCGCACGACCAAGTACTCCGAGCAGATGAAGGTCACCGACCCGAAGTAGAAACGACGCACGCGGCCCCGCGTCCGTTGTCGGATGGCGCCGGTCGCCGGGAGCGGCGCCACCCTCCATCATGCAAACGCCTCCTCGTCCTCTCCCCTCCTGTCTTTTCTTCTCTGCGTCCTCTGCGCCCCCTCCCCGTCTCTGCGTGAAACGTCTTCGCTTCCTTACCACACTGGCCCCCTCACCGCCCTCCGTCGTAGAATCACCGTCCGCCGCCCTCGGCGATGGGTGAGACTCCACGGAGGAAACCGCGATGGCTCGAAATGGTCTCTTCGTCGTGCTGGCCCTTGCGGGCCTGGTCGCGGTCCCTCCGCTTCGCGCGGACGACAAGCCGAAGCACCCCGCCAATCGACTGGCCCGCGAGACCAGCCCGTACCTGCTCCAGCACGCGCACAACCCCGTGGACTGGTTCCCCTGGGGGCCGGAGGCGTTCGAGAAGGCCAAGACGGAGGGCAAACCCATCTTCCTCTCGGTGGGCTATTCCAGTTGCTACTGGTGCCACGTGATGGAGCGCGAGAGCTTCGAAGATGCCGCGATCGCCAAAGCGCTCAACGAGAAGTTCGTCTGCATCAAGGTCGATCGCGAGGAGCGGCCCGACGTGGATGGCGTGTACATGGCGGCCCTGCAAACATTCTCCGGCTCGGGCGGCTGGCCGATGTCGTTGTTCCTGTTCCCCGACGGCCGGCCGTTCTTCGCCGCGACCTATCTGCCCCCGCGCGACATCGACGAGCGCGAAGGCTTCGCCACCATCCTCGCCCGCGTCTCCGAGGCCTGGCGCGATCATCGGGCCGACCTGAGCAAGGATGCCGACTCCTTGACCGAGGCCGTCCGCACCTCGGCCAGGGCCGTCGCCGCCAAGGCCCGCGTCCCGCTCAAGAGATCGATGCTGGTCGACGGCCAGGCCGCCCTCGCCGAGCAGTTCGACCCCGATTTCGGCGGGTTCGGCTACGACGTCAAGAAACCCAGGAAGCCCAAGTTTCCCGAGCCCTCGAACCTCGTGTTCCTCCTGCACCGCGACCGCAAGCCCGGCACCGAGCCCAAGCGCTTCACCCTCGTCGATCGCGAGGGGAAGCTCAAGGGTCCCGACCCGAAGACGATGGCCCTCGTCACGCTCGACCGCATGGCTCGCGGCGGCATCCGCGACCATCTGGCCGGCGGCTACCACCGCTACAGCACGAACCGATCGTGGACGATCCCGCATTTCGAGAAGATGCTCTACGACAACGCCCAGCTCGCCAGCGTGCATCTGACGGCCTATGAGGCCACGAAAGACGAGCGCTGGAAGCGCGAGGCCGAGGCCACGTTCGCCTTCCTGAAACGCACCATGACCTCGCCCCAGGGCGCCTTCTATTCCGCCCTCGACGCCGAGACGGACGGCAACGAAGGGGCGTACTACGTCTGGACCGAGGCCGAGGTCGAAAAAGTGCTCGGCAAGGGCGAGGACTTCGACCTCTTCTACAAGACCTACGGCCTCGATCGCGGCCCCAACTTCGAGGACGACCGCTTCGTCCTTCGCGAGACTCGCCCCCGCGAGGAACTGGCGAAGGCCCTCGACACCACGCCCGACGATCTGGAGAAACGGCTTGCTCCGATGCGCGCCAGGCTGCTGGCCGTCCGCGAAAAACGGCCCGCGCCGCGTCTCGACGACAAGATCCTCACCTCCTGGAACGCCCTGGCGATCGCCGCCTATGCCGATGGGTTTCGCGTGCTGAAAGACCCCGCCTACCGCACGACGGCCGAGACCGCGGCCGACTTCCTGCTCAAGACCCACCGCGACAAGGACGGCCGCTTGCTCCGCACGTCTCGCGGAGCCGCCGCCAAGGGCGCGGCCTACCTGGAAGACTACGCATTCCTCGCCCACGCCCTCCTCCGCCTCCACGCCGCGACCGGCGACGCCACGCGATTGGCCCAGGCCCGCGACCTGACCGACCGCATGCTCGCCGAGTTCTCCGACGCGGACGGCGGCTTCTTCTTCACGGCCGACAGCGGCGAGAGCCTGCTCGCCCGCATGAAAGACCCGTTCGACAACGCCTTGCCCGGTCCCAATAACGTCGCCATCCGCAACCTCGTCGCGCTGTACGGATTGACCAAGGAATCGAAATATCTCACCGCCGCCGGCAAGGCCCTCGACGCCTTCAGCCCCGCCCTGGCCGAGATGCCCGCCGCCGTGCCCCTGATGCTCGTCGGCCTGGACGAATACCTCGACGCTCGCGGCGACAACGCCCCTATACCCGCTTCCGGCGCCATCCCCGGCCTCCCCGCCAAGACTGTCCTCTCCGCCGTCGCCTCGCCCGCTCCCGGCTCGAAGATCGCCCCCGGTTCCGAGATCGATGTCATCCTCACCCTCACCCTCCAGGACGGCTGGCACATCTACGCGAACCCCAACGGCTCCGAGGTCGTCAAGCCCACGGTCCTTGAACTCTCGCCCGAATCCTCCGCGACGTTGCTCAAGGTCGATTATCCCAGGGGCAAGTCGATGGCCTCCCCCGGCGGCGCGGGGGAGAAGGTGGATGTGTACGACGGTAAGACGATGATCAAGGCCCGTGTTCGTCTTGATGCCAGGGCGTCAACGGATCTGGAATTCCTGGTACGATATCAACCGTGCAACGACCGGGCGTGCCTGGCCCCGGCGAAGTTGAAGGTATCCTTGAAGGCCGATGGTCGATCCCCCTCGGGAGTCCCGAAGCCATGAGCCTCGTCACCGATCCCAGCCCGATGACCGAGTCCCTCGCCCCGGCGGAGCCGACGGCCCTCGCCGCTCGCCCCACGCAGTCCCCCGCTCCCGTTGAAGCCCCCGGTGACCGGCCTTATGCCGTCACGGCCGACACATTTCACGCGATGATCGAAGCGGAGGTTTTCCCCGAAGAGGCTCGCGTCTATCTCCAGGATGGAAGGATCTACGAGAAGATGGCGAAGACCCAGCCTCACTCCATGACCGGAGGCATCCTCGTCAATTCGTTGGTCCGCCGGGCACCTGATGGCTATCTCTTGCTCCCTGAGGGTCAATTCCGGCTCGACGAATGGAACAACAAACTTCCGGATCTGGCCTTGATTCGATGCGACGACCCGCGTGGCCGGGTTCACTCCGGCGAACCGTTGAAGGCGGCTGACATCCGCCTCGCCATCGAGATCGCCGTGACCAGTTTGGCCAAAGACCTCGGGGTGAACCTCGAGCGCTATGCGAGAGCCTTGATCCCGAACTATTGGGTCGTCGACGTACTCGGACGTCGACTATTCGTGCATACCGATCCTCAAATCATCGACGGCCGCGGTACGTACACCAAGCTTGATCTCGTGATTTCGGGCGGGGCCTTCACCTTGTTGCTCGAAGGGCAGGAGGCGATCCCCTTCGCCTATGAGGATTTGATGGCGTGAGTCCGGATGGAACAGGATGATTCTTCAGGGCAGATTATGCCGCCTGTGACCCTTGGTCAGGCCATGTTCATCGGTAGACCGTCCTGTTGTGCTTTCGAGGCCGAGCCGACGGACCGAATCGAGATCGACGTCTCGGGTCATTTCCGTCTATGGGAAGATGATATCCCGATGGGTAACTTCGACAATTCTACTCTGATGTCCGCAGACATCTAGGGCGGGTCCAGCCGCCATCCGGCGGCGCCAACCCACCGTCCCTCTGTCATGGCAAATCATGGTGGGTCGGCGCCGCCGGATGGCGGCTGGACCTACACTACAAGACATCCCTGCGTCTGGTTGAATAGAGGTTGCCACTCTCCATGTCGAATCTTGTTCCGCCCCCCCTCTGCGGCATCCTCAACCTGAACAAGCCCATCGGCGTGACCTCGCGCGACGTGGTGGACCGGGTCTCTAGACCGCTGCGCAAGGTCAAGGTCGGCCACGCGGGGACGCTCGATCCATTGGCGTCGGGGGTGCTGGTCGTGTGCGTGGGGGCGGCGACGAGGCTGATCGAATACGTGCAGAGAATGCCCAAGACCTATCGGGCGGTCGTGAGGCTGGGGGCGACGAGCGACACGCTCGACGCCGACGGGCAGGTCGTCGAGAGGGTCGATCCGCGTGTCCCCGACGCGGAAGAGATCCGGGCCGTCCTTCAGACCCAAATCGGCACGATTTCCCAGATGCCGCCCCAGTTCTCGGCCCTGAAAGTGGGAGGGCAAAGAGCCTACGATCTCGCTCGCGCCGGAATGGAAGCCGCGTTGATCGCCCGGCCCGTCGAGGTCTATCGGATCGGCCTTTTGTCCTACGAATGGCCGCGCCTGGAAATCGAGATCGACTGCGGCAGCGGCACCTATATCCGGTCGATCGCCCGCGACGTGGGCGAGGCGCTGGGATGCGGCGGTCTGATCGAGGTATTGACGCGCACTCGGATCGGCGAATTTCATCAGAAAGACGCGATCGACCCGCTTTCGCTCTCTCGCGAGACCATCCCCGGTCTGCTTCGTCCGGCGGTGGACGCAGTGGGCGATCTGCCGCGAATCGTGGTGGCGGCCGAGGATGTGAGGCGGCTCCTGCGAGGCCAGGCCATTGAAATTACGCAAAGCCTTAATTCATCAGACGTTGCGATTATCGGACCCAACGGCGACCTGATCGCGATCGGCGAGGCCGAAACCGGTTCGAACCGCATGTTCCCGAGGCGGGTTTTGGCGACGGAATAATCGCGGAATTTCGCGAACATCAGCCCCCTCCGGAGCGAACTTAAAGAGGCCCTCGCGTGTCCATCCGGACGGGCGATCCGGGCCGTTGACGGGCGTACCGACGCCCCCTACAATCGGCTCGGGTCATGCGTATGCCGTTCCCCCGGGCCGTCTCCTTTCGAGGGTATTGATCACCTTGACCGAACTCAAAAGCACCGAGCGTCTCGATAAGCGTGAGAAGACCATCCTCGTCGGCGTCCTGCTCGACGACGGCGACTACAACCGCGACGATCCCCTGGACGAGATCCGGGGCCTGGCCAAGACGGCCGGCTTGATCGTGGCGGGGAGCATGCTCCAGAAGCGTCACTCGGTCGACATCACCACGTACATCGGCTCGGGCAAGGTCGAGGCACTGAAGGAACTGGTCGAGGCCCATGAGGCCGACCTGGTCGTTTTTGATAACGACCTCGGCCCGGCCCAGACGCGCAACCTGGAGAAGATCCTGGGCGTCAAGGTCATCGACCGCACCGAGGTGATTCTCGACATCTTCGCCACGAGCGCCCGCACCCACGAAGCCCACCTCCAGGTCGAGCTCGCACAGCTCCAGTACGCGCTGCCTCGCCTGAAGCGGATGTGGACCCACTTATCCCGCTACAAGGGCGGCATCGGGGTGCGTGGCCCCGGTGAAAAGCAGTTGGAAGAGGACCGTCGACTCGTCGGGGGCCGCATCCAGGACCTGAAGGCGAAGCTTTCGAAGGTCCAGGAACGCAAGGAGCGCGAGGTCGCCGCGCGGGGCGACGTGCCCACCGTGTCGCTGGTCGGCTATACCAACGCCGGCAAGAGTACCTTGATGAACGCGCTCACGGGCGCGGACGTCCTGGTCGAAGACAAGCTCTTCGCCACGCTCGACACCCGCACCCGCCGCTGGCAGTTCCGGGGCGGCGGCCATGTCCTGCTGTCCGACACCGTCGGATTCATCCGCAACCTCCCTCACGATCTGGTCGCCTCCTTCAAGGCCACCCTGGAAGAGGCCCGACAGGCCGATTTGCTGCTCCATGTCGTGGATGCGTCCAGCCCCGAGGCCGAGAAGCAGATCACGGCCGTCAAGGCGGTCCTTGCCGAACTTGGCCTGGTCGAGCATCCCACCTTGCTCGTCCTGAACAAGGCGGACAAGGTCCCCGACCGATCGTTCCTCGATGTGCTCAAGGCCCATCACGACGAGTCGATCGTCATCAGCGCCGCGGACGGTGACGGTCTCGACCGCCTCGAACAGGCCGTCCGCGAGGCGCTCCACGAACGCGCCCTCGATGCCGAGATCGAGACCAGCGTCGGCAACGGCCGCGTCCTCGCGTATCTCGCCCAGCATGCCCAGATCCGCAACCGCGTCTACGACGCCGACCGTGTGCTGCTCGATTGCCGCCTCCCCCGCCGCTGCCTCGATTTCCTAGGCGAGAACGGGGCCAGCGTGAAGATGGCCGGGCAGAAGCTTTATGCGTGAGGCCGCCGAAGTGGCGGCGTCTTCAGTCGTTCTTCCAGGTCGGGAACGGGCAAGAAATGGAAAGCCCTCCCGACCTTTTCCATGCGCATCAGGCTGCGATTGACGAGGTCAATCACGACGCCGTGGCCGGGTAGAGTGGCGTCCCTACCGTCGCGCGCACCGACGCCATGGGCAGCAGACATCGTGACTGCCACCATGCCGTCGGTGCGCAAAGGCTCAAGGTATGCTGCGGGTCAAACTCGCGGGATCAGTCCTGCGACTTGCCTTTCTCCTTCTCAGCCGCGCCAGCCTTCTTGGACTGCTTCGAGGTGGCGCGGAGGTCGGCGAGGACTTTCTTCTGGGAGTCGAGGAGGACGCTCTCGCACTCGGCGAGCTCCTTGGCCTGGAGGTCGTCGATCTTCGCCTTGAGGGAGCTGATCTCGTCCTGGTGTTTGGCCCGAATTTCGTAAATCTTCTCTCTCTGCTCGTCGGTCAGGCCGACCTTCGAGAAGTTCGCGGGGACACGGCGGGAGGCTTTGGTGCCGGTCGAGCCCTTTTCCTTCTTGGCGGGAGCCCCTGTGTCTTTGGCGGGATCTTGAGCCAGCGAGGGGAAGATCCCGATCGCGCCGACCAGGGAAAGTCCGAGAAGGAGGCCACCGATCCGGGATCGTAACGTCATCGTCATGCACCTCGTCGTTGTTCGGCGTCATCACCGAGTGGAAAGCATCCAGGCTATCGGTCCGGGTGGACAAAAGCGAGCGTGCAATGTGCCGAGATCGGAGTTTTCTGCCGGTCTTCCGATGCGTATGGCTTAGCGGACCCGCGTCCCTACCAGGGCAAGCTGGAAGCCGGCGTACGACCGGACGGTCCAGGAGAAATCGGGCGATTGACCCGCCAGGTCGAGCAGTTCGTCGCGTGTGAACGCGCGAAGCACGGAGAGCGGGCCGTCGAAGCGGACGAGACGGTTGTGCGTGAAGACGCGACTCCAGGCGACGAAGCCCGCGTACGCCAGCCAGTGACGCCGGATGTCGAGCAGGAGCACCCGAGTACGAGCGACGCGTGTCATCTCGGAGACGAGACGGCCGAGGGTCTCTCCGTGAAAATGGTGGGCGAATTTGACCGCGGTGACGAGGTCGATCGAGGCGTCGCCGAACGGCAGTCTCAACGCGTCACCTCGGACGGCGGTCAGCCCATCGCTCGCGGCAAGGGCCAGGGCGGTCGGGTCGCGGTCCAGGGCGATGGAACGCGGGGAGTAACCTCGGGAGGTGAAGACTCCGGCCGCGACCGTGGTCAGGTCTCCGGAGCCGGACCCGACATCCAGGAGCGTGAGGGCGCGATCCGGGATCGGACTCTCGCGCAGGAATTTCTCGATTTCCGCGGTGATCGGCCGCCGACCGCCGAAGAACTGCCGGTTCACGCGGCGGAGGACGTGATAGGCGTCGCGCACTTCGGCCTCGGGCAGGCCGGGGGCGTCCATCAGCTCGGGGTCGTCTCGGCGTCTCGGAGTGAGCGACCATCGCATCGCGGCGCACCCCGGTCTAGCGAGTGTCAGCCGCTGCGGCCGGTGGCCTGGACTGGGGCTTCTCGGCGGCGGTGGCGGCGAGGTAGGCGAGCGCCGCAACCCACGCCGCGAAGGCCGCGAGCGCGCCTACCAGCCACGCGCGACGACGATCCATGAGACATTGGCTCCGGTTTCGAGGTCAGGCCACCTCATCGAGCGCCAGGACATACTTGCGTCTGAGCGCGTCCTCGAAGTCGAAAACGCCGTCGAAGTCGCTTCGCGAATCCGAGGCCGTCTTCTCGAAGTCGCCCGCCGCGATCAGATTATAGACGATCTCGCCGACATCGGACGTGGAATGGATGCCCCACTGGGCGAGAACGGTCATGGCCATGAGCCCGTATTGGCGCAGGGCGAGGTCGCGCAGGCCCTCGCAAAGCTCGCGTCCGGTGACATGCTGCGTCGGTTTCGGGACGCGGCCCCCGCGAGCCCGCGCCTTGGATCGGGCGCGTTTCCGGAGGTACTTGGTGTGTTCGAGGGCCTCGAAGACGAGGGCATAGGCATGGATGGTGTAGCGGGAGTCACGTGCGAGGACACCCGCAAGTTCGCTGCGAAGGCTCATGGGCGAAGTCCTTTCGCTTCACTCCGGACGCGCCGAACGGTCATAGGTCGACACGATCGTCATCCTCGTCCTTCGGGCGCGACCGAGCCTTCTTTTCAACGCCGAGGATCTCGTCGGGGCCGACGACGATCTTGCGCCGATCTTCAAACTCGACGACCACCTTCTGTGCGAGGACTTCCAGGGCGAGGACCCGGCCTTGTCCACGGGAGGTGACGACTTTCGAGCCGACGGCCGGCAAATCGCGCTCGAGAGCCTGGTAGGTGTCGAACTCATACCTCAGGCAGCATTTAAGTCTACCACAACGTCCTGAGATTTTCGAGGGGTCAAGTGTGGTTTTCTGCATCTTTGCCATCCGCATCGACACCGGAGGCATCCGGGACAGGTGGGTGTTGCAACATACTGGCTTGCCGCAATCCCCATAATCGGCAAGCAGTTTCGCCTCGTCACGGACGCCGATCTGCCGCATCTCGATCCTCGTCTGGAAGGCCCGCGCGAGGTCCTTGACCAGATCTCGGAAGTCAACGCGCTTCTCCGCGAGGTAATAAAAAACCATCCGCTCCCCACCCAGGATTGCCTCGACGTCCACGAGGTCCATCTGGAGTCTTCGCTTCGCGATGAATTCCTTGCACGCCTCCAGGCCGTCCTTCTGCCTGGTGGGGAGGCGTGCTTCGGTCTCCAGGTCTTCCGCCGACGCCACGCGGAGGACCTCCCCCCGGATCGGGTTCTCCAGGAACTTCGCGGTTCGATCCGTGGCCTGGCAGAGCACCTCGCCCAGCTCCTGTCCCCGATCGGTTCGCAACACCACTTTCTGCGCGCGCGGATGACTCTGCCCGGCCAGGCCGTGGAATTCGCCCAGGAGTTTCATGAAGCCGTAGCGGACGATATACGTGATCGGCATTATGGAAAACGCCTTTCGGCGAAGGTCTTCGGGACGACCGGGATGGCTGCCAGTATACCCGCAGGGCCCGTCCCGTCCCACAGGGCGACGCAGACGGCCGTTGTGACACCACGCGGGCCGCACCTTACCGGTCGTCTCCCCGATCGAACCCTCTTCTCACGGGCGATCGCGCCCAGCATAATACCAGGCGCCTTTGCGATCGCTCGCGAGGGCCGCTTCTCATGCAAGAGGACGATGTGACGATGCCGAGCAAGGATCTGCTGGATCTCCTGGTCTGCCCGCTGGGACATGCCCCGCTCCGGGAGGAGGGCGAGTCCCTGGTCTGCACGCGATGCGGGCCGAGGTTCGCGATCAAGGACGATATCCCGAACATGCTGATCGAGGAGGCAACCTTGCCGGAAGGATGCTCATCACTGGCCGACCTACCGTGCGTGAAGGCGGGTGATGCGAAGGTCGATCTGGGGTGATCGACTCGACATCAGGCGAGCGTTGAGGCGGGCGCGGGTGTGATGTCTGTCAAGTTGGCGGCGAGCCAGGCGCGGAGGACGTCGGCGCCGGCCACCACTTCAAGGCACTGGCCGGGACCAAACTCGACCATGAGCGGCGCGGAACTGCCCGCGCCTCCGGGGTCGCGGATGTAAGTCGCGAGGTCGAAGTTCAGAATGATCTGCCCGAGCTTGACCAGTTTCATGGGCGAGGTGGCTCCGAGATAAGAAGTGCAGGGCAGTCGTGTTTCCCTGTCCGCATGGCCGCTTTGAAAGGGTAGGCCCCCTATCGGGCCGAGGCGTGTCCCGTGGCCGAGGGGATCGTGTAGCAGAATCCGCCGTCGAGCGCGAGCCGAAGCTCGGGGTGCCGCGAGGCGGGATCGTACCGGCCCTTGCGGAGATGGGTCATGCCGGCAAGGCAGCCGCCGCCGAGGGTCGAGCCTTCGATCGCGTTCTGGACGATCGACGTCAGGCGGTCCAGGATCTCGAATCGTTCGCGAGGGTCTTCGCAACGAACCACCAGCGTCAACGTGAACGAGACGCGGCGGAGCATGAGGCTCGAGGCGGAGTCCGGCTGCTCGAGCCACTGGGTTGGCACGAGCACGGCGAGGGGGGACCGGTCGGCGCCGATCGGAGACGAGTCGAGCGGGCTGGGGAAGGCGACCTCGGCGAACTCGGACGAGGCGGACAGGGCATTGACCAGCGATGCGAAGGCATCGCGGTCGCGATAGGCGCTCATGAGCGGCCCTCCTCCAGCCGGTGCGACGGCGCCCAGCGGACCGAAAAACGAGGGTGGGAAGTACGTCGGGGCGAAATATCCGGACGAGGGCACGATCGGCCTCCCGTTAGTTGGGCAGGTTCAAGACCACGGCGGAGCGGTTGCCCACGAGGTCGGTCGTGGCCATGATGCGTGTCGTGGCCACGCTGCCTCCCTTGACGGTGATGGTGCCGGTCCCTGCCCCGCTGAGCACGCCCGCGGTCGCCGCGAGGATTGGCGCCAGCGCCTGCCTCGCATTGATGCCGGGCTCGACCTGGATGGCGTCCAGACCGGACGAGGCGAGGGTGTAGCCGGTCTTGTCATTGTTCTGGCCCACGACAACCGGCGCACTCACCGAGGCAACCGCGCCACCCGCGAAGGTGGATCGCGACGACACGGCGGCGTCGAGACGATCGAAGACCGAGCCCGCGGTGGGCGACGCGGGGACGGCGGAGTTGAGCGCGGCGACCGCATCGGCCGTGATCGCGGCGTGCTCCTGGGCCGATAGCGTGTAACCCGTCCTGCTCGCGGAGGCCACGATGACGCCCGTCGTCCCGGCCATGGCGAGCAGGGCGTTGAGGTTGGCACGGTCATTCGCGTTGAAGTCCACGGACATCACGTCTACGACCTCGGTCGAGCCCCCGTACTGCCGCGTCTGGCCGTTCTGGACAACCGTGAAGCTCCAGACGAGCTGCTCCGTCGGGTCGCCCGCTTGAAGGGTGTAAACCGCTTTGTAGTGACCGGGAGACAGGAGGACCATCGTCGCCGTGTCGAGGTTGACATTCCGACTTGTGCCCGCGCCGTTCACGACAGTGATCGTCGGCGCGGAATCCGGCGTGGCCATGTTACCTTGTTCGTTATAAGTATAGAGATGCACGATTCGCTGGATTGAACCGGACTGGGGTCTCTGCACCACGTCGGGGACGAAGATCCGCACGAGCGTATTATTCTGGACCGCGGCGACATCGGCATGGCTCGCGACGGTGCCGCTGACGTTCAGGGCATCGAGATAGGCGGCACGCGACCCGCTCAGTCGCGTCAGGAGCGTGGCAATGCCGGGGGTATCGGCCGTCGCGTCCAGCCGCGACGAGATCGACGTGTCGAGGCATGCTCCAAACGACCCCGGGAGGACGTGACCGGCGCGGGGCTCGTCCCAGATGCCCGAGACGATCTGGGCGACGGTCAGGGACGACGACGACGACGCCTGGCTCGTGGTCGGCAGCATCACAGGCTGGTTCCTTTGTTGATAGTCGGACGGCGGGGCCGCGTACCAGATCGGGGCGACGAACGGGAGGACCACCGGTTGACTTCGCTGCTGGTAATCGGTGGGCGGGGCGGCGTACGACGTCGCGGCAAGGCGGGTGGACACCTTCGCGTCGAGGTTCGTGCCCAGGGCAAATCCCGCCGTGCCGGCCGCATACGAGCCCGGCAGGGATTGGTTCCACGGATCGGCGCTCGCGCCGGAGGGGATGACGGTGGCGTCATCGCCGTTATGCATGACGACGTCCAACTCGGCAATCACCGCATTTCCCGAGGCGACGTTATGGATCGTGATGCAGTAATCGCCGTCGACGAATTGCGCCGCGGGGGTCGACGTGAGGTTGACCTTGTACCGGCCCACGAAGCTTCCCGTGTCGGCCGGCAGCGGCGCGACGACGGTTGTGGGGGCGGCCGTGAACGTGCCGGCGGTTGACCCGCTCGGGGCGAAATTATAGAGCAAGCCGTCGGACAGCCGCTCGATCGAGTACCCGAGTGAGGCCCCGGCCGCATACTGGAATCGGAGACGCAGCGCCATGGAATGGAGACCCTCTTTCTACGACCTGCAAATCCACAACGCCCCGGGGGCGAACGCCCGCGCAGGATCACCGCTGGAGATCGTCCTCGGGAGCACGAGATTGGCCGCCGCCAGCACGTTTCCGCCGGTCGCGGCATCCATCAGGTAGACGCTCTGGACCGTGCCCCAGTTGCCCGTCGGGGCCGGGAAGGCCAGGCTCACGGCGTTCCTCACGGTGCAGGCGTCACGAGTCGCGCCAGGAGGGTTCTCAGTGATGTTGGCTGCCAGCCTCCAGTTGCCCGCAGAGGTCGCGACCCTGGCGTAAGATCCGCCACCAGGCTCGATCGGGGACGATCCAACGGCGGCGAGGCTCGTCGAGAGCGCCAGGTAAATCGTCGGGACCGTGAGCGATACACTGTTGACGAGTGCGTTGTTGATGTTGTCGTGGACCCTGGTGGCGAAGGCTCCCTGACCAGAAGACCCGGCAGGAGCCAGACTGATCGCCCCGATCGCGAACGTCGGGGTATCCCCGGAGTTCACCGTGAACGGGGCGATGTCCAGCGCGAACATGATCTTGCCCGCGCCGTTGTAGATCGTGAGCGTGGTGATCGTCGTGCTGATCGTGCTGCCCTGGTTGTCCCCCCACGTCCCCGTCGCCGTCGGGAACACGATCGCCTGGGCGTTGGACATGACGCCGCCCGCGGAGGTGGTGAAGGGCGGCGTGCCGGTCAGCGTGGTACGAGCATAACCGTTCCCAGATAGCTCGTAGCCGCCGAACCATCGCCCCATACGATGAGTCTGGAGTGCCGCTTTAAGCACTCCGACAGCGGGAATTGCAGGTCCACCGAACAGAGCGTTCATACCCTGACTTGTCGGAGCATTAGCCCAAAAGCCCGCCGATCCGGCGGGAGACCCCGGCTGGGACCAGTAGGAGTGATCTGCGATATAAGCCGCCAACCCGAGTCCGTCGTCGATCGGATCGAAGCCCTGCCATCGTGGTGGCGTGGCGGTCCCGTAGATTCCAGACTGGGTGCATAGCCACCGCGTATACTGAGCGTTGGCTGGGTTGTTGGCCCTGAGCCGATGACTATTTACCCGCCAGTCCCCGTCGCGGGGCGGCCCGGTGAAGAAGGCGTGCTCGGAGACGACGTTGCCACCGTCCGGCCCGGTGTTGTCCACCCAGGTCGGGCGGTCCAGGACGGAGATAGCGTCCATGGTCCCCTGCCACCGCAGCCCGTTGGTCCGCACGATCGACTTGAACGCGGCGTTGGGGATGTACATCCCCCGGCAGGAGAATAGCGCGTGGTTGTAGGCGTTGCCGTCTTCGAGCCCGGCCTCGTCCAGGTAGAACATCACCGTGTTTGGACCCAGCAGCCCGATCCCGCAACTCTCCATCTGGATCCCGCCGTTGATCGCGCCATAGCTGCCGGTGGATGCGTAGAACGCCGCGATCTGATTGCCGACGGATTCGTCGTCCCAGCTGCAATCCAAGGCGGTAAATCCCCCGGCAATGCTCTTGACATAATATTCCGAGCCTCCGGCGGCCGCAAAGACATGCTCATAGATCGGACTGGATAGCCCCGATCGTAACGTGCAGCGATGTGCGCCCTGGACGGTGATCCGGGAGAACAGGACAAAAGACGCGAAGCTGAGATAGGACGCCCCGTCGAAACCCTTGAGCGTGCAGTCCACGACCCGCACCGGGTAGGTAGCGGCGCAGTTGTAGGCTCCGATCCCGTGATACCCCCCCAGAAGGTTGGCACGTTCGACCCGGATGTGCAGGCTCCACCCGATGGCGAAGGCACGCCCGTACCAGGCAGACCCGCACTTAAGCGTGATGTCCTGGACTTGCACCGTGGTGACCATGGCGGTCGGCAGGACGTGCAGTGCGTTGTTCAGGAAGTAGAGCGCCGTCGTGCCGTTGGTCAGAGTTCCAGACTTGAGCGAGACGATGCGGGTCGCCACCACCTGGGACGGGGGGTCCGTGAGCACCAACGCCCCGATGATCGAGGCGCCGTCGGACGCCCCGGTGTAACGACGGGCGTCCGTGATGGCCAGCCCGTCGGATCGCGCCTGCGCCGATCCCGTCGCCCCGACGGTGTAAAGAGCCGCAGCCGTAGCCTTGAGCCCGACGAACGTGAGGTCAAGCACGTTGCCCCAATAGTCGCTGACGCCGCCGATGCTGCCCGAGTTGATGCCCATCGTGAACGGCGACTGCTGGTTCGAGTAGAAGTGCAGGTTCGCCCCGGCGTTCCAGTTGGCGCCGATCTGCCCGATGTTGACCGCCTTCTGGACGCCGTTGATCCACATCGCCACGATCGCGTTTGCCAGGTCGATCTGGAAGGTGATCTTCATGAACCCGAGGATCCAGGGCGTAGTCACGCCGTACGCGAAGGACCGCACGGTCCCGGTGTCGATCCCGGCACTGGTCTGGGTCGTGAAGCTGACGACCAGCGAATTGGAGCGGATATCGAACCGCCAGGGCGTCGGGGTCCCCTGGTCGTTCAGCCCCATGATGGCTCCCGAATCGATCGTGGTCGGCAGCCCGGTGTTCGAGAAATCGATGGCGACGTCGACCGTCAGCGCACGGATCGTCGAGTACCAGTCGTTGAGCCCCTGATCCATCGCCCCGCCCTGTCCCGCGAGGTGATGGTCGGCGAACGTCCGCATCCCCCACCGCGATCCGGCTCCTCCGACCACCGTGCCGTCGAGATACGGCGTCCCTCCAGGTCCACCTGTGAAGAGATCGACCATATGATTGGCGCTGATGGACGTCCCGGAAACCTGCCGCTTGATGCCGTGGACCACGCAGTCCATGCCGTTCGGCCCGGCGATGATCGTTGAGTCGCGACCCTCCCCCTGGAGGGTGACAAAGGTGGAGTCAATAAAGATCGGTAGGTCGACGGCAAAAGTGCCGCTCGGGACGTAGACACCTCCCCCCTGTAACCCCCCGATGCTGTCGATGGCCGCCTGGATCGCGATCCGGTTGGTCGTGGCGTTGCCGCCGGCGACCGCGCCGAAGTCGCGGATGTCCACCGTGCGCGTCCCACGGTCCTTGGTCGATGAACTGGTGCCGATGGCGGAACCCATGGTCGGTCATGCTCCTAGCGTGTACGTCGACGTGACAGACCCGGGAACCAGCGCTTGGGCCACGAGCCCGGGCGGTAGGGTTGAGCCGAGGGGCGGGCGAAGAAAAGCAAGAAACATCCCATGATCAAACCTCGATATAAGTCAGATGGCCGGCGACGGCGACCGCGCCCGAAAGGTTCAACGCGAGCCCATCGCCCGAAATCGTCTCGAACAGGCCGACCGGGCAAAACGCGCCTCCGACCCCCGAGTTGGCCGAGAGCGACATCCCGCCCGTCAGATCGACGCCCGACGAGGACCGAAATTTCGCGGCGACGGCTCCGGAGGTGACGATCGTGTACTTGAGCACGCGAATCTTCTTGCCCACGACCGCGGCGACCACGGTATTGTCTCCGGAGATGGCGGCCGAAATCGCCGCGAACTTCGGCGTCAACCCGGTCGTCCCCGAGTAGATCGCCCCGGTCTGCTGGGGAGAGATGGCCACGCCGATCATCTGTGTTCCCGCCGCCAGTCCCACCGTACCGCTGACCGTGGCACTGCCCAGCACGCGGGCCGAGCGATCACTCATGTCTGTGATCTGCGAGGCGGGGAAGTTCCCCACGGTGACCGACCCGATCGCGTTGGTACCGGCGGGCAGCGAGCCGGAAACCGAGACCGCACCGCTAATTGGCTGTGTGGCGGGGAGGTTGCCGACGTTGACGGTCCCCGAGACGGTCGCGGATCCGAGAACCCTCGCCGACCTGTCGATCAGGTCGGTCAGTGCCGTACCCCCCACGGAAACGGTCCCGCTCACGGGTTGGGTCGCGGGGAAGTTCCCCACGGTGACCGACCCGATCGCGTTCGTGCCGGCGAGCAGGCCAATCCCACCCGGCACGCTCGCGGTTACCGTCCCGCTAATCGGCTGCGTCGCGGGGAAGTTGGAGACGCCGATCGAGCCGGACACCGGCTGCACCGCCGGCAGGTTTCCGACCGTCACGGGGATCGGCGATTGGTCGCTCGCAATGACGATGGGGGTCGACCCTACCATCGCCTTCTGCCCGAGCGAGCCGAGCTTGGCATTCATGGCCGCCAGGGTAACCTCGGTCGAGGCCCCCGCCGGCAATGGTAGGGCCGCCGCCGTGACCGCCTGGGAGCCAGGGAAGTTCCCCACGCTCACCGAGCCCGTCACGGTGTGGACGGCCGGAAAATTCCCCACGGAGACGGGGAGAGGATTGCTCGGTGTGACAGCACCGCCGTCGATCCCATGCGCGCCCAGATAGATCTTCGAGACGGCGAGCTTGTACGGCCCGACGTCCTCGGTCTTGATCACGTCGCCGCCGGAACCCGTGCTCAGTTGCGTATTGTCCGCCATCGGTTAACCCTCAAGGTAGAAGACATTCACACCGCCGCCTGAATCCTGATGCTGGATCGCGCCGAAGTCGGGATAGGCCGCGAACGTCAGGCCGGGGAAGCTCGACGGCTGGCCCGCGCCCCGGGCCTGCGCCCCGGCCCCGGCCGTGCCGTTGAGGCGGTAGTCGGAGTTCGTGAGCAGGCCGCCCGAGACCGTCACGTTGACGTAGGGATCGCCCGACAAGTCCTGGTCGCGGCCGTTGACGTAGGTGCCGACGCCGAAGACGCCGCCGGTGCCCGGGGCGGAGCGGTTGCCGGACGTGTTCGAATAATACGCATTCCCATCGATGAATGCGTTTGTGGGCGTGCTGTTGTAATTCAGCCCGTATCGGCCCGACCGGGTGAGGACGTTGCCACGCGCCGCGCATCCGCCGTACAGGGCGGAGCCGTTGGAGAGCTGGATGCCGTCCTGGGCCGCGCGATCGACCGTGTTGTAGAACGCGCGGCTGTTCACGTCGGACAGGTTGATCCCGTTGCACCCGGCGGTCGTCAGGTTGGCGACGATGTTGCGGAGCGCGGTGCCCTGCTGGACGTGAATGCCGACGACGGAGCATGTGCCGTCATGGACGTAATTGCCCTCCGCGACGGCGTTGCTCCCGCAGTAGATCCCGTAGCTCCCGGCCGGGCGGTCGATCTCGCACTCCGCGACGACGCCGGTGCTGATCCCGATGCCGAGGTTGCCGCTCTGGCTCACCTTGACGAGCCGGATCGTCGAGTAGTTCGCGCTGGTCAGGCTGACGCCCGCCGCCGTGCTGGTGCCCGTCCAGGAGATCGCGAGCCCCTGGATGTCCCAGCCGGAGTTGCCGCTGGAGATCGCCGTCGCCGAGGCGGTGGTCATCGAGATCACCGGCCGGTTGTCGACGCCCGCGGCGAAGCCCATGTCGCCCCGCGTGCTGGCGTAGCCGTAGAGGCCGGTGGCCGGGGCGGATGAGCCCGGGATGATGTTGGTGACGGCCGAGAACGTCAACGCGGCGGCCGTCGCGTAGGTGCCCGATTTCACGAAGGCGCGATTGGAGCCGATCATGCCGCGCGAGGAACTCAGCTCTGTCGGCGAGGCCAGCGCCCCGCCGAGATTGAGCATCACGCCCGTGCCGGCCGTCAGGCCGGTGGAGCGATCGACGACGATGGTCGTGCCGTTGGTGACCGAGATCACCTCGTACCGGCCGGCGGCGACGGAGCCGGTCCCGCCGGTGACGTAGATCAGGTTGCCGACGTGGGCCGCGACGAACGCGGCCGTGGCGCTGGTGATCGTGGTGGTGCCGTTGGTCACGGCGTCGGCCACCGCGACCTGGGCGGCGGCCTGCTGAGAGTAATCCGTGCCGCTCGAACCGGCCTTGAACGCGCCACCGTTGGTGTCGCTCCCGGTGGTGCGGACTTCCCAGACTTGCGCTGCCGAGAGGGCCATGCGTCGCGATTCCGTCAGGGAGAGCCGACCGAGCGAGTCCCGCCCCGGTCAGGCCTGGTCATGAAAAGGACGCTCTTCGCCCCGGAAGGGTCTTATCGCGAGATCCGTGAGGAAAACCGCGTCGTCGGCTCATCGCCGATCCCGTCGGAGACCGATCGCCAGTGAATGGCCGTCCGATCCAGCAACTCGTCCAACTCGCTCTTGATCAGTTGCGCCTTGCCCGCGAGGGAATCTTGCTGGGCGCCGCCGCACCCGCGGCTCATGTCCATGTACTGGCGATGGAGAACCGTCAAGACGACCAGCTCGCGCAGCTCGCGGACATCCACCAGATCGGAGGCATGCCGTCCCGCGACGAGTCCGGAGATCCCCAATCGACGGTCGAGTTCGAAGCTCGCCTGTTCGATCTGCGGCGTCAGCGTCGCGACGATAAACTCAACGCCCATCAACCCGCTTGCAGGTCCGGGCGGTTGCCCGACGCCGGGGACTTGACCCCGGCGCCTCAGAGTCACGCCATGCCCGCTGGAGTTCTCCACGATCATGGACTCTCCGGGGGGCCGGAAGGTCGTCGCCGGGCCGAGGAGCTGGACGACGTGGCCGGGCATCAACCCCTGGCTCAAGAAGTCCACCGACATCGACCGTAACGTCCAGCGATCCGAAGGATCGAAGAATCCATCGCCGCCGGACGCGAGCTTCTGATCGCGAGGGCACAGGATCGCGAAGTCCGCCGAGGCGCGCAGGGCGATGTCCTCGTCGGTCGCGTAGGGGATCTTAGCCATGGCTTCGGTTCACTCCGCGAGATTCGATCGGAGAGGAATTCGATCGCGTGCGGCGAGCGGGTTCGGCCGGAGGGGTCGGGTCGGCACGGCCGGCGAGTACCTCGGCCACCATCAGTTCCGCGGCGCGGTGGGCGGCCTGGAGCTGATGGCCCAGTTCCCGGGCTCTGGCGAGGATTCCGGCCACGTGCCGAGGCTCGGCCTCGGTCGCCTGCCCGCACAGCGTCGCGATCGCGGCCAGGGTCGCGTCACGTCGCGCCGGGCCGGCGGCCTCGGGATGGCCGATCTCCGCCGCCGCCGCGTCGAGGAAGGCGGGATAGCCGGGGAATTGATATCTCGGCACGATCGGTCATCCTCGAGGGCAAGGGTTGTGGGGCCATGCTTCTCGCGGAGATGGACGCGAACGTCGGGTCCACCCCCGCGCGGGGGTCAACGGGGATCAAACGGCCGAGAACGCGGTGATGCCCTCGACCCACGCGTGATGCGCCTGATTCTCGATCTCGATGGCGCCCTCGGCGATCCAGTCGCCTTCGAAGGCGTCGCCACGCGAGCCGCGAGGGCTCCAGAATTCGTTGCGCTTCATCCTCATGCGCACCTCGGACGAGGTCAGGCAGATCGCCGTGTACGGCTTCAGGAGCGGGGCCTCGATCAACGACACACCGCCGAGGAACGGCGCCTCGAACACGTCGATCGGCGTCCCGAACACCGTGGTGCCGGCGCTGATCCGCTGCGCGGCGTGGCCCCAGGTGGCCAGTCCCGTCATGAAGTTCGTCGAGACGATCAGCACGTCCGGATCACCGCCCCCGATCCGGCATTTCTCCAGCGTGTCGCGGATCAGGTCGGTCGGCTTGTAAGCAGCCGCGCTGGTGGGTGCGGTGACGGTATTGGTCGTCAGCAGGGCACGGAGGCCCTTCTGCTTCGGCCGGCCCGAGACGGACGGATCCTCGCCGCGACCGTAGTACGACGAGTACTCCATGTCGTCCATCAGGTTCTGGAGCGCGTCCATCTTGTTCTGCTCGAACGGCGTGTTCAGGCCCGGCTGAGCCTGATAACCCAGCGACGCCTGGAGCGAGCCGCCGACCTGGACCGGGTGCTGCCAGGTCTGGCAGAACTGGGCCACGCCCACCGGCTTGAACGCCACCCCGTTCTGATTGATCTCCGCGCCGGTCCGGCTGTTGCCGATGAGCCGGACCACATCGCTGGACGACGCCGCGGCCGGCGTGGTGCCTTCCGCGCCGCGGCGGACGGTGATCGTGTTCGCGACCAGATTGGGATCGGCCGTGAGCTCGACCCGCTCGCCCGAGGCGAGCTCGATCACGTCGCCGTTCATGAACGCGCTCGCGTCCACCAGGCTGATCTGCGTGTCGGTGGCCAGGGCGGCGGCGGCGACGGTCGCCATCCGGTTGCGGAAGCTGCGATTCACCATCGTGAACGCCGTGGAGGCGCACGGGAGGCGGGGAACGCGAGTCACGAGCGGGCAGCGGTTCACGAACCAGTTGATCGCCACGACGTGGACGTCGTTGCGGATCTGGGCCTGATTGTCGAACGAGCCCTGAATTCCCTGAAGATAAGCATTCGGCATGAGACCAGAGACTCCGAAAGAGCAGGAAGCTATGCGGTCGATGCGCTCGCGACGCGCGGCGACGACCCTCGACGACTCGGCGTCGCGCTCCCTCGTCACTTGGATCTCATCGGCGGCTCATCCGCCGGTGAACGGGGCTCGATTCGGGTCGGGCGGACCCGTCGCAGTCAAAGGAGAAAGACCTAGCGCCGTCGCAGGCCGATCGACCCGGATGCGGGGTCGCCTCGGCCCGAAGCCCCCTCGCGCCATCGCAGCAGGGCGGCTTCTCCCAGGGTCCGGGGCGCGGCCGGAGCGGGCGGGCTCGCGGATCGGCCCGTCCCCTTGGTCATCGCTCCGCCTCGCGACGTCGATGGGCAGAAGTGGGCATATTCCGCCTCGGCCAGCCGTTCGCCGACCGCTTTCGAAACGTCGCGGCCGTCTCGGGCCGTCACGCGAAGTTCGCCGTCCGATTCGTAGACATCGAAGTCCTCGCGCCAAAGCTTGATCAATTGTGCGGCCGCCCCCGGGACCAGCGAGCGTCCCGCCAGCGCGGTGGCCAGCTCGCGATCCCGGATCGCCGCCTTGTACGCCCGCTCCAATTCGGCCGCCTTACGATCCCTCGGGTCGTCTTCGCGAGCGCTCGGCACGCTGGAAGGCGTCGCCCGGGGTTCGATCGGCTCGGCGAATTCGGCCGGCGCCGCAGTCGGCGCCCCGGCCGCCCTCGACCGTAACGCCTCCAGCTCCCACCGCGAAATCGTCACGAGCTCGTCGCCCTGTGCCGGCCCCGGTGCGGCCTCCGCGTCGCTCGCGGTCGGGTCTGTTTGCGGGAACGAAGCCATGGATGGAAAGTCCTCATCTTCGGCACGACTCAGGGACGGCGCTCAAAGAGGCCGAGGATCAGCGGCACGATCACCGACACCACGATCGCGACCGCCGCGACCACCACACCGCACGCCACAACCACCGCGGAAACATCCCCTCGTTCCATGGCCGCACCCTCGATCGGGTACCGGCCGGTCGATCCGGCCATCGGGCAATCCCGGGTCCTCCCCGCGTGTGGCCTCGTCGCGTTCGCTACGGGAAATCATCGCGACCTCCTCTCGTTTTGATCTCATCCGTTGGGTGTTTCCCGACGATGAATGTCCTGGACCACCACTCGCTCCTGCGTCGTCACGGTCCCCGCCCTCGTCGCCAGGTAGGCGTCGATCTCCTGGTCGCATTCCGCGTAATGGCCATCGCTCAAACCGGGCAGGCAGAGCCGCACAAGGCGTCGGAGCATGAGCCCCTCCGTCTTCGGCAGCGACCCCGCGCGGCTCACCAGGGCCTGGAATTCCGCCGTCGTCCCGGCGACCTCGCCCGCCGTGAACAGATCGAAATCGGCGGGATATATGATCACGACTTCCGACGCCGGGCCGGGCTCGATCCCGCCATCGGCCAGGACCTGCAGTGCTAGCGCGGCGGCGGCCTCCTCGGCGCGCTTCAAGACCTTGGCGATCTTGGCCAGGCGGTTATTGCCGTCGCAGTGGTCGAACATCTTCGCCAGGCCCGACTGCGGCACCCCGTCCCGGCCCGAAGGCCGCACCAGCGCCGAGTCCCGGTCCACGTCGTCGCGCAGGTCCGCCTTGTTGCGGCGGATTGACTCCGCGCCATCCTTCGGGAAATCGACGATGTCGAACCCTTCGTACGTCGTCGCCCCGCCCTGGACGTTCTTCTTCTTCGGCAACAGCCAGCTCGGGCCGATCGGGATCGTGCCATCCGCCTGCACGAAATCCTCGGGGCCTTGCAGGAGCGGGTGCGCCTGGGTCGTGTCCGAGAGGATCAATTCCGAGTCGCGGTTGTAATACTCGCGCTGACGTTCGGCGATTCCTTCATACCGCGACTGCCCCACGTTCCGGCATCGCGGCTTCTTCGAGTCGAACAACCGGACGATCGGCACTCGTCCGAACGTGTGGGTCGTCGAGGCGACCTCGTTCCCCTCGTCGTCGTAGAGAGTCGAGCCTTCCTCCGTCCAGTGCCGATAGAGCGTCGCGACCCCTTCGTCGTCCTCGTGATACTCGCGGACAAGGCACTCTTGATATCGCTGGCCCGTCTCGTCCAGCCTCCACCAGAGCATATTCTCGGGCAGGATGAACGAGGCGATGCAGCGATCCAGGCCCAGCCGGATCAGATCCGCGCGGGTCTCGACCGTCTCTCCCTCCGGTGCGGGCGGATGATCCATGCAGAGGTCAATCTGACCCAGCGCGAGGAGCAGGGGGGTGATCGTCTCGCCCATCCAGTGATCGATCGAGGTCCCGCATCCGTCCACGTCACGCCACCAGGCCGCCAGCGCGTCGGGTCCGCTGCGCGTCACCTCGCGTGAATAGATCCGCGCCAGGTGCGTCTGGACGGCCTCGGCCACGAACGTCGGGACCGGGGTCCGGGCGCGGCGAAGCTCGTAATCATCGTCGGTCGTGAGCGTCGAGGGCGTGTCGGACGACGCGCCGGACGGGCCGTCGAAGGCCGGCATGCTCCCCGCGTCGCGAGGGTCGGGATACTCGCGCTTGTGCCGCACGAGGTTCCGCACGGGCAGGCCGCGACGATCGTAGCCGTAGACCGCCTGACGATAGCGTTCGCCGCCTTCGAGCGAGTCCAGCAGCCATCGCCAGCGCAGCTGGTGCTCGCGCCACTCGGGGTGTCGCCGGCCAATCAGATCGAGGTTGGCTTTCTCATGAACCATGATCAAAACACCTGTCGGGCTGGGACCCTCGCGAGGGTCGGACGTACGGCGCGACCCTCTGGGAAACGATCCCTCAGTCCCCCCCGGAGCGCGTCCACGAGATCCTCGTGAGGGTGCTGGGGGTCCTCGGGGTAATCCTGCCACTGCCCGCCGCGCCTGGCGCGGCGGTAATTCTGCATCGCCCGCGCCGTGGCCACGCATCGCGGGTGAACGATCAGCCGGGGTATCCCGTCGGCCGGGCTCACGAAGGACTCGACCAGCGCCAATCCGTCGGCCACCGACGCCATCGGCCATCGCCTCAGGTTCCTGATCCCCGCGCGCTCGTACTCGCTGATGACCGTCGGGCCGACCGGGTTCCTCGCCCCTCCCGCCGGGTCCGTCGAGGTCACGTCGAGCCGGCCGTTGCAGCGCGTCCTGGCGATCTCCAGAATCGTCCGCGCGTTCGCTTCCGCCGTGTGACCTTCGGCCAGGTGATCCGCGAACACGCGCACCTCGTCGACCGCCCCCTCCGTGATCGCCACGCGGGCAACCTGGAAGAAGACCACTCCGGTGAACACGCCCGAATCGATCGCCACGTGGACCGGCAGCGCCGGATCGTATTCGGCCCGCGCATCCACGTGCGTCTCGATCCGGAACGCCGGGAACCACAGTCCGTCCGCCTTCGGGCCCCGGCAGAGATAATCCGCCTCGAACGTCCTCGCGGACGTCGATCGCATTTTCTGAATCAGCGCGTCGATCGCATAGTGTCCGTCCGACCGCTTCGCCAGCGGCGGCCCCCCGTCGTTCGCACCATGGCAATAGACGACCAGCGGGCACTGCGGGCAGTTCTCCAGGCGCGGCCCCGACCGTTCCACGGAGCAGCGCTCCAGAACGTCGAAAGCGCAGAACGAATACACGGGGAAGGCGCCGCCCTGCCCGAGTTCGAGCAATTCGCTCATCGGCCCGCCCACGCGATGCCACGTCGACGTCATCAAGACCGATGCCTTGGACCCGTTCCGGTCCATGCACATCCCCATCGCCGCCTCTCGCAGCGCGACCGGGATCTCATCGACCTCGTCCAGCTTCAGGCTCGGGACATGCGGCCCTCTCACGCTCGTGTTCGACGCGGCCAGGAGCGCCACTTCCGATCCGTTTCGATATCTCGCCGTCGTCCTCAGCAGCGTTTCGATTGCCTCTCGATCCGACCCCATCGGCCCCATCCCGTCCCACACCGCCTCCTTCAAAGCTCGATACACCTGCTCCGACTGCGACTTGCTCCCCCCCAGGATTCGCGTCCCGTGCCTCGCGTGCCACCGGCTCATCAGATGCGTATCGAGCGCCGACAGGAACGACTTCCCCGCCCCTCGCGATCCCAGCACCAGCGCCAGCGACGGCCTGTCGAAATACATCCTCTCGAAGAACGTCCACGGCGTATCATGACCCGGACAGACCTTTGCCCTCGCGATCCTCACCCCCGTGAATGCGCGGACCCAATTCCACAGCCCCTCCGGCGTCACCGGCCTCGTGCCGATCAACGTTCTCTGGTCCACCTCACCGATAGGATTCATGGATACAATCGGCCCGTTCAGGAATTCGTGACTCGACCCGCGAATAGATCATCGCGAGTGGCCGCCTGGCTGATCACCGATTTCGCCTCGCCCGCGGTTGCTCCCGAACGATCGATGGCCGGGTGGAATCGCGTCGAATTCCAAATTGCGCCAACCGTCAATCCGAATCCGTTCGTATTCCCTTGATAGCGCCCGGCCGCGAAATTCGTCATTTCACTTCTGCGAGGGTCCGGGCCGCTCATTTCCTGTTCGATCGGGGGTCTCGATCATGTGGTTCACGCGTCCCTTGTGTCGCTCCGCGCGCCGATGGAATCCACCGGCCCTGTTCGCGACGGCTGCTGGGCTCGCAATCGGCCTGGCCGGTTGCGCAGCCGAGGAAAACGACAAGAATCTGAAGACCGACATGAGTACCGCGAAATCGGCCCCGGGCATGCCCGCATCCGACGCGCCGATGTCTGGCGTAGTGGCTGGAGCCGGGGAGGCCGCGCCGGTCCCGAACGCCGAGGCCTACGACCGGATCGTCGACAACGCCTTCGTTCGCACCAGTCAGGAGCCGCTCTCCACGTTCTCGATCGACGTCGATACCGCCTCCTACGCCAACGTCCGCCGCTTCCTCACGCAGGGGATGATGCCCCCGAAAGATGCGGTGCGGATCGAGGAAATGATCAACTACTTCCCTTATGCGTACGAGCCGCCGGCGGGCGATAAGGCGTTCGCCGCCGACGTGGAGATCACGCGGTGCCCGTGGAACGCCGAGCATCGGCTGGCCCGGATCGGGCTCAAGGGGAAGGAGATCAAGCTCGACAAGCGACCCGCGGCGAACCTCGTCTTCCTGCTCGACGTCTCCGGCTCCATGAACGAACCGAAGAAGCTGCCCCTGCTCAAATCGGCGATGGAGATGCTCGTCGAGAAACTCGGGGAGAACGATCGGGTGGCGATCGTGGTCTACGCCGGGGCCGAGGGCCAGGCGCTCCAGTCGACGTCGTGCTCGCACAAGCAGGAGATCCTTTCGGCCCTGGATCAGCTCCAGGCGGGCGGCTCGACCAACGGCGGAGCGGGGATCACGCTGGCCTATGAGGTCGCCGTCAAGAACTTCATCCCCGGCTGCACCAACCGGGTCATCCTCTGCACCGACGGCGATTTCAACGTCGGCGTGACCAGCCAGGGCGAGCTGACGCGTTTGATCGAGGAGAAGGCCAAGAGCAAGGTCTTCCTCAGCGTCCTCGGCTTCGGCGACGGCAACCTCAAGGATGCGACAATGGAGAAGCTCGCCGATCTCGGTAACGGCAACTATGCCTATATCGACACGCTCCAGGAGGCCAAGAAAGTCCTGGTTGAACAGATGAGCGGCACCTTGATCACGATCGCCAAGGACGTGAAAATCCAGGTCGATTTCAATCCCGCCAAGGTCGGTGCCTACCGTCTGATCGGATACGAAAACCGCATGCTCGCCGCCAGGGATTTCAACGATGATAAGAAGGATGCCGGCGAGATCGGCGCGGGCCATACCGTGACGGCGCTCTACGAGCTCATCCCGCCCGGCAGGGAGGGCGACCTGCCCAGGGTCGAGCCCTCAAAATATGCCAAGCCGGCCAAGGATCAGCCCGCGCGCGCGTCGGACGAGACCTTGACCGTCAAGATCCGCTTCAAGGCCCCCGAAGGGGACGTGAGCAAGGTGATCGAACAAGGCATCGTCGACGGCAGCCACGACTTCTCCAAGGCGTCGAACGACTTCAAATTCGCCGCCGCCGTCGCCTCGTTCGGCATGCTCCTGCGTGATTCCACGCACAAGGGAAGCTCCACGTACGCCGGCGTGATGGAGCTGGGCGGGGCGAGCGTCGGGCCAGACCCTTCGGGCTATCGCAAGGAGTTTCTGGAACTGGTGCGCAAGGCGCAAGGGCTCGATAAGAGCCACTGACGATGAAGAAGGGGCCGAGCCTTGCAGCGAAGACGTTGGGTGAGCAAACTCCCCGATCTTGGTCCCCGTAACCGTAGCGGCGGGCGTCCCTGCCCGCCTACTTTGGGATTTTGCTCGTGATGGCTTGGGTGGCGGGGATCGGCCTGCGCGATCCCCTCCGGTAGGTCCGACTTCAGTCGGTCCTGTCCATGGATTCGGTTGGGGGCAGGACCGACTGAAGTCGGACCTACTCATCCTCCGATGCCTGCCTAGCCGTCTCCCATAAGCTATCTTGATTCGAAACTTATGTTGACTTGAAGGCGGGAATGGACGCCCGCCGCTACCAAGAAACGGCGGATTCGGGGCTCACAACCTCGGTGCCGCAGGCTTGATCGGCGCCTGGTACGCCTGGGCGCCTTTCACCTTCACCTTTCGCTTGTAGACCTTGTCGCCGCATGTCGCGAACAGCGTGTCGAAGTTCTCGCCGCCGAAGCACACATTGGCGACCCGGCCGTTGGGCGTGGGAATAATGCAGTTCACCCGGCCGGCCTGATCGCAGACCTGGATACCCAGATTCGTGGTGACGTAGAGGCGGCCGTCGCGATCGACGCGAATCCCGTCCGCGCCCGAGCTGTCGGCCGAGTCGGGGACGTGGAGGTGGTAGTATTTCTGCTTGGCGGCAAGCGAGCCGTCTGGCTGGATCTGGTAGCTGTACACCCAGTGGCTGCCGAAATCCGCGACGTAGAGGAGCGACTGGTCTGGCGAAAGGGTGATGCCGTTCGAATATTTCAATCCCTGGTCCACGATCCGCTTCTCGCCCTTCGGGTTGATGTACCAGATGAGGCTGGGGTTGCCTCCCCCGCCGGGATGCGTCACGTAGATCCCGCCGTCGTAGGCGACCACCAGGTCGTTGCCCGCGATCCCCCCGGCCACCTTCGCGGGCTTGCCGTCCGCGTCGTAGGCAACGACCCCATCGCCATTGACGGCGTAGAGCTTCCCGTCAGGCCCGAACGCCTGTCCGTTGGCCTTCTTGGTGTCGCCGACGAACTCGCTGACCTTGCCGTCGAGGGCGACCTTGTAGGCCTTGCTCTGGGGGATATCGTTGTAGAAGACCTCGCCCTTGGCGTTCGCGGCGGGGCCTTCGGTGAACTTGTAGCCGTCGGCGACGAGCTGCCAATCCTCGCCGGGGATGAGGATCTCCTTCAATTGCGACGAGCCTCCGCCGGCCTTCACGGGGGCGGGGTAGCCGTTCCAGAGCCACCGCATCGCGTCGGGGAAAACCTGCGTGGCCTGCCTGCCGTCGTGGCCGCCCGCGCCCCACAGGTGATCGACCTCATAGCCGGCGAACTGGAGTGAGCGATTCATCTCGTTGTTCGCCATCCACCAGTCGCCGCCGTAGATGTTCAGATCGTTCGCGCCATCCTGGAGAAAGATGCGGATGGGCTTGGGCTCATATTTACGGATCAGCGTGGGATAGACGTTTGCGCCTCGCAGGCCCACATATGTCCCGATCGAGCTGAACACCCGACGGAAGCTGTCCGGTCGCTCCCAGGCCGCCGTGAAGGCGCAGACGGCCCCGCTGCTCGCGCCGCCGATGGCCCGGTCGTTGCCGTCCTTCGAAATCCGGATCGCCCGGCCGTCCGACGTGGTTTTTTTCTCGACGTCGGGCAGGAGTTCCTCGATCAGGAACCGCGCATAGCTGTCGCCCAGGCCGTCGTATTCGTAGCTCCGATTGAAGCGGTCGAGCGCCTCCTTGGTGACGGCCTTCGTGCGCCCCGGCGTCACGAACACGCCGATCGTGACCGGCATCTCCTTGTCATGGATCAGTCGATCGAAGACCGCCGGCGCATTGTATTGGATGCCGTCCTGATTCACGTACAGGCATGCCGGTTTGGCCGGATCGTATTGCTTGGGCACATAGATCCAGTAATCGCGCGTGGTTCCGGGAAAGATCTTGCTCTGCTCGAAGCTATACTTCGTGACCTCACCCTTGGGCACGTCCTCGGCGCGTAAGATGGCGGAGTTCGCGACGAGGAACGGGATTGCGAGAAGGAGCCTGGATCGCGGCATGAGAGAAGCCCCTGCGAATTGAGCGAGTCGAGTCATTCCGAGAATCGTGATTCTAGCCGAGGCGCGTGAGGACACAATGACCTGGCGAGGCGGGACGATGGGGGAACACAAGAGTTTCACGCAGAGACGGGGAGGGGACGCAGAGGCCGCAGAGAGATGAAGGAGAGGCAGGGTGAAGGTCGATCGAATTCTTGGGCATTCCAACCCTATGAATCCTTCTCCAAACCTTCGATCCTCCCTTCTCTGCGCTCTCTGCGTCCCCTCCCCGTCTCTGCGTGAAGCTCTTCGATTCCAGCCCCGATGCGCCAGGATGGGATCGCGAACGATCGGACTTTGAGAAGATGCGAGAGGAGGGACTTGAACCCTCACGCCTTGCGGCACAGGATCCTAAGTCCTGCGCGTCTGCCAATTCCGCCACTCTCGCGTATGAGGGGCATTTTACCAGACACCTCTCCTCGGCCCAAGGTTCTCTCCGAGGCGATCACGCCATTTTCTCGAACGTCACTCGTCACTCGGGCAATCGCTCGGCTCGGTCGCGGATTCCCTGCTCAAAGCTCGCGATCGTCCCGATAGTCCCCTTATGCGGGAGCGATCTCGACGTGAGATCGACGGCCTGCAATCGCGTGAGAGTACGACTCGGTTCCTTCCAGCGAATCGGGTTTTCCCCGGAGCGGCCCGCCGATGGTCGAGGCCCGAGGCCGCAAGACGCAAACATGGCGCCCTTTTGCCCGGCATAGTGGCGCGGACGCTCACGCGAACAATTCGGCTACCGGCGATCCTTCGTCGAGGATCGCCACCGGGCGGTTCTCGGGCGTCATGAGGTGGCGTGAGGGATCGACGCCGACGGCCTGGTAGATCGTGGCGGCGACGTCCGAGGGGCGGATCGGGCGATCGGACACATAAGCACCCTGTTCATCGCTGGCGCCGACCACCTGGCCGGGCTTCACGCCGCCGCCGGCGAAAAGGAGGCTGGCGACATGGCCCCAGTGGTCGCGACCGGCCATGTTGTTGACCTTCGGCGAGCGGCCGAACTCGCCCATGCAGACGACAAGCGTCGAATCCAGCAACCCGCGCGAGTCGAGGTCCTCGATCAGGGCCGACAGACATTTATCGATCTCGGGGAGGCGATTATCCAGGGAGGCGAAAATGTTCGCGTGATGATCCCACCCACCACTGTTGATGGTGACGAACCGCACGCCCGACTCGACCAACCGGCGGGCGAGCAGGCAGGATTGGGCCGTGGTGGTGCGGCCGTAGCGGTCGCGGAGCCGGGGATCTTCGCGCTGAACGTCGAAGGCGCGACGGGACTCGGGGGAGAGGACGAGGTCCATCGCACGCCTCTGGAACTCGTCGAGCGTTTTCATCTGGTCATCGGACTCGACCTGCCTGGCAAGATTGTCGACGGCCTGCCGGAGGGATTGACGGCGATCGACCTTCGGATTCAACAGCGAAAGGTCCTGGACCCGGAACTCCGGGTCGTTCGGGTCGCCGGTCTTGAACGACTCGTACCGGCCGCCGAGGAACGCGCTCTTGCCGAGTTCCCAGGTGAACGACGGGTTCTTCGGGACGGCGAAATACGGGGGCATGGGGCCGCGAAATCCCAGCTCGTGTGAGACGACCGCGCCGATGGCCGGGTAGTCGCCGAACGCCGAGCCGAACTTGCCCGAGAGGACCCAGTTCGTGGCCGTCTCGTGGTGGTCGTTGCCGTGAGTGCCCGAGCGAACGAGCGAGAAACGATCGCTGATGGACGCCATCCTCGGCAGAAGCTCACCATAGCGCACGCCCGGCGTCTTCGTGGTGATCGCGCCGTATTTGCCCTTCACTTCGCTCGGAGCGTCGGGCTTGGGATCGAAGCTATCGTGATGCGACAGGCCGCCGCCGAGGTACACGAGGATCACGGATTTCGCCGTCGCCGCGGGCAGGCCCGAATTTCTGGCGTCATCCGCCCTCGCCTCCGATCGAAGCAGCGCCGGCAAGCCGATCGCCGCGAGGCCGCCGACCTGGAGGAAGTCGCGGCGGGTCACGCCATCGCATCGGGAATGACGGGGTCCGAAGGGAAGACGGAGCATGGGGATTGGCCCTTCGTGGTCTTGCGTTGAAGGATTCTTTCGTTCAATCCTGCGTCGTCGCCCCGCGCGACCCGGCATAAAACCCGTAACGATCCTTGATGATCTCATGTCCCGGTTTCGGATCGGCGTAAACCCACGCCACGTCCTTGACCGCCTCGCCCCCCGGGCCGGAAAAATCGACCCAGTGGCACGTGCCCTTGTACGGGCAAGTATAGGTTCGGTCGGTCACGACCAGCACCGATCGCTCGACGACCTCGGGCGTGAAGTACCAGTTCCCCTCATATTTCACAACATCGACCTCCGGCTCACCCTTCGCGAGGGTCGTGCCCGAGGCCTTTTCGTGAATGACGACGCTCATTGCGGATTCCTTCCGAACGACGGGTCCGGCATGTTCGGCCTCGGCGTGGGCGTGGCCCGTTCCAGCAGCCCGCTGGAGCGCGCCCCGTAGCGGCCGGGGCTAGGCGGGTTGTCGAACGCCTCGCCGGTCTCGAACCCCTCCCTCGGGTCCACGGCCTTCCGCTCCTTCTCGACATGGTTCACCACCGCCGCCTGCCGCGGGTCCGTCTTGCCGATGCCGATCGCGGCCGGACGCCTGATCGTGCGTGCTGGTCTGGGCGCCGCAACTCGAACTGGTTCCGGCTCGGGCGCCGCGACGGACGGTGATGGCACAAGAACCGGGCCCGGACCGGGTGGTTTCACGATCACATACACGGCAACCGTCATGCCGACCAGTGCCACGATTCCCCAGGCCACCGTCGAGTCCGACCCCTTCGCGCGAGCGGACGACCTCGACGCGCCGGTCCCCGGCTCATCGCGGATCACGATCGGCTCGACGATTTCCTCTTCCTCGGGGATCGACATGATGCGTCTCCGTGATCTCTCCGCGGTTTGCTCAGTCTCTCGGGTAGTTTAGCCGAATGCCCGAGCTGAAGGATGGGTAAAACCCGTCGATTGCGAGCCGATGAGCCGGAATCGTACTACGACTCGGGGTTGTTCGGACCTTCGTGAAGGCCGGTCCAAAGTTCCGCGTACTTCTCTCGTGTGTACGGATTTAAGTGGTGCCCGAAGTCCTTGGGGAGATCGAGGGTCTGAATCAGTGCCACGACATCGGCGAAGTCCTTGAGACGCGCGACTCCGCCCGTCAATCCCGAGGAAATTTTCAGCTCCACAAGCGCCGGGATGCTGAGATATTTGATTCCTTCGATCTCGATGGATACCCCCGCTGGGTCCGGGAACGCCACCGGTTTCGGCTTGCCGTCACCGGGGAATTCCCCCGTGATCAGGAACTCGATCTTGACGCCGTGCTCGGTGTCTCTCAGATTCTTGCTCTTTTCAAAAGGTGGGAGGTAGCCCAGCCCGTCGAGCTTCTGATGGATCAATTGCAACCCTTCGCGGGTGACCAGAATATCCACATCCTCGGTGAATCGGCGGAACCCGTGCTTGAATAGCGCCATGCCACCGGCAATTGCATAGGAGACGCCAATCTCCTCCAGCCGGCGAGCTATCTTGCGCAGAGTGTCCTGTACCGCGCTCTTTTCCTCGAAGAATCGGCTCCCCTCACTCAAGGCCAGCCCCCAATCCTGGTCGAGCCGTCGTTCGTACCAGACGGGTGAAAGGCTTTCGTTGGCCATGAGATATCCCCGATCGCTCCAGCACGCCATCTCAATGATTAAACAAGAACTCCTTCGAGTTCACCAGCGCCCATAGTAAATCCCGCATCACCGCCGTCCGATCCCGGCTGGAGGCGAGGCTGGATTCGATCGTCCTCCACTGTTCATCCGTAGGAGACCGGCCGAGCGTGGCGAGGAAGAGTTGATCGACGACGGAACGATCGCTCTTGCCGGACTTCAGGAGGCCCTTCAACCGACCGTCCTCGGAATCGAGGCGCTTCTCCATCGCCTCGCCGTTCATGAGGTGGAGCACCTGGGGCATCGTGACCTCGCCCGAGCGCTCGCAGGCGCAGGGCGTGACGCGCTCGGGTCGGCCGAAGGTGTCGAGGAGGTAGCTCTGGACCTTGGGGTCGGGCAACTGCAAGGCAAGCAGGCCGTCGGCGTAGCCCTCGAAATGCTCGGAAACGCCCGTGGCGGACGCGATCGCATCGGCCAGCACTTCGGCGGGCAGGCGACGGGGGTAGTAGTGCGAGAAGAACTTGCGATCCGCCACGTTGCCGGGCAGGGGGTCGGAGGCCAGGGCATAGGTGCGTGAGTTGAGGATCGTCCGCATCAGGTGCTTCAGGTCGAACCTGTGGGCGATCAGGTCGTCGCAAAGTGCATCCAGCAAGGGCTCGTTGGTCGCGGGGTTGGTGGCGCGAAGGTCGTCGACCGGTTCGACCAGGCCGACCGAGAAGAACTTCTTCCACAGGCGGTTGACGATCGCGCGGGCGAACAGGCGGTTGTCCTTCGCGGTCATCCAGTCGGCCAGCGCCTCGCGCGGGTCCTGCCCGGGTTCGAGCTTCGCGTCGCTGCGATCGAGGGGACGAGGCTGCAGGAACTGGCCCGTGCGAGGCTGGCCGATGCCGACCTTATCCTCCGAGACGTTCATCGCCTTCTTGCGACCGCGACGGCCGGGCACGCCGACGTCCACGGCGGGCCCTTCATCGGTGTTCTTCCCGTCGAGCTTCACGCGAGTGAAGTACGCGGCCATACCGTAGTAATCGTCCTGGGTGAATCGTTCCAGCGGGTGATTGTGGCACTTCGCGCACTGGATGCGCGTGCCGAGGAACGCATGCGTGGCGGCCTCCGCGATGTCTTCGGGCCGGCGGTTGACCAGGTAGTAGCCGCCCGCGGGCTCGTGCGCCAGGGGGCCGCGCGCCGTCAACACGTCGCGAACCATCCGGTCCCAGGGGCGGTTCTCGCCCACGGCGTCGCGAATCCAGTGGGCGAAGCCTCGCACGCCCTTGCGGCCGCGCTTGTCCCCGTCGCGCTCGACCCGGTTCTGGAACAGCTCGCCCCAGTACGAGGCCCAGGCATCGACATACTCGGGGCTATTCAAGAGCCGATCGACGAGCCTGGATCGTTTCCGAGGATCGACATCCTTTTGGAAGGCTTCCACCGTTTCCGGCGACGGCAGGGTGCCGGTCAGGTCGAGCGAAGCCCGGCGAAGGAACGTCACGTCATCGCAAGGAGGCGACGGCTCCAGCCGGACCTCCTTCAGCTTGGACATCACGTGATCGTCGAGGGAATTGGCCCTCGCGGCATAGACGGCCGGATCGACCTGATGGTCGTAGGGGGTCGTCACGACATGCACGGCGACCTGTCCCTGGTAGAGCGCCATGACCGAGGTCGCGCCCGGGCGGAGGGCCGTCACGCGGCCGGCTTCCGTCACGCTCGCGAGACCCTCTTCGTTGGACTTGTACAGGGCCAACGTCGTCACGTCCCGCGTGCTGCCGTCGGAATACGCGGCCAGCACGTGCAGCGCCTGCCCTTCCTCGGGCCTGTACGACTTCGCCGGAGGCTCGATCGAGAGCTTCGTGACGGTCGGGTCTTTTTCGGACGGTCCGGGTGCCCCGGCGGCGATCCAGGCCAGTAAAGTCGTGTATTCGGGCGAGCCGGCGTCCAGCTTCTTGCCCCCCTTGTGCGGCACGCGCATCAGCGGCTTGGCCAGAAGCAGGCTCTCGCGAGGGCGGCTCTTGGCGATCCGCCGGCCGCGCGCCTCGCGTGTGATGGCCGTATGGTCGAGCTCGGGCGCGAAGCCGCGAAGGCTCAACTTGAAGCCGTTCTGGCCGGAGAGCTTGCCGTGACAGCTCCCCGAGTTGCAGCCCAGTCTTGTGAGTACCGGCTCCACGTCGTTCGCGAACGACGGCGCGGCCTTCGTCGGCGCATCCCCCCTGGCCGGATCATCGGCCGCGACCAGGGCCAGGGCAAGAATCGCAATCGCCCCGAGGTGGGGTTGGACGAACCTCATGGGGCGGGACCCTCGGCGGGACGATGCGGGCGGGCGGGGCGGGAGACGCGAGGCTGGGGAGGGTGCCCCAGCCCATGTTGGATTATAATTCGACATTCCGCCCGCGGATAGCCAGTTCCCCTGAAGGGTGCCCCACTCGATCTTAGCATCGTCTCCCCGATACGGGGTGGCTGGGGTCGAGCCGGCGCAGACGGCGAGCCCCCAGCCACCCCTATGCCAAGATCGAATGGGCCCCCCCTCGATCGCCCGACAAGACCACTCGCCAATCGGGGACGAGAGATGGGCATCTCACGATGACGGCCCGGTCGGGACGGCGAAGCTGAGGTGATGGGCGCAATGGATGGCGTGGAACTGCCGCCACTCCTCGACCGACATTTCGCCGAACGCCGGGTGGATGCGGAACGGCCCTTCGGCGGCCAGGAAGAGGCGGATCGTCGAGCGAAGGGCCTCCGCCTCGGCCCGCGCATCCAGTCCGGGCTTCGGGTCCAGGATCGGGTTCGGGACGCTGAAATTCTCGCCCATGCCCCTCGTCTTGAACACGTGGCGACGCGCCAGACGGCCGACGGTGTGCCGGATCAGCCAGAATTTGAAGGCCCGGATCGGTGTCCCTTCCACCGTCAGCCGCATCGACGTCGCCAGATGGTTGCAGATTTGTCCCAGGCTCCAGTTCTTGACCGTTTCGTGCCCCTGCAACAACCGATCGACGTCCGGCATCACGTCATCGAGAGATTTGTAGGCGAGTTGTCGTCGGACGGGCATGGTACAGCGTCTCTGGAGTGATGAAATCGCACCGCGATCATGCCGCCCAGGAGCGCGGAAAGCAAGGCGAAGAGGCTGGCCCGGCCTGCGTTCGGGCCAGCAGCCGGGACTTCGGGGTACCTCAGCCCCAGCCACACAGAATTGCTACACAGGAATCGTCAACGCTGAGCCCGATCACCTCACAGGAATCCCAACCGCCTCCGCGACTTGACCCCGGAGAACCAGCGGCACAGCGGATACAGAAGAAGCAGCGTCGCGACCCACATGCCATAAACGACCGGCAGGGAATATCCATATCCCTCGGGAGCGTTGAACGGTCCGTTGTGCAGCAACCACGCGTAGGGTTGCCCGGTACACCAGTCGACCGCGATCGCCAGGATGTGGATCAGATACCACTGAAGGAGATAGAAGAACAGCGGCACCCGGCCGAGCGTGACCAGGGGCCGGCCGATCCGTCCCGCGCCTCGATCGAACACGGCCAGCATCGCAATCGCCGGGCCGAGCGTCATCAGCAAGAACTGGAGAGACGGCGGATACTTCTGGCAGTTCAGGAACGAGAGGATCGTGAACTCCGGGCCTCTCGGCTGCGACGTCCAGGGCCTGGGATCGCCGTAAAGATTGCTCCACCTCAAGGCCACGAACGCCGCCGTCATCGTCAGTCCCAGGCTCAGCAAGACCCCCCGCCGCAACGACACGCGAGGGATCTTCAACAGCGACCCGAACGCGAAGCCCGCGGCCATCACGCCGATCCAGGGGATCAGAGGGTAGAGGACGAGGATCGTGCGTCCGGCGATCGTGAACCGGAGTGGCCCGAGTTGATGCAAGAGCCGCCAGACGTCGGCGAACGGCCCCCAACTTTCGGGCTTCACGCCATCGAACGCGTTGTGTCCCGCGATCATCGCCACGCCGAGGACCCCGATCGCCGGTGTCGGCAGGTAGATCAATCCCGCCAGGATCATCATCGAGACCCCGATGACCCAGATCACCGTCAGCGGCACAAACTGAAAGGTCAGGTCGAACGTCATCCCCAGTCGCACGGCGGTGAATTCCAGGAAGACGAGCCAGAGACCGCGCGTGAACAGGAACCGCGCCTGGGCCGATCGCGGCCTCCCTCGCGAACCCGCCAGATACGCGCCCGTGCCGGCGAGGAAGACGAAGACCGGGGCGCAGACGTGCGTGATCCATCGCGTGAAGAACAGAGGCGCCGTCGTCCGCGAGAGATCGACCGGGTTGATGTTGATGTGCCCGAAGAACTCGCGGACGTGATCCAGGACCATGATCACCATCACCAGACCGCGCAACATGTCCACCGATTCCAGCCGTGGCCGGGCCTTCGTCGCCTCGACCTCAGGAGAACGGTCCTCGGTCAGGCTCGTCATGCCGGGCCTCCGAGCAGGGCGATTTCCCTCTGCCTGCGCAAGCCTCTCAACGTCTCCTCCTCCCAGTCGATGTCCTCGGTTTGCAGCCAGTTGAGTGCGCGCAGGCGAGACTCTTCGGGGATCGGAACCCCCATCTCCTTGTGGCGGACGACCACGCCCACGAACGCCAGGCGGGCGATCTCGTCCCAGGTTTCCTGGTCGTCTCCGAACTCGTCCCCCAGCCAGGCCAGCGAAGCGGCGAGCGTGTCCGGATTGGCGAGTTTCTTGTGGACCTGATCGACGGTCATGGCGTTGCGATCGTCCATCAGATCCTCATACGCCGACCCGTGGACGCGATCGAATCCGGCGTCGAGCGCGTCGCCGGCATCGTCGTTCTCGTAGCTCTTCACGCCCCAGTAACCCATGTGTGCTCAGTCCTCTACAGGCTCGATGATCGCCGCCCCAATCGATCCCGGCTGGTCGTCAGCGACCCAACGGGTTCTCCCAACGTCCCGAACGCCGAGAGGCCCACGGGGGAGCAATCCAGATAAATCGATTCGATGGCCGTTCGGGGGACGAGGAACACTTCGTGATAGACCCCGATATCCCGCTTCGTCCGGCCGCGCTCGGTGGCCTGCCGCCACCACTCGGAATGCGGAGGACGCCGAACCCATTGTTCCAGGTCGTCGAAGCTCCGCCAATATTGCAGCACGCCGAAATGCCGCAGATTGAAGGCGAATCGCTCCGAATGGAACAGCCCCGCATCGGCCGCGATCGCCTCGCTCGCGGATCGGTCGATGGCCTTCCCCAATCGCGACACGAAGGGCCACGCGGTCCAGCGCCTGGCTTGAATCCCCACCCGAATCAGGCACAGTTCCGCCACATCTTCCGGTAATGACGCGATCTTGCGTTGCATGAGGCCTCTGGGTTACGATCCCGCGAATTATCTGAATTTCTTAGGAGTACGCAGACATGACCGGGGCCAGAAACGGATGTCGGCGGTTCACGATCCTGGACGGGATGATCCTGATCGCCGCGACGGCGGTGGGGCTGGCGTGGGTCGGGAGGGTATGGCCGGGCTTTCTGAACCAGCTTCCCCCCGCGAGACGATCGTGGGCGTGGGGTCGGGATTTCACCGTCAAGGTCACGGCCCTGGCAACGCCGGTTCTGATGATGTGGACATGGGCTATCCTCCTGCTTCGTTTGCGAGGCCCTCGTCCAGGCTGGCGGCGGGTGACAAGGCAGCCGGGCATGACGGCCTGTCTGTCCGCATTGATCCTTTTCGCGATCGTCGCGACCGTGGAAGCCCTGGTCATCTCCCGTAGCATCTATTCCCAGAGCCTTTTCGCCGCCGAATTCTGGCGGGACGTTCCGGGCTCTCTTCTCGAGTTCCTGGCGCTTGGCTCGCCGTTCATCGGCCTGGGGGTCGCCCTCTCGTGGTTGTTGATGGCCGTCCAGCGAGGCTGGCGATCCGAGCCAAGCTGGATCGACCGCGCGGGACGGGCTATCGGCTTGCTCTGGGTTGCGACGACTCCCATCCTGGGCACATTCCTCATTCTCCAATGGTTCTCATGATCGGCCGGCGGCACCTCGCTATTCTCACGGATACCGCCTCGCCGTCGCCAGGATCGCCTTCAATCGCATCGGGGGGGCGACGAAGGTCGGCACCTTCACGGGCGTCTCGGCGACGAATTCGGAGGCCGTGAGGTAGCGGCCATCGAGCGTGGCGAACCCGCAACCGGCCTCGCTCACGATGACCGCGCCGGCCGCGACGTCGTGGGTTTGCTCGCCGAGGAACACGCTGGTCTGGAGCCGGTTCGCGGCCAGGAAAACCAGCTCGGTGCAGGCGCTGCCGATGTCGCGCAGACGCCCCTTCACGCTCCGGGGATCGACGGCCCGCATGGCGTTGGTGCCGAAGCAGACGTTGTCCTGCTCGTGAAACGTCTCGGCGTCGTGAACCTGGAGACGATGGCCGTCCTTCCACGCGCCTCCGCCCTTCGTCGCCCAGTACAACTCGTTCAAGGGCGGCAGGGCGATCACGCCCAGGACGGGCTCGCCGTCGTCGATCAGGCCGATCGAGATTGCCCACATCGGCAGCCCGTGGACGAGGTTGCCGGTGCCGTCGATCGGGTCGATTGACCACCGCCTGGGCCCGGTCCCTCCCGACGCAGCGTACTCCTCGCCGGTCAACCGATCGTCGGGGAACCGCTCGCCCAGCCGGGAGCGCAACAACCGTTCGAGTTCCAGGTCGAGGTCGGTGACGTACGAATGATTCGGCTTCTCGTGAGGGGCCACGCGACCGGATCGCTCTCTGGCGATCGCGGCGGCCTCGATGGCGAGTCCCTTGACGAATTCCAGGTCATCGGCCAGTCGTTCGGGCATGCGATTCCGTCCGTGGCGGGTTGGTGTCGTGATGGCCTGTTCAGCGTAAGCCGTGGCCCCGCGGGCCGCAAGGCGAGATCGCCGCCCTCCCTATCCCTACCCGCGGGCGCCTTGTAATCTGAACGTCTTACCGAGCGAAACGTGCTGAGGAGGGGATCATGTCGCCAGGGAGAAAAGCCATCTATTACCGTGTCGGCGGACTGGCCAGCCTCGTCCTGGCCGCGCTCAGCATGGCCGCGGGCCTCGACAACGAGGTCTGGTATTTTTGGCCCGAGATCCCGGTGCTGGGCCTGATTTTTTGGGCGCCACTGGGCCTCGTGCTCAGCGTCCTCGGCGGAGGGCCATTCGTGCATTTTCTTGCCGCCACCATGAAATGGAAGTGGACCCTTTCGCTAGGGTTATTGTTCCTCATCGTGACGGTGCTTCTGCGTCCCTCGAATGGTCCGGCTCGTGAATTCGCCCGTGGCGCACAGACGGTCAACAACATCAAACAGATCGGTCTCGGCCTTTTCAATTACGAAAGCGCACTGGGAACCCTCCCGCCCGCCGCGATCTGCGACAAGGCCGGCAAGCCGTTGCTCTCCTGGCGAGTGCTCATTCTTCCGTACCTTGAACAAGGCGAACTCTACAATCAGTTCCACCTGAACGAGCCTTGGGACAGCCCCCACAATCTGACGCTCGTGAACAAGATGCCCGCATCCTACGCTCCCGTCGGCAGAAATTCTGACCCGGGCAAGACCTACATGCAGGCGTTCGTCGGTCCGGGTACAGCCTTTGAGGGTGCCGAGGGCGAGCGTCTGACTGTGCGCGAGGGCCGGTCGAATTTCCCCGATGGCCCCGGGCAGACCATCCTGTTCGTCGAGGCCGGGAAACCCGTCCCCTGGTCGGCACCGATCGATATTCCCTATGGTGTCAATGTCCCGATCCCCGTCCTCGGCGGCAGCTACCGTCGCAAGAAAGAACTCTTCCACCTTCCCCCCGCGACCGAATTCTACGCGCAAATCTCCGACGGGACCGTGAAGCGGTTTCCCTGGAGCCTACCCGCCTCCAGGCTTCGCGCGATGATCACGCGGAACGGGGGCGAGCCGGCAGGCATTCCGACTGATCGGTGAGGTGGGCATCGCCGCGCCGAATCGGGGGGCACTCGGCATGGGATGGGGTTCCGGGGGTTAGTTTAAATAACGTAGTTTAAATTAAAAGACGTTGGTTGCAAACATCTATTGAAGATCGGTAGCCTTGGACCCGGGCAATGCTTGCCCCCCGAGCGTCCGTTGTCGCCGTCATCCAGTGCGGCGAAATTGTCGCGGTGACACGAGAGTGACGCGGCGTCCCCCGCGAATCCTCTAGCGCGATTGCGCCGAAACCGGGATGGGGAATCCAACCAAGGGAATACCGCGCATGGAGCCCGCGAACGATCGACTCTCGGAACTCGACGGGCTGCGCGGGCTGGCGGCCGTAGTGGTCGTCGCGCAACATCTGGTCCACGCGAGGTACAACACCGAATCAGTCGGGCCGCCGTGGCTCAATTCGTACGCGACCAGCTGGCTCGGCATCTTCTCTGATGGCCGCGCGGCGGTGATCGTCTTCTTCGTCCTGAGCGGGTTCGTCCTGTCGCTCCCGTGGATGAACGGACGCCCGCCCGCATACCGCCCATATCTCGTAAAGCGGGTCTGCCGGATCTGGATACCGTTCGTGATCGCGCTGACCGTGGCCACGCTCCTGAAGATCGGCCTCTATCACGGGCCGCCGCGCCACCTGTCCTGCTACATGACCAGCATCTTCACCGATCCCGCGTCGTTCCGCTCGTTCGCGACGCAGGCCCTCCTGGTCGTCGTCATGTCCGAGCAGCAGTACAACCCCGTCTCGTGGTCGCTGGTGTACGAGATGCAGATATCGCTCATCTTCCCGATCCTGATGATGGGTATCGCGCGGCGAAGTGCCTGGACGATCGCGGGCGTCGGCCTGGCCCTGGCATCGCTCGGCACGATCGGACTCGCGAAGTTGATGTCACGCCCCGACTGCCAATGGACGGGCGGTTATCTCTGGACGGTCACGTACCTCTGCCCCTTCCTGATCGGAGCCGCGATGGCCAAGGGCCGGGCCTGGATCGCTCGCTGCCCGTGGTGGCTGTCGCTCGCGATCGGAGCGGCCTGCATCGACTACCGGATCGATCTTCCGTCGTCCCCTCGCGGCGTGCCGCTACACCTGATACTGGAGGTCACGGGGGCGGCGGCCCTGATCGCGTCGGCGCTCGCAGACGGCCCGTTCCGGCGGCTCTTGCGGTCCAGGCCGGTCGATCAAATCGGTAGGTGGTCTTACAGTCTCTACCTCTATCACGTCCTGCTGATGCTGGCGGTCATGACAATCGGGGATGGCTGGCTTCCCTTCTGGGGGCTCGCGATGATCGTCGTGACGCTATGCCTGCCGCTGGCATGGGCGGGATATGAGTGCATCGAGGTTCCCGCGATCCAGCTGGGGAAGTGGCTGACGCGGAACAGGGGCGAGCCGGCAGGCATTCCGATTGATCGGTTCTCCAATGAAATCCCTCGATAGGACCGACTGAAGTCGGACCTACCGGAGGGATCGCGAGGGCCGATCCGCCAACACCCGGCAATCCCGCATGAGCCTTCGCGGTTACGACGGACGCTGCGCTGGGACGGGTGGAACTCGGCATGGGTCGGCGGATTTTACGGAGAGACGACCATCCTTTCATCAGCTCAACGGAAACTCCTGCGAAAATACCGCGAGCATCGCCAAAAGCCGTTCACCACGGCCGGTTTCCTCGTGCAGATCCTGCCCCGAGTGGCGCTCTCGGCGGTACTCGTGGGGGTCGCGCACGCCGTTTCGGAGAGATTCGCCCTGATCGTCGCGGGCTTCCTGGCCGGGGCCATTCTGCGGGAGGTGGCGTTGGCGGTTCATGCCGCGCGAGTCCTGCCCGTGATCCTACGGGTGATCGATTGGGATAAAGTCGATCAACTCCTCGAGGAACCGGCCAGGAACGCGTGACCCGCCGCTGGGGTCTTCCCCGCGAACCGCTCGAAAGCATACAATCGGCTCGGCATGGAGGTTTAGACCATGATGGTGACGCCTCGGTCTCATCCCTTCATCGCGTACCGACCGCACTCGAGGATCCGGGAACGGGTCTGAGGGCGGCGGGTGAGCGGCCATCACGGACCCGAAGACCGCTCATCTTTCTCTCTTTCTCCGGTCTCACGTCTCCATGCCGACCCGCCTCGATAAGCTCGCCTCGGAACGATTCGGCCTCTCTCGACGCGCCGCGCAGGATGCGATCCGCAATGGTCGAATCGACCTCGACGGCGAGCGCTGCGACGAGCCGGGCCGGGAGGTGGAACCGGACGCCGCGATCGCGTTCTTCCCCAATCGTCCCAAGGCGCGGAAGGTCCAGAGCCGCCTCCGCGTCCTGTACGAAGACCGCCACCTGATGATCGTGGACAAGCCCGCCGGCCTGCTCACGCTGCCGACCACCGAGCGAGAGCGCGACACGCTGCTCGATCGGGCCGGGCGATATCTCATGCTCCGCTACGGCACCCGCCCCTACGTCGGCATCGTGCATCGCCTGGACAAGGACACCTCGGGCGCGCTGGCCCTGGCGCGATCGCCCGGGGCGGGTCGAGCCCTTCAGGAGTTGTTCAAGACCCACGACATCGAACGCCAGTACCTGGCCGTCGTCGAGGGCGCGGTCCGTCGCGAGACCGGGACGATCGACCTGGCCTTGGTGACCGATCGCGGCGACCTGCGCCGGGGCGTGGCCCGCGAGGAGGGCGAAGGCCGACGCGCGGTGACCCATTTCCGCGTGATCGAGCGGTTCGGCCCGGTGGCAACGCTCGTTGCCGTGTGGCTGGAAACCGGCCGCACGCACCAGATCCGCATCCACATGGCCGAGATGGGTCATCCCGTCGTCGGCGAGAAGGTCTATCGGCCCAAGACCCAGCCGAAGTGCAAGGCCTCATTCCATCGGCAAGCCTTGCATGCGCAAACGCTCGGGTTTCGCCATCCCATCACGGGCGAGATGGTCCGCGCCGAAGCCCCGGTGCCAGAGGACATGGCGGCCCTGTTGATGGACCTGCGGAACCGCTACGGGATTCCCAACGCGGGCGGATAGCGCGGCGTCCCCGACCGTCGATGACCGAGGATTGCCCCGGGGCGGCGGATTTCGCGATCAACTCTCGGACCGGTCGCGATAATCTTCTCGACGGAGGAGGTCTTGACCCCGAATTGGCGGCGAGACCCGCCCGAGAAGGAATTTCGTTTCCTCTCGGGGGATTTTTATTCGTCGCGAACTCGGCGGGCCGAGGCCCAAACTACGAAACCTGTTCGAGGAGCAGCTTGCGCAACTCGTTGACTTGCTTGGAGAGATCGTCGATCTTGCCGCTGATCTCGTGATGCCGGCGTTCCGGCCCGCGAGGCTTCTTGCCCTGGATGAAGAAGGTGCCGCCCGGTTCGAGGACGCAACTTTCGATCTCGTCGAGCCCGGCGAACCCCTGGCGGTGGGCCATCGTCGTCAGCTCGATCTCGTTGAGCATCTCCTTGGCCAAGCCCTTGGGGCAGATCTTGCCGTCCTCAATCAGGAGGGTGGGCGTGCCTTCGAGCAGTTGGTCGAGCCTGCGGTGTTTGAACAGGAACCGTACGACCACGTAATTGAACGCGCAGAGCGAGAAGGCGCCGATCATCCCGCCGATCACCGAGGTGTCGTCACCGATGATCGCGTTCTGCACCGTGTTGGCCAGCGAGAGCAGGACCACGAGGTCGAACGGGTTCAACTGCGCCAGCTCGCGCTTGCCGAACACGCGCAGCAGGAGCACCAGGAACATATAAACAAAGATTGGCCGCAGGATCTTCTCGCCCACGGAGACCACCTGCGGCAGGTGGAACATGGCGTCGAAGGTGTGCGCGTTCCAGAAATGAGTCATCGTCGGCTCCGCGGTGTGACGTGTCGTTGGGCCTGGCGCCGGTGCCAGATGGCAAGGATGTTCAGATCACGTAATTTTCCACGAACGCCTTGGATTCGTGGAAGACCTTCATATCCTTGGGGGAAACGAACACATCTTCACCGCGATGCAGGTTCAATTCCAGGGCGCGCTCGCGGGTCAGTTCCACGAGCAGGCTGGTGCCGTCGTGGAGCGTGAGCTCAAGCCGGACCGTGCCGCCCAGGGGCGTGAGCTTGCCGATCCTCGCGGGCCAGGCGGGACGGCCGTTGCGGATCTTCATCACGTCCAGGTCGTGGGGCCGGACGTAAACCAGCACCGGGCCGTCGGTGCCGGGCAATTCCAGCGGCAGGGGCCGCTCGTCGTCCTGGTCCATGCCGAGCACGGTCTCCACCCGCAGGATGTTCACCGAGCCGAGGAACTGCGTGACGAACGCCGTCGCCGGCTTCTCGTAGAGCAGTTGCGGAGGCCCCATCTGCTCGACCTTGCCCCGGTTCAGCACCACGACCTGATCGGAGACCTCGAACGCCTCCTGCTGGTCGTGGGTGACGAACAGGCTGGTCACGTGGACCTCGTCGTGGAGCTTCCTCAGCCAGGTGCGCAGCTCCTCGCGGACCTTGGAATCGAGCGCGCCGAAGGGCTCGTCCAGCAGCAGGACCTTGGGCCGGGGCGCCAGCGCCCGGGCCAGCGCCACCCTCTGCCTCTGCCCGCCCGAGAGCTGCGACGGATACCGACCGGCGTAGCCGCCGAGCTGGACCAGTTCCAGCAGCTCGTCCACCCTCACGCGGACCTCGGGCTTCGGGAGCTTCTGGATCTCCAGCCCAAAGGCGATATTCTGACGGATCGTCATATGCCGGAAGAGCGCATAATGCTGGAAGACGAATCCGACGCCCCGACTCTGCACCGGCAGGTTCGTGGCGTCCTCGCCCGTCAATTCCACGCTCCCCCCGTCCGCCGGCTCCAGCCCCGCGATGATCCGCAGGATCGTGCTCTTGCCCGATCCCGACGGCCCGAGCAGGGCGACCAGCTCGCCCGAGGGGACCTCGAACGACACGTCGTCCACGGCGTGGAAGTTGCCGAACCGCTTCGAGAGATTGCGTACCGCGATGCCCAAGGCAGACCTCCGACTTTCTCAACGCTTGCGGCTTCTACCAAGATCGATGACTTCGTACTCGACGGGCGTCAGGCCGGCAATCGCCAGGATCTGACGGCGTTCAGTCTTGGTAAATTTCTTCGGGGAATCTCGCAAGGCATGGGCGATGCGTACCTGGCGATCGAGCGATGACAGCCCGCGGAATTGCGACGACACGACGAACCCGGAGATGCCTTCGTCGTCCTCAAGCAGGATGAATTCGGGGTCGAGAGAATGACGCAGGGCGTCGCTCACTTTTTCTTTAAGGTCCACAGGACCACTCCTCTGTCGACGACCGTTTGTGCCGCCTGCAACAGGTCCATGGAATTCTGCTTCAACACGTTGACGTTGCCCTTGAGTCCTTGAATCCTGCCGAGTCGCTTGAGAAAGGCCCGAAGGCAGGCTTCCGAAGCGAAACGGAGATTGTTGTGCCACAGCAGGACGACCTCGTTCATCGCGATTCCCAACTCCAATCCGATCCTCTCGATCTCCTCGATCGCGATGCCTCGATCCCGCAATTGTTCTTCATGCAGGTTGAGCAGGGCGCTGGCTTTTAACAAGTCGATCAGATCATGTCGCCCTTCGAAGGATTTGTCCTTGTCCCATCGAAAGGCTCGCAGAAGACATTCCACCGCAAGCCCGGCGGCATACATCGCCAGCGCGTAATCCTGCCCGGTGGCGTGGAGCACACGAGCTTGCCGGATGCGCTCAAGGCCTGCTTCGTAGTATTCCTTCCCCGTGAATTTCATCGCGCAAGTCCGAAGCGATTCATTATCGGTCGCGCTCCTTTCAATGGATAGAGTGAGGCCGATTTCGCGCCGTCACGCCTTCCCCTCTCTCGTCGCCACCCTCTTCCTCATCCATTCCATACCCACCAACAAGACGAACGACGTTCCCGCGAGAACCAGGCTCACCGCGTAGGCCCCCTGCGGATCGAGGCTATCGATCGCATCATGCACATACAACGTAGCCGTCTGGGTCTTGTTGACGGTGTTGCCGGAGATGACCAGGAGGGCGCCGAACTCGCCCAGGGAGCGGGCCACGGTCAGGGTCACGCCGTAGGCGAGTCCCCAGCGGATCGAGGGCAGGGTCACGCGCCAGAAGGTCGTCCAGCGGCCGGCGCCCAGGGTATAGGCGACCTCTTCCTGATCGACGCCGAATTCCTGGAGGACCGGCACGACCTCGCGGACGACGAACGGCAAGGTCACGAACAGGCACGCCAGCACCATGCCGGGCACCGCATAGGCGACCTGGATATTGGCGGCGGCCAGAGGGCGGGCGAACCAGCCCTTGGGCCCGTACAAAACGATCAGCATCAGTCCCGCGACGATCGGCGAGACGGCGAAGGGCAGATCCACCAGGCCGTCGAGGAGCGTCTTGCCCCAGAACTTCTGCCTCACCAGCACGATGGCCAGCGCCAGGCCGAAGATCGTATTGACGATCGTCGCCAGGGCCGTGGTCACGAGCGTCAGGCGGAAGGCCCGCAACACCTCGGGTTTCATCAGGGACGCGAACAAGGTTCGCAGCCCTCCCGAGAGTGCCTCCTTCGCCAGCGCAGCCGTCGGCACCAGGATCAGGAGTGCGAACCAGCCCAGCACGGCCCCGATCAACAGGCGGCGGCCGAGCGATGATCGCCCGGTCGCGAGCACGGTGCTCCTTGCGGCGGCGGGAGCCTCAGTGGACATGGGCGCGTCCCCCGCGCTTCTGGAGCACGTTCAGGAAGATCAGGATCAGGAGCGAGCAGGCCAGCAGCACCACCGAGACGACCATAGCCCCGTGGCGGTTCTCGCTCTCGATCTCGCCGAAGATGTAGAGCGGCGCCGTCTTCGTCTCCAGCGGGTGATTGCCCGCGACCATCGCCACGCTGCCGAACTCGCCCAGCGCCCGGCTGAACGAGAGCGCCGCGCCGGTCAGGATCGACGGCCAGAGCGTCGGCAACGTGACCCGCCGGAAGATCGTCCAGGAACCCGCTCCCAGGGTGGCGGCGGCCTCTTCCTCGGCGGCGTCCATCTCCAGCAGGACCGGCTGGACGCTGCGAATCACGAACGGGTACGTGACGAACAGCAAGGCCAGGATCACCCCGGGCTTGTGGTAGATCACCCCCCAGCCGTACTTGCCGAGGATCGCCCCCAGGGTGCTCGATGGCCCGAACAACACGACCAGCATCAGTCCGGCCACCACCGTGGGCACCGCGAATGGCATGTCGATCAACGCATTGACCAGCCCCTTGCCCGGGAACCGGTAGCGAACCAGGACCCAGGCCGTCGCCGTGCCCGTGACGATGTTCACGATCACCATGGCAAAGGCCGTGATGAACGTGAGCCTCAGCGCATGCAGGGCGAACGGGTTGGTCAACTGCTCCCAGAACGCGCCGGCGCCGGGCTCGGCGGCCTGGATCGTCAACGCGACCAGGGGCAGCACGACCATCAGGCCGAGATAGCCGAGCGTGAGCGAGCGCAAGATCAAGCCCGACGGAGGCGCGGACGGCGAGGAAATCGTCGGCTCCGCCATGGGCTCACTTTCCCAGGAAGATCGAGGTCCAGACGCCCTTGGGCCCGAAGACCTCGGCGTTGACGGTCGGCCAGCCGCCGAGGTCGGCGATGCGGAACACGCCCTTGGGCAACGGCTGGCCCGTCCTGTCCGGCACCTTGGGATCCACCGGGCGGAACCCGAACTCGGCCAGGATGCCCTGACCCTCCGGGCTGAGCAGGAACGCGAGGAACGCCTCGGCCACCTCGCGGTTCTTGTGCTTCTCCACGTAGGTGTCCACCAGCGCCACGGGGCTCTCGATCAGGAGGGTCGCGGGCGGGATGACATAGGAGATCGCCTTGCCCGCCTTCTTGCGCAAAAGTAGCTCATTCTCATACGTGACCAGTGCGTCGCCCATCCCGCGCTCATAGAACGAGGAGGCGCTCTGACGACCGGAAGCGTCCATATTCACGACGTTCTTCTGAACCTTTGCGAGCGAGGCCTTCACCGCGTTGAGATCGGGCGTGCCGCCTTTGGACTTCGACCCGAGCAGCGCGTTGCCATAGATCGCCCCGACGTTCCACTTCGCACCGCCGGAGGTCTTCGGGTCGGGATAAAGCACACCCACGCCCGGTTTCTCCAGGTCGGACCAGCCGGCGATGGCCTTGGGGTTCCCCTCGCGATGCCCGATGACGACGAGCGAGTTCGTGAGCATGCCCTTGTTCGGCCCGCCGTTCCACCCGGACTTGACGAGGCCCGCCTTGGCCAGCAGCTCCATGTCGTCTTCGAGGGACAGGACGGCCACATCGGCCTCGTAGCCCTGCTTGATATTGCGGGCCTGCGCTCCGGAGGCGTTGTACGCCTCCTCGAACGTGACGTCTCGCCCTGTTTTCGCCTTCCACTGCTTCGCGAACGCCGGCATGAGGCCGTCGTGGAACGCTTCCTTCACGACGGAATACGCGCCAATCCGCACGATATCGGACGTGCTGCTGGCCGGTGCCGCGTCCCCCCCCGAGCAACCGGCGAGGGCCGAGAGGATTGCCGCCAGAAAAATTGCCGCCCTGCGTTCCATGCCGCCCCCGTTTCGCATCCGTTCAGATCATCCACTCGTTGACGAAATCCCGGTTCCGTTCCTTGCTCTCCTTGATCAGGTCCGCGAACGTCGTCCGGTCCACGACGTTCGAAATCGCCTGCCGGACACGACCCCAGAACCCGAAGAAGTGGCATTCGCCGTGGAACTCGCACTCCTTCGGCCGCGACTGGCTCACGCAGTCTACCGGCGCGATCGGCCCATCCACGTACCGCATGATCTCGCCGACCGTCAGGCTGTCCGCCGACCGGGTCAGGCGATATCCCCCTTCGGCCCCCCGGCGACTCTGCACGAACCCGCCACCCTTCAACTGGCCGAGAATTACTTCCAGGAACCGGATCGGGATCATTTCCTGTTCCGCAATGTCCGCGATCTTCATCGGCTCCGCGTTGCCATGCTCGGCCAACGCATAGATCGCTCGGATCGCATAGTAGCACTTCGACGAAACACTCATCGACGATATCCTGGGCCGGATGGAGGAATCTTCCCCATTTCGACCAGACAAGTCAAGATTAGAAATGGCGCGCAAGGCAGGACCACCCGATCGTCGTCATGATCGGCGATTCCGTCAAGATGGGTTGTATCGGGCGGCGACCTGGCAAGAACCTCTCAGCCTTTCACCTCGTATTCACCCAACCGTTCTGTCACCTCGATATCGACCCCCGCTAGCTGATCGCGAAGGGGCTTCGGCAGGAACGTGAGCAACCCTCGGCGTTCGGCGCACGGGAGGCAGAGTTTCTCCTCGCCGCGAGAGACGATCACCTCGCCATCCAGGAGCCGATGATAGAACTCCTCGCCGGGCGCCATCTGATAGCAGAAGGTCTTCTCGCTGCCGACCCTCTGGCTGATATGCCAGCCTGGTTCCCGGAGGAAGACGCGGGGCAAGGTGGCTTCCCTGGTGTCGCGGTCGTCGGTCTTCTGGACGTCGTAGGTCATCGTCGGGGCCTCCCGGACGGACGAGGCGGCCGCGCAGCGGGGGGCGCGACCGGAATCTCTTCCTGGGATTCTACGGCGACGTCCTGGCCGAGGCCATGCCGCCGTCGCCGCATCCATCGGCGGATTTGCTCGCCCGAGAGGAACGCGAGATTGCCGGTCAGCATGGCCAGGGAAAACTCGGTCAACCCCAGCGTGATGGCGATCCCAGCATGCATCGCTAGAACCGCCCAGAGCAGCCATGGCCGAACCCGGGGCTTCCAGATCAGGACCGGATAAAGCACTTCCGTCCACACGGCGAGATGCGCAGCCAGGTTCAGGCCGTACTCCGCGCCGGGCAGGGTCAAGATCCAGGTCAGGTCGAACGGACGGAACTCGCCATTCCCCAGGATCTTGATGATCGCCGAACCCTCCCGCCACGACACGCCCCCAAGCTTGGCCACGCCGGCCGCGCCGTAGCTGACGGCTAGATGCAACTGGATCAAGCGGAGCGCGAGATTGGCCGAGATCGTCGGCTGGACGCCGCACGGCCCGAGCCTGCGACGTGACAGGAGCTGGTCCAGGGAAAACGCCTGACCGCTGGCCCCCGTCACCGCCAGATAAAACGCCCAGAGCGAAACGAACTGATCGAACCCGAACAGGATCAGCGGGTTGCGCCGGGCAGTCGAGACGGCCACCGCCCAGGCCAGGGGCGCCACGACGCGACTCTGAAAGCCGACCGTGAACAGGGCGAGCACCACCATCATGCCCGACCACGCAGGCCAGAGCATGCCATCGGGCACGAGGTTCCAGAGCGACCATTCCCAGTGGTCGTGGCGAGCCTCGCGGAGAATGTCCTGATCGACCCAGCCGGCTTCTCCGAGAAACCCGCGCAGGTCGAACGCCATGCAGCCGAGGCTCCACATCAGGAGCAGCCCCGTGGCGATCCGGATCAAGCCCAGAGGCGCGGGGTCGGCCGGGGTGAAGAAGAATCGATCCCAGGCGCCCGCAACACCCGGCGGCTTCCCGGCTTTCGGCAAGGTTATTTCGGAGGGCACGGGAAGTCTCCGAGAAGCGTGGGCGTCGTGTAAAACTCTTCGGCGTCCGGGTCGACCCGAGGAATCCCCGGAACCGTGGCCGCCTCGATCAGACGGCCGGGATGAGGGTTCTCGTGCTGTTGCAGGCGCAAGGTCACGCCCGTGCAGCCCGGATTTTCCAGGCAAAGGTGACGAGCGAACGACTCGCCCCAGCCCGATCGCAGGGGAATGTTGGGGTTCGACAGCGCGGGCCGAACCTCGTCGAACACGCTATTAGCCAGCGCGAGCTGGCGCTGATAGACCATCCTCGGCCGGACTGACCGATCGGGCAGACGAACCGTTCGATTCGGCCGTCCGTCGCCGAACCGGAGTTCGGCCGTCAGGATCGCCGTCGGGCCGATGTCCGAATAGAACCGATGCGCATGACCCTGGTCGAGGAATTCATAATAAGGCACAAAAGACCCCACAAGCCGGCGCAGAAGCGGAGACGTGGGTGGATACGCCAGTTCCGCCATCAAGACGCTGGTCAGATGAACGATCAGGCCCATGGTCACCAGCCGTTTTGCCCAGACGGGCCAGGTTCGCTCCCTTATCATAATAGACGGCGCAATATTTGCCGGTTGGGGAATCAAGGGAAGGCCTCGCTTTCGGAATCATGCGGATTTTATCGATTGGAGGACATATGCCACCATGCGACGAATATTCCATTATCGATAAATTTACCACAAAGCCCCAAAGCATGCTTCTTTCCACTATTTTGACAAATCCGCTTGCTTCGGGACCTTGCCGGTTTTAGAATCTGCGACACACACATCGAAAAAAGGGGCGAGGTCTTCACTTTGGAATGGGTGAAGGCGGATTCCGGACGAAGCGTTGTCCGGCCTTCCGCCCGATTTGATCGGTGATAGGTAGTAGTTCCGTTGGTCGATCAGGCTGTCGGTAGCACCTCGAACACGCACCAGGGAGAAGAGACATGCAGGGAACGATTGCGATGCTGATGGCCCTTAGCGGCCTGGGCTGCCACCACAAGTCGTGTGGCCCCGTGATTGTGGACTCGTGCTACTCGAGCTGCTATAGCTCCTGCTACGCGAGCGCGCCGATGGTCACCGACGTGGTGATCCCGGCGAGCCAGTGCTACGCGACCACGTCGTATTCGTCCTGCTACGCGTCGAGCTGCTATAGCTCGTGCTACAGCTCTTGCTATAGCGCCTGCTACAGCGGCGGCCACCACCGTAAGGGCGGCCTGTTCTCCTGCTTCCATCATAAGAAGCGTGCTCACAACAATTGCTGCAACCTGGGCGTCGTGGACGCGTGCTACTCAACTCCGGTCTATGGCAGCTACACCCCGGCCTACATGGCGAGCTACCCCACCGGCCAGGCCGCGTGGAGCGCCCCGCAGGGTGTGGCACCGGACGGTGTCATGGCCCCGCCGCCAGACGTCAACCCGGCTCCCGCCCCGGCCCCGGCTCCCGCCCCGGCCCCCGTGGTGGTTCCTCCCGCCGCCCCCGAGCCCGCTCCGGCCACCCCACCGGCGGCTCCGGCTCCCGCCCCGGCTCCCGCCCCGGCCCCGGCCCCGGACAAGCCCGTGGTCCCGGCCGTGCCCGAGGCTCCCAAGTTCTGAGCGGCAAATTTCCGCCAAGGAAACCGGACGCCTCGCGGCCTCAACACCGCCTCGCGTCAGCCCGGGCCCGCCCACTTCGCGAACCGCGCGAGGTGAGGCGGGCCTCTGGCGTTTCCCCCCTCGGCGCGTACTCACCTTTCGTCCGCCCCCGTCCTGATTTATAATCCCGCCGAACCGAGGACGACGCGCGAACGATCCGCCGCGAATGGGCCGTCGAGACCGTCGTCCGTTTTCAGGAGGAATCCCCCGGCGATGGATGCGCTCATGAACCCCCTCGACACGCCCTCGGCGCTCTCCGACATGGAATTCTTGACCCCACCGGCCGACGAACATGAAGGCCGCGCGCGGTTCCTCCGCGCCTTTGGCGACACGATCGGACGCCGGTACGGGATCTATCGCCTCCCCGAAGACCTCACCCTCTCGGTCGTGATCCCCGTCTACAACGAGCTGCACACGCTGAAGGATATCCTCACGCAGGTCCGCGCTGTGCCAGTCCAGAAGCAGATCATTCTGGTGGACGACTGCTCCAAGGACGGCACGCGCGAGATGCTCAAGGAGATGGAGACGACCGAGACCGACCTCACGATCGAATACCACGACGTGAACCGGGGCAAGGGCGCGGCGCTGCGCACCGGGTTCGCCCTGGCGCGGGGGCAGATCGTTTTGGTCCAGGACGCCGACCTCGAATACGACCCGTCCGAGTACCCCGACCTGATCCAGCCGATCCTCGAAGGCAAGGCCGACGTCGTCTTCGGCTCCCGATTCATCGGCGAGAAGCACCGGGTCCTGAATTACTGGCACAGCCTGGCCAACAAGTTCCTGACCCACCTGTCCAACATGTTCACGAACCTGAACCTGACGGACATGGAGGTCTGCTATAAGGTCTTCCGCCGCGAGGTGATCCAGGGCATCACCCTGAAGTCCGACCGGTTCGGCTTCGAGCCCGAAGTGACCGCCAAGGTCGCCCGCTTCCAGGTCCCCGCGCTTGAAGGCCGTCCCGCCCGCCGCTGCCGCATCTACGAGATGCCCGTCAGCTACAACGGCCGCGATTACAAGGAAGGCAAGAAGATCGGCTGGAAGGACGGCGTCCAGGCCCTGTACTGCATCGTCCGGTATGCGGTCGCGGATTGAGGCCCGAGCATGCAACGCCTTTCCGCGTCCACACCGCCCTCGGAACTCCAGCCCACCCCTGGTCGAAGGTTCGCTGCGATCGACTTCGAGACGGCGGATAACGGTCGCGATAGCGCCTGCGCCCTGGCGGTGATCGTGGTGGACAACCTCGAAATCGTCCACCGTGCCTGTTATCTCATCCGGCCTCCTCGTCGGAGCTTCCTCTACACGTATATCCACGGAATCGAGTGGAAGCACGTGGCCGATCAGCCGGAGTTCGCGGACGTCTGGGCCAAGGTGTCTCCCTTGCTGGATGGCGTCGAATTCCTCGCCGCCCATTCGGCAAGCTTCGATCGCTCAGTTCTTTACCAGTGCTGCCATGCCGCCGGCCTGTCCTGGCCCGAGCTTCCGTTCCAATGCACCGTCAAGCTGGCGAGGCAGTCCTGGGGGCTGAAACCGACGACCTTGCCGGACGTCTGCCGACACCTGGGGATCGCGCTACGACACCACGAGGCCGAATCCGACGCGACGGCCTGCGCCCAGATCGTCATCGCCGCCCGGAGACAGGGCGTGCCTCTGAGCCCGTTCCTGGGCAAATACAGCGGTGCGTTATCCAGAAAGGCGGATGCGACCCTGGACATCCGAGCGTTCTAAAGGTTTTCGACCTGCGACGCTCGTCTCGGCCGCGAGCGGTGCCCAGCAGTAATCGCCTCGGCCACCCGCCCCCTATAGCACTCCGTGTCAGCGCCGTATCAATTTCTGCTTATCCAGGACCAACTGGGAACGAACGATATCCTCGACTCGATCATCCGCGGGTCGGTCGTGGTAGGCGGGCAAATCGAACCACCGGGAATCGCGGTCGCCGGCCTTCAAGGAGGCCGCGATCAAGGTCGCCACGTCCTGGCTGAACACGGCCGCCGCCGGTCCGTTGAGATGGAAGGGGTCCAGGAAGGCGTCGGCCGAGTAGTTCGAGCGGCGGCCATCGATCACGATCAGGCTGGGGGATCGTTCCTGCATCGAGCGGATCAGCTCGGTATAGAGCGCGTCCATTCCGATCTGCTGGCGACGCGCCTGGGCCGGCGGACTGATCGGCGGAACGAGCCAGAAGACCGGGATACCGCGACCCTCGACCAGTCGGAGGAATTTCCGAAGGTAGGACGCGTTCACCGGATCGATGGCCCAGCTCTTCGGGAAGAATTCCGGATAAATGTTGTCGATCGCGGCGGGGTCCAACAGCGGCCCCTTGGGCATGATCTGGGCCCCGAGATTCCAGTCCCAGTTTCGGTTGTTCAAATCCATCCGGTCACGGGTTGATGCCTTCTCACCCCGCAATGCTGCAAGGATGCCGCCGCGGATCGCGCCGTGAGCCTTGTAAGAGAACAGGATGCGGGCGATCGTCGTCTGGGTGAAGAAGTCGAGATTGCCCATCGACCGGGCCAGTTCCAGGCATTCGCGCTGGGTGAGCAGGTCGGGCCAGATGCTCCCCTCCTTGAGCATGGGAGGTTGCGTCAAGTAATACTGCTCGCACTCGAAGACCACCGCCGAAGGGCGTGCTCCTGCGTCGAGGGCTCGCTTCAGCAGGAAATAATCCACCGGCAACCGGCCGGCGAACACGGCGAAGTTGTAGGTCGGCTTCTTCAAGATCGGCTCCATCACCCGGGGCGCGACGCCGAATTTGACCAGGCTGTCCCCGAACAGAAAGATCTCCGTCTTCGTTGCGCGTTGCGAGACGGCCCGGCCCGCATGCTTCCAGCTCCAGGTCACGAAGTTCGTGAAGTCCAGTTCATGCCGGGTGAGCGTCAATTCGATCACGAGGACAAGGCCGATCATCCCGAGGAGTCCGCCCGGCACGGCATAGCGTTTTCGTGAGGGGGACTCGCTCATAGTCGGCCTCCACCGGATCGGATCACGCGCGGGCGATCAAAATTGGAAGTAGATGAACTGCCCGCCGCGGAAGTTTCCGCTCAGGACGAACGCATAAAACAGCGCCGTGTAGAACGCCGACCGCACGTACCAGGGCGTGCGAAAGACCATGTCCAGGTCTCTCGACACATACTGCCCCAACTGCACGATTGCGAGCGGCACGATGCAAACCAGGACCGCGATCAGCGTGGCCGATGCCGGGACCGATGGCCGCAGAACGATCGCCTCCAGCATCCCCCACGCCTGGGCCAGAGACGAAGAACGGAAGAACAGCCAGCCGAGGCAGACGAGGTGGAACGTCACGGCGATCCGCGTCGCCGTCCAGCACGCGGCTTCGACAGAGTCCGTCGGCTGATAGCGTTTCAAATAGGGCTCGCACGCCTTATGAAGGATCAGGATCAGTCCCTGATAGAGCCCCCACACGGCGAAGTTCCACGCCGCCCCATGCCAGAGCCCACCAATCACCATCGTGAGCATCAGGTTGCGATACACCTTCCAGATCCCGCCGCGATTTCCACCGAGCGGGATATACAGATAGTCGCGCAGCCAGGTCGAGAGGCTGATGTGCCACCTCGCCCAGAAGTCTTTCGGACTCGTCGCGAAGTAAGGCAGGTTGAAATTCAGAGCCAGCTCAAATCCCAGACACTTGGCGATCCCTCGGGCCGCGTCGGTGTAACCGGAGAAGTCGCAATAGATCTGAAAGGCGAAGGCGTAGATCGCCAGCAGGGCCAATCCGCCATCAATGGTGTGCCAGCGAGAGAAAAGGTCCGTGACGATCGGTTCGAGGTTGTCGGCGATCACGACCTTCTTCGTGAGTCCCCAGAAGATCAGGTAGACGCCGTGGTAGAACTGCTGGAGCGAAAATGTCCGGCGCTTTTCGATCTGCGGCAAGAGCGTCGTGGGCCGCATGATGGGTCCGGCGACAAGGTGCGGGAAGAACGAGACGAACGCCGCGAACTGGACGAGGTTTCGCGTCGGCTTGATGTCGCGGCGATAGACGTCGATCACGTAGCTCATCGACTGGAAGGTATAGAACGATATGCCGATTGGGAGCATCACGTTCAAGTGGTCGATCGAGACGTGCCAGCCCCCCTTCGCCAGGAGGAGCTGGAGGCTCTCGGCGAAGAAGTTGACGTATTTGAAGTAGCCCAGCATCCCCAGATTCAGGGCCATGCTGAGGGCCACGAACAGCTTCCTGTTTCGTGGACCCTCGATCCGATCGACGGCTAGCCCGCAAGCGAAGTCCATCATCGTCGAGGCGATCAAGAGGGCGAGGAACCTCGGCTCCCAACATGCGTAGAAATAATAGCTGGCCGCGAGGACGAGCACGTTCTGGAGCCGTAACGACCTCTGAAGGGACCAGTAGAGCGGCAAGAGGATCAGAAAGAAATGGGCGAACTTGTAGGAATTGAAGAGCATGCGTCCCCCTCCCTGGGAACGACGACATTCGGTGGCCACGACCCTCGTCCAAACGGCCGGACCCCAAGTCCCATAGTGTTCTTATCCGATTCGCGAGGTTTTCGGAACCCACGAATCGGCGCTCCTGAAGATTCTATCACCCGGTTCATACTTGGATCTCGTGCGCCCTGATCCTTCAAGGATCGCCCGGACAAACTCCGAACGACTTCCAACTCGGTGCGCTCGGGATCGGAGACGGCCCGATCTCCCCTGGCGTCCACTTCACGGCTCGCCTACGATGTCGAGACTGGCATCGCCGCCGCATCCCGGGGGAACTTCTCATGCCTCGCTTCATGGCCTCGCTCCTCGCCCTGCTGATCCTCGCCGGTCCGGCCATGGCGCAAGAGGCGCCTCCGAAGGATCAACCCAAGGAAAAGGCGGCGGCGAAGACGACGCGACGGCCCCGGCCCGCGCATGCGGACACGGGCAAGACGTTCATGGGGCGGGAGATCGCCGACGTGATGAGCTATCTCGGCGCCGACTGGCTCGTCCGCCCGGAGCGCGAGCAGGAGGAGCAGCCAGAGGCGATGCTGGACGCCCTGAAGATCAAGCCCGGCGACACCGTGGCCGACATTGGCGCAGGGGTCGGTTACACCAGCGCGCGGATCAGCAAGCGGGTCGGTCCCAAGGGCACGGTCCTGGCCACCGACGTCCAGCCGCAGATGATCAAGATGTTGCGCGACAACATGAAGACGATGGGCATCACGAACGTCAAGGCGATCGCCTGCACGCCCACCGAGACCGGGCTGCCCGATAACGCCGTCGACCTGGCGATCCTGATCGACGTCTACCACGAATGCTCCGACCCGGTCGCCACCCTCAAGGGCATCCGCAAGGCCCTCAAGCCCGGCGGTCGCCTCGTGCTCGTCGAGTTCCGCGCCGAGGACCCCGACGTGCCGATCAAGCCCGAGCACAAGATGACCGTCGCCCAGGTCAAGAAGGAGATCGAGCCCCAGGGCTTCGCCTTCAAGGAGCTTCACGACTTCCTGCCCTGGCAGCACATCATCATCTTCGAGAAGCCGACGAAGGAGAAGACGGACGCCCCCAAGGGCGCCGAGCCCGCGCCGAAGTAATCGGGCGGGGATCAGCCGAGCAGTCTGGGGACAAAGAACACCCCGGTGCCGACCAGGGCGGCGACGGCGAGGACAAGGGCCGCCTTCGTGGTGCCTCGCTCGTAGACCTCGATCCGCCCGTCGAGGACGGCCGGGTGAAGCAACAGGCCGAGCACGGTCCCGCAGATCAGGCCGCCGAAATGGGCGCGGTTGTCCACCTGCGGGAGCAGGGCGCCGATGACGAGCTGATAGGCGGCCCAGGCCACCAAAAGCAGGCCGATCCGACGGTCGCGGACATGCAGGCGTGCGCGATGCCGCCAGAGCGTCGCCACCAGCGCCCCGGCCAGGCCGAAGATCGCGCCCGAGGCCCCCACAGAGACCCGCCCGCCGGTGAGGCTCAGGAGCGAGCCGCACAGGCCCGCCACGACGTACAGGGCCAGGAACTGCGAGCGGCCGAACGCGTGCTCGCAGCCCATCCCCAGGATGTAGAGCATGATCACATTGCCCAGGATGTGATCGAAATTGCCGTGCAGGAACGTGGCGGATAGGAGCCTCCAGACCTCGCCCTTCTCCACCAGGGCGGGGTCCATCGCGCCCATGTTACGCAGCCCGTTCAGGTCGGCCAGCGCGCCGTTCGCGACCTGGAATCCGAAGATCACCACGCACGCCACGATCAGCGACAGGCTCACCACGGGTGCGGCGCTCATCCCGGCCTCGAACTCCACATCGGGGTGGAGCATGTCGTTGCCGATGGTCGGGATGTCGTCGTCCTCGAAGCCCTGAGGCTCGGGGAATGCGGGTTCGTCGTGGAACGCCATGCGCATCGCCTCGCCGCTAGCGGCGCTCCCCGGTGTCCAGGAGAACGCCCAGGGCGATCGCCATCCGCCGGTCGAGCACGTGGTCGCGATCGGCGCTCATATCCATCACGTATTTGTCGAAGAGAGTGAATCTGCGGTTGAACTCGCCCAGAGTCGCGGTGTCGCCGTGACGTTGGACGACGAAGTTCGTGCGGGCGATGAAGACCGCGATGATCGGCGGCAGGAGCCGTCGAAGCAGCGACATGATCAGCGAATCCTCCATCGCCAGCATGTGCAGTTGCCCGTCCGATCCATAGACGTACCAGCGGCGCCGGAAGATATTGTAGAGGTAGTTCTTCTCGAACCGTCCCAGATGCCCATGCGTCGGGTCGTCGACCGTGTACGACGAGCGAATGATGTTCACTTTGCGATCCTGGAAGATATTCAGCAGAAGATGCTTCTTCGTGTCGTCCGTATAGACGGAGATGTGCCGCTTCGGGATCAGCCAGATGATGACGACGATCGCCAGGACGATGCCCAGGATGAGTCCGATGACGATCACGGCGCCGGCCATTGTACTGTTGCCGCCGCCCCTGGCATCCCCCATGGAAATGCCCAGCATCACGGCTCCGAGACACACGATAATGGCGGTAAAGATGCCCGCGAAAAGGGCCCCAAGCTGGCGGAAGAAGTAGGCGGGACGCTCGATGTAGAGGATCGGGTTCTGGTGCTCGTCGAACACGTAGTATTTTTCGGAGATCGCCATCCGCTTCTGGTTGACGAGGAACTTATCCCGGGCGAAGGCGGGATGATATCCGCGATCGACGCGTGGGGCCTCGGCATCGAAGTCGTCCAGCTCCGGGGCGACGAGGATGTTCCCGCATTGCTTGCATCGCAGCTTCTTGCCGGCGTGCTCGTCCTTGAGGTTGTAGTGGGCCTGGCACTGGTCGCAGGTGACTTCGATGGGCATGTCGCGGTACTCTTCGGGGGGCGAGACCGGGTCGGACCTTTCCGAACATGGCGGGTAGGATCTTACCGCGCCCATCGGCCCAAGCAAATCCCTCGGACGGGTTGACACACCGGTTATCAAACCCGCAGGAAAATCCGCCTCCGGTACATCCAGAGTAAGATCAGCCACATCGCGGCCAGCACCGCCGCGCCGTGGACGACTGGCTCGTATTCCGGCCCGAAAACCTGGAACACGTCGCGGCCGAGGTGGGTCTTGAAGCTGCCGGAGAGGAACCCCTCGATCCAGTGCGCCATCAGATAGGCCGCGATCGAATTCGCCCCGATCACGATCAAGGGGAACGCCCACAAGCGGAGCCCGATGACATCAATGATCGCATAAGCCAATGCGAGTATCAGGAAACACCATCCGCCGCTGAACAGCACCCAGCTCGGGGTCCAGATCCGCTTCACGACGGGGCAGAGGCCCGATTCCCCGAGCGCATACCCCGCACCCAGGCTCACCAGGCCCGCGACGATCAGGCACAGCACCTTGACCCACGCCCCGCGGTCGACCCGGGCGAGCCAGCCGCCGGCGATCAGGCCGAGGATCATCGTCGCTAGCGTGGGCAGGAAGCTCAGCGTGGCGTAACCGCCGCTGTTGAAGCGGAACGGATCCTTGCGCGGGAACAGGTTCAGGAACCACGTATCGAACCGCCAGGCGAGGTTGCTGTTCTTGTTCCAGTGCGCGGCCAATCCCGTCGCGTGATGAGACCAGCCCGGCTCGACGCCCACCGACTGATAATCAAAGTCCGGCCCCGGCAGTGGGTAGACTGCGAATGCGGCCCAGTAGCCGACGAGCAGGATCACGAGCGCCAGCCATTGGATTCGGACCGATCTCGTCCCGAGCAGGAACAAGAACCCGTAGCCCAGCCCGATCTGCGTGAGCGTATCCTCGAAGGTGAAATTCGTGCGATCTCGGCCCGAGGAGCGGAGGAAGATGCCGAGCGCGACCAGCACGAAGGCCCGCCAGAACGCATGCAGCGTCATATGCAACTGAGATTGCCCCTTCGCCGCCCGCGACATCAGCGAGAACGGCAGCGCCACGCCCACGAGGAACGAGAACGACGGCTGGATCAGGTCGTGCAGCGTGCATCCGACCCACGGCACATGCTCCTGATGATGCGCCAGGAATGCCCAGAGCTTAATCTGCGGCAGGTTCTTCGCCATCGTGCCGAACCGCAGCACCTCCCCCATCATCAGCAGCATCACGAAGCCACGATAGGCGTCGATGGAGGCGAGCCGCGTCATCGGGGACGGAGCGATCCTGGGGGCGGAATCGGTGTCATTCCCGGGCGACTTGGTCGGGTGAGACAATCTGGACGGTTCCATCTCAGGTATCCTTCCATTCCGCGAACAATTCCGTGGAAAAATACCGCTCCATCCGGTCGGGGAACACGGTGACGATCCGAGCTTCGGCGCCCAGACGCCGGGCGACGTCGAGCGCCGCGGCGAAGTTCAGGCCGGAACTCGGGCCGACGGGGAAGCCACGAGCGATCAGGCGGCGGGTCGTGGACAGGGCCACCTCGTCGCTGACCTCGATCGTGACCAGCCCCGGCAGCGCGGATTCGCGGAACAGCGTGGAGATCCCCTCGACCACGCCGGGGACTCGGCCGCTGAAGCTGCAACACTCCACGTCCGTGAAGGTCGAGCGCGTCACGGGCCGGGCGGCGAACGGGATCACGGGGCAGCCGGAATCACGCATCGCGGCGAAAAGGCCGACGATTGTGCCGCCCGTACCCACGCCGCTCACGACGCCATGAACCACGCCGCCGGGGATCTGCGAGAGGATCTCCTGGCCGGTGAAGACCCGATGCGCCTCGGCGTTGTCGGGGTTCGTGAACTGGTGGGTGGCGAACGCGCCCTGATCGGCCGCAAGTTCCTCGGCCCGAGCGATCGCCCCGGCGATTCCCACCGCTTTCGGCACGAACGCCACGTCGCCCCCATACGCGCGAATCATCCAGACCCGCTCGTTGCTCACGCCTTCCGGCATGACGGCCGTGAATTTCAGTCCCATCTGCGCGCACTGCAAGGCCAGCGCAATGCTCGTCGATCCGCTCGACGCCTCCACCACGCGGCCTCCCTGCCCGATCCGGCCTTGCCTCCACGCTTTTTCCAGGATATGCCGCGCGATCCTGTCCTTGGTCGATCCGCTCGGGTTCAAGAACTCCAGCTTGCACCACACCGCCGGGTCGTTTTCCTCCAGGCAGACCGGCACCAGCGGTGTCGGGCCGAGCCGAGGCGCGTACCGGCCGAGTTCGGAGAGGCAGGGGGAGGCAGTCCGGGCGATGGTCGTCATGCGGCACTCGGTTCGAGACTCGTCGTATCCGACCAACACTCGGCAGGCCCCCGCGACGCCAGTTTCGGCGACAGGCGGATGAGGAGCCAGAGGTTACCGATCAACCCGAACATCATCCCCCCGGCGGCAATGTTGAGAAAGAGCTGCAGATTGGCCCACTTCCCGGGGATGAAGGCCGGGACAAGGAACAGGCACAAGAGCGACGAGATGCCCGAGAAGGCGACGACCGCCATCACCCGGTTCGATTCCGGAGCCGGTGCGACCTCCGGCACCGGCGGCCATCGCCGCGCCTCCCGCGCCCGATGGCTCGTGGGCGAAACCCAGACCTTGACCCGGCCGATCAGTGCCGACGTGATCGCGACATAGGACGCGAGCAGGAAGCCGATGATCGCGCCCAGCGCGGTGATCAACGCCCCCTGGATCTGGATCAGCAGGCCCATCGCCCGGAACTTCAGCACCGCGTCGAGCAGGAGAATCAGCATGGCCGTCAGCCCCGTCGCCAGGAAGCTCATCATCCCGATCCTGGCAAATCCCCACGACAAATGGAACCACGCGCAGGCCCGCCCCCGGGCTCGGTTCGGATCACGACGACCCAGCCACCACGCCGTGCGGAAGTCCTTCTCCCCGAACCGGAAACACGCCAGAGCCACGCCCAGCATCGGGTTCTGCGTCATCTCGAACACCATCAGGCCGGCGATCAACGGCAGCCACCGCCAGAACGGCCGGGCGCGCTCCGGCGGCTCGGCAAACGGGTCTTCGGGCGATTCGGGCAGGGCGTGCATACCGGATCCCCGAATGAGGGAGTTCGCCGACGGGCATGACGAGGGGCAATAACTCGGGCAATATGGTGAGCTGGAGTTCGTATCTCCCATCGGGAAGAATCGCGGGAGTCATCCCAGGCGCTTCAAGGTCGCGATGTCCTGCGCCAGGTCTTTCGACGGTCGGCTCGCAGATCGGCAACTCCCGCGACGCCCTCATCCTATCCGATCATCGCCCTCACCGCTCGGGCGCTCGCAGGGTCCGCAGCCGGCCGATCGCCGCATCGAGGGTCTCGTCCTTCTTGCAGAAGCAGAAGCGGATGTATTTGCGACCGAGCTCCTTGTCCTGGAAGAAGCTGGAGCCGGGCACGGTTGCCACGCCAATCTCGCGAACAAGATACTGGGCGAAAGCGACGTCGTCGGTCGCGCCAAATGCCGAGATGTCGGCCATCACGTAGTACGCACCTTGGGGAGGATCGAGAGCGAAGCCGATCTCCAGCAGGGCGGAGCAGAGCGTGTCGCGACGGGCCTGGTAATCGCTGGCGAGCTTGTCGTAATAGGGGCGAGGCAAGCGATAGGCGACGGCGCCGGCGTCTTGAAGGGGGGCGGCGGCACCGATCGAGACGAAGTCGTGGATCTGGCGGAACGCGCGGGTTAACGGCGGGGGCGCCAGGATCGTGCCGACCCGCCAGCCGGTGACGGAATACGTCTTGGACATCCCGCCCACGACCACCGTGCGATCCTTCATGCCGTCGAGCGTCGCCATGCAGATGTGCCGGCGGCCGTCGTAGACGATGTGCTCGTAAATCTCGTCGGTGATGGCGATCACGTCCCACTTGCGGCAGAGGGCCGCGATGAACTCCATCTCGTCGCGGGACATGACCGCGCCCGTGGGATTGTTCGGGTTGCAGAGGACGATGGCCTTGGTCTTGTCGTTGAAGGCGGCGGCCAGCTCGTCGCGGTCGTAAGTCCAGTCGGGCGGCCTCACGGGCACGAATCGCGGGGACGCGCCGGCGAGGATGGCGTCGGGCCAGTAGTTCTCATAAAACGGTTGCGACAGGATAATTTCATCGCCGGGATTGATCAGCGAGAGCAGGGCGACGAGCATCGCCTCGGTGCTGCCACAGGTGACGGTGATCTCGGTCTCGGGGTCGATAGTCAGGCCCAGATGCCATGCGGCGTGTTCCGCGATGGCCTGGCGAAGCGGGGCGGCACCCCAGGTGATGGCGTACTGGTTGATGTCGGCCTGGATCGCGCGGCAGGCGGCGTCCTTGATCTCGGCCGGGGCGGGGAAGTCAGGCATGCCCTGGGCCAGATTCACCGCGTTATATCTTCGCGCCTCGATCGACATGCCCCGGATCACGCTCTCGGTGAACCGCGACGCCTTGTGCGAGAGCAGGGGGCCGAGCATTCCGCGTCAGACTCCTCGCAGGGTAACGCTCCAGTCTCCAATCGGACCCGACCAGGGTAATCGAATCCCGGGCCGGTCGGAAGCCAACGCAGGGAAAGCCGGTGGGGGCCGACGCGCGGAACTCCGGAGCAAATCGCGAAAAATATGAGGTCACACACGGTTCGCCCGGCCGTAACTCCTCCATGGTCGCCCGTCGGCAAACATCCATGCTTGCATTGACTACGGCCGGGATTGACGACGCGATCGGCTGCTCTCTCGGGGGAGGTTTTCGACATGCATGCGGGAAATAACCGGTGCCAAATCGGAGATCCGAAGGGTTTCGGATCCGCTGTTTCGGGGGAAGCTGCGAAATTCCCCATTTCCCAAGGTTTACCGTCCCTAAGGCACTCCCTTTGCGTGAGAATTGTGTGAACCCTTGAACCGTGGTCGGCGTCTAAGGAAGAGAATTCGCTGCAGAATACTCCACGAGGAACGAATTCCTTCCTGGATTCGGATGTCTCTGAGAGGAGACGGCGGGCGAAGCGAAGCGGCGATGGCGGGCATGTGGGTGAATTTCGAATCGTAGAGTTGGGGAGTTGAGCGGATACGAACCATCGCGTCGACGGTCCGTATGTTCGTGGGACCGTCTTTGTGGAGGGGAGAGTTAAGGATGGGCCAGGCGTATCGACATCCGGCGCTGAAAGGACTCAAGGAGCAGCAGGCGCGGTTCGCGCCTCGCGAGCGCCGGCTGGAGCAGATCGACCGGGCCGAAAAGCTGCTCGGCGAGATCGAGATCGCCCGGCAATATCCCTGGGAATACCTGGTCTTCCGGATCACGGGCTACCGCCCCGATAATGCCCCGGCGTTAATCCTGGAAGGTGGGGACGTTCGCCACGACCTAGGGCTGTTCGTCGAGGACCTTTCCGAGACTGTCAGCCAGAAGGCCGAACTGGCCAGCGAGCCGGTCTTGACCGTCGAAGCGGTGGGAAAGCGTTTCAACGTCTCGACCCGCACCGTGACCCGGTGGCGGCGGCAGGGCCTGGTCGCCCGGCGGTTCGTGATCGGTGGTCGGACGAAGGTCGGGTTCCTGGAATCGAGCGTCTCCCGATTCGTGGACGAGCATCGCGAGCAGGTCTTGCGCGGGTCCCGATTCAAGCAGCTCACGGATACCGAGCGCGATGAGATCGTCCGCCGCGCCCGCCGGATGGCGGTCGTGGGCGGACCGGGGCGTCTGACCGAAATCGCCCGCCGGATCGCCCGCAAGATCGACCGCGCCACCGAGACGGTCCGCGCCACCTTGAAGACCTACGATCGCGAGCACCCGGACCGCGCGATCTTCGAGACCATCGCGCCGCCGCTGGATGATGCTGCCAAGTCCGAGATCTACAAGCAGTTCCGCCGCGGCAAATCGGCCGAAGTACTGGCCATCCAGTTCGACCGCACCCGGTCGAGCGTCTACCGCGTCCTGAACGAGATGCGGGCGAGGAAGATCCTCGAAGTGAAGCTGGAGGCGATGGAACACGCCAGCTTCGACGACGCCGCGATGATCGCCGAGATCCTCGGCCCGATCCCCGACCCGGCCGACGGCAAGGCCGTCCGCAAGGCCCGCCCGCCCAAGGGCTTGCCGCCGTACCTGGCCAGCCTGTACGAGGTCCCGCTGCTGGCCCGCGAGCAGGAATTGCACCTGTTCCGCAAGATGAACTTCCTCAAGCATCAGGCCAACCGGCTCCGCATCGCCATGGACCCGACCAAGGCCAAGAGCACCGATCTGGATCAGATCGAGCGGTTGCAGGAGGAGGCCCTGGCCGTCAAGAACCAGATCATCCGCGCCAATTTGCGCCTGGTCGTCTCCATCGCCAAGCGGCACGTCGGGCCGAGCAATAACTTCTTCGAGCTCGTCTCCGACGGCAACATGAGCCTGATCCGCGCCGTCGAGAAGTTCGACTTCTCCCGCGGCAACAAGTTCAGCACCTATGCCTCCTGGGCGATCATGAAGAATTTCGCCCGCACGATTCCCGAGGAAAACTACCGACGCGACCGGTTCGTGACCGGCCACGAAGAGATGTTCGAGGCCGCCGCCGACACTCGCGCCGACGAGCACGAGTACGAGTCCTCCCTCAAGCGCATGCAGGACGCCGTCAAGGGCATGCTCGGCCGCCTGGATGACCGCGAGCGGTACATTATCATCAACCGCTATGGCCTGGGCGGCGCGAGCGAGCAGACGCTGGAATTCATCGGTCGCGAGCTGAAGATCACCAAGGAGCGCGTCCGCCAGATCGAGAGCCGGGCCCAGGATAAGCTTCGCAAGATCGCGGGGGAATCGAAGCTGGATTTGCCGATGCTGTGAGACCCGATTCGTGTCCCAGCTCTCCCTCTTCAATGACGATCCCCCTCCCCAGGCCGCTCGGTTGGCCGCGAAGCTCCACGCGCTGGCCGAGAGGGGCGTCTATCTCGGCACAAGCTCGTGGAAATATGAAGGCTGGCTCGGCGAGATCTACTCGCCCGAGCGCTACATCACGCGGGGCAAGTTCTCGCAGGCGAAGTTCGACGCCGAATGCTTGAAGGAGTACGCCCAGACGTTTCCCGCCGTCTGCGGCGATTTCAGCTTCTACCAGTTCCCCACGACGGCGTACTGGACGAAGCTCTTCGGAGGGACGCCGGACTCGCTTCGGTTCGCGTTCAAGGTCCCCGAGGAGATCACCGTCGCCAACTGGCCCAGCCACGCGCGGTATGGGGCGCGGGCGGGGCAGGAGAACAAGGGGTTCCTCGACCCCCGCCTCTTCGAAACCGCGTTCGCGCAGCCCCTGGGGCCGTACCGCGACCGGGTCGCGGCGATGATCTTCGAGTTCGGCACCTTCCCGAAGCGCGTCTTCCCCGATCCGGGGCAGTTTTTCGCCCGTCTCGACGCATTCCTGGGCGCCTTGCCCGAGGGCTTCCGCTACTCGGTCGAGATCCGCAACCCCGAGTACCTCGGCCCAGACTACTTCGCGACGCTCGCCTCGTACAACGTGGCCCATGTCTTCAACGCCTGGACCCGCATGCCCGAGATCGCCGATCAAGTCGCCCTCCCCGGCGCCTTCACCGCCGATTTCGTCGTCGCCCGCGCCCTGCTCCGTCGAGGCCGCAATTACGAGGACGCCGTCGCCGGCCTCTCGCCCTACAAGGAAATCCAGGAACCGAACGAGCGGGTCCGGGACGCTTTGCGCTACCTCATCAACCGCGCCCTTCGTCTCCGCAAGGCCGCCTTCCTGTTCGTGAACAACCGCCTCGAAGGCAACGCCCCCGGCACGATCGAGGCGGTGGTTTCGGGAATGGAAGTGTGACGCTCTGACGGAGTGCGTCCCAGGGAGATTGGCCCATGGCGGCATCGCGCTTGCGGACATGGTACATCATCCATCCCGTCCGAGCGTCTCGGATTCCCCGTTAACGAGGCTTCCATGAACAGAAAGACATTCACCTTCATCCTGGGGACCATGGTCCTCGGCCTGGCGGGTGCAAGCCTGGCGCAGGTCCCTCCGCCTGTGCCCGGTGGGCAAATCGACCTCAATGGCATCTCGCATGAGCTCGCCCAACGCGTCCGTCACCTGGGAGAGGACATCGCGTCGGACCTGGGCCGAACTCCGAATGGGAGACATCTGGTCGAGGACACGAGAGAACTGGCCCAGACGGTGGACGAGTTCCATGAGAGCCTGCACAACAACCCCAATTCACCCCGGTCGCGGCAGACGTTTCTGGGGATCGACGCCACCTGGCAGCATCTCAGGTCGCAGTTGCTGCGGCCCGGCGGCTCCTCTCCGGCCGTGGACCGGGCCGCCCGGCGGGTAGACGAGCTTGTCGCTCAGCTCCGCCAGGCGATGGGACTGAACGCCCCGCCGCCGGGGTTTTATGGGAACGCCGCCCCGACTGGCCTCGGCGAGGTCCGTCGCCTGGCTCATGCCCTGGAGGCTCGGGCGGATGCGCTCACGGCGACCCTGGCCACGCGTCTGGCCCGAGATCCCAACGGTCCGGCCGTGCTCCGCGATGCGCAGGCGCTGACGCGTGCCGCCGATGCATTCCATGATTCGGTCGACGCCAATCCTTCGGTCGAGGCCGCTGCACGGGCGTTCGCGCCGGTCGACGAGCTGGGCGATCGCCTGGAGCGTTATATCACGGCAAGTCAGGCCCCGCCGGACGTCCAGGCGGCATGGCAGTCGTTCGCCTCGGTCGAGATTCTGATCCATCAGGCACTTGGACTTCGCTCGCCCCAGCCCAGGGTCGCGGTCTCGCTTGCCCCGGTACAGTCGGGAGGCCCGCCGCCGATCGTGGGCCTGGCCAATCAACTGGTCGACCAGACGAACGCGTTTCTCCAGGTCTTCGGGCCGACGGCGGGCACCGTGCCCCAGGGTGGCCTGATCCTGGCCGAGGCCCAGCGCCTCCAGGCTGCGGCGGTGGATTTTCAGCACGACGCGGCCCGAGGACTGCCCCCGAATCAGCTCGCGTTCGAATTCCGGGAGACCGACGCGTCCTGGCAGAGGCTGGCGCGCCGCGTCAATCGCATCGCCCAGGGCCGGATCGGCCCGAACATCACGCAGGTCCAGAAGATCGGCCAGACCTGTGAGCAGATCCACCGCGTCCTGGGGATGCCGGGCTATGCCCCGATCGTCGTCCTCCCGGCTCGTTGATCGAAAGGGCGGGGCGGGGGTCCCTCGGGGAAAAAATTCGAGCATCCCCGTGGAGCATCGGCTATAGTGAGAGTATCGCCAGGTCGGGCCCGCGTTGCCCGATGTCGGTCTGCACCGCGTGATTTTAGGACCTTGCCGCACACCAGCGGCTGCGACCCGACTTGCCCCCGCCGGGACGCTGGTGGGGGACTTTTTTCGACGGGCGTCAGTCCGGTTGTCCCGCACCCGAGCCCGCCCCCCTCGGCACTCACGTTCCGGGGGGGACGGGTTGGCACTTCTCATCGAGCCTGCCCCGTCCGCGAGCGAGGTTGCGTTGCCGTCGCCGGAGTCGCCTGCCCAGGAACGGGCTGATCTTGATATTGAGCTCGGCCCCGACCGAGGGTTCGCGCGTGTGCGGGGCTGGTGCATCCTGGCCATCGCGCTCGCCCCCGCGGTGCTCGCCGTCTGGATGGCCCCGGTTTTCGTCACCCAGGACGGCCCGGCCCACCTGTACAATGCCCATATCCTGAACGAGTCACTTCGCGCCAACTCCCCGTTTCGCGGCGTGTTTCAGGTCAACTGGTCCCCGCTGCCGAACTGGTCGGGGCACCTGTTGCTGATGGGTTTGCTCTCGCTCGTCTCGCCACGAGCCGCCGACCGCCTGGCGACGACAATCCCGCTAATCGGGTTCGCGGCCTCCGCTTTCTGGCTCCGCCGTCGCGTTGCCGGAAGGCGAGGCGAGCTCACGGCGGCCGTCGTCTCGGCGCTTCTGGCCCTCAACGTGGCCTGGTTGCTCGGCTTCACGAGTTTCCTGCTGGGCGCCTGCCTCTTCCCTGTCACGCTGGGCCTCTGGTGGATCGGCCGGCATCGCGTCAACGGGAAATGGGCGTTGGGGTTAGCGAGTCTCATCGTGCTCGGCTACTTCGCGCACCTCGTGAGCCTGGGCCTGACGGTGGTGGGCCTGGGTCTGCTCGCCATGGCGACTCCAGGCAGGTCGCGAGCCAGGATCGGCTGGACGGCGGCGGGGCTGTTGCCGCTGTTGGTCCTGGGGCCGGTCTACCGGATCTTGATGGGCCGGGGCGGGCCGATCGTGCCGGTCTGGGGGCATCTGCGAAGAACTCCGTGGGCGATCGCGTCGTGGCGAGAGCAACTCGGCTGGGTCGATCCGCTGAGCTTGGGCCGGAAGGTCGTCGTGCCGTTCCTACCCGGCCAGACGGCCTGGCTCGGGATCGTCACGCCCGCCGCCCTGGTGGCGCTGGCGGTCGTGATCCTGATCACGACGACCTGGACCCGTCGAGATCGCAACCTTCGCGGCTGGGGAATCCTCGCGGCCGTCCTCCTGGTCGGCGGCCTGGTCACGCCCGATACGCTCGGGGCATCCCACGGGAACTATCTGCCGCAGCGGGTCGCCTTGCTCGGCCTGGTCGCACTCCTGGCCTGGGTCGATCTCGACCTGTCGCGATGGCCCGGCAAGGTCGCGACCGGACTGCTTCTGGCCGCGCTCATGCTCCAATCGCTGACGGTCTGGGACTACGCCTTCGAGTCCTCCGACCGGGTCGGCCCCTTTGCCCGCAGCCGCGAGCATGTCGGGAAGGAGGCGAGAGTCGGGACGCTCTTGATCGGCATTCGAGGTCGATTCCGTGCCAATCCGGTCCTGCACGCGGACAACCTCCTGGGCATTGGCACCGGCAATATCGTGTGGGCCGACTACGAGACCGTCCACTATTACTTCCCTGTTCAGTTCTCGCCCGACGTCCGGCGTCCTCCCGCCCATACTTTCGAGGCGATCGCCAACATGGACGACCCGAACGACGCCGCCGGGCGCGCAAAACTGTGGGACGACCTCCTGGCCGCGCACCACACCGAGATCGACATCCTCGTGGTCTGGGGACGCGACCCGGTTCTCGATGAAATCAGCGCGAAGTGGTTCGCGGCGAACCCCTTTCGAGAGGATGGCCCCCTGCGGCTCTTCCGGCATCGGTGAAACGCGCGACGAACCAGGAGCCGGCGGTGGTTTTTCGTCCTATTCTTCGGGTGCGGCGCTCGATTTTGGAGACGCTCACAGAGAGGTTGCGGGGTAGCCGCCACGCCGGGCATCGGAACAGTAGGTCCGACTTCAGTCGGTCCTGCCCCAACACAATCCATTCACAGGACCGACTGAAGTCGGACCTACCGGAGGGGATCGCGAGGGCCGATCCGACACGGCAACCCGTGCCTCGGTCCGCTCACTCGCCGAATAAAACTCCCCGAGAGGAATCGAAACTCCTTGCGACGCAGCCTCAGTGATCCGTCGCGAGCGCGATCACCTCGCTTCAAGGACATCATCGAGGCGAGCCTGTGTTTCGATCGCCGAATCCGTCGCCGGGCCCGATCCGTCGGGTGGCTGGGGTCAAGGCGGCAGAGCCGCCGATGCCCCCGGCGTGCGGCCCGCACCCAGGAGTCGGGGGCGCCCCCCCGGCTCGACGCCAGCCACCCGGAAATCCTGCGAGATCGGACTCCGTGAGCGACACCTCGGATTCCCCGGCGTACGACGGCGGAGAGCGGTTCGCAATTGCCAATCCGAGCCTGTACGGACACAATGAAAGCATGAGGGATCGGCTTCTGGTCTCCGCGACGTCGTGGAGGCGCAGGCCGATCCTGAGGAATGGATCTGGGAGGATCGACCTTGTCCAGCATGCAGACCAATAATCCGGCGTTCTCGGGGACGATCTTCGGCGATTGGGAACACGCCGATCGCCGCGGCAACGTCATGACCGTGCAAGGCACGGCCGGCAAAGCGATGGCACTGCTGGTGATCCTCGTGGCCTGCGCCGCGGTGACGTGGACGCAGATCAGCAACAAGGGGGTGGGCCAGGGTGTGATCATTGGCTCGCTGATCGGCGGCCTGGTGTTCTTCTTCGCCACCGTCTTCAACAAGCGATGGGCGCCCGTGACCGCTCCGCTGTACGCCGCCTGCGAGGGTGTGCTGCTCGGGGCGATTTCCTACACCTACGCGCAAGCGTATCAAGGCATCGTTCCGCAGGCCGTCGGCCTCACGGCCGCAACGACCGCCGTGATGCTCTTCGTCTACGCGACCGGCCTGGTCAAGGTGACCGGACGACTAACCGCCGTCATCGCTGCGGCGACCGGCGCGCTGGCCCTGTTCTACCTCGGCTCGATGTTGCTGGGCATGTTCGGCATGACCGGCGGTATCAACCTGATCAACTCCTCCGGCCGCCTCGGTATCGTCATCAGCGTGGTGGCGGTCGGCCTGGCGGCGTTCAACCTGCTGCTGGACTTTGATTTCATCGCCCAGGGCGAGCGCTACGAAGCCCCCAAGTACATGGAGTGGTACGGCGCGTTCGGCCTGATGGTCACCCTGATCTGGCTGTACCTGGAAATCCTCCGCCTCCTGCGGAAGCTCCAGGACCGCCGTTGATCGCCGCCTTTTGGCCCGTTGATTGCAAATCCTGTTCACCCCGAGGAGACGAGACGCCCATCTCGTCTCCTCGGGGTGTTCTGGTTTCATGAAGCACCGCAAGACGATCGATCGGACGCCCGATGGCCACTACGTTATTATCGACGGCCGCCGCTGGCGGGCCACCAACCCGAACCTCACCGAAGAGGATCGCACGCGGCTCGTTGCCGAGTTGATGCGCGCCCGGGGCGATGTCGGCCGGGCGCTACGTGCCAGGGATACGACCGCCGAGCGCGCCGCTCGGGATCGTGTCCATGCCGCGAAGGTTGCCCTGGGGGAACGAGGGCCGAAATGGTGGGAAGGGGAGGGGACTCCCCCTCAGCCTCCGGGCTAAGAGTTGTATCGACGCACGCGTTCTGTGTGGCCGGGACTGAGGTTCTCCGAAGGCCCGACCACACATCCAGATCAAGACAGCAACCTGGAAAATCGCGGCTTCGTTTCCTCAGGGACGGCTCATCGCGAACTTGGTGTCGGCCATCTTCTTGCCATTCGCATGGCCTTCCCAGAGCGCGTCAACGTGCTTCGCGTCGCGGAAGACGAACGTCACGCCGTGGATGTGCATGTCCTTCGCGGGGTTGAGGTTCGTGCCGCCGTCGAAAACAAAGACCAGCTCACCCGGCTTCGAGGCCTTGGGGTCGTACTTCACCCGGGGCTGGTTGCCGGCGGCACAATAATGCGTCATCCGCAGCACGTCGCCGTCCAGGTGGTACATCGAGATCATCTCGTGATCGGTGCCCGGGAACTGGCTCTCCATCACGACGCTGCCGGCCCCGGTCACCTTGTAAGTGACCTTCTGCGGACCTCCGCCCGCCCCGTGTCCATCGACGTCGGCCGTCCACTCGCCCGCGAGCGTCTTCATCTTTGCGAACGCCGCCTTGGCCTCGACGCCCGGCTTGTCGTCACCCACGGAAGGCATCACCAACACGCCCGCCAGCAAAGCAACGCCGGCACCGAGAAAACGGGCAGACCTGGTCATCGTCGTGTCCTTCGATTCAGGAAGGGATTTTGATACGCACGTACACTACACCGCGTCCGGCAGTCGGTCAAGGAGATTCGCGATTTCCGAATTTATGTCAAGGCGGACCAAAGTAGGGCGGGGGCGGAAGAGTTTCACGCAGAGGCGGGGAGACGCAGAGGAGAAGAGAGCATCAGAGGTTTGGTGAGGGACCTTCTTGCTCTCGTTCTCCCTTTCTCTGCGTCTCCCCGCCTCTGCGTGAAACTCTTCCGCCCCCGCCTGCCAGATTCGTAAGGCATGGCCTTTCCGGTTGTGATCTGGCACAATTTCCTTTCCCGCCGGATTCGAACCCGCCTGAGGTGATCTCCCATGCGTCTCTCGACGCTCGCGCTTGTGGCGATCCTCGCCATCCCTCTGCTTGTCAGGGCCGACGACCGACTCGTGAGCTATTCGCGCGAGGTGGTGCCGTTTTTGGAAGAGCACTGCATCGCGTGTCATGACGACGGGTTCGAGACGTCTGACCTTGCCTTGCACGATCTTCCGGCCATGCTCAAGGGGGGCCGACGGGGACCGGCGATCGTGCCCGGTAAAGGGGTCGACAGCGCGCTGATCCAGTTCATGACCGGCAAGAAACAGCCGCAGATGCCGCCCAAGACGTCGATCGCGCTCGACCAGATCGACGTGATCAAGCGATGGATCGACCAGGGGGCCAAGGTGGACGACACCGGGGCACTGGCCGCCAAGCGGGAGCAGGCCCGCAAGATCGCCGCGCAGGAGGCGGCCGCCTTCGCCTCCGATGCCCCGCCGCCCGTGACCGGCCTGGCGTTCTCGCCCGACGGGAAACTGCTGGCCGTGGCGGGCTACAAGGAGGTCGCGATCGTCGACCCGGCGACTGGCAAGACGAGACGTCACCTCGCGGGCTTCCCCGAGCAGGTCACTGCCGTCGCGTTCTCGCCCGATGGCAAGTGGCTCGCCGCCTCCGGTGGGACTCCCGGACGGCAGGGCGAGGTACGGATCTGGTCGGTCGAGTCCTGGTCGGAAATCGGCGTCCTTCGAGGCCATGCCGATACGGTGCTGGCCCTGGCATGGCGGCCGGGTAAGAACCAGATCGCCACGGCGAGCCTGGACAAGCTCATTTTGGTGTGGGACGTGGACTCGGCCAAGGTGGTCCGCACGATCAAGAGCCACGCCGATATCGTCAACGGGCTGGCGTACAGTCCCGACGGAACAAAATTGGCCTCGGCCTCGTCCGACAAGACCGCCAAGGTCTTCAACGCCGAGACCGGCCTTCAGATCGCGGGCCTCTCCACGCATCAAGATGCGGTGCTTGGCGTGGCGTTCAGCCCCGACGGCAAGCACCTGGCGACCGCCAGCGCCGATCGCAACATGGCCTTGTGGAAGGTCGGCGAGTGGAACAACCCGCTTCGAGGCTTCGGCCACACCGGGCCGGTCTACGCCCTCGCGTGGAGGCCCGACAGCTCCTCCCTCTGGGCCGGTTCGGGAGGTCGCCCCTCGTTCCTTTCCTACAAGACGCAGGACGGCAACCGCGCCGCGCCGATCGACGAGGGCTCCATGTCCAAGGATTGGGTCTACGCCGTCGCGCTCTCGCCAGACGGTCAATCGGCCGCGGCCGGAGGATGGGACGGGAAGGTCTTGATATGGGGGCTGAAGGACGGGAAGAAGCAGAGGGAATTCGTGCCGGGGAAAGAGGAATGATAAGCGAGCGGCCAGTGGCACCCGGAAGCCGACGCGAAGCGTCGAGGACGGCATTCCCACGCAGGTAGGTGTTAGCCCCTTCGAGGCTAAACAAGTACCCAAGCAGAGCGTGGGAACGAGGGCATGAGATGATTTGCGTCGTTTTTTCCAGTGGGGCGGGCGTCCCTGCCCGCCTACCAAAAATAAAGGGCGTTGTAGCCGGGCAGGGACGCCCGCCCCACCGGAGAACAGGTGGCTCAAGCCTTTAAATTTTAAATTACGTTGATATGGAGCTTTTTCCATGAAAAAAGCGGCCCTTCTGTCGGCCATCCTCGCGACCGCGCTGAGTTCTCGCTCGGTAACCGCCCAGATGGCCGTCCCCACCGTGCGCAACGTGAAGCCCCTGGTCGTCGGTGCGGGGCAAACGGCGGCGATCGAGATCCGGGGCGAGAACCTCGACGGGGCCTCGGCCATCGTGTTCGAGGACCTGGATGCCAGGGTTGAGGCGGTCGAGCCGTCCGGGGATCGCGTCAAGGCCAGGATTGTCGTGCCGAAAGACATCGCCCCGGGACTCCGATCGTTCCGAGTGATCACTCCCCGAGGGCTCTCCAACGCCGGGTCATTCGTCGTGGGAAGGCCAATCCCCTCGATCGTCGAGACGGGGGCGAACCACGGATTCAAGACGGCGCAGCGTGTCGCCAATCCGGTCACGGTCGAGGGCAACCTGGCGAACGGTGACGAGGTGGACGTCTTCGCTATCGAGATGAAGGCCGGTCAAACCCTGGTGGCCGAGGCCTTCGCCGCGAGGGCCGGCTCGGGGCTCGACGCCCTCGTTACCATCTTCTCGCCGGACGGGCGCGAGCTGGCGGCCGACGATGATCTGTTCGGTCGAGATGCCGCCGCGTGGGTTCATGTGCCGGTTTCGGGGCGATATTATGTGCAGATTCAGGACGCCAACGGCCGGAACCGCGACGGCGCGACCGAGGGGCAGACGACCCGCCCGTACCTGCTCACGATCGGCGAGGTCCCGCTCGTGATCTCGGCCTACCCGTCGGGCGGGGCGCGTGGCGCGACGACCTGGATGCACCTGCTGGGCGTGAACTTGCCCGAAGGGCTGGATTTCCCCTTCAGGCCGCGGGCCGATGCCTCGCCCGGCGATACGCTCTTGCGGATCGCGGCCGAGAAAGGGCAGGCCAACGCACTCAGCGTCCGGGTCGGTGATGGGCCGGAATTCGTCGAGCCGATCCCCGAGCCGGCCGACGATCCCGTGCGGCCGACGCCGGTGACCGTGCCGGGTGCGATCAACGGCCGGTTCGCGGCGATCGACGACGGCGACCTCGATTTCTACCGGCTCATGCCCGCCCCGGGCCGCGAGGGGGATTACGCGATCACCGTCTACGCCGCCAGGATCGGCTCGGCGGCCGACCCGGTGGTGGCCGTGGTCGATCCTCGAGGGATCTCGCAGGCCGAGGACGACGACAAACTTGGGCGCGATGCGCGGATCGAGCGGAGGATTGACGCCGACGGCCTGGTCATCGCCGTGCGGGACGCCTTCCACCGGGGCGGCCCGCGCTTCGTGTACCGGATCGAGGTCGAGCCCATCCAGCTTCGCCGCATCACCGCGATTGCCGATCTGGGCGGCCGCACCGTGCCTCGCAACGGCTCGATCGCCGTGCCGATCGCACTCGAACGGCAGGACGACGACGGACCGGCCACGATCCTGGCCGGTGAGTTACCCCCCGGCGTTTCTGCGGCGCCCGTCACGATCCCCGCGAAGGCCAGGTCCGGCGTCCTGGTTTTGTCCGCCTCGCTCGCGGCCGCGCTTGGCCCGTTTCCGGTCCGGCTGGTCGTCCGCGACGTGCGGGGCGGGGCCGTGGTCCGCTATCGCGAGCGAGGCCGGCGTCGCGGCCCGCCCAGGGCGGGGCCGGACGGGAAGCCGGAACCCGCCGAGGGGGCCGTCGAGATGGACCGTCCCCAGCTCGCCGTCGCCGAACCGGCCTCCCTCGGGCTGAGCGTCAAGCCGGACGAGGTCACGCTCGCGCCGTCCGGGAATGCCGAGATCAAGGTCCGGCTCGACCGCCGGGGTGAGGCCGCGAAGAAGCCGGTCAAGCTCCGTCTGGTCGCGGAAGATGGCGGCCTGGACGGTCTCGACAAGGTGAGCGACGCGACGGTCGCCGTCGATAAATCCGAGCACGTCTTCGTCCTCAAGGCCAAGCCGGGCCTCTCTCCGCGCCGGGTCCTTTTCACCGTGCAGGCGTGGTTCGAGGGGGGGAACGAGGCCCAGGCGGTCAACGCCCCACCGGCGGCGCTGGTCGTTCCGTGAGGGCGACGACCAGGACCGCGGGAGAATCGAGACGATCGGGCGAAACGTTCCAGGCCATTGATCCGGAACGGGTAGGCCGGCGGTTCCTCCGAACGTTCGACGATCGGACGACGGATCGGCCGATACGTGTGGAGAGAACGCCGTCCGGCCGGGAAACCGCGTCGGATCGCTTCACCATCGATCGTACGGGATTCGTGCGGGACGACCCGGTTGCGGGCCGCGCCTCAGGGTCGGGAGGACCGAAGGATGTCGCGAGATCGCCAGGGCAGGCATCGGTCGGGTCGTCGGGCGTTCCGGCCGGGGCTGGACGACCGGACGTGCGGGCAGTTGGAGGGGCGTCAACTGCTCTCGACGGTCAGCATCTTCAATAACCACGACGACCCGGTATTCCACGTCCAGAAGAACATCCAGTATCACACGGCCTTCGGCGGCAAGATCGCCAAGATCCGGGATACCGACCTGGAGCTCTACAACGTCGTCCTCACGGGCACCGGCAGCGTGCGTGCCAAGCCGATGTCCGGCGGTCGCGTCATGCTGATCGTGGACGGGTCGGACGCGAGTACCGTGATCTCGATCAATCCTGAAAGCCGGCAGTTCCGCAAGGGCACGGCCCACCTCTACCCGCCCGGCGCGACGCTGGGCGACCATATCCTCCATGTCGGCGCCATCAAGGTCCGGACCGGCGTCATCAGCCAGATCCTGGGCTATCGGACCGCCGATCTCTCGGGGCCGATCAACCTGCCGGGCGCGTCGGCCGTGGACCGGATCGCCTTCATTGCGTACAAGCCCGGCGCCGCGATCACGACGGGCGGCGATCTGAACACGCTCGACTCGTTCACCGACATGAACCTGGCCGGCGGGCCGGGAATCCAGGTGGGACGCGACCTGAACTGGGTGAACATCGGCGGCAACCTGACCGTGAGCGATGGCTCGTCCCTGTCCGTCGCGCGCGACGTGGGCCTGACGCTTCAACCGGCGAAAGGCACCGACCCCGGCGGGGCAGGCGGTCTCGTGGGCGGGAACGTGAACATCGCCCCCGGGGGGGCCTTCACCATCGGCCGCGCCCTCCAGTCGACCTTCCTCGTCCAAGGCCGGACTGACGGCGCCTCCCGGATCACGATCCCGTTCGGCGCGGCGAACTATGTGTCCCGTGGCGGGATTTTCCCCTAATGTAATGCCGAGCGATCCGTGTCAACGCTCCCGTAGGGTGGGTCAACGTCGCGCCGCGACGTTGACCCACCCGGCAAATTAGCTGGTGATGCCCTTCGTCAGGTGCATGAACGCCGTTTCCAGGTTGATCTCGTCTTCCTTGAACATGGTGAGATCGTAGCCCTGGGCGATGAGGCGGCTGGCCAGGGGGCTGAAGACGAGCTCGCCCTCGCGGAGCTTGACGACGAGGTAGTCGTCCTTGCTCTGGACGCTCTCGACCTCGGGCTGGCCTTCCAGCAGGTTCGCCGCGTCGGTCTGGCGATCGGCGACCTTGATGTTCAGGACGATATCGGCGCGGACCTGCTTCATCACGTCGACCACGGTGCCGTTGACGAGCAAGACGCCCTGCTCGATGATGCCGATCTTGTTGCAGATGTCGGCCAGCTCGGGCAGGATGTGGCTGGAGACCAGGATCGTCTTGCCCATGTTCCGCAGCTCTTTTAACAGCGCGCGGATCTCGATGCGGGCGCGGGGGTCCAGGCCCGAGGCGGGCTCGTCAAGCAAGAGCACCTGGGGATCGTGCAGGAGCACGCGGGCCAGGCCGAGCCGCTGGGTCATGCCGCGAGAGAGGCTGGTCACCAGCGCATCGCGCTTGTAGGTCAGGTCAACAAGTTCGAGCACCTCCTCGCAGATCTTCTTCCGCGCCGGGCCTTTGATCCGGTAGGCGGCGGCGAAGAATTCGAGGTACTCGATGACCTTCATGTCGTCGTACACGCCGAAGAAGTCCGGCATGTAGCCGATCGTGCGGCGGATGTCCTTTGCGCCGGTGTAGATCGAGTAGCCGCAGACGGTCGCCTCGCCGAACGTCGGGTTCAGCAGGGTGGCCAAAATTCGCATCGTGGTCGTCTTGCCCGCGCCGTTGGGGCCGATGAACCCGTAGACGTCGCCCTGGTCGAGCGTCAGGTTTAATCGGTTCAGGGCGTACAGGTCGCCGTACATCTTCGTCAGGTCGTGGGTCTCGATCATGAGGGCGGCCCTTGGATCGGGGAGGTCGATGTCATGGAGCGGCTGGCGGATGTCGTTCAGGATCAGAATCACGGGGATGTGCGATACGGGTTCTTCTCGTCCTGGAAGTCGGCCTCGTCCAGGGGCGGCTTCTCGGGATCACCGCCGAGGGGCCGCCGGGCGAACCAGACGACGCCGACGACGACCGCCACCGCGACGATCACCGCCAGGGCAGCCTGGGCGGAAGTGTCTCCCTTGCGGAGTCCGTTGACCAGAAGGGCCAGCAGACGAATGAGCACACGCATGCTGGAGAACCATTCCTGACTCGGCCGAGGTCTTGGGGTACACGAAGCGATCCGGTCTCATGGCTTGGCGGGGGTGGTCTTGAACGGGAGGATCACCCGAACGAGCGTGGTCTGCGTCATTTTCGGCTTGCTTCCGGCCCCCTCGAGTCGAAGCTGGGCGACCGGGCCTTCCACATTGGCCACGAGCATCGGCCGCCGGAGGTCGAGCTGGTCGGTCAGGTCCAGGGACTTGAGGGCGTAGCTCGGCAGCGAGGTGCCTTTGGGTCCCAGGCCCGAGTGAAACATCAGGGCTCGGAGGATGTTAGGCCGCTCGCTCTCGGCCATCGCGTCGTCGGCCTGCACGACAGGGCGGCCGCCGTAGTAGGTGACTCCGCGCTGTTGAATCCCCCGCGTCACACCGTCCAGGTAGCCGGCCAGGGCCTGCGCCTCACCCAGGGGGACGGTCGCGCCGGGGGCCACGTCGTTCAGGGTGTAAACGTACCGGCCGAAGAACAGCGCGGCGCTCTTCATCGGCCTGCGAGAGATGTTCGTGACGGTGCCCCGGACCCGGTCCGGCCCGTCGGGCGTCAGGTCGGACTCCAGCAACGGAGTGCCGGTCGTGCCCGTCCAGCGGCCGGTGAAGCTCTTGGTGCTCCAGATCGGGACCCGCACGCCGGTCACCTCCTCGGGCTCGCTCATCGGGGCATAGTCGTATCCGCCACCGGTCATCGAGAGCCCGCCCCCTCCGTTGATGGGATTATCCGCCGCGCCGAACCAGGACATCATGGTCTCGACGTTCGCCGTCCTCGCCCCCGTCGCCACCGGATCGGCCGGCGCCTCGGCCTCGGGCGGCAGCGGGGCGATGCCGAGGGTGTAGTCGCGGTTCTGGGGGCTGAACAGCGTCAGCCAGGTCGATCCCCGGACCAGGCCCGTGGTCTGGTCCACGTCCACCAGGTCCACCTTGTTGATCCGCAGCTCCGTGCCCTTGAAATAGTACGCCGCGGCGTAGGCCAGGCCGCTGACCACGATCACGATCAGCGGGAACGTGATCCAGGTCATCTCCATCCGCTTGACCACCTTGCGGAGGAACAGGTAGTCGCCCGGACCGATCAGGAGGATGTAAATAAAGACGAAGAACGCCACCCAGCCGAACGGCACGAGCCGCACGCCCGGGAACCGTTCGAGCGAGTCGTGCAGCGACGCCGACAGGTCGCTCGTCCCGGTCCGGTAAATCGCGTTGCCAGGGATGCCGTTGTTGAGCGTGTCCACGCCCCGGCCCCGGAGATCCAGGGCCTTGTCCCAGAAGCTCTTCTTCTCCTCCCACGACGCGAACGGCTTGTTGTCCACGTCGATGCCGACCATCGTGACCCGCCCGAACCCGTACGGCCCGCGCAGGACCAGGGGCGTGACCGACGACGACGCCAGGGGGACGCCTCCGCGGGCCTCCCAGCCTTCGAATTTCGTCACCAGCATCTTCTCTTTCGATCCGGGCGGGACAATCGGCTTGTTCCCGGCCCCGGCGAACTGGTCGATCAGGCCGGGGTCGTTAAGCTCGACCCGACCGGCGGGGATGCCCGGCAGCAGCGGCTCGAATGGGCTATCCTTCACCGCCTGCCAGTTCTGGCCCACCGCGATCACCAGGTGCCCGCCCTGGCGGACCCAGTCGATCAGGGACTTGGACTCGCGGAGTCGCGTCATCGTCGCCGGGTCGTTGGTGTCCACGACGACGGCATCCGCCGCGTCAAAGCCGTACCAGCGTCCGGGAAGCCCGTAACGAGGCCGAATCGGCGTGACGATCAGGTTCGAGGTCCCGCCGGGCGTGCTCGACGCGTACCTGGCAAGCTGCGCAATATCGCCCACGCCCTGAGGGACGCCGACCGTCACGATCACGGCCGTCTCCGCCCCGATCGCCTCGACCGAGCCCCCGTTCCAGACATCCTTCGTCCGCCCATCCCTGCCGATCACGCGGACCCCCATGTCACCTCGCGTACCGGGCCGGCCGAAGATCGCGACGGTGCCCATCTCGTTGGCCGGGATGTTCACGGCGCGGCGGATCTTGGTCGCCGTGCCGCTATCGTCCGGGACGGTCAGTTCCAGGATACCCTCGAACCGCGCGGCACCGGCCTTGAGGTCCACCCAGACCGGCGTCCACGTCCCCGACTTGTACCAGCCGCCCTTCTGCCCGTCGCCGAGCCCGGAAATCACGTTCTCGATCTTCACCTCGGGCGGGCCCGCGGCGAACGCTCCGTTCCTTGCCGAGAACCCGAAGATCGCGGAGCAGAGCAGGGGGAGGAGGGCGAGCCGTTTCATGCATGGTCTCCGCGATCGGATCGTCTGCGATATCGCGTCGTTGGGTCGTGGAACGAATGGATGGATCAGGGCTTCTCGGCCGGGTCGCACGCACAGGGAACCTGGCCGCATCCGCCGGGGCAGGCCAGGCCATATTTTCGCATCGCGGCGGCTTCCAGGTCGATCCCCCGGATACTCGCGAGCGTGACCAGCCAGGCCAGCACGTCGGCCATCTCCAGCGCCAGCTCCTCGTCCGAGCCCGATCTCAGGGCCGTGGCCAGCTCGCCGAACTCCTCGGTCAGCCACAAGAACGTCGCCGCGTCCCCGCGCGCGGCATCCTTGGCGCCGTAAAGCTCGTGAATCCTCGCCTGAAATCCCCGGATCGTCAGTCCGTCCGTCTGCTGTTCGCTCATGGATTCCAAATCTTAATCAATTCGTAAGAGGGATGCAAAGGGAGCGGGCAGATTGAGGAATTTGAAAGGGAGGAGATCGAAGAGTTTCACGCAGAGACGGGGAGGGGACGCAGAGGACGCGGAGAAGAGAGAACCACGAGTTTGGAACACGTAGTCTTCCCCTTGCCCTGCTCTTCCTGATCTCTCCCTCTTCCGCTGCGCACTCTGCGTCCCCTCCCCGTCTCTGCGTGAAACTCTTCGATTTTTCCTCTTCGCGACACTCTTCACCTACTTACGGCGCCACCGGCCTGTAGATCTTGAAGCTCCCTCCCTTCTGGAGCTCCGCCATCACCAGCGTCGATTCCTGCACAATCTTCAGCGGCTGACCGTCCGGCCCCGCGGCGTTCTGGTGGAGGATGGTCACCGTCTTGCCCTTCGCGCCCACGGCCGAGACGATCGCCGAATGGTGCGGGAAGCTGAGCCTGGTATTGAGCATGGCCGGCTGGCCGTTATCGCCGATGATCCGCCTTCGACCCTTGAAGACGACCTTCTCGAATTGCACGATATCGCCCGGCTTCGCTTCCTTGACCGATTTCACCGGCTCTCCCCACAGATACTCCCCGTCCGCCGCAGGCGACCTCAGCACCTTGGCCCCCGCCTCCTTCAACGCCTCCTGAATGAACGTCGAACACACGCCATTCCCCACCTTCTCCCCCACTTTCGACCTCGCGAACGCGACGACGTTCGGGTTGAAGTCGGGGTCGAGCGGATCGTCGGAGTAGGCAACAGGAGGGGCGAGGAACATCGCGATGACCGCGAGGAGGGAGGATCGGCGGTTGGCACTCATGGGGCGTTGCCTCCTCGAACACGCGGAATCAGGACATCGATGATCCACTGGCGGAGGTCCAACGTCCATTTGATCTCGTCATCGTCATACGGTCGTCGCAGCCAACCCTCGATTTCCTCGCCGGTCAGGAACGGCAACGATGCACTCGCCGAGGTCTCCGCGTACTTTCCATCGGGTTGCAGGACAAGGAGGCGGAAAGCGCGCTCGTCGCAGATCCACATCCACCCCGTTTCTGCTTGCGCCGGAAGGTCGTCGACCCCGAAGGGATGCAGCGGACACCCACGCCAACGCAGACTTCATCGACGATTCGCCCCGCGCGGGCCTTGATAAACTCATGCGGAAATCCGGCTGACATCAGCCACAGACTCCCGTCGAGGTAGACCATCTTCGGATCGGTGCGATCTCCCGTGGCGCGAAGGATCGCCGAGTACCCCTTCCAGTCCAGGCCATGCATCACGATGTACCGGCCGCCCGGGAATGGCTTGAGGTCGATCTTCGAGGTGGCTTTCGGCTGCGGCTGCGTGGTCTCGGTGGACATCGTCTCACTTCCTCCTCATCCGGCCCGATGCAACGATCGGCGAAGCCGGTGACCGGCCTCTCACAAACGATATCTACCGACCCAGAAATTCCGTCTCGTCCTCGCCAGCTCCGCGTCAATTCGGCCAGGGCGAGTCGGGCGCGACGGCGATCCAGGGATAGCGGGCGGCACGCTCGTACTTGCGCTTCATCACCGCGGCGTGGTCAGACCCAATTCCCGCGACGATCTTCATCGTATGTCGCCCCCCGTCGGGCGTGAAAGAGGGCAGCGTCGCATCGCGGCCCATGCCGACGGCAAACGCACTCAGGAACTGCTCGCACACGGCATAGCGCTGCGCCTCGGACCGGAACCGGACCGCCCGCCTGTGGAGCCGGCTCGACTCGACCCCGAGGCCCAAAAGCGTCGCCACGCACGCCACGGCGACGAGCATTCGTCTCAGGGTGAACTGCATTCGGGGCCATCGCATTGTCGGAACCTCCCTGTGTTGGTTGCGGGATCATAGGTCGCATCCGCCGGATGCTCAATACGAATTCCTTGGGCGTGCACGCCGACTTTGTCCCGAGGTTATCCGGCGCCCGGCGCTCGTTTCGGGCCTAGATTCCGAACAGAGGACTCACCTCACGGCCCGACAAGGAATTCCCCGATGCATGGCAAACAGATTGAACAGCGGGTCCTCGTCATCACCGACGGCGAGCGGATCGAGGGCACGCTCTTCCACATGGGCGGCATTCGCCTGAGCGACTTCCTGAGCGCCGCCGCGCACCAGGACGACCCCTACCTGAAAATCAAGGACCCGACCGTCACCTGCCGCCGCACGGGCACCGAACTGGGCCGATCGCCGTTCCTGGTCGTGGCGAAGGATCGGGTCGTGCTCATCATGGCCAGCGAAGCGATCGAGGAAGTCGCCAAGGTCCCGGTCGAGGCGCGGCAACCGAGGTGGTAGGGTCACGGCGGTCGAGAGCACGTGGATCACCCCGCCAGGGGACCGGCATGGCCGGGCACTCATCGGGCGGGATGGGATCGCTCGATCACCGTCGAGAGCGGCCCGTCATTCGACGACGAACGCCACGTGGCAGGCCGTACAGGAGGCGGTCACTGCTCGATAAGCCGCCTTGGCCTCCATTTGCGTCGTCTTCGGGTTCGCGACCAGCGCGGCGAACGCGTCCGACGCGAGGGTCAGGTCATCCATCGCGGCGACCCAATCGGACTGCGGCACGCCGAGGGCCGAGGCGTGGGCGTTGTTGCCGCGTACCGAGCCGGCCAGGCCCGAGACGGCCAACGCCGACTTGGCCAGCGCGGCCCGATTCGCCTGATAGGCTCGCGCCGTCTTCGAGTTCTTCAGGATGAAGCCGTTCTCGGCTTGCATCAGTTCCATCGCCGTCAATACCGGTCCGGCCGGCATCGGCGCAGGGGCCACAGGGCGTCCGGCCTTGGCCGACGTGAGCACGGCGACGAGCAGGACCAGCGAAATCATGGCCAGCGCGACGATCCCGGCGGAATTCCATCTTCCGCCCGTGTCCGGCTCTCCCCGCTCCTCGTGCGTCTGCTCTCTCGCGATGGAATTCAGGCGGTCCGCGATCCGCCCGCCTGGCCTGGGATCGGCTTCAGGCGAGGGAGACTCCGGCGTGGCTTCGCGTGGCAGCATCGCGACCTCCTCTCGACTCGACGAGAATGGTCAGGCGTTGATTCTACACGAGGCCTGGTGTCCTCCGCTCGAATCTTCTTGTCCGACGGCGGGGGGTACTGGTCGAGTACGACTGTGCCGCGTCATGTAGTGGGGCGGGCATCCCAGCCCGCCTACCAAATATTAGGCGGGCTGGGACGCCCGCCCCACTGGAAAAGCGGGAGGGAAGGGCATCAGTCCCGTCACTTCCCCTTATCCATCTCCTCCTTCAGGGCCTTCGCTTCCGGGTGCTCCGGGTCGGACTTGAGGACAGCGTCGAGCGTGGTTTTCGCATCCGTTTTCTTGCCCGCGCCGACCTGGGCCTGGGCGAGCTTGAGCTTGACGTCGTTGGGCTTCTTGACCTTCAGCTCGATGGCCGTCTGATACTCCTCGATGGCCTCGGGGAACTTCTTCTCGGCGGAGAGGACGTCGGCGAGCGTGACGTGGTTGGCGGGGTCGTAGACCTGGACGTAGAGGCATTCCCAGGCCCATTTTTCGGCATCCGCCATGCGGCCGGCCTTGAAATGGTAGCTGGCCAACGCCTGGCGCATCGGGAGGTCGTCGGCGTCGTTGGCGGCGATCATCGAGAGGTCGTTCAGGAACTTGGCCTCGTAGGAGGCGGCCTCGACGTCGTTCTTCTCATCCTTGGCCTTTTCGGTCTTGCGGAGGTGGATGCGGGCCAGGCCGGCAATCCACTTGGTCTGGGCGGGGTCGTCCTTGCGGGCCATCTCGTAGAGCTTCTCGGCGTCGTCGAGCTTGCCGGCCTTCATCTGAAGCTCGGCAAGGAGGTCGATCACGCGCTCGTTGGGATTGGCCATGTCGAGCGCCGGCTCAAGGATCTCCAGCGCGGCGGAGTTATCGCCGATGGACTGCATGAGCCGCGCCTTCACGTACGAGGCGAGCGGGTGGTGCGGCTTGAGTTCGAGGGCTTTATCCGCGAACGGCCGGGCCTCGCGCAGCTCGCGGCGGGCGAAGTGTTCGTACGCCATCCTGGCGTTGAGGTCGGCGTCGTCGGGCTTGGCCTTGAGCTCCTGCTGGAGCGCCGAGAACTTCACGGGCTTCTCGTCGTTCACCCGGGCGCGAATCGTCTTCACGGTCTCGTCGAGGAACGTGAGATACGCCTTCTCGAAGTCGGCCTTGTCGACGTGGAAGCTGTCGTTGATAGCCTGCTCGGTCGTGAGGCCGCGGCGGTAGGCGTTGAGCATCTTCACGTTGGCGTCGGGTCCGAACCGCTTGACCATGTACTGGCCGTAAAGCTGGGCCTGGCAGTACGCCATCGAGCGGTCGGCGGGCTCGTTGGGGCGGATGAAGCCGAGGTTGATCGTGTCCAGATTGTGGAGCTTCTTGCGGGAGGGCACGCGTTCCAAAAGGAGCTTGTTCCACTCCTGCGGCCTCGGGCTCTTCTCGCTCTCGACGGCCAGGCACTCGGTATACCAGTGGGGGATGTTGAAGTCGGTCTGCTGGAGGTTGATGACGTGGGTCATCTCGTGCGTGATCACGCGTGCCCAGTTATACGGCGACTTCATCGGCTGGGGGCTGGCCATGGCGATGATCTTGCCCGTGCAGGCCCCGACGGTGGGGATGAACGGCAGGCCCGTCGTGCGACCGCTGAACCACTGGTGGTCCTTCAGGATCTCGATCTTCGTCTTCGCCGGCAGGTCGAAGCCCAGGCGCTTGGCCGCGTCGTCGTGGATCTGCTCCAGGTAGCGCGACATGTACTTGCCGAGCAGCGCATCCTGGCCGGGAAGGACGAGCACCTGATAATGCGGCGAATCGATCGTGGTGTACGTGGCGAGGTGCCGCAGGACTTTCATCATGTTGTCGGCGCGGACGTTGAACGGGTCGGCGGCGAAGGCGACGGTGAACAGGTCATTGGCCTCGTCCTCGCGGCCGATCTGCATATAAAGCATCCCCAGGCCGATGCGGGTATCGGCGCGATCGGGGTCGGCCGCGATGGCCTTGAGGAAGGCGCGTTCGGCGGAATGATACTTGCGGCGGTCGGCGAGGCGCTCGCCCAGGGCGGCGTAGAACGCGGCGGGCCTGGGGTTGTTCGCCACGGCGACGGCCTCGGCGGCGGCGGCACCCACCGGGTCCACGAGTAGCCGGTATGCGGCCGCGAGACGGCCGAGCGCTTCCTCGTCGCGAGGGTTCTCGACCACGGCCTTCTTGGCGGCCTCCATCGCGTCCTTGAACTTCTCGTCGGAGATGTTCAGGTCGGCCAGGAGGATGTGGGCCGGGCCGTAATGCGGGTTGATCTCCAGCGCGGCGTCGGCCCGCTTCCGGCCCGAGGCGAGTTTATAGCCCTGCAAATCCGCCTGGCCGAGCGTGACGAGGATCTCCGGCGCGGCCGGATTGATCCGCTGCGCCCGCACCAGTTCCTTCATGGCCGCCCGCTCATTGTAGCCTGAGAGGAAGAGCCGGCCTTCAAGTAGGGGCGCCCGCCAGCACTTGGGGTCGGCCCGCAAGGCGCCTTCATATAAGTCGTTGATGACTTCTTCGAGCGTCTCCTTCAACTCCGCGCCCCGCGCATTGGCCCGATAGTAGCGCTCGGCGGCCTGGCCGATGATGAGGAGGCTGTCGGCGTCGCGGGAGAGTTCCCGGCCGTGGACGTTGTGGTAGTCGATGAAGCCCTTGTAGAGGGCGTCGGCCTCCTTGGTCTTGCCGGTGGCGTCCAGCAGGTTGGCGAGGACCCATTTGGCCCGGATGTGATCGGCCTTGACCTTCAGCGCCGCGTTGGCCAGCGCCTCGGCCTTCTCCCATCGACCTCGCCCGAACTCCAGGTCCGCCATCGCCGCGGCGGCGTCGGGATTCGGCGCGTCTCCCTCGGCGAACGGCTTGAGTGCCTCGGCCGCTTTATTCAACTCGCCCGTGGCGACCAGGGCATCCGCCCGGCCGAGGGCGATCGTCATCTTCTCCGCGTCGTCCTTCGCATCCTTGACCAGGGCCTCATACGCATCGAGGGCCTCCGCATATTTGCCCGATTGCGCCAGCCCCTTCGCCTTGGCGATCGTCCCCCCGTCGGCCGCGATCGCGAATGTTGGAACCAGCCCCATAAGCAGACACGTCAGGGTCCAGCGCACCATGCCGACCTCGCTTCCGTGGTTGATGATCGTCTCCTGGGCGTGAGCCCTCAAATTGGCCCCGCCCGATCCTATCTACTGTAACGAACCGGGCATGCAAGCTGCCAGGGTTCGATTGCCGCACACGTTTTTCAAGACGGGCGGAACCCCGCCCCTGCCTCGCACATGGACGCGGCGATCCGTGATTTGTAGGGCGGGCTGACCCACCCTACAAGAAATCCGTGGTCACGGCCTGAGGCGGAGAAAACATGGCCATCGATGCCGAAACCCGGAACGATTGGACCGCTCTCGACCTGTTCCGACGGTTCGGCCCGATCCCGATCTGGCGGATACGGCGAGATCCCGCCCCGGGGACGGCCACGGAACAGAATCTCATCACGATTCACGACCACGAGGACGGACTCTACGAGTTGGTCGATGGCGTTCTGGTGAAAAAGACTGGCGGGCTCTACGAATCCCACCTCGCGGGCCTGATCGGCACATTTCTGAGCAACTTCGTCCGCCCGCTCCGCTCCGGGGTCGTCGTCGGGGCCGATGGTCCCTACCGTCTCAATCCCGGCCTGATTCGCATCCCCGACGCCTCCTTCCTCTCTCGCGAACGCATCCCCGGGCATCGCATGCCGCAAGAGAAGGTCTGCCCCGCGATCCCGAATCTCGCCGTCGAAGTCCTCAGCGAGTCGAACACGAAGAAAGAGATGGCCGCCAAGCTGGCGGATTACTTCGCCTGCGGGGTCGAGCTGGTCTGGTACGTCGATCCCCAGAAGAAGACCGTCCGCGCCTATACGGCCCCCGATCGCTCCCGCCTCGTCCGCGAGTCCGGCACGCTCGACGGCGGCACCGTGCTGCCGGGGTTCGCCCTCGCGCTCCGCGATCTCTTCGCGGACCCGATCGGGCCGATGGCCTGACGGGATCGCGTAATTCGCTTGAGTGATGCCTGGGCTCTGGTATCGTGGGGGATGGCACTGGCCGCGATCCCTTTCTCGCCCGAGGCCCGCGACGATGCGATGCGCGACACTCGCTCCGATTACCTTGGTGCTCGTCCTGGTCGCTCCCGCCTTCTGCCAGGAGGTCCGACGACCGCCAACGGAGACGATCCGATCGGACGAGAAGCCAGCGGCCGGCTTCGTGGCGCCGAGAGGTCCCGGGGCACGACTCATGGATCCGGTTCGGATCGCGGGATGGCCCGCGGGGACGAAACCGATCACTATCGGCCTGGAGGAGGTGTATGGGATCGCCCTGATCCGGTCGCGTTCTCCGAAACCCACGAGCCCGGCGGATCGGTTGGCGGTCCTGGGCTCGAAGAACTGGGCGGCCGAGATCGCGAAAGCGGGCGTCAGTGATTTCGCACGGTTTCGCGCGGAGTATCTCGCGGCGCGCGAACCGGACCCGGCTGGAAAATTCCTCGACCCCGCGCCGGCCTATCTCGACGTCCTCCGTCGCCTGCAATCCGCCGAAGTGGCGAGCCGGAAGCTCACCGGCTATGAGGGATTGTACGACCTCTACCGGCAGACCGCGAAATCCTCGTCGGGCATCGCCCCGATTCACGTCGAGCAGTTCGCCGGAAACGTGCGTGCGGCGCGGGCCGCCATGCTCGATCGTGAGCGGGAGTTCCGCGACTCCCTGGACGCATTCCACGTGAGTCTCGGCCTGCCTCCGGGTACAAAGCTCTTGCCCGGTCCGTCGCTCCACGACGGGTTCCGCCGCGTGTTCGAAGAGCTCGGTGAATGGAGGGCCAAGGATGACCACGATTTCCAGGAAATCGGCGCGATCGTGGGGCGCCTGCCTGTTCCGCCGGACTTCGTCGCCGGGGGGATCTCCGCGCGCGAAGTCGCGATCACGAACGAGGGCAGGCTCGATGACCTGTTGACGGCCGCCGCGCGCAGTGTCGCGGACGATCGCGCGGCGATGCTCGTGAGGTCGCGGGTCCGGCGACTCGTGCGGGCGATTCAGGCCTACGAAGAGGAGAAGGCCTCGCTGAGCCTGGAGATCCGCCTCGAGGCCGACCTGCTGGATCAGATCATCGCCCCACCTGCGGCCGGTGTCGACCTGACTCGTCAAGGCGACGGTCTGAAGTCGTCGCAGCAACTGCTGGCGGCGCGGGGTGCGGTCCTCTCGGCGCAAGATCGGCTCGTCTCTGCCTGGACCGAGGTCCAGACGCAGCGCCTGGCCGCATACCCGTCGATGGGTATCCTGCCGTTCGACGACTGGAAGAGCTTCCTCGCCTCGTTCGAGACGATCGCGCGGAACGTCCCGAAAAAATGAGCCCGTCCTCCGATCGCGACGCCGAAATCCCTGTTCACGTCTCCCTCAAGAAAGGTTGGAGTCTCATGAACTTGCCATCGATCATCGGACGCCTTGGGGACGAGCTTCGTGGGCTGGTTCCTGGCTTGCTGCTCGTTGGCCTCGCCTTCAGCCCGGCACTGGGCAGACCCCAGGGTGAGGGTGAGCGCGCGGCGATCGAAGCCCTCGCCGGTGAGATTCTGGGACGCATGGACGCGGCCGAGACGCTGCGGCTGCAACACGAACAGGCCGCGATCGCAGTCGAACGAGCCAAAGCCGCCCTGGGAAAAGCGGAGCTTGCGAGTAACTTCGCGAACATCGCGATCGAGGAGTATCGCCGGGGGACCATTCCTCAGGATCTCCAGACGGTCACGGGAGAGATCAAGCTGGCGGAGTCCGAGGTGGCCCGCGCCAAAGATCGAGTAGCCTGGTCGGAGAAGATGACCAAGCGGGGCTCGATCTCGGAGAGCCAACTCGTGGAAGACAGGATGAGCGCCCAGAAGAGCGAGATCGTCCTGGTAAACGCGAACACCAAGCTGAAGGTTCTTCAGCAGTACACGTTCGAGAAGCAAATCACCCATCTCCAGGCCGCGCAAAAGGCCGCCCTGGCCGAGGTGTTGAGCAAGAAAAACGAGTTCGAACGATCGAGAGACGATCTCGCCAAGGCGGACCGAGCGCGGGCCTCGATGGAGCTTTCCGCGGTGGAGTCCCAGGTCCTTCTGCGCCTGGACGCGGCGGTCCGGCTGTTCGATGACGGCAAGGCGGAGCCCGCTCGGGTCAAGCTCGGCGAGGCTCAAACTCTGTGGCGCAACGAACAGGCGCTCCGGGCGCAAGCCCGCTTCCACGAAATGAAGCAGAAGGTGCGAAGCGCAGCCGCGAAGGTCAAGCCCGCGGGGACTTGACTCGCCTTGAACCGGTCGCCCTCGGACTCCTCATGCCGATTGGCGGGAGGCCTCACGCCTGATAGGATCGGGCTGGATCAATCGCGGACGAGGCGGGGCGAATGATGGCCAAGGCGGACGACGGTTACCGGCTCGTCCTGTTCGACGCGCCCGACGACCCGCAGGCCGTGCGCGACCTCTTGTGCCGGGTGACAGGAATCCACCCGACCGATGCCATGCGATGGGTCGCGCATTCGCCCGGGGTCTGGCCGCGGCCGCTGTCCGAGATCGAGGCCCGCGACCTGCTCGATGGCCTGTACGAGCAGGGCGTGGCGGCCGAGGCCAGGCGGGCGGACCTGTTCCCCAATTTGAGTCCGCCTCGCACGATCCACGGCGCGGCCTGCCTGCCCGAGGGCTTCCGCGTGACGGGCCTGCGCGGCGAGCCGACCCACTGGGTCCCGTGGGACAAGATCGAGCTGATCGCCGCCGGCAAGGTCGAGATGGAGGACGAGTTCCGCGACGTGAGCCCGCCGACCTGGATCGTGGCGGTCTCCACCGGCCTGAACGCCCTGCTGAGACGGCCCCAGATGATCGCCCGGCGACAACGCGCCGTGCGCGTGCCGCGCGACCCGGTGGGCGAGGTCGTCATCGTCCGTCGCGACCCTCGGGTCACGCTGCGAGTGATCGAGAACCAGATGAATTACGCCTATCTCGGCGACCGGATCTGGCCGCTGGCGGCCGAGAACTTCCCGATCTTCCTGGAGGATCTCCGCACCCTGGCCTCGGACGCGTTCGTGACCCCCTCCACGCTCGCCCTGCTCGAAGACGGCCCCCCCCAGGACTTCGCCTTCCCCACGTCCCAGTCCCTCCTCGATTACGCAACCCACCGCCTGCTCTGGAGCTGGTATCGCCGCGACCGCGACCGCGATGTCGGCGAGCAGAGGACGGAGAACTGAGGCTCTGGGAACGGAAGAGGGTTCACGCAGAGGCGGGGAGGCGCAGAGGAAGAGAGAGCGAGAGCAGGTAGGAGCGTGGGCCAAGATGTAGTAGTTAAGACTCATTAATTAATATTGTTTATAATTTTGGCTAATAAATAATTTACAATATTTTGGTCTCCTCTGCGCCTCCCCGTCTCTGCGTGAACCCTCTTCCGTTCCCCGTCCGCCCCTTGCTGGTCACAAGGCCGTGACTCCCGGTAGAGTGTTACCCTTGCGAGGGCGAAGAAGAGCGGCGCTTCAGTTCGCAGGGAAGCCATCCCATGGCCACGGTTCCATCAGTTCGGATCTCTTCGCGAAGGCGACTGCAGATCGTCCTCTCACTGGGCGCGACGGCGTGCCTGGCCGCGGGCCTGGGGTGGTCGTGGTGGAGGGGCACCGGGCCGAGGTACGGAGCCAGGCAGAGCATGGCTCGCCTGGAATCTCCGTACGAGAATGTGAAGATGGGGGTCAATTACGTGGGCGACGCGGCGTGCGCCACTTGCCACGCGGAGATCGCCGCGAGCTATCGCAAGCATCCGATGGGGCGATCCCTGTCGTCGGCCGCGGCGCTGCCCGGCCATGATGCAGGGGATGCGCCGGTGGGGCAGGTGTTCCAGGCGGCGGGATTCGAGTATTCGATCACCAGCCGGGACGGCCGCGTCTATGATCGCGAGACTCGCCGCGATGCTCAGGGCCGCGCGGTCGTCAGCGTGGAGGCCGTGGTGAGCTACATCCTGGGCTCGGGGACGCGGGGCCGGTCGTTCCTGTCGGAGAGCGACGGCTATCTCGTCCAGTCGCCGATCTCCTGGTACAGCCAGGAAGGGCGGTGGGGCCTCGCCCCCGGTTTCGACCAGATGAACTCCCATTTCGAGCGGCCGATCGATCCGGCATGCCTGTCCTGCCATTCCAACCGCGTCGAGCCGGCCGGGGATGCGGTCAATCGCTACCTCCCGCCCACGTTTCGCGGCGAATCGATCGGCTGCGAGCGCTGCCACGGACCGGGCGAGCTTCATGTGAAGGCGCCCAGGATGCTCAATGGGATCGACGTGACCATCGTCAACCCGCGTCGCCTCGACCTCACCTTGCGCGATTCCGTCTGCGAGCAGTGCCACCTCCAGGGCGATCATCGGATCGAGCGGGCGGGCGCGACGCTCCGCGACTTCCGGCCGGGTCTTCCCCTGGGCGAGTTCCTGGCGGTTTATCATCGGACGGACAACCGCTCGACCACCAATCGGGCGGTCGGCCATGTGGAGCAGATGCGCGATAGCCGCTGCTTCCGGGAGACCCAGGGCACGCTCGGCTGCATCTCCTGTCACGACCCCCACCGCACCCCGGAACCCGCCGAACGCGTCGCCTATTTTCGTGATCGCTGCCTCGCCTGTCACGGACCGAACAGGACGGGATGCAGCATCGCCGAGCCCGAGCGGCGGGCGCGCAGCAAGGACGACTCCTGCATCCAGTGCCACATGCCCGTGCTGAAGAATACCGACATCGTCCACAACGCCACCACGAACCACCGCATCGCTCGCAACCCGGCGGTGGAGGAACCGTCCCGGAACCCCACCGGAGCGAGCGCGAGCCAGAACGGCGCACCGCTGGAACTCTTCCACCCGGGCAAGACCGATCCCGACTCCCGTCGCGCCGCCCTGCGCGACCTGGGCGTCGCGCTCGTCCACGAAGGGGAGACCCGCCGGAGCGAAGCCGAGCGTGCCAGCTTCGGTCAGATGGCCACGAAACTGCTCACGACGGCCGTGAAAGACGATCCCGACGACCAGCTCGCCAGGGGCGTCCTGGGCGAAGCCCTCCTGCTGGACGACCGCCAGACCGCCGCGCTCGCCGCGATTCAGGAGGCGCTGGTCCAGGCCCCGAAGGGGGAATTGCTCCTCGACCGCGCCTCCTTGATCGCCCTGAACAAGAACCGATGGGAGCTGGCTGCCGACTACACCCGACGCGTGATCGCGGTCAATCCCCGCCGCGCCGACTATCACCAGAGGCTGGGCCACATCCTCCTCCAGCAGCGCGAATGGCGACCATCCGCCGCCGCCAGTCGGGAGGCCCTCCGCCTGGACCCCTCGCTCGACGTCGCACGGATGAACCTCATCACCTGCGAATTGAAACTCAAGGAGGACCGCCTCGCCCGCGCCGATCTGGAGATCCTCCAGGTTTTCGACCCATCGAAGGCCGATCTCCTGAGACACCTGTTTGAGCCGACCGCGAAGTGACCCTCCGCTCGCGCTCGCAGTCTCGCTTTACAGCGCGGCGAGGAGGTTGATACACTCGCAGACCTGTGAGGCCGCCGTAGTGTTCATGCGTCGGCCGAGGATTCGAGACAGTTCACGGCCAAGGGAGGCCCATCGACGTGTCCCAAGCCAGCCGTTACTTGTTCACCAGCGAATCGGTGTCGATGGGCCATCCCGACAAGATGGCCGACCAGATCTCCGATGGCATCCTCGACGCGATCCTGGCGCAAGATCCGTACGCCCGCGTCGCCTGCGAAACCTTGTTGACCACCGGCCTGGTCTGCCTGGCCGGCGAGATCACCACCAAGGCCATGGTCGACTATCCCACGATCGTCCGCCAGATCGTCCGCGATATCGGCTACACGTCCAGCGACATGGGCTTTGATGCCACCACCTGCGCCGTGATGGTCGCCCTCGGCAAGCAATCGCCCGACATCGCCCAGGGCGTGAACGAGGACGCCTCCACCGGCAAGGACATCGGCGCCGGCGACCAGGGCCTGATGTTCGGTTACGCCTCCAACGAGACGCCCGAGCTGATGCCGCTGCCGATCGCCCTGTCGCACCGGATCATCAACCGGATCACCGAATTGCGCCAGAACGGCACGATCAAGTGGCTGCGGCCGGACGCCAAGAGCCAGGTCACGATCGAGTACGAGAACGGCGTGCCCGTCCGCGTGCATACGGTGGTCGTCTCCACCCAGCACGCGCCGGACGTCGACCACAAGACCCTGTGCGAGGTGATCCGCAAGCAGGTGATCGACCCCTGCCTGCCGGAGGACCTCTCGCACGAGGGGACGATCTACCACATCAACCCGACGGGCAAGTTCGTCGTCGGCGGCCCCCACGGCGACTCGGGCGTGACCGGCCGGAAAATCATCGTCGATACCTACGGCGGCCGCGCCCGCCACGGCGGCGGCGCCTTCAGCGGCAAGGACCCCACGAAGGTCGACCGCTCGGCCGCCTACATGGCCCGCTACGTCGCCAAGAACGTCGTCGCCGCCGGCCTCGCCGACCGTTGCGAGATCCAGCTCGCCTACGCCATCGGCGTTTCCGAGCCGGTCAGCATCCACGTCGACACCGAAGGCACCGGCCAGATCCCCGACGAACAGATCGCCGCCTTGATCCGCAAGACGTTCCCCTTGACCCCCAGCGGCATCATCAAACACCTCGACCTCCGCCGCCCCATCTACCGCAAGACCGCCTCCGGCGGCCACTTCGGCCGCAACGAGCCCGAATTCACCTGGGAAAAGACCGACAAGGCCGACGCCCTGAAGAAGGCGGCGAAGCTGGTGGCCGTGGAAGTCTGAGAGAAAAAAGTCGGGCAGGCCAGGGCTATCGGGAATCCCCGAACGCCGTGGCCTGCCCGACTCGATTCAAAGTGTGATCATCAGTTAAATAGTTAGTAATGAGCAGTTCTTCGGCCGGGTGACTGGGGTCGAGTCGGCGGAGCCGGCGATGCCCGCGGCGGATACCCGAGCGCCGGCAGCAGCGCCACGGCTCGCATCGACCCCGGCCACACGGACCTACCTCTCCTGAGTGACAACCAACCCTCGCGCGGCAGTGGACCCGACACACCGCGTCGCCTCCGCGTGTTATCATCGCTCACCTCGGCGGGCGGGATGCCCCGAGCGTGGATCTTGAGCGGAGGGCGCACATGAACCGGGCCGAGATGAAGCGAGTCTTCCTGACCGGCCTCGGGGTCACGGCCTTCGGGGCTGCGATCCTCGCGACGGGGCAGATTGCCGTCAAGACGAGCGCGCCCTCAATCGCCCCGCCGCCCGTCCTGCTCAATGCGCTCACCGCCACACTCGTGGGTGGGTTCTTCCTGGTGCTGGGCGCGACGATCATGGGGATCGTGGTCTGGAAGGTGTCGCGTCCCCGCCCCTGACCCCGGGTCACGAAGTCGGGTCCGGCAATCCAGGCCCGTTGGCACGGAGAGGTGAAGCCGTCCTCGACGCTCTGCGTGGTCTTGGTTGGGGTCGCACTGAATCAAGAACCGAACGGCCGTGAACCAGGCGGCGGGTCGTCTTCCGCCCGGTGCGATCCTGGATTAGGCTATCGGCGGCGAGGCGCGTCGTTCCACTCGGAAGAAGGGAGCCGCGGGATTCTCATGAGCGTTGCGTTGGAAGCCCTGGCGGAGGAGGCGTTCGATAAGGCGTTCCAGGAGGAGCCGACGGTGGTGTCGCGGGCGCCGGGTCGGGTGGAACTGCTCGGCAATCACACGGACTATAACGGCGGGCTGGTACTGGCGGCGGCGATCGATCGGTTCACGGTGGTCGTCGGGCGGACCAGGCCGGGGCGAGAGGCAAGGGCGATCGCGGCCAATTTCGACAACCAGAAGGACGAGTTCGCAATCGATGGGCTCGATCGCGACAGGTCCGAGGGCTGGCGGCGATACGTGAGGGGTGTGGTCTGGGCCGTTCAGGAAAACTACGGCCCGCTGCGATCCGGCTTTGACCTGGCCATCGCCGGCAATGTGCCGCTGGGTGCGGGGCTTTCCAGCTCGGCGAGCCTGCAAGCGGCGCTGGGCGTGTTCTTGCTGGCGGCCGGCGTCGTGCCGGGAGGGGAGGCCGGATCGACGCCCCTGAGCGACCCGGAACGAATGAGACTGGCGCACACGCTGCGGAAGTCGGAGAACGAATACGTCGGCGTGGGCTCGGGCCTGCTCGATCAATTCTCCGTGCTGTTCGGCCGGGAGAATCACGCGCTCATGCTCGACTGCCGGACCCTGGAGTACGAACGGCTACCGCTGGGCAACCCCGCGCCGGCGATCGTGGTGTGCGACTCGAAGACCGCCAGGCGGCTGGCCGACGGCATGTACAACCGGCGTCGCGAGGAATGCGAGCGCGTCGTCTCGTATTTTCAGCGCCTTCGCCCGGGCGCGAACGTGACGCAATTGCGAGACATCTCCCCGGAGGATCTGCAGGCGGAGTGGGACGCTCTGGACCCCGTCGGCCGGCTTCGCGCCCGTCATGTGCTGACGGAGAACGAGCGTGTCCGCCGCGGCGCCGAGGCGCTGAAGCGAGGGGACGTCGCCACGTTCGGCAAGCTGATGTCGGCCTCGCACAGGTCCAGTCGGGATGACTTCCAGAACAGCTCCCCGGCGCTCGATGCCCTGATCGAGGCGGCGCAGCAATCACCCGGATTTCTCGGCGGGAAGCTCTCCGGCGCCGGCTGGGCGGGCTGCACGGTCAATCTCGTCGAGCCCGACAAGGCCGAGGCCTTTGCCGACTCCGTGCGGATCGAGTACGCTCGCCGCATGGGGATCGAGCCCGCAATCCACGTCTGTCACGCGGCGGACGGTGCGTCGGGACGGGCCATTCAGGTCTGATAACACAGGAACCGCGACGTGGAATCACCTTCGAGTCTGGGGCGGATCGGCTGGATCGACCTCTCGGTCCCGAACGCCGGGGCGGTGCGAGACTTCTACCAGGCCGTCGTCGGCTGGACCACCAGCGAGGTCCCGATGGGCGCGTACAGCGACTACTGCGTCCACCCCCAGGGCGAGGCCACGCCCGTCGCGGGGATCTGCCATGCGCGCGGAGAGAACGCCAAGCTGCCCCCGGTCTGGCTCATCTATGTGAACGTGCCGGACATCGACGCCAGCCTCTCGCGTTGCGTGGAACTCGGCGGCGCGATCCTCGACGGGCCTCGGAGCATGGGCGGGATGGGACGGTTCGCCGCGATCCGGGACCCGGCGGGTGCGGTGATGGCCCTGTTCGAGCCGAAGCGTGATTGACGCGTCCGCTCGATTTCGGATTCGCGATCCCTATCATCAATATTGCTCGATCTTTGCCAAGGTCACGGGGAGAATCGCCATGCTGCGACGCCTATTCGCTGCGCTCTTGATCCTCGTCCTACCATCCCTCGCGATGGCCGAGACCTGCCTCTCGCCCTACGTCAAGCGGCTCGACAGGCCGGAGAAATATCTTTACTTGTTCTGCGTGGATGCCGACGCGAAGGACAACGACTTCGTCGCGGTGATCGACGTGGACCCGGCGAGCAAGACGTTCTCGAAGATCATTCACACGGTCGATCTCGGCTCCAGGGGGAACGAGACGCATCACTGGGGATACACCGACGATCGCACCAGGATCTGGGCCGGGGGCCTGCTGTCGAGCAAGATCTGGATCCTGGACGTCGCGACCGACCCGGCGAAGCCGAGGATCGAGAAGGTGCTGGAAACGATCCCCGAGGTGACCGGCCTGACCGGCCCGCATACGTATTATGCGCTCCCGGGTCGGATGCTCCTGAGCTTCCTGGGGGCGAAAGATGGCGGACTGCCGGCCGGTATGGCGGAGTTCACCAACGACGGCCGATTCATCCGGCGGATCGACCAGCCGAAAGATGCCCCTTATGCCTACGACCTCGCCGTGAAGCCCGAGTTCAACCGGATGGTCACGTCGAGCTTCACGCCGATGCGGAATTACCGGAAGCCGTTCAAGCAGATGGACCCCAAGGACTTCGGCACCGAGATGGTGGTGTGGGACTTCAAGGCGAGAAAGCCCCTTCAGGTCGGCCGCGCCGGGCTCGCGCCGCTGGAGGTGCGGTGGTCCTTGAAGAAGGGCGCGAACTACGGGTTCACGAATTGCGCGCTGGATGACTCGCTCTGGATGTTCCGCGGCAAGACCGACGGCCGGTACGAGTTCAAGAAGGTTGCCGACACCGGCCCGATGCCGGCCGACCTGCGTCAGAGCCCCGACGACAAGTACCTGTTCGTCAGCAATTTCGGCGGCGATACGATCCAGCAGTTCGACGTCTCCGACCCGGAGAAAGTCACCCTCTTCAGCACCGCCAAGATCGGCACACAGCCGAACATGATGCACGTCACGGGCGACGGCCAACGCATGTACGTCTCCAATTCCTTGCTCTCCACGCTCGACCGTGACGGCACGTTCTGGGTCCGGTTGATCCGGATCACGCCGGAGGGGCTGAAGATCGAGAAATCGTTCAATGTCGATCTGACCAGCTTCCCGACCGGTCCGGCGAGGGGACATGATATGTTGTTAAATTGAGGCAATTTCACCAAAGAGCATACAGAGAGCGGGGGGAACGTGATGAAATACTTTCCTATTATGATTTCTCTTTCCGTGCTCTCTGTGTATTCTTTGGCAAAAGCCGATTCTCCCCTGGCCCGGATTGCCCCCGCGCCGGAGGTGAAGCTGATCGATGCCGAGGGGGAGCCGTTTGATCTGTCAAAGCTGCGGGGCAAGGCGGTGCTCGTGAGCTTCGTCTACACGACCTGCAATGGCTCGTGCCCGCTGACCTCGGCGGCGATGGCGCAATGCCGGGATGCGCTGGAGAAGGACGGCCTCTGGGGCACGAAGGTCGAGTTCGTCTCGATCTCGCTCGACCCGGCGCACGACACATCCGAAGTCTTGAAGATGTACGCGAAGATTTATGACGCCAGGCCCGAATCCTGGCACTTCCTGACCGGCCCCACCGATCGCGTCGATCGCGTGGTCGCCTCGTGGGGCATGTGGGCCAGGAAGAACGCGATGGGCGTGCTCGATCATCCTTCCCGCGTGTTCCTGGTCGATCCAAACGGTGTGCAGAGAGAGATTTACAGCCTGGAGTTTCTGACGCCGGACGCCGTGGTCGCCGACGTTCACGGCCTGCTTGAGGAACGGTCCCCTGTCCGTCACCCCGCGCGGGGCAATGGCCCGTGAATTGCGAGTGCTGTCTCGGGATCGTCCGGTCCTGCTCATCGCACGCGAGGATTCCATCGCATGTCCGCCGCAGCGACAACCGTCCGCGCACGCAAGCTATTCGTGATCCTGAATCCGAACTCGGGCTCGTATTCGGCCAGGTCCGTGCAAGCGGCGTTGGAGACGCATTTCCGCTGCGACGACGGCTCGTGTGACGTCCATCAGGTCTCCGGCGCGGAGGACCTGGCCGAGCTCGCCCGCGAGGCGGTCTCGCGCGGGGTGGACATCGTGGTCGCCGCGGGGGGCGACGGCACGGTCTCGGCGGTGGCCGAGGGCCTGGTCGGGTCGGATCGGCCGCTGGGGATCTTGCCCCTGGGCACGGGCAATATCCTGGCCCGCGAGCTGGGCATCCCGATCGATCTGGACGAGGCGTGCGACCTGCTCGCGGGAGATTTTCGCACGACGCCCGTCGATGCCCTGCGGGTCGGCAATCGTCACTTCTACACGCACGTCGGGGTCGGAATCGATGCGCTGATGATCCGCGACACCACGCGCGAGCACAAGCGGCGGTTCGGCCGGATCGCCTATACCTGGACGGCTCTTGTCCGCCTGATCGGTTTCCAGCCGCGGCGGTTTTTTCTCACGATCGACGGCCGCCCCTACCAGACCCGCGCCTCGGAAGTGCTGGTCGCCAACTGCGGCACGCTCGGCGAGCCCCCGCTGACGTGGGGGCCGGGCATCCGACCCGACGACGGCCGGGGGGACCTCTGCGTGGTCCGCGCCTCGACGATTTGGCACTACCTGCGAGTGTCCTGGAACGTCTTGCGAAAGACGCATCGCGACGACCCGAACTTGCGATACTTTCCGGTAACGCAATCCGTCTCGATCAAGACGAGACGGCCCCTTCCCGTCCAGGCCGACGGCGAGATCATCGGCGAGACGCCGGTCGAGGTGACGGTCGTGCCTGGGGCGGTTCGGGTGGCCGTGCCATAGGGCCGGGCCGCAGAACCCGCCTTCAACAATACGGCCGGAGCGCCTTGCGCATGTCTCCGGCCGTCGGGTAGCGATCGGCGGGGTCGCGGGCGAGGCATTTCTGGAGGACGTCGGCCAGGCCTTTGGGGACTTCGGGGCGGCGGTCGCGGATGGGCACGGGCTGGTCTTCCAGCAGCATGCGGATCACGTCGCCCTCGGCATTCTGATCGTAGATGAACTGGCCGGAGATCAAGTAGTAGAGCGTCGCGGCCGTCGCGTACAGGTCGCCGGAGGGGAGAACCTTCTTGAAGTCGAGCACCTGCTCGGGCGGCATGAACGGGATCGTGCCGCGCATCTCGCCGGAGAAGGTCAGGCCGGAGAGGCCGATGCCGCGAAAGCTCTTGGCGAGCCCGAAGTCGGAGATCTTGGCGAGCAGGCCGGCGGGCGTCTTGCCGATCAGGATATTCTCGGGCTTGACGTCGCGGTGGACGAAGCCGAGGCTGTGGGCGTGCTCCAGCCCCTTGAGCACCTGATAGGCCATGCGGCAGGCCTGGAGGATGGGATAAGTCCCCGGTTCGGCCTGGGCGATCTCTTCCAGGTTCGGGCCGGAGACGTACTCCATCGCGAACCAGAACTGGCCCTTCGTCGTGCCCTGTTCGAGATATTCGACGATGTTCGGATGCTTCATCTGACTAATGACGGTCATCTCGCGCAGGAACCGGTCGATGGCCGATCGCGCCGCGGCGGTCTCCGGCGCGATCAGCTTCAGGGCGACCTTGCGGCCGCTCTGCAAGTGCTGCGCGAGGTAGACGACGCCCATCGCTCCACGGCCCAGCTCGCGGAGGGTGGTGTAGTGCGGGACGGGCTGGAACGTCGTGGCCACGTCCACGCGGCAGGCCTCGCAGAGCCAGGAGATCGACTCGCGGAAATCCGGATGCGAGCCGCTGGCGACCTCGACACCCGACGGGGCCGAGGTCCCGCACGACATGCAGACGATCGGGCCGACCTGGGCCGCATTCGCCGGCCGATCCTCGGGGAGCGGGACGCCTTCGCCGGACGTCTGCCTGGGATGACCTTCGATCCGTACCACGAAGACGCTCTGCCCGGCCGCGATGCGATCCCCCGACTCGAGCCGGACCTGATCGACCCTGTTGTCGTTGACGAACGTCCCGTTGGTGCTGCCCAGGTCGCGAAGCTCGCAGCGCGGCGGCTTGACCTCGATCAGGAAGTGGTCCCGAGACAGCGCCGAGTCCTCGGGCATGGCGCAATGAACGAGCCGCGATCGCCCCACGATGAACGTATCGTGGCCATCGAAGACGAACGATCGCCCCGTTCGAGGGCCTTGAACCACATCCAGGATGACGTGCATGCGACCTGACAATGGATCGGGACGGGGCTTCCACCGCACCGGCGGGACAGGGCATTATACGCCTTAACATCGTAACGGGACCAGGCATGCCGACAATTCGGCAGGCTGTTCCGTCGCAGCCAGGCCATTCGCTCGCGGCGATCAGGGACGCCGTCGCGACCCGAGGAGGACTTCATCCATGACACGCGGGTCCGTTCGACTCGCCCCCGAAGTCGTCGCGGCGCTGGAGGACGGGCGGGCCGTCGTGGCGCTGGAATCGACGCTGATCGCACACGGTCTGCCCTGGCCCCAGAATCTGGAGACCGCCCGGGACTCCGAGGCCGCCGTCCGTCTGGCGGGGGCGGCGCCGGCCACGATCGCGGTGATCGGGGGCATCATCCATGTGGGGCTGGCCGAGGACGAACTGGAAGGGATCGCCCGCGCCTCCTCGTTCCTCAAGGCGAGCCGGAGGGACCTGGCCCCGGTCGTGGCGCGAGGACTGGACGCGGCCACGACCGTCTCCGCGACGGTCTGGATCGCCCGGGAGGTCGGCATCGGCGTGATGGCCACCGGGGGGCTCGGCGGCGTCCACCGCGGCGCGGCCGAGAGCTTCGACGTCTCCACCGACCTGGACGAACTGGCGCGGGCCGACGGGATGGTCGTGGTTTGCTCCGGCGTGAAGTCGATCCTGGACATCCCGGCCACCCTGGAGAATCTGGAAACCCGCGGGGTGGCGGTCATCGGCTATCGCACGGAGGCGTTCCCAGCGTTCACCACGGTGTCAAGCGGCCTGTCGCTGGAATGGCGGGCGGACTCGGCCGAGGACGTGGCGAGGATCGCCCGGGCGCATCGGGCGATGCGCCTGCCGGGGGCGATCGTGCTGGCCCAGCCGGTCCCGGACGCGGTCGCGATCGCCGAGGCGGAGATGGATGCGGCCCTCGTGCATACGCTGGCCGAGGCCCAGGCCCAGGGCATCGGGGGCAAGGCGATCACCCCCTTCTTGCTCGACGCCATCCGTCGCGTCACCGAGGGCCGAAGCCTGGTGGCGAACCGGGCCTTGATCGTCGCCAACGCCGTCCTTGCCGGCGAAGTCGCCGCGCGTCTGGCGGAGGACAGGGCGTCGAAGTCCTGACGCGTCGCGTTTCCTCAAGTGAACACGTCGGTCACAAAACCGGGCCTGGCCGCTCATTTCGAGGGGAAGTCGACCGTCGTGTTGTAAAAAGGCCATCGTGGACCCTATGCCAGGTCGGGAGCCGCCGTTATCATGGACGGCCTAGGATCTGTCGATTTCCGAAGACGGGGACTGCTCGTCGTGGGATGTGAGTCGTCCAGATTGATAGCCCAGGACCGTCTTTCCATCGATCGCGCCGAAGGAATCCCCGGATGATCGATCCGTCGCTCCTCGCCCCTCCGGCCCCCGGTCCGAACGTCCTGTCCAGTGCCGCCTTCGAGGCCATCGCGACGCGCGAGCGGGTCTCGGATCGGTACTGGACGCACAAGGACACCATCCTGGCCGAGCGGCTCTGGTGGCGGGCGCAAACGGCCCGCCATATGTTCCACATCCTGCCGGGTGAGACCGTCCTGGAGCTGGGCTGCGGAACCGGGGCGCAAACCAAGGCCATTCACTCCGTTACGCGCGGCGAATGCCCGATCACGGCCGCCACGTTCATGCCGGGCAACGACCTGCACACGCTGCGAGAGGCTTGCCCCGCGGTCGAGGTCGTGAACCTGACCGGGTTCCCCGGCGAGCTGACGGGCCGCCAGTTCGACTACGTCATCGGGGGCAATCTGCTCGACCAGCGACACGCGGCCGGCCTGCTGCAAGAGGTCCTGAAGCTGCTCAAGCCGGGCGGGCGGCTCCTGCTTTTCGAGACCAACCCCTGGAATCCGGTCCTCCAGATCCGGAAGGCGCTGGGGCGTCTCCTCCCATTCTTGAAGCGCGGCGACGAGCGGGCGCTGCACAATCAGGTCCAGCTCTATGAACTGCTTTCCGAGGTGGGCTTCATCAGCATCGCGGCCTCCTGCTACGACTTTCTTTATCCCCCGATCCCTCGCTGGCTGATGATGCCGGCGCGGAACCTGACGCTCCTGATGGAGAACACGCCCGGCGTGCGCAACTTCGCCGGGACCGTTTTGCTTCACGCCCAGAAGGGTCCGAGGGCGACCCACCGGCCGGCGGTCTCGATGACCGAGCACGCGTCCTTGAAAGGCGCGATCTCGGTGGTCGTGCCGTGCTACAACGAAGAGATGAACGTGGGGCCGCTGGCGGACGGGCTGCTGCGGCACTACGATGAATATCTCCATGAAATCATCCTGGTGGACGACAACAGCAAGGACCGCACCCGCCAGGTCATGGAGAGCCTGGCGGCGGCCGACCCGCGGGTCCGTCCCGTCTTCCGCAAGCCGCCCAACGGCGTGGGTCGGGCGCTGGCCGACGGCATGAGGGCGGCCACGGGAAGGTATGTTCTCTTGATGGATTGCGACTTCCTGCACATCCTCCCGGAGCTGCGGGAGATGTTCGACGCCGCCGCCGCGGGCGCCGACGTGGTGCTGGGGAGCCGGTTCTCCCGCGACAGCGTCCTGATCAACTACCCGCTCCAGAAGATCCTCTGCAACCGCTCGTTCCACGTCCTGCTGAACCTGTTGTTCCGTCGCCGCGTCCGCGACCTCACGAACAACCTGAAGCTGATGAGGCGGGAGGTGGTGGAGAACCTCGACCTCGAAGCCGCGTGGTTCGCCGCCAACGCCGAGACCGGCTTGAAGCCGCTGCTGATGGGATACAAGGTCCAGGGTGTGCCCATCTCCTGGATCAACCGGACGCCCGAGATGGGCCAGTCCAGCTTCTCGCTCGTGAAGAACGGGATCGGCTACGCCAAGGTGCTGGGCTCACTCGCCTGGCAGACCCGGTTCGGCACGCGGTTGCTGCCTCGGAAATCGGATTCGCGGCCCGTCCCCGTCTCGGCCGAGAACGCAGAGGCCCCGAGCCCGGTCGTCGTGGGGGTTGGACAAGGCCCGGCCAGCCCCGAGGTGGGTGATGGCTGAGACCTCCGTCGCGGCGAAGATTCTCACCCCGGTTCCATCTCCGCGCGTCAGGCCTGCGCGGTTTCTTGTGAATGGTATCATCCCCCGCCGGGTTCCACGCGGGGCGAGGAGGATCGTGTCTCATGAACGTGCTAGTGACCGGTAGCAGCGGGCTGATCGGATCCGAGGCGGTCCGTTACTTCGACCAGCGCGGGGCTCAGGTCCACGGCGTCGACAACAACATGCGCGCCGACTTCTTCGGGCCCGGCGGCGACACGACATGGACCCTGCACCACCTCCGCGAGACCTGCAAGCGGTTCGAACACCATAACCTCGACATTCGCAACCGGGCGGCGATGGCCAAGGTCATCCAGGAAACGGCGCCGGACCTGATCATCCACTGCGCCGCGCAGCCGTCGCACGACCTCGCCAAATTCCGGCCGTTCGACGACTTCGACGTCAACGCCGGAGGGACGCTCAACCTCCTGGAAGCCACCCGCCTGCACGCGCCCGACGCCGTGTTCATCTTGATGAGCACCAACAAGGTCTACGGCGACGTCCCCAACGAGCTTCCTTTGACCGAGCTTCCCACCCGCTACGACTACGCCCGCCCCGAAGATTACCACGGGATCGATGAAAACTGCCGCGTCGACCGCTGCACCCACAGCCTCTTCGGAGCCAGCAAGCTGGCCGGCGACGTGATCACGCAGGAGTATGGCCGGTACTTCGGCCTGAAGACGGGCGTCTTCCGCGGCGGCTGCCTGACCGGCCCGTTCCACAGCGCGGTGCAGCTCCACGGGTTCCTCGCCTACATGGTCCGCGTGGCCCTGCGGGGCGAAACCTACACGATCATCGGCTACGAAGGCAAGCAGGTCCGCGACCAGATCCACAGCGAGGACGTGATCCGGGCGTTCGAGGCCTTCTACAAGAACCCCCGCCCCGGCGAGGTGTACAATCTCGGCGGCGGCCGGGCCAATGCGGCCTCGCTCCGGGAATTGCTCGACCGGGTCGGCCAGGCGGTCGGGCACGAGATCCCCACGACGTATGATCCGCAGGCCCGCGTCGGCGACCACATCTGCTACATCACCGACCTCGCCAAGATGCGCGCCCACTATCCGGATTGGGACCTGACCCGCAGCCTGGACGACATCCTGGAGGATGTCTTGCGGGGTGCAAGAGCGGCCAATTCGCATTGACGCCGAGTCAGCCAGGGACCACGCGAGCGAGTGTCCCCCATTGCGAGTTCGCTCTATCGCCCAGGGCGAGAATCAAGCGTAGATCAGGCCCCAGCGTCGCTGAAATGCGCTACCGAGTCCTTCGACGAACTTGCAACTCACGACACGAGGTAACCGAGTTTTCATGATCGATCCTTCGAAGTCCGCTGAGGCCATCCCGGCGAATGGGCGAGGAGCGACCACGGCATCGCCAGACAAACTGCCCTCCCAAGGCTGGTGGCCGGACGTCCTTGCGGTGACTCTCTGCGTCGCGGTGGGCCTGCTGATGGCAACCTTGCCGTATTTACTCTGGTCGTGGTCCCTCGGCGAGTTCGTCTACATCGCCGATGGCGACGATATGACGCTCTATATGCCGATCGGCAGTCAGGCCTACTTTGATCATCCGACTTCGCTGGCGGACCCGGCTCGCCCCACGGGCGGGCTAGCGATCTATCCCTGGCTTCAGATGGTACCGGGCGTCATGTTCGCCAAGGCGCTGGGATGGGGGCCGATGGGCGTCAATCTTGCCTGGCGACTGTTCGCCGGAGTCACAGTTCCGCTCGGGTGGTACTTCGTGCTCCGCCAGTACGTGAAGCGGCCCTCGGTCGCGGCGGCACTCGCGGTGGTCCTGATGTGCGATATCGGCCTGGTCTTCGGCACGCCCCTGCTGCGGCAGTCCAAGGTCATGGTTCAGCTTCTGACCGGCCATGGCGCGGGGCTATTTAATTCCTTTCCCCGGATTCATACGGAATGGCGAATTGCCACGCCCGGACTGAGTCTTATCTACCTGCTCCTCTACCTCGGGTTCCTCGGCCGGGCGCTGGCCCGGCCCACATGGCCCCGAATCCTTGCGGCCAGCGCGGGTCTCGGTTTGCTGATCCACGCCTATTTTTATTTCTGGACCGCGGCCGGGCTTGGCCTGGCGCTGGCCATCTTGCTGGACGCGCGGAACCGAAAGACGTATCTGAGCGTCGGCATCCTTGGCTCGTTGATCGGTCTGCCGGCTGTTCTCGGCGGCATGCGACTCAAGGCGGCGTCGGTTCCCGACTATGGTCCGCGACTTGATACGTTCTTACCGATCAAGCGACTGAGCGAGATCGTCTTCCCGTCCACATCGATCCTCCTCCTGACCTTCAGTCTGGCTTGGGTCTGGTTTCGCAGGAAGGATCTTCTTTATATCTGGTGTTTGGCAACGTCGGGCACGCTGTTGTTAAATCAGCAGGTGGTCTCGGGGATGCAGATCCAGAATTTTCACTGGCAATATGCCGCGGGCCCGGCCCTGTTCCTGCTCCTGTTGCTGCTGATCCAGGGTGAGTTGAGCCGAGTCCGAAACTGGCCTCGCCAAGCGTTCTGGGCGGTGCTGGGGGCAACCGCGGTGTATCTGGCTCTCGGTCTCTGGCTTCGGGCCGAAGAGGCGATGCGAACCAGCCAGACACGGCAGTACCTGGGCGACTACGACCGATACCGGACCCAACGTCGCGCGGCCGGAGCCGTTACACTGGCACCCCATTCGGTCATCGCCGGGCAGCCCGCGTTCGTCAACATGGCCCTCGTCCTGGAACGTCAGTTTCCTCTGTCCCATAACGTGATCAACCATAGCTCGCTCACCAGCAATGACGAGTGGGATGCAAGAATCGCGCTCGACGCTTGCCTGAACGGCATCCCTCGCTCCACCTTCGCTTCCAAGCATGATGAGGAGATGAAGCGAGACTGGGGGCCCTGGTTACGCGATCCCTCGGAGCGCGCACGGCGGCTGGCCAACCTCCTGTCGGAATACGATGCGGCCAGGGTCAATCCTCAGGCTGCGCTGGATCGGTTCCGGGTTCGTTACTTCGCGGGCTCGGCAAGTCAGGTCCCCCCTGGCGGCGGCTGGACCCTTCTCGAACGAGGGCGGTACTGGGACCTGTGGGAGCGGGCCGGGGTGACCGTAGCCCCGGGGCATGAATCAAAAAGCAATCACGAATAAGCCCGGTCCGCGGGAGCGCGCCTGGTGACAACAACCTCGTGGAGGTCGATTGGGACTCATGAATAAGATCGCTCGATCGGTGACTCGAGGTCTGCTCCGCAAATGGGCTAAAATCGGGAAGGCACCGGGACTTCGCTACCAATGGATTCAGAAGATTGGCCCGAGCCTCGCGGAGTCCGATTCGCTGATGGGACACCTCCCGAATGGATGCGTCGTCGAGTGCGACATCCGCGACGAGGTGCTCAGGCACATTTACTTCAGTGGGATCTACGAAGATGTCGAATCGTTCATCTTCTTCCGCCTGCTCCAACCGGGGATGACCGTCCTGGACGTCGGGGCCAACATCGGTCAGTACACGATGCTCGCTTCGACAGCGGTCGGGCCGACCGGTCACGTGCATTCCTTCGAGCCGGTGGAAATCAACTACCAGCGCCTCTCGCGGAACGTCCAGCGCAATAAGCTCCAGAATGTCCAACTGAACCGGGTCGCCACCTGGCACGAGGCGACCACGCTCAGATTCCAGTTACCCGCCGATTCAATGAACAACAACGGATCGTTCCACGTCTCCTCCGCCATGCCTGAGAACACGCTCAGCTATGAGGCCAAAGCGATCCGCCTGGACGATTATGTCCGCGAACAGGCCATCAACCGGGTCGACGTCATCAAGATGGACGTCGAAGGGGCCGAGGCCCACACCCTGAGAGGGGCGGCCGCGACTCTCGAACGAGACTCGCCGATCATCTTGATGGAGGTGAATCGCGAGGCTCTCGAAATGCTCGGAAGCGGCACGAAATCGCTCATGGCGCTGCTCAATTCGTGGGGCTATCGTGCCTGGCGGATCGAGCTTGATCCCGCCAGGTGCCACGATCTCGACGACCTTGAGGTCTTCGGCCAAGGCAACGTTCTGCTCCATCGTGGCGATCTGCCGTCAACAATCACCGAGGGTTGGAACCTCAAGATGGCCAATCGGTGGGGGCATACCGGCTTCTGACTGGCTACGGGTTGGCCTCGCCGAGCCGGAGGGTCTTGAGCATCCCGCGGACCTGGTCGCGGAAGGGGGCCGGATCCTCCTGGAAGGTCGTCGCGGTGATCTGGATGGCAACATTGCGGGGGAATTGGACCGAGTACGCATCGACATACGGGCGAGCCGCCGGCCGGCCACCCTGGTCGGGCGGTTTGAGGGCGGCCTCCATGTGGTGGACGGACATCCCGGGCCAGTCGGCGGCGGGCAACTTCTCGGGCTGACCGCCCACGACTTCGACGCCCTTCGAGCGCCAGTCATCGACAAGCTGCTTGAACAACGTCTCGGGCCGGGCCTGGGGCTTCTCGACGAATTCCAAGGTGACGATGTCATCATCGAGGTCGGAATGGAATCGCGCGAGGACGACCGTCCCCCGCGTGTTGCGCGTGGTATCGGGCTGAAATTCCTGGGGATGGCGGAACTGGAACCGCCCCTTGGTATCAGTGAACGTCAGCCAGGAGTTCTCGGGCGTGGCCTTGGGGATCGGATTGGGGATCGCCAGGAGCGGCTCCGGCCCCGGACGCTTGCGCTCGAAGATCAGCTCGCGCCGGGCGGCCTTGGACTTCGTCAGGCCGGGGGCGCTGTATTCCGAGGCCTGCGCCAGGCTCAGCTTCTCGATCGCGCCGAACGCCTCGATTTCTCGCCCGTCCTGCGCCGTGACCGGCATGAACGCGAACTGGAGCCGGGCGTTGACGGCGATGTCGCCGGTCACGCGACTGTCGGAGGTCTCCAGCTTCCCGGTGATGTTGATGATCGCCAGGTGCATCCCCTTGACGCTGCCATGGTTGCGGATCTCGGTCAGCTTGCCGGTGAGCTTGCCGCCCCGGACATGCTCGTCATTGATCAGCGCCATGGCGCCGGCCCGCTCCACCTTCCACGTGTCGGCAATCTGTACCGGCCGATCCGGCAGTAGATAGGCGAAGTTGGTGACGAAATCGTACGTGATCGCGAAGGTATATTCTTCTTCCCGCAACGTCCGCTTCGGCGTCAGCACGAGCACCTGGGGCGGCGTATCGATCGACTCGCGGCGATACCAGATCGACAGGTCGTCGTAGAGCTTCTGGTCCTTGCGATTCTTGACCGTGTCGGGCGTGATCTTGACCAACGTGTAGTGGCGCACGAGATCGTTGACCTGCTTATCATCCACCGGGCTGACCACCGCGGGCCGTTCGGTGTAGATCGCGTGGGTGATCCGAGGCTCCTTGTCGGGCGCATCGTCGACCGAGATCTTCTCGCGGAAGCCGACCTGATACTGGCCGAGCAGTCCGGAATCCGATTTCACGTCCTTGCTCGTGAATCGCTCCTGCAACCGATACTTCGCCGTCAGGCTGCCGACCATGGGCGGGAGCAGCGACTCTTGCGCCTCGGTGTCGGCCGGAGCCGCCACCTTGGGCCGGGCGGGGTCGGACGGTTTCGGCGTGGTTTGAGCCGGATTGGTCGGCGGCGCCGGCGTCTGCGCCAGCACACCCTGCGACCTCACGAACAAGGCCGGCCCGAAAACCGTGGCGAGCGAGACGAGGAGGCCGATCGCGGCGAATTCGCCCGGACGTCGATGCCTCATACCGGTGTTCCTCTTTCGTTGCGTGTTCCATGACCCTCGCGAACCGGCCGCCCAGATCCGCTTACTCCAATCTAAGCGGTCGCCCTCGGATCGGGGAGGTGGATGGTCCACCTGTGCGGCCGCGGGACGGATCGTCCCCGACCGATCGCGGATCGAACCGGTTCACCAGAGTTCGAGACCGACAATACCCTGTACTCTACTTCTTCCCGGCCACCGCTTTCCATTCCAGCGTACTCAAAATCTCCCGATCGGCGTTGCCGAAACGCTTCTCGGAGCCCTGATCGAGCGTGAACGTCGCCAGAAGCTGGTCTCCCTCCGGGCTCGCGATCAGATAATAGTACCAGAGTACGCCGAGATCGCCCTCCTGGCCCGCGACGGCGACCTTGTACAGAAATCCGCTGTTCGGCCCGCCGTCGACGTCGCCCGCGCCGACGATCTGCGTGAACCTCGCGCCCAGGGCCTTCTTGACGTCCGCGCGGAATTCCTCCAGGTCTTGATGCCGCCCCTTGCCCGCGTTCGGCCCGACGGCGAGGTTGCACTGGGCCACCAGCTCCCCCGCCTCAATCCGTTTCAGCACGATCTGCCGGGCGTTCTCTCGGGTCAGGTGCCAGTCCCGATCGTGCTCCAGCGTGTACTTGGCGTCGGGAGCCGCGAGCAAGAGCCACTCCCGCCTGGGGTCGTCCTCGCGGGGCAGGGTGGCGATCGCGTCGTCCGAGAGTTCCTTGGGCGTCTCGCACGCGGACCGTTCGATCGTCAGTGTACTCTTGACGGCCAGCCCGAACTCGACGAGCCCCTCCTTCCGCGTCTCCTGGCGGGTCAGCTTGATCGTGCTCATCCGCCTGGCCTTGCGATCGAACGTCACGAGCCCGAGGAAGCCGATCGCGCCCTCGCCGCCCCGGGCCGAGCCGACGACCGATCCGCCCAGGCGGATCTTGGCCTCGGCCTCGTCGAGCGATTCGAGCTTCGCCTCCAGGCCGTTGGTCTTGATCGTGTCGTAGTCCGATAGGTTCCGCGCCGCCTCGGTCGACACCGGCCACCGATCGCCGACCTTCACCGCCTTCGTCGGCAGCAGGCCCGCCAGGGCCATCGGGTCGCCGGGCACCTGGACCATCTCCAGTTCCCACCGCGTGAGCGGACCTCCGGCGCTGTAGACAATGACCCCGGCCTCGCGACGCTCCGCGATCAAGATCGCCACCTCGGGCCGGAGCCTGAGCAGCCTGCCCTGCGGCTCCCCCAGCGCCGTCGCCGCCTCGACCACCCGGCGGGCCGCCCGCTTCGGCAGCCCCGCCGCATCGCGACTCACCACGCGCTCGAGGAAATCGAGCCGAGCCTCGATCCTCAACGGCACGGGCTTGGCCACCGGCGCATCCTTGGGTGAGCCCGGCGGCAGTTCCGGGCGCGACTCGCCCTGGGCCTTCATCTCGATCAGGACCTGAGTCGCACCCGTCGCCTCCTCCCGAAGCATCACGCCGTCGTCGGCTCTCGCCCCGATGCCTGCGAGCCCGACCAGCAGCACCCACGCACGAATCGCGATCCGAGCCATCCCTAGCCCCCTTCCTGATCCTCCGATCCCCGATCCCAACCCCGCCGACTGTAGTGGCCCATCCCGATCCCTGTCAATTCGAGAGGACGAACAGGCGGGAGGACGGGAGTCAGGAAATCGAAGAGGTTTCACGCAGAGGCGGGGAGGCGCAGAGGAGAAGAGGGGGACGAGTAGCAGGCTGGCGCAGTCAATAGATGTCCCGACCACGTGATTTCCTATCCAAATCTCTTCTCCCCCTCTTCTCCGTCTTCTCTGCGCCTCCCCGCCTCTGCGTGAAACCGCTTCTTGATGATGCGATCTCGCGATGCCCCGACTATATTAGATGCGGGGAGGAATTCGATCGCATGACCAGCCGGCGGAGAGCGTGGGGAGCGGTCGCGGCCATCGTCGCCATCGGGGCAGGGGGGGTCTTGTGGGCCTGGCCTGGCCGCGCACCCGACCCGCTGGCGATCGCTCGGGACGCCTACGATCGCGGCGACTGGAAGCGCGCGGAGGCCCAGGCAAGGGCCGTGCTCATCACCCGGAAAGACGATCCAGACGCCCTCCGCCTGCTCGCCAGAGCCTCCGGAAGACAGGGTCAGGACGACACCGCGAAACGCATCTTCCAGAGGCTCCGTGCCGAGGCGATGCAACCGGAGGATAACCTGATCCTCGCGCTGGCCTTGATTCGTGAGGGACGCCGGAACGACGCGAAAGAGGCCCTGCAATTCGTCTTGCAGGATCAACGCGACCACCCCGAGGCGCGGCGGGAACTGGCCAAGATCGCGCTGGACGAGGGGCGGCCCGGTGATGCCGCCTACCTGCTCGAACCCCTCACCAAGAATCCCGCCTGGGATGTTCGGGCCGACGTGCTCCTGGGCCTGGCTCGCGACCAGGCGCATGATCCGGTCGGGGCAATCGCGCCCCTGGAACACGCGATCGGGCGAGATCCCGAGCTGAAGGGGGCGGACCGATCTCCGGCGGACGTTCGGAAGCTCCTCGCGCGGGCACTGCTCAAGGCCCATCGGCCCATCGAGGCGAAGACACAACTCCAGGCCGTGCCTGCTTCTAGCCTCGATCTCGAAGCCTGGTGGCTCATGAGCCGCGCCTCGCTTCAGGCCGGCGACATCCCGGCCGCCAACGAAGCACTCGCTCGATCTGGAAGCGATGCGTCGCGGCCGTTCGACGATCGCGAGCCCGCCCCGTACGTCGGCGCGGCAAGCTGTGCCGAGTGCCACAAAGGGATCCACCACACCCAGCAATCCAGCCGTCATGCGCAGACCTTCCGCCGGGCCGAGGAGCGTCCTGATCTGGTCCTCCCCGCGACGCCCCTTCCCGATCCCCACGACCCCAAAGTCATCCACACCCTGGAACGGCTGGGCGGGCGGATCGAGGCGACGACGCGGGTGGGAGACCAGAAACTCCACGACGTGATCGCATTCATCCTGGGCTCAGGCGACCGCGCCTTCACCCTGGTGGGCCGCGACGACGACGGGACATATCGCGAACACCGCCTCTCGTACTACGACCATGGCGGGCTCTGGGACGTGACCACCGGCCACACGCCCGTCCCCGGCGATCCCCACGAATTCCTGGGCCAGGCCCAGTCTGGGGACTCGATCCACACCTGCCTGAACTGCCACACGACCAATTTTCGCGCGATTTTCGACAAGACCGGTCCCGAGGCGGCCGACCACGCCATCGGCTGTGAACGCTGCCACGGACCGGCCGGCAACCACCTGGCCGCCGTCGCCTCGTCGTTCCCCGACCCCGCCATCGGCCGCCCCCGGCTCGGCTCGTCGGAGGCCGTGACCCAGCTCTGCGGCCAGTGCCATGGTCTCGGCGACCGCCCCATCCCCCCGAACAACCCATCCTTCCTCCTGCGGTTCCAGGCCACCACGCTGCCCATGAGCCGCTGCGTCCAGAAGTCCGAAGGCAACCTGAGTTGCGTCACCTGCCATAGCCCGCACCGCGACGCCGAGAAATCCGCCCGCTTCTATGAGGCGAAATGCCTGGCCTGCCACGGCCCCGAGTCCTCGCCCGCGAGCCCGCACGCCATGACCATTTCCTCCCATGCCACCCCGCGCCTGCCCGCGACCGCCCGCCGCGTGACGTGCCCCGTCAATCCCTCCCAGGGCTGCATCTCCTGCCATATGCCCCCCGCCACCGGACCCATGCCACACTCGACGTTTACCGATCACGAGATCCGGGTTCATCGGAAGAAATCCGCGCCATGAGAGGCGAGCCCAGGAAGAGAAGCCCCCAGCGTTTCCAGGGGAAGAGTGTCCTCCCCACCCCACCGCTAGCAGCGAAATGACGTTTTTCCAGATCCCCCTCTTGCCGAACGACCTGGGGGACGTGTAGGATGATTCCTGCTCATTGCGCGGCGTTCGGCTGCGCCTGGAACGAGCTCGACCGCGTCGGGTCGGGGGCCTTGAGGGTTCCCGGTCGGGAGATGCGGTCGTGTTCGCTGAAAAGGCGATGCGGGCGACAGGGGAAATGGGCCTACGGCGAAGGAAAGTGCTTGCATCGCCGGGGCGAGGTTGTATAGTAAGGAGTTTCACGGCCTGCTGGTCGCTGGCGTAGCTCAATCGGCAGAGCAACGGTTTTGTAAACCGTAGGTTGTGAGTTCGACTCTCACCGCCAGCTCTGCACGGCGAGCAGAGCGAGGGAAAGATGACGCGGCCCTCGGTTGGACGCACGATCGGGCTTTGACCCGGGTGGTTACCCAAGCGGCCAAAGGGGGCAGACTGTAAATCTGCTGGCACTGCCTTCGCAGGTTCGAATCCTGCACCACCCATTGCCAGCCGGATCGGTCCGGTAAGGAACGACGGACACGACGACCAGCCCAGTCACGAGGACATCGATAGACGACCCCCAAATGACGACCGGCCCGATCGGACAGCGCTGCGGATTTCGCCCTTTGCGATGGCCTCCCTCCGGGGAAGACTCCTCGGCCGGCGCGTCCCGCACGCGGGTGTAACTCAATGGTAGAGTACCTGCCTTCCAAGCAGGCAACGTGGGTTCGATTCCCATCACCCGCTCTCGCGACAGGACGGGGTCTCCCAGGATCAAGCTTGACCGAGCACCGACCAAAAAACTTTTCCCTCCCCCTCGGGTGAGTCCCCTTCGGAAACACGAATCCTTTCAGATCGATCAAAAACACGCTGCCTTGGCTCAGTTGGTAGAGCGCGTCCTTGGTAAGGACGAGGTCCTGGGTTCAAATCCCAGAGGCAGCTTTCGGATCGGGCCGACCAACCCACGATGGACGGCCGACTCCGTCCCGCCCGTTGTCGGTATGATCTGAGAGATTGACCACGTTGACTTTGGGGTGGCCGGGTGAGGTACCCGACCGCCATCTTCGACGAGAGACGCCGCGAGGCGTTGAGCTAAAGAGGCGTTCATCAGATGGCCAAGGAAACATTCTCCAGGACGAAACCCCACGTCAACGTGGGCACCATCGGGCACATCGACCACGGCAAGACGACGCTGACCGCCGCGCTCCTGGCCGTCCTCGCAGCGCACGGCCAGGCCAAGGCCAAGGCGTATGCCGATATCGCCAAGGGCGGCACGGTCCGCGATGCCAACAAGACCGTCACCATCGCCGTTTCGCACGTCGAGTACGAGAGCGAGAAGCGCCACTACGCTCACATCGATTGCCCGGGTCACGCCGACTACATCAAGAACATGATCACCGGTACCGCCCAGATGGACGGCGCGATCCTGGTGGTCTCGGCCGCAGACGGGCCGATGCCGCAGACCCGCGAGCACATCCTCCTGGCCCGCCAGGTCGGCGTGCCGGCGCTGGTGGTGTTCCTCAACAAGATCGACTTGGTCGACGATGAGGAGTTGCTGGAGCTGGTCGAGTACGAGCTCCGCGACTTGCTCAAGCACTACAAGTTCCCCGGCGACGAGATCCCGATCATCCGCGGCTGCTCCCGCCCGGCGTTGGAGAATCCCAAAGACCCCGAGAAGTCCAAGTGCATCATGGACCTCGTGGCGGCGATGGACAGCTACATCCCCGACCCGATCCGCGAGATCGACAAGCCGTTCCTGATGCCCGTGGAAGACGTGTTCTCGATCAAGGGCCGCGGCACCGTGGGCACCGGCAAGATCGAGCGCGGCGTCATCAAGGTCGGCGACAACGTCGAGATCGTCGGGTTCAACGCCAACAAGAACTCGGTCGTCACCGGCGTCGAGATGTTCCAGAAGACGCTCGATCGCGGCGAGGCGGGCGACAACGTCGGCCTGCTCCTGCGAGGCATGGAAAAGACCGACCTGGAGCGCGGCCAGGTTATCTGCAAGCCGGGCACGATCACGCCGCACACCAAGTTCGAGGCCGAGGTGTACGTCCTGTCGAAAGACGAGGGCGGCCGCCACACCCCGTTCTTCAAGAACTACCGGCCCCAGTTCTACTTCCGCACCACCGACGTCACCGGCTCGGTCCTGAACCTCCTCTCCGAGGATGACAGCGAGGCCGAGATGTGCATGCCGGGCGATAACATCAAGATGACCGTCGAGCTGCACACCCCGATCGCCATGGAGCAGAACCTCCGGTTCGCCATCCGCGAGGGCGGCAAGACCGTGGGTGCCGGCGTCGTGACCAAGATCCTGCTGTAATTCACCGTTCGCGGTTCGCCGTTGATTCCGTTCAACGGCGAATTGTGGGCTGCGAACTGCCAACCGAGAACTGCGATGCGCGAATACGTCTGGCTGGAATGCACCTCGTGCGGCGAGCGAAACTACCGCACCCCCAAGGAAACGCGGGGGGCCGAACGGCTCGAGCTGAAGAAGTACTGCTCGCGAGAGCGGAAGCATACGCCGCACAAGGAATCGCGGAAGAAGTGACGGCAATCAAAACCAACGGCCGTCCCGGCGAGCGAAGGCCGCCGGGGCGTCCGTTACGTTACGAGCGTAGCTCAATTGGTAGAGCACCGGTCTCCAAAACCGGCGGTTGGGGGTTCGATTCCCTCCGCTCGTGCCTCGTGGGAAGGGCCGGGACGAGGACGCGGGGTGTGCGGCTGGGGGCGAATCGATCGGCCCCGGCACCCTCGGCGGATCGCGCCTCAGCACTCAGCACTCTCCGGCTCCGCACTGGGATGGGTGGGCGTCATGGCTAAGATCAAAGACGAAGCGCCGGTAAAATCGGCGAAGGCCGCCGTCAAAGGCACGGCGGTGCGCAGAGGCGGGAGCCGGCTCGCGCCGTTCTTCACCAACCTGGTGCGGACCGATGTCGTCAAGCCGACCCAGGGGAAGAACGCCCGGCTCTTCACCGGCGTGGGCCTCGGGGTCGTCGTGGCCGCCGGCCTCTACCAACTCTATGAGCTGTACCTCAAGGACCAGTACCCCCCGCTGACCCGGTTCAGCATCCCCGTCGGGCTGGGCTTGGCCTTCGCCTGGGTGATCTGGCGAATCGTTCAGTATCCCCCGTTCGCCGACTTCCTGATCGCGACCGAAGCCGAGATGAACAAGGTTTCGTGGACTAGTCGCGAGGATCTGTATCGGGCGACCATCGTCGTGTTGGCCACGGTCTTCGTCCTTGCGCTGTACCTCTTCGGCGTCGATTATCTCTGGTCGTGGCTGCTCCAGATCGTCGGCGTCCTGAAGTTCAGCGGCGAATCGCTCGGCAACCAGTAGACTCAGTCAACCGCTTCCGCCTGGACTGTTCGTGCTCGTCTTCGTCTTCCGATCCCGGCTTGTCCCCCACCAGCGTGGCGCCGCATTGTAATGAGCCATCCGACCGAGCCTCCTCCCGAACCGGCCGCCGAGAACCCCACGGCGATGGGCGTCTCCAACCTCTTCGAGGTCGAAGAACAGACTCCCGATGGAGGCGTTACCTCACCGCCTCCCCCGCAGCCCAAGGCGCCTCCCGCCGCGCCCGAACCGGATCCGGACGCCGAACCGCCTCCGCAACTGGTGTGGTACGTCCTGAAGGTCCAGTCCAGCCGCGAGGATACGATCCGTGATGCGCTGGAGCGCCGGGTCAAGATCCAGGGCCTGGGCCGATTCTTCGGCCGGATCGTGGTGCCGACGGAGAAGACGACCGAGATCCGCAACAACAAGAAGAAGATCGTCGAGCGCAAGAGCTATCCCGGCTACATCATGGTCGAGATGGAGCTGAACGAGAAGACCTGGTTCACGGTCCGCGAGACCCCGGGCGTCGGTGACTTCGTGGGGGCACACGGCCAGCCGACGAAGATGACCGAGACCGAGGTCAACCAGATGCTCGGCCAGCAGACGGCCGCCGAGGCCGAGACCCCGCCCAAGGTGCGGATCGATGTCGAGCGCGGCGATCGCGTGAAGATCAAGGACGGCCCGTTCGAGAATTTCGAGGGCACGGTCGAGGAAGTCATCGAACAGCGCGGCCTTGTGAAGGTCATGCTCATCATCTTCAACCGGCCCACGCCGGTGGATCTGGAATACTGGCAGGTGGAACGAATCTGACCGACAGTTCGCAGTTCGCGGTTCGCGGTTCGTAGCGAAGAATATCGCAGCGAACCGGTTCCTTTCGACTGCGAACCGCGAACCGCGAACTGTGAACTGCGAGGGACGAGATGGCGAAGGTGATGACGGCGAAGGTGAAGCTCCAGTGCCCCGGCGGCCAGGCCACGCCCGCGCCTCCGGTCGGCCCGGCGCTGGGCCAGCACGGGGTGAACATCGGTCAGTTCGTGATGCAATTCAACGAGCGGACCAAGGAGATGAAGGGGACGACCATCCCCGTCGAGATCACGATCTATTCGGACCGCACGTTCGAATTCATCACCAAGAGCCCGCCCGCCGCCGTGCTGCTCAAGCAGAGCGCCGGCATCGCGTCGGGCTCGGCCGAGCCGCACAAGACCAAGGTGGCCACCGTCACCATGGAACAGGTCCGCAAGATCGCCGAGACGAAGTTCCAGGACCTCAACGCCCGCGACATGGAGCACGCCTGCCGGATCATCGCCGGCACGGCCCGGAGCATGGGCGTGGACGTGAAGGGATGAGGACCTCGATGGCCCGGACCCCAGGGATGTTCTTGATATCCGCCCGTCGCGACACCGTGACGGGCGGCTAGCTCAGTGGTCCGAGCAGGCTCCTTATAAGGGCCGGGTGAGGGTTCGATCCCCTCGCCGCCCATGGTGATTTGCGGCGAGGCGGGCGACGCATACAATCCTCGCTTGCTTGTGCTGCCGGAAAAAGGTTACAGTCTTCGGCTCGAAACTTGGGACGGCGAGCGGCGGTGGCCCCGGATGGCCGGCGAGGGAAACGCCGGGTTCCTCGCGTGCTACCGCTCCGAGCCCCCGGGATGGGTGGTCCGGCGGGAGCCTCGTGGCGAGGGCCGGAAACGTTGCCCCCCTGATTTGCTCGGCCGGAATGGCTCGAACAGGACCGAGAGCCCGCCCGATCTCCTCTCCTTTCTGCGCACATCTCGCCCCGATGCGACCGCCCGTCGGAACCAGGCGAGGAAGATATCTTGGCGGCAGCCCCCCAACGAAGGGAGCGAATCTTTTTGGCACAGCAATCGAAGCGCTATCGCGCCTTGAGGGACAAGGTCAAGCCCGACCCGGTCCCCCTGGCCGATGCGGTCAAACAACTGAAGCAGTTCGGCACGACGAAGTTCAACCAGACGGTTGAAGTCTCGACGAACCTGGGCATCGACCCCCGGCAGAGCGATCAGAACGTCCGCGGGTCGGTCGCGCTGCCGCACGGGATCGGCAAGACCGTCCGCGTGGCCGTCTTCGCCCAGGGCGATAATGCCGAGAAGGCCCGCGCCGCCGGTGCGGACATCGTCGGCGGAGACGACCTGGCGCAGAAGATCAAGGCCGGGTTCATGGACTTCGACGTGGCACTGGCCACCCCCGACATGATGGGCGTCGTCGGCCCCCTCGGCCGCGTGCTCGGCCCTCGCGGGTTGATGCCGTCACCTCGCTCGGGCACCGTCACGACCGACATCACGGCCGGCGTGAAGGAGTTCAAGGCGGGCAAGATCGAGTTCCGCTCGGACAAGGGCGGCAACGTCGCCGCGGCGGTGGGCAAGATCAGCTTCAGCGATGACGACCTGATCGAGAACATCACCGCGTTCCTGAACCACCTCCGTTCCGTCAAGCCGGCCGCCGCCAAGGGCGCGTACATCCGATCCGTCACCATCTCGGCCACCATGAGCCCGGGCATCCGGGTGGTGCAATAAGGAGCAGTTCGCAGTTCGCGGTTCGCGGTTCGCAGCGAAGAGGCCCGCGAGACTGAGTATTTTCCTCTTCGCTGCGAACCGCGAACCGCGAACTGCGAACCACACAGATGAGCAAATACGTTAAAGAAATGATGATGGATCAGCTCAAGACCGAGCTCGACGGCTCGCGGTCGGTGCTGATCCTCGATTTCAAGGGCCTGGACGCGGTCGCGGAGAACAAACTCCGGCTCGACCTGCGGAAGAAGAAGATCCACATGCGGGCGGTGAAGAATACGCTGGCCAGGCGTGTCTTTTCCGACGCGGGCATCCCCGGCCTGGAGCAATTCCTGACCGGGCCGAGCGTCGCGGTCTGGGGCGGAGACGGCGTGGCCGAGCTGGCCAAGGAAATTTCCGCCCAGGTCAAGAAGCTCAAGAAGCCCGAGATCAAGGGCGGGGCCGTCGACGGCGTGGTGATTACCGCCAATCAGGTCGCCGACATCACCAAGCTCCCCAGCCGCGAAATTCTGATCGGCCGGGTGGTCAGCCTTGCCCTGGCCCCCGTCCAGCGCGTGATCACGCTCGCCAATTCCCCGGCCTCCGGCATCCTCGGCCAGCTCAAGACCCTGGCCGAAGGCGCTGAGGCCGAGGCCGAGGCAAACGCCGAGGCCGACGCCGCTGCCGAGCCCGCCCAGGGTGACGCCGGCACCGAGCCCACCCCGGCCGCCGAGCCTGCCCCGGCCCCCGAAGGGGCCTGAGTTAACACGCCACGCGTCCCGTTCATCGATATTCGTAGGATGCGAGACTCGCATCCGGATTTCCCCGAGAGCCAGGCGCGAACCCCGCGTCCTCCCCGCACGTAGAAAGGATCCGACTCGCAATGTCCACCGCCGAAATGACCTTCGCCCCCAATATCCAGACCCTGGGCGACTCGATCGTCAAGCTGACCGTCCTGGAGGCCAAGGCCCTGGGCGATTACCTCGAGAACGTCCACGGCATCAAGGCCGCCGCCGTGGCCGGTCCGGCCGTCGCCGCCGCCCCGGCGGAAGCCGCCGCGCCGGTCGCCGCCCAGACCGAGTTCGACGTGGTCCTCGAGAGCTTCGGGGCCAACAAGATCAACGTCATCAAGGTCGTTCGCACCGCCACCGGCCTCGGCCTCAAGGAGGCCAAGGATCTCGTCGACGGCGCCCCCAAGACCGTCAAGACGGGCATCTCGAAGGACGACGCCGAGAAGCTCAAGAAGGAACTCGAAGAGGCCGGCGCCACCGTCAAGGTCAAGTAATTCTCATTCCCTTCAATCGCTCGCTCCACAATCCGGCCGCCCCCGGCGTTCGCACCCGCGACCTCCGGGGACCGGCCGAATCTTCGATTCCCGTCCGATCCGCCCCGGCCTCGGCCATCCTGGGTTCCGTACCAGGCTTTCGGCCCGCCGGGGTGCTCTGGCGCGCCCAGCCAAGGAATCACGCGTCCTTGTAGGGTGGGTGGAACCCGCCGTCCTCGTCCCGTTCGGTGAGCTGGTGGGTCGTCCCCGCCCTACAACGACCGATCCTTCGATGAACATCTCCCCTAGAGGAGCGCGACAATATGCCCAGCTCGACCGTGCGGCGCATCACCCCGAAGACCTCCCGCAACTTCGGCAAGATCCATGACGAATTCCCGGTCCCCGACCTGACCGAGATCCAGACCCGCTCCTACGAGCGGTTCCTCCAGGCCGACCTGCCGGCCGAATCTCGCAAGGACTCCGGCCTCGAAGGCGTCTTCCGCGAGATCTTCCCGATCGAATCCTATGACAAGACGCTCAAGCTCGAATACATCAAGTTCGACCTGGGCAAGCCCCGCTACGAACCCGACGAGTGCCGCCAGCTCCGCCTGACCTACGGCCGCCCGCTCCACGTCTGGCTCCGCCTGAACAAGGGCGAGACGGCCATCGAGGAGTCCGTTTACCTCGGCGACATGCCGATCATGATCGGCGGCGGCGAGTTCATCATCAACGGCGCCGAACGCGTCGTCGTCAGCCAGCTCCACCGCTCCCCGGGCGTCGATTTCGTCGTCGAGATCGAGGCCGGCGACAAGAAGCTCCACGCCTGCCGGATCATCCCTGAGCGCGGCAGTTGGATCGAGCTCCAGGTCTCGAAAAAAGACACCCTGCAGGTCCGCATCGACCAGTCCGGCAAGTTCTCGGCCGTCACCCTGCTGCGGGCCATGAGCCCGGCGTTCTCCTCCGATGACGCCATCCTCCGCGCGTTCTACGAGAGCGAGACCGTCGAGACCGGCGACCCCAAGTCGGCCGCCAAGCTGGAAGGCCGCGTCGCCTGCGGCGACGTCGTCGACCCCAACACGGGCGAGGTCCTGATCGACTCCGGCTCGATCATCAACAAGACCCAGGCCCAGGTCCTCGCCGACGCCCCGATCGGGCCGATCGAGGTCCTCAAGGAAGCCAAGGACACGATCATCCTCCAGTCGCTCCAGGAAGACCCGACGAGCGATCACGAGAGCGCGCTCTTGCGCATCTACCAGCGGCTCCGGCCGGGCAACCCGCCGCAGTTGGAGAAGGCGCGGGAGCTGTTCCACGAGAAGTTCTTCGACACCAACCGCTACCGCCTCGGCAAGGTCGGCCGGTTCCGGATCAACCGGAAGTTCGAGCAGCAGATCCCCGAAGAGCAGATGACGCTCGACCCGCTCGACTACGTCAACGCGATCAAGTACATCCTCAACCTCCGCCGCAACAAGGGTCACGTCGACGACATCGACCACCTGGGCAACCGCCGCTTGCGCACGATCGACGAGCTGGCCGCCGACGAGCTGCGCAAGGGGTTCCTCAAGCTCCGCCGCACCGTCCAGGAGCGGATGAGCCTGAAGGACGCGGAGGACATGACGCCCCGCTCCCTGATCAACCCCAAGAGCATCAGCGCGGCCATCGAATACTTCTTCGGCCGGGGCGAATTGTCGCAGGTCGTGGACCAGACCAATCCGCTGGCCCAGCTCACCCACGAGCGCCGGCTGTCGGCCCTCGGCCCGGGCGGCTTGAACCGCAAACGGGCTGGCTTCGAGGTCCGCGACGTCCATATTTCCCACTACGGCCGGATCTGCCCGATCGAGACGCCGGAAGGGACCAACATCGGCCTGATCTCGTCGTTGGGCATCTACGGCGGCGTGGATGAATACGGCTTCCTGGTCACGCCCTATCGCGAGATCCTCCACGGCAAGCGGACCGACCGAGTCGTCCCGATGCGGGCCGACGAGGAGAGCGAGGTCCATCTCGCCCCGGCCGACGCCCCGCAGGACGACCACGGCAAGCTCAAGGGCCCGCTGGTCATCGCCCGGTTCCAGACCGACTTCCACACCGTCCCGGTCGAGCAGGTCCAGTACGTCGACATCTCGCCCAAGCAGATGGTCGGCGTCTCGGCCGGGCTGATCCCGTTCCTGGAGCACGACGACGCCAATCGTGCGCTGATGGGATCGAACATGCAGCGCCAGGCCGTGCCCCTGCTGGTGGCCGAGCCCCCGATCGTCGCGACCGGCCTGGAGAAAGCCGTGGCGATGAACTCGGGCATGATCGTCAAGGCCGCCGAGAACGGCACGGTCACCTACGTCGATTCGACGCGGGTGATCATCGACCACACCCACATCTACAAGCTCCGCAAGTACGTGGGCCTGAACGAGCGGACGTGCCTGAACCAGAAGCCCGTGGTGGCGGTGGGCCAGAAGGTCAAGAAGGGCGAGATTTTGGCCGACGGCGCAGCGACCTTCCACGGCGAGCTCGCCCTGGGCCGCAACGTCCTGGTCGGCTTCATGGCGTGGGACGGCTACAACTTCGAGGACGCGATCATCCTCTCCGAGAGGATCGTCAAGGAGGACGTCTACACCTCGATCCACATCGAGGAGTTCGAGATCGAGATCCGCGAGACGAAGCTCGGCCGCGAGGAGTTCACCCGCGACATCCCCAACGTCTCGGAGAAGGCCCTCCGCAACCTCGACGAGAACGGCATCGTCCGCATCGGCACCTACGTCAAGCCGGGCGATATCCTCGTCGGCAAGGTCGCGCCGAAGTCGAAGTCCGAGCTCACCCCCGAAGAGAAGCTGCTCCACGCGATCTTCGGCCGCGCCGGCGAAGACGTGAAGAACGACAGCCTCGAAGTCCCCTCGGGCGTCGAGGGCATCGTCATCAACACCCAGCGGTTCAGCCGCCGGATGAGCCTCTCCGAAGACGAGCGCAAGGCCTTCGAGAAGGAGCTGAAGGATACCGAGACGGTCGAGAGCCAGAAGGTGGCCGAGGAGTACAAGCAGCTCATCAAGGCCCTGGAAGAGGCGCTCGGCGGCCCCGTGATCGACCCGGCCAACGGCAAGCCCTTCGGCCGTTCCAAGGACTTCAAGGAACTGGCCGACGAGGCCGAGCGGTTCAAGCTGGAGACCCTGGACCTCCGCAGCCCCGAGAAGGCGGCCGAGGCCCGCAAGATCGTCCGCGACTACGCCCCGAGGATCGAGTCGCTCCGCGACGAGAAGGACCGCAAGCTCAACAGCCTCAAGCGCGGCGACGAGCTGCCCTCGGGCGTGTTGCAGATGGTCAAGATCTACATCGCCACCAAGCGGGTCATCTCCGTCGGCGACAAGATGGCCGGCCGCCACGGCAACAAGGGCGTCATCGCCAAGATCCTCCCCGAAGAGGACATGCCGTTCCTGGCCGACGGCACGGCGGTTGAGATCCTGCTCAACCCGCTGGGCGTGCCCTCCCGTATGAACGTCGGCCAGATCCTGGAGACCCACCTGGGCTGGGCCGCCGCCAAGCTCGGGTTCCAGGCCATTTGCCCGGTGTTCGACGGCGCCGATGAGTCCACCATCCGCCAGTGCCTGAAGGATGCCGGCCTTCCCGAGAACGGCAAGGCCGAACTTTACGACGGCCGCACCGGCGACAAGTTCGACCAGCGCGTGACGGTCGGCTATCTTTACATGCTCAAGCTCCATCACCTGGTCGACGACAAGATCCACGCCCGCGCCACCGGCCCGTACAGCCTCATCACCCAGCAGCCGCTGGGCGGCAAGGCCCGGTTCGGCGGCCAGCGGTTCGGCGAGATGGAAGTGTGGGCCCTGGAAGCCTACGGGGCCGCCTACATCTTGCAGGAATTGCTCACCGTCAAGTCCGACGACGTCGAAGGCCGCACCAAGATCTACGAGTCCATGGTCAAGGGCGAGAACACCCTCGAAGCCGGCACCCCCGCCAGCTTCGACGTCCTCACCAACGAGATCCGCGGCCTCGGCCTCAACATGCAGCTGGAGAAGAAGCGGATCTGATCCGAGGGCTCGCCAGCCGGGCGAAACCGGGGAAAATCTTCGAGGTGGATGGATGGACCTTCGTGGTCTGTCCGTCCACCTTTTTTTGTTGGCGGGCCATCGGAAGCCTCCTCTCCCGGGACGCCACCCGCGTGACCGGGCCGTTGCGTGAGCGACGACCCACCGCCATCGACGCCGCCGAGTCCCCCCGATCTCGGCGTTTTTCCGGATGGCCAGGAGCGCCCATGCCCGGCCACTTTGCCCCGTCCTCCGCTCCCCGCGATCAGGCGGTGGACCGGGCTCGACGCCGAATCATTGACGCTCTTGCATGTTTTAACTCAATGGCATGGAGGTTGCACTTTTTCGCCTTCGTCTCGCCCGGTCTGGAGCGTGTCCCGGGGCCGTCCTAGGTGATGCCGGGCGAGGCGGTCGGGCGCATTGGCCCGGCGATGGATCTGATGGAATGGAGAAGAGATACGATGAGGTTCACCAAGCCGCGGCCTGCCAGGCCCCGTGACCTCCGGTTCGAACCGCTCGAAAGCCGATCGCTCCTTTCAACCCTGTCCTCGGCGACACCATCCGGGTCGCTGAGCAGCCAGTCGGGAGCGACCCGGACGGCGGTCCATACGACCGCAACGACATCGGGCGTGGGCGGCACGACCGCCAATAGCGGTAGATCCTTGTCGAGCGTGCAGAGCTTCGTCGAGTCACTATATACCAGCATCCTCGGCCGATCCCCCGACCCCACGGGAGAGGCCTTCTGGGTCGGCGTGCTCTTGGGAGGGACGCCCCGCTCGGTCGTCCGATCCGCCTTTCTGAATTCCTCGGGGATCTCCGCCCAAAGCGGTGGGAACGGCGGCGGCTCCCGGGCGAGCCAGTTGACCACCGGGTCGCGGGTCCAGGAATTCGTGGATTCCTTGTACGCGGATATCCTCGGCCGTCCTCCCGATCCCGACGGCGAGGCCTTCTGGATCGGCATTCTTGACGCGGGCATCTCCCGAGCCACGGTTCGACGTGCGTTCCTCAATTCGCCCGAACATCTCGCCCAGACATCCGGGACGGGAAGCACTAGCGGCACCAGTACGACCGGGACCGGCACCGGTACGGGCACCGGCACCGGCACCGGGAGCAGTACCACCGGCACGAGCACCGGAACCAGCACCACCGGCACCGGCACGACTGGTACGACCGGAACCGGGACGGGTACAACCGGAACCGGCACGACTGGTACGACCGGCACCGGGACGGTTACAACCGGAACGGGCACGACCGGAACGGGAACCGGCCTCGGCACCGGGACGACTGGGACCGGGACCGCCATCGGCGGCACCGGCACGGGCACGTTCATCGGCCCGATCAGTCCGGGCACCATCATCGGCCCGATTGGCACCGGCACGACCGGGACCGGCATCGGCACGACCGGAACGGGAACCGGCACGACCGGAACGGGAACCGGCCTCGGCGGCACAACTCTTGGCGGCACGAGTCTCGGAGGCACCGCGACGGGGTTCGGCGGACAGAATGCGGGTTCATCCGGAACAGGAGGAATCACCACGGGCGGGATCGGTCAGACCGGTAGCGGGACCGGGACCACCATCGGCGCCGGCGGCTCCGGCCCCTTCTGAGTCGCGGCGACCACGCACCGTTCTCTGATCCGGCGCACAAGCTGGCGCGGCTGGAGTACGCGTTGCTGACCAAGGGCGAGGCGTACCTGGCGCAGGCGATGACCGAATGCGAGCGTGCCTACGAGCTTCGCCGGCTCTCGGGCCTGTCGCGCCAGGCGTCGGGGCTGGGTTGCGGCAGCGCGAGGTTCGGAGGTCCATCGGCGGGGTCGTCACCTACGGCAACGGCGACCCGTTCGCAAGGATCGAGGGAAACACCTGGCTAACGCCGTGGAAGAACAGGACGGAAGTCACGGACAGGAAGAGGATCGTGACGCCGTGGGCCAGGATCTTCCCCGCGATCCCGCCCCGCCTCGCCACTCGCTCAAGCCGTCCCGAGGCCAGCACGGCCGGGGCCTGAGCCAGGAAGAAGGCCAGCTGATAACCCGTGAATCCCGAGGTGGCGATCGCGAACATCAATTCGTGATGCAGGCCGCTGACGAGGAAGACGAGCCCCACCGCGCGGGTCGGCGCACGCCGGCCGCCGGACGGGCGGAAGACGTTGCGATCATACCAGTCGTGCATCCGACCGTTGTACCGACGCCAGAACTCGGAGACGGTCCGAGACAGGAAGGCGTTCCGGATAATCGGAGTCGTGTCGAAGCCGGCCAGCCGTTCGATCCCATGAAGCACGCGCGAGATCGCTTCGATCGTCGGGACGAAGATCACCAACCTCAAGGCATGGTCGAGCGCGGGGGACGATCGAAAGATCGCATTCGCCGCGAGCGTCCTCACGAGCACGATCCCCGCCGCGACGCCCGCCGTCCCGCCGAGAATCCGCACGATATGCGGCCAGGGGCAATCAGGACGCGCAAGCCGACGCTTGTGGTCGGGATAGACGATAGAGAGCACGGGGAAAGGGATCAGGAAGCGGCAGTATTCGCGGGCGACAAGACCATCCCACTCGCGGCGATGGTGCCGGAGAAAATCGACCATCTTGAAGACGACGTCGGTCGAAACGAACGCCGACGCCGCCCGAAACACCACCAGATCGGCGGGAATGAGTAACGGACAGGCCAGGGCTCCGACCGCAGCGCACCAACCTGCCGGGTTCCGAAGCCGTCCCCGAGACCACCATCCCAGGAGCGGGACGGCCAGGGCGCATCCGTAGGCAACGGCGCACGCCAGGAGGAGCCAGCCTATACGTTCCATCGGTCGCGTTCGAAACCCCTCAGCGTCGAGTTCGGTACGGTCCCGGCATCCACTCCGTCCGCCGGGCGGCCAAAGCTCAACGCCCCGGCCGCGGAGCAACAGCCCTGATGTTACCTGATAGCGCCCGCCTCGGCCGGGGTCCGCTGCAGCGCGAGGTTAGGCGCGGGCTCGCTGGCGGGCTTCTGCGGCCAGAGAGTAGGTTGATCGCAGGTGCCCCCAGAAGGTCCGGAACTGGTCCCCGCCCCACTCAGATTTGAGGCCGGGCACCGCCAGGTAGACGCACCCAGAGGCTCCTTGTACGTCGGAGGCGACGCGGTGGATCTCCGCGGCGAGCTCCGCCGTGCGGTCGGTGCGCTCGGAGTCCAGCCAGCGCGAGATCGAGCCCTCGGTGATCTCGAAGGCCCGCTCTCGGCAGCAGTCCGCGGAGCAGAAGATCTGGTGGTCGTGGAGCAGGCGGCGCAGCGGCGGCGACAGGGTAACGGTATGGGTGGGTGCCTTCATGTCCGCCGCCTAACGCAAAAGCTCAGCGGACCCGCACCGCCGAGATACGCATGATACCACGGGAAGTGCCGCGGCGGTGCGGGGTCCGCTGCAGCGCAAGGTTAACCATCCTGCGGCCTTCGTCCGCTCCCGGGGCGGCGTGAACGAGGATCGGGTGCGTCTTGCCCCGCCGCTCGGCGCGGCGTAGCCTGGACCGTGGCGTGGGTCGGTGGCCGTACTCTCCTTGGTGCTCCCTGCCCGCAGGTTAGCCTGGCCCGAGAGGCCGTGATCCGGTCAT